>DATLNB010000062.1:0-16649 GCA_035536995.1 Chthoniobacterales bacterium | reverse complement strand
TCCCTCAATCGCTTTTCTTAAAACCGCGGCTAAGCTGCAGCGCTCGGCGATTTGGAAATCGCCACTCCTTGGATTGGACACACACGCCTACCCGAGACGCGCAAAGAACTCGTCGAAATCACTGTCGGAGTTCACGAGTTCGTTCAGATCCGAATCTCCCCCCGGCTCCGGCAATCTCACGAGTTTCGTTCGCGGACCGTCGGAAAACCGGATCTCATCCCATTGAACTGAGCTGATGGCGTGGTTGAAACGCGCCACGCAACGCCCGCGGAACCAGGCCCGGGTCGTTTCCGGCGGGGTGAAGATTGCGTTCTTGATCTCTTCTTCACTCACTACGCTTCGCATTGAGCCCTGCCGCACCAGGTCGTAAAACAGCCCTTCTTCCGGATCGATGTTGTGATATTCGAGGTCGATCGCCTGAAGCCACGGATCCGACCAGGCAAGCTTTTCCTGTTCGCGAAACGATTCGAGGAGGAATTTCTTGGCCGCCCAATCGACCCGGTCGGCGGTTGAGGCGACATCCCGCTCCAGATCGTTCAGAACGGTTTCCCACTCGCGCAACACCCACCCGGCTTCCGGGACGTCATGCTTCTCCCGTACCGCCGCTTCGAGATAGATCCGCTGGACGTCGATCGCCGAAATCTTTCGTCCGTCGCTCAGCTCGATAATCCACGAGTGATCCACATCGCGGCTGATCGATTTCGTCGCGTTGACCGGCTGCGCTATCTCGAGCGCCGGCGCTTTTCCGCGCTCAATCAGTTCGAGCACGAGCGCCGTCGTGCCAATCTTCAAAGCCGTGGCCCATTCGCTCATGTTCGAATCGCCGATGATCACGTGGAATCGCCGATACCGGCTGGCATCCGCGTGCGGCTCGTCCCGCGTGTTGATGAGCGGCCGTTTGTTCATCGTGTCGATGCTCACCGTCGTCGCGAAAAAATCTGCCCTCTGAGAAATCTGGAACAGCCCGGCCTCGGCATTGCCGCTTTCCGCTTCAATTCCCAGTTTGCCGGCGCCCGCGAAAATCTGTCGCGTAATCAAAAATGGCAGAACGCCGGAAACGAGCTCCGCCCAGGGGAGATCGCGCCGAATCAGATAGTTGTCGTGGCAACCGTAACTGTGGCCCGCGAAATCGGTGTTGTTTTTGAAGAGGCGCACCTTCTGGCCGGCCGGTAACTGCGTGGTCCGGCGCCGCGCGCATTCGGCCAGGATTCGTTCCCCGGCTTTTTCATGCGCGACGAGCTGACGGGCGGTGGTGCATTCGGGAGTCGAATATTCGGGGTGAGCATGATCGTTGTAGAAACGCGCGCCATTCGAGAGGACGAGATCGCTTTTGATTTCCTCGAAACTAAGCGGCCGCTTCCGGTCGATCTCGTAGTAGGCGGACTCATCCGTGTCCTGGAGCAAGCTCGGAGCGCGAAACCCGCGGGCGTCGCGATGCGGATCTTCGAGCGCATAATCCCACTTCATGTGGGCGCCGTGCTCGGTATAAGAACGAACCAGCTCGATCGATTCGGCCACTACATCAAGCGTCGCGGCGCCTTGCACCGTGATCCCGTATTCCGTTTCGATCCCGAAGACGCGTGTCATGGCCCCTCAACATAAGCCATGAGGCCGGGGTCGCGAAAGGGTGGGGACGCCAGGTCAGGCCGCCGTCGCGACGGTCAGGTGCCAGGCAATCCTCTCCTGGTTGAGAGAATGTTGGTGATGGCTCGGCGGCGGGAGCGGATCGCCTTCGGCGGAGACCACTTCGGCCCCGCACCCCTGACATTTATAGATGCCGGAGTGCGGCGTAACAGCGCCGGGGGAGAGGCCAGAATCGAATTTCGAGTCGCACGAGTGACTCAGAAAATGGAGGTATTTGTATTGGGCCATCGTTCGGGGGGTCGGCGCAATCTGGAGGCGAACGCCTCCGTATGTAAAGTAAAAACCACGCCGTTGCCATCCTCATTCGACGCGATGCGACGCGGCCGCCCGGCCGGCGCGGGTCGCGGTGGTGAAGCAACCTTGCAGGAGATACCCGCCAGTCGGCGCCTCCCAATCGATCATTTCGCCGGCAACGAAAACACCCGGCATCTTGCGAAGCATGAGCGAACCATCGAGCTCAGCCCAGGGGACGCCGCCGGCGGACGAAATCGCCTCAGCGATCGGGCGCGGGCCGGCCAGGTTGATCTCGAAATCTTTTACCTGGGCGATGGTCGTCTCGCAGTCTGCCTGATTATCCGGCGCCATGGTTTCGAGCAATGCGATCGCACCGGCACTCAATTTCCAGGCGCGGAACCACTCGGTGCGCTGGTGCAAATTAGCGGCCCGCTCACGCATCTGTCCGCTGGTGAGCTGCGGTTTGAAATCGATCGCCACTCGCGGCCCGGTCATGGACCGGAGGGTGCGTCCGAGACGATAAATTGCACCGCCTTCGAGGCCATGGCGCGTGATGAGTAGCTCGCCCGAGATGGATTCGTCCCCTGCTCGGACCGTGAGATTTTTCAACGGCAACCCTTCGGCACGGGCGAGGAGTTCGGGCGGCCAGTCAACGTTCCATCCGCAGTTGGCTGGTTGCCACGGCGAGATCTCGACGTCGTGCGCAGACAGTATCGCGGTCCAGCTTCCGTCGGAACCGGTCTCCGGCCAGGAAGCGCCTCCAAGTGCGAGCACCACCGTATTGGCGTGGATCGAAAAGTCTTCGTCCGCGCCTTGGAAGGCGATGCGCCAGTGATTGTCTTCGCGCGCGAGACCTTTCAACTGCGAACCCATGCGGAACGTAACGCCGCTGGCGCGCAGACGCCTGACCCAAGCCCGCAATAGCTCGGCCGCCTTTTGGCCGCGCGGAAAAACACGCCCGCTCGTGCCGACGAAGGTTTCGACCCCGAGTTCCATCGCCCACGTCCGCAGCTCCTCGGGGCCGAAGTCGGCGAGTAAATTCCTCCAGCGATCCGGCGCGTCATCGTAGCGAGCCGGAAAATTCTCCACGGGCTCGCCATGGGTCAGGTTCAATCCGCCGCGGCCGGCGATCAGAAATTTCCGCCCGACGGACCGTTGCCCATCGCAAACGGTCACTTCCGCGCCGGCGGCAATCGCGACTTCGGCGGCGCGCAGCCCAGCCGGCCCGCCTCCGATGACGACAACCGCGTTTGCGCGCATCCATCAAGTATAGCGCGCTCCGGTCGAACTAGTAGGACGCGTGGAACCAGTAACCACAATTCCGCTCCGGAAATGCCGAGCGCCAAGGGCGCGAAGTCACATTAGCCTGGAGCAACGCCCCAGGTATTCGTCGGATGTAAAATGCGAGCGCTGAAAGTGCGATTCAATTAAGAGCGACGGGTATTGGTCACGCGTCTTAAATCGCGCTTTCAGCGCTTGTCGCTTCTCCAATCAAGGTCCTGGGGCGATGCCCCAGGCTTGGATGAGCCAGCACCTTTGGCGCAAAACCGCGAAAGACGTCATTAATTACCGCATTACCTGGTCCACGGATGCGGAGTCATCGAGCAGGATCCATTCGACAATCGAAAGCGGCAGGTTCCCGTTTTTGATCAGATCGTCGTGGAATTTACCCAGCTGGAAGTTGGCGCCCGCCTTATCGCGATAACGGCCTAACAAATTCATGATCTGCCATTTTCCAACGATATAGGTGATTTTTTGGGTCGGGCTCGAAGCGGCGCCCGCCGCTTCGCCTTCGGCCGCTTCCCGATCAAGGCCGCCACCCTCCATGAAATATTGGACCGCCTGTTCGAACGACCATTTGCCGGTATGCAGGTTCACGTCCACGCCGATCCGGGCAGCGCGGAACCGGGAAGCGCGCAGGACCTGGCCGTGGGCGGGTGAGTTGTCCGCGTAAAGCCCCGTCCGTTGGAGCATTTCTTCGCCGTAGAGCGCCCACCCTTCCACGAACACTCCGTCTCCATGCTGGCGCCGAATTTCGTTCGAGAGATGGTTCGCGATCGAGAGTTGCATGAAGTGTCCGGGGATTCCTTCATGGCCGAGGATTGGGCGCGGATCTTCAATCGCCGCCCGAATGTAAAAGTTCTTCGAGTCGGGGTTGTAGGTCGGGATGAAATAGAAACCCGACGGATCCTTGTCATAAACGCCCGGCGGATTCATGAAGCCGCCGGGACTTGTCGGTTTGAAGGCTTCCGGCAACTGCCGAATCTCGAACCGGCCTAGATAATCCGGAATGGTCACGATCTTGTGCTCTTTCAGGAACGCGATCATTTCCTGCTGGCGGCTCTCGTATGCGGCGAGGAACGCGGCCTGGTCAGGTGGAATATGTTTGCTCCGGGCGGGATTCGGATCAGCCAGCGCGGGATCGGGGAGGAGCGATTCGAGAGCGCGATACCGGGCAAGCTCGGCGCGACCGAGCATCTCCACAGCCCGCGCATCCAGCGGCAGGAGCAGGACGTTCTTGAGGTAGTAATTATAATTCGCCTCGCCCATCGGGGTGAAATCGACCATCGCCGGTATCCGCTTTTCCAGCCGATCCGCGAACCCGTGGATCGCGGTCAGCGCGGCATCGCGGGCTTTCACGAGGGCGTCGTGTTCGGCCGGCGAAAGGTCCTTCGCCAGCGTCATCAGGCTTTCCTTGAAAAGCGGGTCGATTGCCCGGGCCGACTCAATCGCGAGCCGGGCGAAAAGTTTGACCGGTTTTTGCAAATTGCGTTCGCCGAGGGCGAGCATGGCCGGCATTTGCTTCAGGCGCTCGGTTGCGGCCAGTGCGCGTTTTTGCGGTGCGTCGTACTCCTTTTTGAGCAGCGAAAAAATGCCATTGGAGCATTCGTTCACGTAAAGTTGGGGATCGGTTTTCTCCGGTTGCAGGATGCGGTTGCTGAAATCGGATCCTTCCAGCTGCGCTCGAAAGAGCATCCAATCGATCCGGTCGTCCTTCGGCCATTTCGCTCCCGGTATCGCGCGGACCTGATCGAGCAATTTGCGAACGTGCTGCGATCGCTCGGAGACCTTCGCCGCCGAATAATCCGTGAGTCGATTGTCCCAGGTGTGGAGACCCGCGTCGCTGCTGAAAACGGGGAAGTTCTCATTTCGCCATTGGTAATATGCGTCGGCCACCTTTCGGAGCGTCGCGATATCGACGCCGCCTTTCTCCGCCGGATTTGGCTTCGTCAGGAGCGCCTTGTTCGAGACGTCCGTTTTCGGATCGGGCGTCGGCTGGGCGACCAGGGTTGCGGCAGCGAACGGAATCAGCGCGATGAAGTGCTTCATGGCGCGCATGCTAAAGATGTAGAGGCGCTTGTGCCAAGCGCCTGTTTGCCGGCTTGTCGAAGCGCCTTCAGGTGGATCGAGCGCTCCGCGCTTGAACCGCCTTTAACAAGAAGCCGCGATCTCGGAATCGCGATCCTACCAAGAACGCGCAATTTTCGAATGGCCGTCTTATCAAGGAGCGGCGATTTCCAAATCGCCGACGCTTCGGAACAAGCGCTTCCAATCGTCCGGTTGTGCAACTAATTTCGATGTCCCCAGGGGATCCTCTGACCGGGCCTCCGCGATTTGATTACCCAAGGAGCGGTGATTTCCAAATTCGCCGTCTTGGAAGCGTCGGCGATCTGGAAATCGCCGCTCCTTGGTTGAGGCATCACCGGGCTAGATAAGGTCACGTCATCCGGCAGCGAATGTCTAGGCAACAACAGTTTCGAAAGTGCCGTCTTGGAAGCGTCGGCGATTTGGAAATCGCCGCTCCTTGGTTGCGCGTCGGCCAGCGATCGCTAGATCACCACACCGCGGACGGGCCTGCGGTCCTGGCCGTCCCGCCGCACCGGGGAGATTTTCACGACGTTTTCGGGATCGAAGTCGATGAGCTTGAACCAATCTTCCGTAATGTCGGTGGGCGGGAAAATGTCGTTCTCGCTGAACTCGGCCACGAATGCCTGCTGCAAATCGGTTTCGCTGATCCCGTGCTCTTCGTTCGAGGCGATGGATCGCTTGATCGCCATTCCCTTGGCTCGCTCCACGATCGACGCGATGATCGCGCCGCTAAAGAGATCGCTCCGATAAAGCGTTTCCTTCCGGCCACTGCGCAAGGTGATTTCGAGAAATTTATTCTCGTCGCGTCGGGCAAACTGGCCTTCAAGCACCCGGTCGACTAACCGATCAATGGCGGCGCCAATGTTCCCTGCTTCCTTGGCCAGCGCGCCGTCGTAGGGCAGGTCATCGGTCAGATAAATCCGGTAAATCTCGCGCGCGCCTTCCCGGTTAGGCCGGTTGACCTTGATCTTTCGATCAATCCGTCCGGGCCGCAGAATCGCCGGGTCGATCAGGTCGGCGCGGTTTGACGCCAGGATGATAACGACGTCATGCAGCGAATCGATCCCGTCCATCTCCGAGCAAAACATCGGCACCAAAGTCGAGAGGATGTTCGAGGAACGCGAAGCGCGGCGCGTCCCGAGGATGCTTTCCGCTTCGTCAATAAACAGGAATGGCAGATAACCTTCCCGGCGTTTTTCGCGGGCGGTCGCGAAAATGTCGCGCACGATTCGCTCCGATTCGCCGACCCACATGTTCAGGATCTCCGGGCCCTTGACGTGCATGAAGTATTCCTTCATTTCCTCGCCCGATTTTTCCCGGAGCTTTTTCGTCAGGTTGTAGGCGGTCGCTTTGCCGATCAGCGTTTTCCCGCAGCCCGGCGGACCGTAAAGCAGGAAACCCTTCGGCGTCGTGTGGTGAAATTTCGCGAACAACTCCTCGTGGACGAGGGGGAGCTCGATCGCGTCCTTGATTGCTTCCAGCGCCTGGTCCTGTCCTCCTACTTTGCTCCAGGGCAGCTCCGGGATTTCGTCGAGATAATGCTCGCGCGACTCCGGATGCGTGAGGAGCTCAAGCGCGACGCGATAGTTCGGGTCTACCCGCACTTCGTCGCCGCTCTTTAACGAGGCCTTCATTAATTCGGCTGAGCGTTGCAGGACGAGTGACTGGAGACCGTGCTCCGAGCCAACCCGGAGGCGATCCTCACCGATGACTTCAGTGATCCGCGTAACGGGTCCGTTCGTTTCGAACCCGAGATCGCCAACGATCACGTACGCTTCATTGACCAGCACCCGAGTCCCTTTTTTGAGCGTCGCCAATTTGATCCGCGGGTCGACATTGCAGTAATAATCCGCGCCGGCCACCACGATGTGAGCCGTGTCTTTCGACGGATTATTGAGATACGTCCCGATCCGATTTGCCGGCGAAGTCACCTTCTCTACGACTTGCTCGAGCTTCTCGATCATCCGGCGCGCTTCCCCGACGGTCTCTTCCTGAGCCTGGATCTGCGAACGCAGGATATAAAGCTCACGGGGATGCCGGTTCTCCGGGGGGATCGAGGCCACGAGAAGATCGAAGGCTTCCAGCAAACTCAGCTCTTCCGGCCCGGACTCATCCTCCGGCCCCGGAATTGTTCTCCGTTCCTCGTCCATCTCACGGCGACGATAATCCCGCCGAACTAGCGTCGCAAATCCAGCGAAGGGTAGGGACGCCGCGCTGCGGCGTCCGCGACGCCGAGAGGAAGACTGGACGGCGCAGCAAGCCGTCCCTACCAGCAACCGGGAATCTGGCCGCTCCAGTTCAGCGTTGGAACTCGACTTCGACCAGCGGCAGGCAATTGTAAGTCGCCCAGGTCCCGGTGCCGTTGCGGTTATCCACCACGACCCCGACGCTGGAAATCGCATCGGCAGTCACCGTGAAATAGCCGGGCACCCGAATTCGCGGTTCTGCTGGCGTGCCGCGCATCTCGGAAAGCGAATCGACCAATTGTCCGGTCGCATTGCGGGCCTCCAGCGTCCAGTTTGGGAGCGACCCGGGATCAGCCCCGATTCGGGTGAGCGTGAATCTTTTGATCGGAGGATCGAACTCAAAAATCAGGCTCGTTTGCGGATCGTTCCCGCGAACGTTCAGGACGTGCTGATGGCCCGGTTTCAAAATCATTCCTGCGTCCGCGGCGTTGATGGCGGGTTTGCCACCGGTTGTTCTCAAACGGCGTACTCCCCGCGAAGCGAATGCATCCGAGTCCAGAAAACCGGGTGTCAGTTCGTCGAAATTGATTCTCAAGACCCGATGGATATCGACCGGACCAGGCGGCGACTCAGCCGGCATTGCCCATGACACCATGGGAGGGGGCGCAGGCGAGCTCTGTCGCCAGAAGAACCCGCCCACCACGATCCCTCCCACCACCGCCGCGAGCGCCAACCCCCACGGCCAAAAACTTCGGCGGGCCGGCGCGGAATCGACCTGCGTTGGATCGGGTCGGATCGGGGATGATTCCGGGACCCGTTCGGACGTCGACGGGAAAGGGCTGCTGCGCTTTCCGAGCAGAGCGCTGATTGAAGTCGAGAGACGGTGGAGGTGGCCCTCCAGCGGCGGCGTCAACGCATCGAGCCAGTGTGGTGTGCTCAGGTAGTATTTGAGGTCGTCGTTCAAAAGAACTTCCTCGATTCGGAACTGGAGGATGTGCAGCCGGGCCTCGACCGCGAGTTGCACTTCGCGCAGCACCTGTTCGGAAGTGTTGGAATGGGCGGAAAAGATCAGCACCATCGCCCGGCTCTGTTGGATCGCCCGCGTGATTTCGCCGGCGAAGGAGCGCCCCGGCTGAACGTCTCGCGGCGCGACCCAGCAACGGATGCCCGCGTTTTCGAGCGCGGAACAAACGGCGTCGGAGACGGGTTTATCCCGGCTGGAGTGGGAGATAAAAACATCGTGCGCCATACCAGCCGGGAATCGAACTTTTCTACGTGGCCCTCGCAGAACAGGCAATGTCCAATGCGCCGAAAAAGAGGTTGAAGGGGTTGGGGGGGCGACCTAACCTGCTTCGCTTTTCGCGAGGAGTCTTAGCTCAATTGGTTAGAGCGCCGCCCTGTCACGGCGGAGGTTGCGGGTTCGAGCCCCGTAGACTCCGGTTCTACTTCGGCTCATGCTCCTGCTCGTGATAGTGCTCATAATCGAACAAGCCCGTCCGCGCTTTGTTCTTTCCGAGACTCCGGATTCCCCGACTTCATGACCGATACCCGCGCGCGATCTCTCGATTACGTCGATCGGGTGAACCGCGCGATCGACCATATCCTGCGGAACCTCGACCAGCCGCTAAAGCTCGAAGCCATCGCCCGCGCCGCCTGCTTCTCACCGTTTCATTTTCATCGGATTTTCCGCTCGTTGATTGGCGAACCGCTGAACGAATTCGTCAAACGCCTGAGACTCGAGCGCGCGCTTGCGCTTATGTCGCAGAAAGGATGGGCGACCAACCGGCAACCGTCGCTGACCGATATCGCGTTCGCCTGCGGATTCGATTCTTCGTCGGATTTCTCGCGCTGTTTCAAACAACGATTCGGCGTGGCGCCGAGCCGGTTTAGCATCGCGTCCTTCCGCAGGAACCGGCGCGAGGAATGGCAGACTGCGACCACGGACCCGAAGAATCGTCATCGGCTCGACCGGCTCAAACCGGGGGCGAATCCGGACGGGTTCCAGGTCCGGCTCCGCCGGCTCCCGCCGCGTTGTGTGGCCTACGTCCGGGTTCGCGATTGCTACCGCGAAGGAGCGGTCGTCGAGGCCGTCCAGCAATTGACCGCATGGGCCGAGCCTCGCGGTCTCGCTGGGGGCCAATGGCTCGGTTACATGTGGGACAATCCCGAGATCACGGCGCATCAAAATTGCCGTTACGATATTGCACTTGTCGTCCCTGCCGTGACTCCGGGAAACGGGATCGGCCGCTTCGAGTTCCCAGCCACGGAGGTCGCGGAGATCGAAATCCGTGGCGGCGTCGACCTCGAGCTGCGCGCTCTCGATTGGCTTTTCGGCACATGGCTCCCGTCGAGCGGTTTCGTTCCGACGGATCAACCGGGCTTCGAAGCGTTCGTCGGCCGACCGTTTGCTCACGGGACCGATTATTTTGAACTCCACATCCAGCTGCCGGTTACGCGCGGTTGAGCGCGTTTGTAGCCGGGATCGGTGATCCCGGCGTTCGAGAACTTCCGCCTTGAGGTGACCCGGAGCGCGCAGCGATGCTGCGCCCACCTTTTCGCGCGTGCCAGTGCAGCGCAGCCGAAGCTGGGATCACCGATCCCGGCTACAGAGGATGCGCAAATCATCTCTCGCGCCGCTTTCGCGCATCGCTAAAGTCCCCCACAATCCCGCTTCGGCCCCGCGGTCCTTGGCGAAGCCGCCGATCAGCAGCGGGCGTGGGGTGAGGAGGCCGATGAGCGGCAGATACGCGCACATTTGGAACACGACTGAATGCCGTGATTCTGGGGTGCCCTCGATGGTGCTTCGGTCAAGGCCTCTTAGGCCTGACCTCTAGTCAATTGGTCGATTCGGTGGGGGTCCCTCCAGCAGCGAGGACAGCCGATATTAGTTGGGCTTCTCCCGCGGCAAGGGGGAGTAGGCGTTTGAAATTTGCATCGAGGTTCGGGTGCGGCGTGAACGGCTGCGCGATCAGTTCATAAAATCGAGCGCGATCTTCGCCGAAGAACTCCGCGACCGAATGGTCGATAAACTTGTATGTTTCATACGGGCCTGGCTGAGGCCCATACGTGCCGAAGATAGGTAGGACCTGAGGGATCAGAATATCCGGTCGCTCGCGAAGGCCGCTTAGGATCTGGCCCTTTAGCCATGCCCAGTCCTGAGGTCGAGTGCGCAAAGCGTCGGATGGTCCCTTCGTGTCCAGACGCACAAGGTACGAGAGTGTGTAGGGGAAATGGGCGGGAAATAACGCTGCGAAGTCGCCAGGCGGGAGTTCAAGAAAAACGCTCCTAGCTTTTGCCAAAATTTCGTCTCGCACGCTCGATTGAGCTTCTGTCGAAATGTGCATATCGCGAAACAGGTCGAGATATAGCTCGGTTGCCTTGAATAAATTATTCGGAATGCGCTTCAGAATTTCCTCAGTTGCCCACGTAATATAAGCAGGATCGCCGGTTCCTTTTTCTACCCAATGTTTTATCAAGTGGTGCGTCGCGCCCTCCCAGAACATTCGATTTGGATGCTGGTTAGATTGAATCTCGAGCATTGTTGAAGCAGCTGAAAGACGAGAAGATGTCGAAACTTCAAGTTCTCCTCGACGCTGACGGAGCGCGTCGTCGAAAAACACAGTGATTTCGGCAAATGTGCGAGAAGTCACAAAGGTTTCAGCAAAACTTTCCGGAATTTTGCCCCGCGCCATCGCATCCAGATATCGCAGGACTGTCTGGTCCCTTACCGCGTGCTTTGACAGGGCGCCCGCAGCAATTCTGTCCAAATATACGCTGCCGCGAGAGGATGCGACGGACTGAAGACGATTAGAGTGCAGCCAGTTTTGTCGCCCGGTAATCGCATGAGAACTTGGGAACAGGTCGCCCATCAGTGCCTCGACGGCCAATCGGTTCGCATCAACTTTTGCTAACGCTTCTTTCCATTCGGTTCGAAGTTCGTCCAATTGCTGCTGTCTCTCCTTCTTGTCATCATCTCTGTCGAGTGACGACAGGCGGCCGAGCAAGCGAAGATCGAGAGCTCGGCGAATCAGGAATGAATACACTGGACCCGCGCGGTAACGAAGTGCGGTTAAGATGATTAGCTCATCTATGTCGACTTCGCCGTGAATTCGCTCCCACGCTCTGATGACGGCATTAAGCGAAAACTTCAGCGCCCTCGGCGTATCGAGCAAATCGCCGACGGCGACGGACCAAGCCGCTTGTCGACGACCGAAAAAGTCACCCGCCAGTTCAACTGTCTCGATCAGCGCCGAGAGCTTTTTTGGTCTATTCCGGCTCATTTTCAAGAGGGTCAATCGCTGGCCATTTGTCGCGGCAATAATCTCTCACTTGGTCGACAAGGGACAGTGCGTCCCCCCGCGAGAGCCCGGGAATGCTCTCGATCTGCTCAGCGACCTTCGGGAAGTCCACCCGACTTGTGCTGCCGACTGTTAGAATAAATGATAGTCGCTCGACCTCGCGGAAATCATTAAGCATCGACTGAAGGTGTTGCGGGTTGAAATCAACGTCATTCCGATCGCTATCTTCAATCACAACAACCAAGTGAACATCGATTGCGGATAATATTGGCAATAATCGTTTTAGCCGAACTGCTGGGGGGAGCTCTCCAAGTGCCGGTTTGAACAAAGCAAACCACGAATTCGCTTTGGTGAAAGCTTCTACGTAATCGCGGGGCAAATCTTGCACGGATAGGCAATCCACGTCCTTTGAAAGGACCTGTACGATTTGACTGAGGATATGTTGCCGAGCCGCGGACGAGGAGAATCCCCAAGCGCTCACAGTAATCAGCAAGTATCGTTGCTTCGCTTCAGCCTCCAAAATGTTAGAGAGCAGGCGAATGACGCTGCTTTTTCCGGCTCCCAGTGGCCCCTCCAACACCACCGTTTGCATCAAGTGCGGAGCGGCGGCGCAGCGACGCGTTTGTAGCGCGTTCGCGATCCGACGCGCGCGGTCTTCCGCGCCGAAGAAGTCTTGACTTGGAGATTCGATCGGTCGCTCATCACCCAACCATGTTCGAAGCTCGGCGAAGGTGAGTTGCTGCAGCTCTTTTGGAGCAACATCATCGCTTGTTTGCTCCTTTCGCCGGCGGTGTCGTCGATAGCACAGCGGGATGACGACCCCGATGCTCAACCATGCGAGAGCTGTGCCAACATATGCGGACCAGCGGATTGCATCACCCACCCACTCTGCAGCAGTCGACGAAAATAGCAGGGTGACCGTCAGGGCAGTCGCTATCAGCAGAAGAGCGGAGAGGAGTGGTGGGTATCGCCAGAAATACCGTCCGTGTCGCGGTCGCCCGCCGGAAACCATGAGCACGACGACGAGAAAGCAGACTAACGTTCCTTCCAAGAAGGGGTCTTGAAGCTCTGCTAACGACTCAGGCCACAAGCGAAGAATTAGTTGCCAAGCTCGGTAGAAAAGAAGACCGACAAACAGGCCGAACCAAAGGCCAAGGACCGCGTATGCGAAGATCCAGAACCAACGCATGATTATCGCTCGCCGTGTCGTCACGCTTACAGCGTTAGGCCAAATTGGAAGAAATCAATTATCGGCGCAAGAATCAGACTCGCGTCGAAGCTGCACCGGCATACCGTGGTGACATCCCGGCTCTTCGGTGCCGCAATGAGGAACCCACTTATGCAAAATATTCTTTTCGCGGTCATAGCGGTCGCGCTCGGTGCCATTCCCTGTAACGGCAAACCTCCGGCCTCGGCTCCGCCCGCGAAGGAAACAAAGAACAAAGCCACGGCCGAGAACTATCTCGACCAGTTCGTCGATCGTTCAGTCTCGCCGCGGGACGACTTCTTCCGCTTTGCCGTCGGCAAATGGTTGAAGGCGCATCCGATCCCGCCGTCCGAGAAATCGTGGGGAGTCTCGCACGTGATCCAGGAGGAAACCTACGATCGCGTTCTGACCTTGAACCGCGCTGCCGCGGCCGATAAGGCTGCGCCACCCGGGTCCAACCAGCAGAAGATCGGCGACTTCTGGACGGCGGGGATGGACGAAGCGGCGATCGCCAAACAGGGATTCACTCCACTCGCCCCGGAGTTCGAACGGATCGCCGCGATCAAGGACCAGCGCGGCCTGCTCGAGACGATTGCTCACCTCCAATACATCGGGGCGAACCCGATGTTCTCGCCCTACATCGCGCAGGACGAAAAGAACAGCGACAAATACGCGCTCCATCTTTACCAGGGCGGCCTCGGGTTGCCGGACCGCGACTACTACTTCGACACGGACAAACGCGCGACTGAGCTGCGCGCGGAATACGTAAAGCACGTTGCACGAATGTTCGGTCTTCTTGGCGATGACGCTAAGCAGGCTGCGGCCAACGCCGCCAACGTCATGAACCTTGAGACCGAGCTGGCTGGCGCCTCTCGCAAACTCGAAGACCTGCGCGACCCGCAGAAGAACTACAACGCCATGTCCCTCGACGAGATCACAGCGATCACGCCGACTATTAAGTGGCGCGAATTCCTCGAAGCATCGCATGTCACGGGCATCGACAGCGTCATCGTCGGCCAACCCGAGTTCTTCAAACAAGTGGAAGCGTCGCTCGGCGGCCAATCGCTCGATAATTGGAAGACCTACCTTCGCTGGATGCTCGCCCATTCCTTTGCCGACGATGCAGGCGGCAAATTCGAAGCGGAGAGCTTCCGCTTCTTCGGGACCATTTTGAACGGGACGCCGAAACAGCGGCCACGCTTCAAGCGCGTCCTCGACGCGGAAGAGTCGCACCTCGGTGACGCGCTCGGGCAGCTTTACGTGGAGCGTTACTTCACGCCTCAGGCGAAAGAGCGTTACTCAAAGCTGACCGATGAAGTCTTTACCGCCATGGGCGAACACATCCGTGCTCTCGATTGGATGAGCCCGCCGACACGGGAACGCGCCCTCGGCAAGCTCGGCACAGTTGTGAAGAAAGTCGGTTACCCGGAGCGCTGGCGCGATTACTCGACCTATCAGGTCGATCGCACCTCGCACCTGATGAATTGTGTCCGGGGCAACATCTGGAAGACGGAATACGACATCGCCAAGCTCCACAAACCGGTCGACCGGACCGAGTGGGAGATGACCCCGCAGACCTATAACGCCTACTACAATCCCTCGAACAACGAGATGGTCCTGCCCGCTGCCATCTTCACTTTGCCCGGCATCGACGATTCCCAGGTGGACGACGCGATCGTTTACGGTTACGCCGCTGGCACTACCATCGGGCACGAGCTTACCCATGGCTTCGACGACCAAGGCCGGCAGTTCGACGAGCGCGGCAATCTCAAGGAATGGTGGACGAAAGAAGACGCCGATGAGTTCAATAAACGCGCCGCTGGGATAGTGAAACAGTTCAACGACTACATCGCGGTAGGCACCACCCACGTGAACGGCAGCGCCACGCAGGGTGAAAACATCGCCGACCTGGGCGGCATCACCATCGCCTGGGATGCGTTCAAGAAAACCGATCAATACAAGAGCGGCAAACCCATCGGCGGTTTCACGCCCGCGCAACGTTACTTCATCGGCTGGGCCTTGGGCTGGATGAACCAGATCCGCCCCGAGAATCTTGCGGTCCGCGTAAAGACCGACGTGCACGCCCCCAGCTTCCTCCGCGTCACCGGCCCCGTCAGCAACATGGTGCCCTTCTACGAAGCGTTCGGCGTCAAGCCGGGCGACAAGATGTATCGCGCGGATGATGCGCGGGTAAAGATCTGGTAAGCCAGGGAGCGGCGATTTCCAAATCGCCGTTCTTTTTGCCTGTTCTCATTCAGCGTCCGCAATGGCGAACCAAGGAGCGGACCAAGAGGATTTTGCCGCAGACGCACGGATCATTTGGTCTCCGCCGATTTCGGCAAGGAACTAACGACGTCTGTGCTTTGGCTCCTCGATCACGGCATCGATATCAAGTGTGTGCGAACGAAGCCTTACAAAGACGGTGCTCGCACCCTCATTGATGTGCAGCAAATTATCCCACTTCCCGAGGCGAACGACTAGCAAATCCAGCTTCGGGAGAAGGGTAACGAAGGCCGCAAACATCGGCGGAACGCTACGATATTCGCAGGCGATACTGGGAAGGTGTTATTGCCGTGGCAAAAAAACTATCAGACAACATGCCAATATTAAGCCGGGCAGCTACAGCTGGATTGGAGCCGGCTCCGGCATCCTGGTCTTCCACTCACCCTTGCGGTGACACAACAAACAGCCAATGCCGAGCTCTACATCGGGGAAGCCTCGGCAGTCGGCAGTCGGCGTCGCAGACCGCCGCTACAGGAGGAGCAGAATTCGGCGATTTGGAAATCGCCGCTCCTTGGTCGTCTAGCATCCGTTCTTCGAAGAGCGCGTGACGCGCGCTCGTCAGGTAACAGTTGGGTTACATTTCGTGGATAGCCAGGGTTGTTGGGGGCATGTATTTCTCCCCGCCATGCAACCAAAACTTCTTCTCAAGAAAATGTCGTTAGGCGCGCTTGCGCTCCTCGCGATTCCTACCATCACCGAGGCGGACGTCGAAGATCGTCTTTACGATTTCACGGATGCCTACTATCAGCAGAATGGCGTTAACCCGGCAGCTATTTCCGGCCGGCGCCAGCCCGGACCGGCGGCAGCGGAAGACACGCCGATCTTCTGGTATCAGCGCAATGTCCGGGCGCTCAGCACTTCGCCGGCTTACGACCATAGCGGCAATATCTGGTACTTCAGCGTGATGGGCGGCGCCAGCGTCAATACCTTCACTGCGACTTCCGTCGGGCAGCGCGAACGGCAGATTGCCGACAGCAGCCCGGAATACGTGTTCCCGAAGCGGGGCACCAACCCGGTCGGTCTCGGGGCGGCCCGGCAGTCGGTCATCCTTGATATGCGCAACGGTTACTTCAGCAACAACCGGCTCGGTATCTGGATCCACGTTTGGATCAGTTACACGGACAAGGCGCTGAACACCCGCGATGGCCAGAAGATGATGAACGATCTCGCGGCGAAGAATGGCCGGGACCTCGACGGGACCGCCATCATTCGCACCGTGAGCGACATCGATAACCTTTACTCGAAGGGTTACATCACGAAGACGCTACGGCCGGAAAGCGATCCGCTGCGTTACGCGTTCTGCCCGGTGATTGAAGATCCGCGAGACGGCGGTATCGCGAAGGACCAGTTCCTGAACTATCCGCGTAAGGCCGATGGATCGCCGTTGGAACCGTTTTTCCTGCAGAACTTCGAAAGCCTGCGGCTGAC
>DATLNB010000061.1:0-15493 GCA_035536995.1 Chthoniobacterales bacterium | reverse complement strand
GGTGTTGACCAGTGACGGCAGCGGCCGGAAATCGGAGCGCGGCTGCTCGCGCCCAAGCCGGCGCCGGCTGAGCCAGCGAACGAGCGCAACGGCAGGGGCCAGCGCCGCGTTCCAGTAAGTCAGGCGCTCGATTGTAAACTGGGCGCCTTCCAACAACGCTTCGACCTGCGCGCGCGTGTAACGCCGATCCACATCCGTCGCGTAATCGTGGGCCCCTTTCAGGAATTCAAACGCCGCCAGGTTGAGGAGCAGGCGGCCACCCGGCCGCAGGACTCGATGCGTTTCGTGCGCCGCCAGGGCGTCGTCTATCCCGGCGTGGCTCCAGACATCGAGGGACAAGACGAAGTCGAACGATGCGTCCGGGAACGGCATTTCCAGCACGCTTGCACAGACCAGACGCGCCCCGGTCTGGCGCCCAGCGCTTAACCTCACGGCATGCTCGCTGGCATCGAACCCGGTCAATTCTGCCTCCGGAAAGGCGCGCCGGACCGCCTCGAGCGTCCCGCCCGTTCCGCACCCGGCATCGAGCAGCGAAAATTTTCCCGCGGCCGGCCCGACGGAATCAATCACGTGCTGGCGCAAAGCCCGATACCACCAGTACCGGTCTTCCACCGCGCGCATAATGTCGTGTTCGTCTGGCGACATGAAATCGGCGGAACTTCGCGGAAACGCGCCGGTCTAACCAGATTAAAGTTGGACGGCCAAAAGCAGAAGCTCGGGGAAACAACCGCACAAAAGCAAAGCGCCCGTGGTGGTGGCCACGGGCGCTCGCTTTTTGACGGCTGTTTAATTAAGGCAGGTTGTAAACTTCGACGACCGCGTTTCCGACACCGTCGTTCACACCCCGCACGATGGCGGTGTAAAGGCCGGGCGCGAGGCTCGCGACGATGGCCGATTCCTTCGCGTTGCTGGGCGGGATGCCAGTTTGCTGGATCTGGTTCTTCTGGCTGTCCTGCCAATCGTTGTTGTTCGCAATGACCGCCCCGTTTTCGTTGTAGAGCGCCATCGTCGGATCGTTCAACGCGTTCGGCACGTCCGCCGCGATCGACGGCCCGAGCGCCCGGAGGAGCACGTTGATATTCGCGTTCCGGTTGCCGGTGATGAAGCCGGCGATGAGGATGTTATCCCCCGTCTGGACAAATCCCCGGGTGCTCAAATTGGCCAGCTTCGAGTTGTTCGTCGGGTCGAGATCGTAGGCTTCGACCACAGCTGTGCCGATGGTATTAAACTTCCCTCGGACAACCGCAGTGTACTGGCCCGGATTCAGCGACCGCAGGATAACGGACTCGTTCGGACTCTCCGGCGCGAGGCCGGCCTGTTGGATTTGTGCAGCCTCCGGAGATTCAGCCCAGTTGTCGTTACTCGTCACGAGCGCACCCGAGCTGTCGTGCAATTCCAGGACAGGATCAGGCACAAAACCGGGAACCTTGGTGGACGGTCCGAGGGCCCGGATGGCTACTTTCTTAATCTCCGAGCCGGTAACGATGAATCCTCCGATAAGGGTGTTATCGCCCGTCTGGACGCGGAGCCGGCTCGAGATGTTGAGCAACTGCGCCGCGCTCGGCGAGCCGCTGTTCTCTACCTCGACCAACGCGTGGGCCGTGTTCGAGCTGACCTTTCCGCGCGAATCCGTGACCACCAGCCTGACGTCGAAGAGGCCGCCTTCGTTGAAGGTGTGCGAAATCACCGGCGACGCCTGGACGACATCGTCGGTGCCGTCGCCGAAGTTAAAGGTGTAACTCGCGATGGTATCGATCGAATCCGGATCGCTCGATCCCGACGCGTTGAAGGTCACTGTTAACGGAGCGGTGCCGCTCGCTTTATCGGCCGTGAGGACGGCAAGCGGAGCGGTGTTAGGCAGGCAGAGATTGCCCGGGCGCAACTGATAACTACCGGTACCCGTGCTGTCGTAGATAGTCTCATTCGTGCCGCCGGTAGGCCCGTTCACACGGACGCTGCCAAAGACGCTGGTGATCGCCTGGCCCGGTGTCGGATTGCCGATGATCGATTTCGGCAAAACCAGGGTAATCGTCCCATCGGGATCAACCCGACTGGCCGGATCGAGAGTCCCGAGCGTAGTAAAGATACGGCCGGGCACGTTTTCTGGCGCGGCCGTCGTTCCGTAAGTGAACTGTTCAGCACCGGAGATGTAACTCACGAACCAGTCTTCCTGCGGACCGAGCACTGGATCGGCCGGCGGCGGCGCGGGAGCTCCGAAACGAACCGCGTAGCGCAGGTTCGGCGGAACCGGCGCGGTCAGGGTAACGACCTTGATCGTGAAGACGACTTTGCCGTCCAGGTCCTGCGGCTCGGAAATGTTCACCGAAGTGATGTCGTGCTGCGGCAAAGTCGATGTCGCATCGCCTGTCGGATCGACAACGACCTGCACACCCGGCAGGACGCAAGCGCCGGTCGGCTCGATACGCGGCCCGACCGTGAGCTCGATCACGTTACTCGGGACGCCGTCACCAAGCGCGTTGTGCGCGACGATCTTGTAAGTGTATTTCGGAACGTTCGGATTCGCGCTCCGGTCGGTGTAGGTTGACTTCGGTCCGTCGGCCTGGCCGATCTTGACCATGTTGTTCTGGGTCGTCCCCCGATAGATGTCGTAGTGCAGAATTTCGGATCCACCGTTGTCCGGGATTTTCCAGGTGAGGTAGGAGGCGAGGTCATCCCGGTGCCCGGACAGACAGGCGGCCTGCGGAACTGCCGGCTCGGATGGATCAAAAGCCGCCAGCAAAGTGCGGCCGCCGGATTGGCGGGCGATTGTCGCCTTTGCGCTGTAGGAATTCGGCCCGCCGGAGACGCACTCGCCGATGCAACCGTCTGCATAGGCGTAGAGGGCGCGGCCCTTGTCATCCATGGTCATGCCGTTGAAATCGAGGAGGTTTCGGCAAGGGTTGGAACCGCCGCCATTCCAAATGCAGGCTTCTTTTTGGACAGGATCATTTGGGGTGGCGTTAACCACGGCCCAGGTGTCACCGCCGTCGTAGGTGGTCGCGATATAGGCATGCCAGGTGCCCTTGAAATCGGCGAGCTGGTGGTCGCCGGGCTCAGTGGTGCCGATGAAACCAACGGCGGCGCGGTTACCGTCACCCGCGATCACGCGCGGGAACACCGTGTTCACGAGGCCGTGCACGAGGCCGAGGTCGTAAGGCTTGCTCCAAGTGACGCCTTTGTCGGTGCTCTTCGAGACCATCTGATGGGTGCCGTCAGGCTCGCCGCTGGCCCACGCAAAGTAGACCGTGCCGTCATTCGCGATGCCGACCGCCGGATCGATAATTCCTGACGGTTCCTTGGCGGTCCAATCATCGCCTTTCACCTGGCGGACGACCCAGGTCTCACCCGCATCTTCTGAAACGGCGAGACTCTGGATATTGTTGCAGCCGCGGTTCGGCAGATAAACAGTCCCGTCCACCGGCGATGTCATCGGGTGGCCGTGAAGCCCGCCGCAGCCGTCCACAATGGTGTACGGGTTTCGCGAAGGCCCGAAGTTCAAGCCGCCATCATCGGAACGCGAACAGAACGCAGTCACCCCGGCCTGCGAGCAGTAATAAATCGCGCGACCCTTGTTGACTGGGTTGCTCAAGGCCGGCGCGAGCGCTGGCGGATACGGACCGGAGCCAACAGACTGGTGATCGTAACTGCCGTCCGGCGGGTTCAATTGCGCCGGCGTCCAGTTTGCACCGTCGTCATCGGTGAAAGCCATAAGGCTGTTCAAGCCGATCAGCACGGGAGAAGCCGGCGGAACGACGCTGTTCAGCTGCGAAACAAAAGTGCGGCCAATCGCCTGGTCGGTCCAGAGAATCGGATCGAGCGACTTCTTGCTGGTCAGGACATACGAGACGTCTTCCCAAAGCGCGTCGCAGGCGCCGGTTTCCGGGAAAGTGACTCGCAGCGTCTGAAGGCCGGAGATGTACATCGCCCGTTTCGTTTGCAAATTGAATCCGATCGTCGGTTCCCCGGCGTTCTCGCCGATGCCCGGGCCGGGCGCATAGTTGTAGTAACGCGGGGCGATCCCGACAAAAGGCTTGGGCGTAGCGCCCGGGTTCGCGCCCGAGCCGCTGACAAGCGCCACCTTCCCGGTGAACGCCTGGCCGGTGCTCGCGAACGGCGCGACACGAACAAAATATTTCGAGGCCCCGGCCGGAAACTTATCGAGTGTGATTTCCATCTTTTCCGGATTAGACCCGCCGTTTGAGGCATGCGCCGGATACGTCTTGTCATCAGGATCATCCACCAGCCAGGTATCAAGGTCCTGGCCGCCGCTCGGGTCGTCCCAGGAAATAGTGATCCGGACCAGGTCGTTCGGATGCGCGTCCTTGTAGGACTGAGGGATGTCGATGGTTAACCCGAAATCCTCGCAAGGATTGGCCGCGTCGCAATCGACCGGGCCTTCCGCGTTGTCGCTCGCGTTCGACGGAATCAGGAAAGGTCCGCCGGTAAACTCGAGCACCGGATTCGACGGCGAAAGAGTGCCGCTCGGCGGGTTTGTTGCGAAGCTCACCATGGCGAGCAAAGCGCCGGCCAGGCAAAGACCAAAGGCCAGGAAAACGCGCGGATTAAAAATGCCAGATTGGGTAATGGACTTCATCTTCATAAAAGGGATCCTCCTCGTGCTGGGGAAAGGACAGGGACGAAGGTGTATTCGGAATGCGGAGCCGTCTGGATGCTTACATTTCTGTAAAAAAAGATGGGGTCTGCTTTAACGTCGAGCCCTTTTGCGGCGGGTCCGACGCACTGGTTACGTAACTTCTACAAAATCAGGGGGCACACACAGAGCGCGGGTTGCCCGCTCACCCGAACGAGAATCCCGTAACGGGCGAACTTTTTGGTAACAAGCGCAAGCGCGCGCCAATGATTGAGAAGAGAGCCGACGACGGGATTCGAACCCGTGACCTACGGTTTACGAAACCGTTGCTCTACCAGCTGAGCTACGTCGGCGGAAAAGCGCGGCGGCAACATGCCATCCGAGCGCGGGCGTGCAACCGGCATCATTCAGCGTTACAGGATCGATGGTGAACCGGCTCGACGAAATTCTGCAGACGAAACGGAAGGAGATCGAAACACTCGGGCCGCGCCGCGAGGAGCTGCATAAAGCGGCGATTCTGCGCAACGATTTCCGAGGATTCGCGGCCGCTCTCCGCCGGGGCGAAGGCAAACTCGCTTTGATCGCCGAAGTGAAAAAGGCGTCGCCATCGGCCGGCGTCATCGTCGAGAAGTTCGACCCGGTGGCCGTGGCGAAAAATTATGCACGGGCCGGGGTGGAAGCGATTTCTGTCCTGACCGACGAACTGTTCTTCCAAGGCCACCTGGATCATCTTCGGAAGGTGCGGGGGGCGGTGGCGCAGCCGCTTTTGCGAAAAGATTTTATCCTCGATCCGCTCCAGATCATGGAAGCGGCGGCGGCCGGGGCCGACGCAATCCTGTTGATCGTGGCGAGCCTCGAGCAGGAGGAATTGGTAAAACTTCTCGAGATCGCGGCGCTGTATCAGATGGATGCCCTTGTTGAAGTGCACAGCCTCGGTGAGCTGGATCGCGCGTTGGAAACCGACGCGTCAATCATCGGCATCAACAACCGGGATCTTCGGACGTTCGAGATTGATCTATCCGTGACCGAAAAATTGAGCGAGCAGGTGCCCAACGAAATCGTCCTGGTAAGCGAGAGTGGAATTCGGACGGCGGAAGACCTGGCGCGAGTGAAAGCCTGCGGTGTGGATGCGGTATTGATTGGCGAGGCTTTGATGCGGGGACAAAGCGGGTTATTGCAAAGGAACGGAGGATGACCGCGCTATGCGCGGAAATCCCAAATCCCAAGTTCCAAATCCCAGGTAAAATTTAAATATTCAAATCACAACGATCCTTGCGCGCGCAGGTGCCGCAGGTGTGCGCGGCTTTGTAGTTTGATGTTTGGAGCTTCTTTGGAGCTTGGTGCCTGGGATTTGGGATTTCCGTCGCGCAGCAACGGTCACTTGCCCCAGCTGGAAGCGACCAGCTGCTTCAACGTACTCCACATCCCCCCGGGTGCAGCCGCTCCGCCCTTGCCGGAACGCGCCACGAGGACCGGGACATTCGCGCGATTCACGATCTCGCGGGTCAGATCCCCCATAATGTAATGGCCGAGCGGGCCGCGCGTCGGCGAGGAGCCGGTAACGATCAGGTCGTGCCCCCGCTCGCTCACCTCGGCGAAGATTTGGTCGACTACGAAGCCGTGCCGGACGCGCACCTCGACCATGACGCCGAGTTTTTCGAGACTTTGTTTTTGGGCAACGAGATTGCGCCCCAGCTCAGAACCCGATTCCAGGAGACGATCGACGTCTTCCTCGAGCCGGACGAGGTCAGCATAAATCGCCGGCGGTTCCGCCATGACGTGCAACAACGTCACTGAAGCGCCAACCGCGGCGGCCACTTTGCCTGTCAGCTCAACGGCAGCATCGATGTACTTTTTTCCGCCGGTGCAAACAATGAAGCTCTTCATCGTCTCGCAGATACCGGTGGCGAGGAGGACTGGCGTCGGGATCGCCTTGATCACTTCGTAGGTTCGGGCCGAGCGCCAATACATCCCCGTGCTCGCCTTCCGCCGCGCTCCGATGATCGTCAGCGCGTACTGGGTTTTTTTCGTTTGCTCGAGGATCTCGCGAATCGGTTCCCCAGCGCCGACGACGATTTCGGCAGAAACCCCAAAGCGCCGCAGTTTTTGCGCTTCGGTTTCGAGCGCAGTTCGGAGGGGCGCCTCGTCTACCGGCGATTCCGCAATTCCGAGCAGGGTCGTCACTGCCTTGGTCGGCCCGGCGACGAGGCCGGCGACGATGACCGGTTTGTCGGCCGGATCGGTTCCGTCGCTGCAAATAAGAATGCGCATCGTTCCTTAAAGCTTCTGGCCGGTGACGAGCGTGTAAATCACAATTGCCGCGCCGATCAGGGGCAAGGGGACGAAGGCGAGCCGAATTTTCGGTCCCGCAAAATACTGGGTCGAGATCGCGCCGATCTGGGCCCCAATGGCGGCCCCGGTGTGCATGACGAGCGCGATCAGGATATCGACGTTGCCTTTAAGGGCGTGACTAAACGTTCCGTAGCTCGCCGAAATGATGATCTCAAAAAGATCGGTCCCCACCGCGAGATGGGTGGGAACTCCAATTACGTAAACCATCATCGGCATCCGGATGTAACCGGCGCCACCCCCGAGAAACCCGCTGAAGAGGCCGCCGATGAACGAGACCAAAATGATAATCCAGAGCGAGATTGCCTTTATGCCCGAAGCAGGGAGCGAGATCATCGGCCAGAGATTGAATTGCTGGATCGCTCTCGTCCGGTGACTGAAGGACGATTCGTCCCGTTTCGCCGCGGTGCCGGCGACGTCCGAGCCCTCCCCGCGTTTCTTCTGGTATTGCAGCGTCCGCCACGCTTCCCAGATCATGAAGCTCGAAATGCTGACGTAGATGCTGATCGAAACGACGCTCACAACAAGGTTCACGTTCCCGGCCCGCTTCGCCATCTCGATCAGCTGAGCGCCTACCTCCGCGCCGGCCATGGTGCCCACCGCCATGATCAACCCGAGCTTGAGATCGACGTTGCCCAGCGCGCGATGGCGCTTCGCGGCGACAACCGATTTGCCCACGATGTGGGCCAGGTCCGTGCCGACCGCGAAATTCCAGTCGAGCCCGACCGCCCGCAGCGCCGGTCCGGCGATGAAGCTGCCGCCAACGCCAAAAAAGCCGCCTAACACTCCGATGAGAAACCCGATCGTCGCGAGGTAAATCGGATTGATGTGGGCGTCGGAGATCGGGAAAAACATGGTTTTGTTATTCCGATCGGCCGCGGAGAAGGCGCAGGAGCCAAGTCGTAACGCTCTCGAGCAAGACAGCCTGGCCAATGATGAGCACGATCGTTACGAGCGCATACAGTTTCACGTGATGAAGGTGAAGGTTCTGCAGCCAGCCCGAGAGGTAATGGAGGACCAAAAAGAAGTAGGCGGTGACAAAGGCCGCGTAAACCGCCAGCTCAATCAGGAACGCGCGCAGAGTGCTTTCCTTTTCCTTTTTTGTCGGGCCCGCCGCGCGCATCTTTTCAGTCATCGCTGCTCCGCCACCAGTTGGCCGCGCCCTGAGCAAATGGGGCCAGATTTCCATTTGCGCCCGGGGGCTTTCTTTCTACGTTCGAGGTCGCTTTTTTACCCGGAAATATGGCCGACCCAGCAAATAAATATCCCGAGAACGTAGGCGGCCCTTATTACGTAGACGATCAGTGCATCGACTGCGATCTGTGCCGCGAAACCGCGCCCGCAAACTACAAGCGTAACGACGACGGAGGCCACTCTTTCGTTTACAAGCAACCGGAGAGTCCGGACGAAGAAGCGCTTTGCAAAGAGGCGATGGAAGGCTGCCCGGTTGAAGCGATCGGCGCCGACGGCGGCTAGCCTCTCCGGTCGTCGTCCTCTCGGCGACGTTTACGATGTCGGATACGGTCCCGGTCGCGCTGACGATCGCCGGCTCGGATAGCAGCGCCGGCGCAGGGCTCCAGGCCGACCTCAAAACATTTAGCGCGCTCGGCGTGTACGGCCTCAGCGCGGTCACTTGCGTCGTGGCCGAAACACCGGGTCGCGTTTCCCGAGTCGAGCCAGTTGCGGAAGAGGGAGTCCGTGAACAAATCGAACTGCTGCTGCGGGCTTTCCCGGTCGGAGCGGTCAAGACCGGCATGTTGTATTCGCGCCAGATCGTCGCCCTTGTCGCGGCGGTCCTGAAAGATCACCCTTCGATACCCCTCGTGGTCGATCCTGTCATGATCGCGACAAGCGGCGACCCGCTTCTGGAAGACGACGCGATCGCGACCTACGAAGAGCAATTATTTCCACGCGCCGCGGTGATCACACCGAACCTGGATGAAGCAAGCCGACTCCTCCGCCAACAAATCGGCGATGCCGAGGCGATGCGCGCCGCGGGCAGAAAACTCGCTGAAAAGTACGGTGTCCCCGTCTTGTTAAAGGGCGGTCACCTTCGCGGTGATGCGGCGATCGATCTGCTTTTTGCCGGCGACGAAGTGACCGAGCTCACCGCCCCCTTTTTGCGCGGTGTATCCACTCACGGAACCGGTTGCACTTATTCTGCTGCGATTGCGGCCGGATTGGCCGCTGGGTTATCGCTCAACGAAGCGACGCATCGGGCCAAGAAATATGTCACCGCAACGATTGAGCAGCACCACGCATGGGGCGAACTGCATGCCCTGAATCATTCGCCAACTGGCAACTGGTAAGGGCGACTCTGTCGAGTCGCGCCCTGAGCTAGACTCCTTCCCGGCCTACCAACGAAGAATCTTTCTCCCACCGCTTCTCCCGCATCGCCTCGATGGCCGCCGCCGTCTCCGCCTGCTTCTTACTTTTTCCCGTCCCCTGCCCGAGCTCGATCCCTTCCCAGATCGCGCGGACGATGAATGTCTTCGCGTGCTCGGGCCCAGTCTGCGACATCACTTCGTAAACCGGGCTCCGGGGCGAAATGGCCTGGAGCAACTCCTGGAGCTGGCCCTTCGGATTAACGTCCACCGGTTGCTCGACCAGCTGTGCCAGCTCCGCCGCGGATTGTTCCAGGATAAATTTCCGCGCCATGGCCAGCTCGCTATCGAGATAAATCGCACCAACCAGCGCCTCGAAAGCATCGGCCAGCGTCGAGTTCCGGGTTCGTCCGCCGCTCGCTTCTTCGCCCCGGCCCATCATCAAATATTTGCCCAGCTCGAGGGCCGCCGCGTGGACCGCCAGCGCTTCGCGTGAAACCAGCCGCGCCCGGAACTTGGTCAGCTTCCCTTCGGCCTCGGCCGTGAAATATCCGTAAAGGTGCTCGGTGATCACGAGCTGAAGGACCGCGTCACCGAGGAATTCGAGACGCTGGTTATCGAAATGAGTGCGATGTGTCTCGTGCCGCAGGCTCGGATGGGTCAACGCTTCCGCCAGCAAAAGGGGATTTCGGAACTTGTAACCGATCCGTTCCTCGAGCGGGTTCACAGCTATTTTTTTTGAAAGATGCTGATCGAGGTGACCGCATCGAGCGCTCGCTGGAGAACAACATCGTGGACCGTGGCTTTTTCCGGGTTGCGACTCTTCCGTTGCGCGGCCTCGAGCGCCTCGAGCTCCGGATTTCTTCCCGACATGAGCGCAGCCTCATTTAGGTGCGGGCGAGACGCTTCAATTACAAAAGGCGTCATTCCCTTTTCGCGGCTTGCCTGGAACACCTCGCGTTTGTCTGCCGGCGCCATCTCCACCGGCACGTCCGGTTGCAGACCGCCCGGAAAAAGCGGACGCCCCTCAGGCAGGACGGCTTCGCCTACCGCGACGCGCAGCACCTTACCGCTGGGGAGCTTCAGGTCTGAATATTCCACCGCCCGGCCGGCCGTCGCCTGACCGATAATCAGCGCTTTCTCATAGACCCGGACTGCCCCAGCCACCGCTTCCGCCGCGCCCGCCGTGTCCCCATCCGCGAGGACGATGAGCAAACCGTGATAGGCGGGATCGCGATCGGAGGTGAACGCGCGTTCCTGCTTTGCCGTGGTCTTGCGCAGGGTGAACAACAGCTTGTCCTTCGGGCAGAAACGTTTTGCGAATTCGGAGGCTACCGCGAAATCGCTCGTTGCCGGGCTGGCTCGGAAGTCGAGCACGACCGCATCAACCTTCTTACCGGCGAACCCCTGCAAATTCGAATCGAGCGCCTCGAGGTTTTGCCGGTTGAGCGCACCGAGCCGCAAATAGCCGATGTGGCCATCGATGATCTCCCCGTAGAAAGGGGCCGCGGCTTCAGGGGGTTCGGCCCCCGGGCTCGGAAGAAGAACAACGCCGCGGCCGAGCCTGCTCAAAATGCCTTCGAAGGCCGCCCGGCTCAGCTCGGTTTCGCTCAGGTTCTCAGGCTTGATGTAGTTGTTCTTCAATAATTGGAGCGCCTCTTTGAGATCGGCCGCGTCCATCGAATCAATCAAGGCGCGGGTGGTCGGCGTCGCGGAAGGTTCGGCTGCCGGTGCGGGCGACGTCGTCGTGGGATTAGAGGGAGGCTTGGTGGGCGACTGCGCCGCGACGGTCGCAGCCACGGCGATCCATCCCGCCGCGATCACGACAACAAATGGTATTCTGCAGCTCCAGGTCACGTTATCCTAATTTACCGGCTGACCGCGCTGGCAGCAATATCCTGCCGGAAATGACAGCCTTCGAAATGGATTTGCCCGACCGCCTGGTAGGCGCGCTCACGTGCCATGGCCACCGTCTCGCCTAAAGCCGTTACCGCCAGAACGCGTCCCCCCGAAGTCACGATATTCCCATTCTCGCGGCGGGTCCCGGCATGGAAGACTTGCACCTCCGCGGATGCAGCAGCCTCCAGGCCCGTGATCCGTTTGCCTGTTTCGTATTTATCCGGATAACCGCCCGAGGCCATTACGACCGTCACTGCCGCGCGGTCGTCCCACTCGATCTTCACCCGGTCGAGCGATCCATCCACCGTCGCCTCGAGCAGCGGTGCGAGATCGGATTTAAGTCGTGGCAAGATGACCTGGGTTTCGGGATCACCGAAACGGCAGTTGAATTCCAGGACCTGCGCTCCCTTCTCGGTCATCATCAAGCCCGGGAAAAGCAGGCCACGAAACCGCACCCCGGCTTCCCGCAATCCATCAAGCAAAGGCCTCATCACATTGCCTTCAAAGTCGGCTTGGTCTTCCGCCCTGAAATTATTCGCCGGGCTAAATGCGCCCATGCCCCCGGTGTTCGGGCCCGCGTCGCCATCGAACGCGCGCTTATGATCGCGCGCGCTGGCCAGCATTTGGAAATTCGCGCCGTCGACCAGGGCATGAAGCGAGCATTCAGAGCCGGCCAGGCATTCTTCGAGCAGGATCCGCCGTCCGGCTTCACCAAACCGGCCGCCGCTTAGCATCGACTCCACGGCCGCCTTCGCTTCATCTTCACTTTTCGCAACGATTACGCCTTTTCCCAGGGCAAGCCCATCCGCCTTGATCACGATCGGGAACCGTGATTCCCGGAGGAACGCGAAGGCCGCCTCCTGATTGTGGAACGTTGCTGCGCGCGCCGTGGGAATTCGCGCCGCGCGCATCAATTCTTTCGCGAAAATCTTCGACGACTCCAACCGTGCCGCCGATTTCGACGGCCCGAAAATACGGAGCCCTTCCTGTTCGAAGAGGTCCACCATGCCGGCCGCGAGAGCGTCGTCCGGACCCACAACCGTCAGGCCAATTTTATTTTCCCGGGCAAAACCCGCGAGCGCCGGGAGGTCACTTGCCTTGATTGGAACATTGTCGCCGATCTCTTCGGTGCCCGCGTTTCCCGGTGCGGTGAAAATACGATCGACACCGGCCGATTGCTTTAGCTTCCAGCCGAGGGCGTGTTCCCGGCCGCCGCTGCCGACGACGAGGATCTTCACGGCGCGTTGACGGCGGCAGCAGGCATGGCGGAACGAATCGTCCTCGGGAATCCCGGCGAACGCAAGTCGCTTGCGCTTGGCCGGAATGATCCGAGAAATCATGGATGAAATCGGCCGGCGCTTCCGTTCTCAAACCGCAATGCCCGTCCCGGGTTGTGCTCGACCGGATCGCGGACAAGTGGACGGCGCTCATCATCCAGGTGCTGGCCAACGGCACCCAGCGTTACGGGCAATTGCGGCGGAGCATCGGCGGCATTTCGCAGAAGATGCTGACCCAGACTCTGCGCAGCCTCGAGCGTGACGGGCTGGTTTTGCGCAAGGCCCACGATGGCCGGCGGCCACGCGTGGAATATTCACTGACGCGACTCGGGCGCACCCTGATCGAGCCGTTGCGCACGCTTTGCCGGTGGTCGGAGCGGCATCTGGCCGAGCTCGAAGCGAACCGGACCCGCGCCGTGACGAGCGCGCGCGGCGTCGCGGACTCTTAAGCTGGCAGTGGAATAATGAAGCGCGTCTTCCTCCTTTCGCCTGCCTATGCCGGAGGTTTGCGCGCAAAAATGATCATGAGCGAGCGCGCCCAGTTCGACCTGGCCCGGCGCCTTCGGAGCAAGAAGCCGCCGACACTTGGCGAGGTCTTCGCTTTTCTTAGCGGGCTCTACTTTCGCGGCAAGCTTGCCTACGCAAACGCCTTCGCCCCGCCGCGCCGCCGAAAAGCGTCTGTCCTCGTGATTACTCCGACGCGCGGGCTTGTTCCCGCCGCAACTCCGGTTGGTCTCGCCGATCTTCAGGAGTTTGCCGCCGTTGATATTCACGAGTCCGACCCGCGCTACCGTGCTCCGCTGGAGCGCGACGTGAAACGGCTTGCGGAAACGCTCCCCGCCGAAAGCGAAATTGTTCTCCTCGGCAGCATTGCGACCGGGAAATACATCGAAATCCTCCTCGAGCATTTCGGGGAACGCCTCCGTTTCCCGGCCGACTTTGTGGGGCGTGGCGATATGAGTCGCGGCGGATTACTCCTGAGGTGTGCAGTCGATGGTTGCGAGCTCAGCTACATCCCCGTAGCGGGCGCAATTCGGAAAGGTAAACGTCCACCAAAGCTCGAGCCGCGTAGGTACACTAACAAATGACGAAACCCGAATGACGAATGACGAATTAATGACGAAGTCCAAACGAGGGGCTGATCTTTCGTCATTCGTCATTTGTTACGGCTCGCTCTGACCATGGCTCTAACACTCAAGCCGCCCCTTCCCCCGATGGAAGCCCGTTCGGTGGACGAAATCCCGGCGGGCGACGAATGGCAGTACGAGCCGAAATGGGACGGCTTTCGATGCATCGCCTTTCGCGATGGCGATAACATTTTCCTGCAGTCAAAGGCCGGCCAGCCCCTCGCTCGTTATTTTCCCGACGTCGTTGCGGAACTGGAAAGGATTTCTGCGAAACGCTTCGTCCTCGATGGCGAGCTGGCCATTCCGATCGGCAGCGCCTTGTCGTTCGATGAGCTTCAACTGCGTTTGCACCCGGCCGCCAGTCGGGTCCAGAAACTTGCTGCCGCGCACCCGGCCTTGTTCATCGTTTTCGATCTCCTGGCGGACACCGACGGCAAATCGCTCCTCGCGCTGCCCTTGCATGAGCGGCGGAAGCAGCTCGAGGCCTTCGCCCGGAAAAACCTGACAGAAAAAAGCCGGGTTCGTCTCTCGCCGGCCACGACCGATCTGGCCAAAGCAAAGAAATGGTTCGACAAAACCGGCGGGGATTTGGACGGCGTAATCGCGAAGTTGCGCGAGGCCGCTTATGCGTCAGGCGAACGGACCGCGGTCATGAAGGTGAAGCAGGTTCGCACGGCCGACTGCGTGATCGGTGGTTTTCGTTATGCCACCGGCGCGCCGGTTATCGGATCGTTGCTGCTTGGCTTGTATGACGATGACGGCCTCCTGCATCACGTCGGGTTCACTTCTGCTTTCAAGACAAGTGAGCGGCCGGCGTTAACCAAAAAATTTGAAGCGCTCAGGAAAAAGCCGGGCTTCACCGGAAACGCGCCGGGCGGCCCGAGCCGGTGGAGCACCGAACGGAGCGCCGAATGGGAACCGGTCGATCCGAAAATCGTCGTCGAAGTGACCTACGATCATTTCACCGGTGGCCGGTTCCGGCACGGGACGAAGATCCACCGGTACCGGCCGGATAAGGCACCGAAGCAATGCACGATGGACCAGGTGGAACATCGCGAAGGAAAATCGCTGGCGCTGCTCTAACCGCGGCTTCGCCGCGGAAGCTCCAAATCCCAAGCTCCAAGCACCAGAGAAGCACCGAACATCAAACACCAACGAAGGCGCACGCCGCCTTTGGAGCTTGAGATTTTAAGTTTCTCTGGAGCTTGGTGCTTGGTCCCTTGGAGCTTCCGCCGCGGCGAAGTCGCGTTGCGCGATCGCGGCGACCGATTCATCCACGACTACGTTGCCGGAAGGTTTGACGATCGCGAACTTGGACACCTTTCCGTCTTTCTCGCTCCGGATTTTGACGATTGTGGACATCTTCACGCCGGTCCCCGCACTGCTGGTTGGCTCCCCGCGGAAGCTCCAAATCCCAAGCTCCAAGCACCAGAGAAGCACCAAACATCAAACACCAACGAAAGCGCACGCCGCCTTTGGAATTTGAGATTTGAAGTTTCTCTGGATCTTGGTGCTTGGTCCCTTGGTGCTTCCGCCGCGGCGAAGTCGCGTTGCGCGATCGCGGCGACCGATTCATCCACGACCACGTTGCCGGAAGGTTTGACGATCGCGAACTTGGACACCTTCCCATCTTTCTCGATCCGGATTTTGACGATTGTGGACATCTTCACACCGGTCCCCGCACTGCTGGTTGGCTCGCCGCGGAAGCTCCAAATCTCAAGCTCCAAGCACCAGAGAAGCACCAAACATCAAACACCAACGAAGCGCACGCCGCCTTTGGAATTTGAGATTTGAAGTTTCTCTGGAGCTTGGTGCTTGGTCCCTTAGAGCTTCCGCCGCGGCGAAGTCGCGTTGCGCGATCGCGGCGACCGATTCATCCACGACTACGTTGCCGGAAGGTTTGACGATCGCGAACTTGGACACCTT
>DATLNB010000060.1:0-53249 GCA_035536995.1 Chthoniobacterales bacterium | reverse complement strand
CGGCGTTCCCACCGCGGACGGGGTGTAGAACGCCGGGATTCCAGCTCCGCCGGCGCGGATGCGCTCCGCGAGTGTTCCCTGGGGAACCAGTTCCAAGTTGGTGCGCCCGCTTCGGTAGAGCTCGGGGAAGACGGTCGAGTTGGCGGTGCGCGGAAACGAACAGATGACCTTGGAAACGCGGCCCGCCTTGAGCAGCGCCGCGAGGCCGACCTCGCCGCTGCCGCAGTTGTTGCTGATCATCGTCAGATTCGTGGCGCCCTGATCGATCAGCGCGTGGATGAGCTCGATTGGACTCCCCGCTTCGCCGAAACCGCCGATCATGATGGTGGCGCCGTCGAAAATGTCCGAGACAGCCTCGGCCGCGCTCGCCACCCGCTTGTCGATCATTCTACAAGAGCGGCTTGAAGAGCGCCGAGACTCGGCGCCTGTGCTGCAGCCGTGGCGCGACCCGGCGCCTGTCCGGGAGCCGCCACACGCGCGTAATCATACAAGCCGGCCTCGTCGAACAGCACGCGGTCCTCGTAATCGTCGAACCAGAGGGCCTCGGGGTTGCGGCCAACGATGCAGACCTTGCCGCGGTCGGGAGCGCTGCCGGCGTTCCGAAGAATCTTGAAGATCAAGACGCCATTCTCACTGCCCGCGAGTCCCGGTATCCCTTCGTTGGTGACCGCCGCAACCTCGGTCTTGCCCTTGTAATGTGTGATGGAAAGGCGCGCGTGCGTCTCGACGCCCGACAGTCCCTTTTGCGATTCGTTGAGAATATTCCACGCGGTCTCGATCGGAACGTTGAACGCCTTGTAGGCGACGATGTCGCGCCCGCAGAAGAAGTAGTGGTTCTCGCCGCCGGCGCGCTTGAACTCGCGCTGCAGAATACGGAGGGCGTCCGCGTCATCGTTGATGCCCTTCATGATCGGCGCCTGGTTCTGCACGGTGAGCCAGCCGCGCGAGGCCAGGCCCCGCATCCCTTCGCCCGTCGCGGGGACCCATTGCTTGAAGCCCTGTGCGTCCTCGATGTAATTTCCTTCCGCATCCTTGGCCAGGAACTCGTCCGGGTGCTCGAAGTGCAGCATCATGTGCAGGCCGACCTCCGGGTAGGTCTCATGGAACCGATCGAGCATCGAGAGGAAGGTGCGGTCAAAGCGCTGGGGATAGAACGCCATATCCTTGGTGCCGATGCGGATCGACTCGACGCCGGCTTCGGCCAGCGCACCGAGCCAGGCCGCGATCTTTGAATTGTTCAGCACCATCGCGTCGCCGCCCGACATCAGGATCTCGCGCAGCTTTTCGCGTCCGCTTTCGGGGTGCACGCCGCCATTCGCCGCGACGGCCGCGTTGTGTTGCTTGATGTAGGGGATGATGTCGGGGATCATCGCGAGCCCTTTCTTTGCGATGGTGCCGTCCTGTCGCTTGATCTGCTTACGGGCGATCAATTCTTCGCGGTAACAGAAGCGGCAATGGGCCGAGCAGGTCGAAATGACGTACATGAGTCCCATCTCGTACTTGTGCAGCAGACCCTCGACGGGGCTGTAGTCCATCTGGTTGCCGGGATCCTCCGAGCCCGCAAGATCCAGTGTCTCGGCGGGGTCGGCCTTGACGATGCGCTGAATCGCGGCGCTGGTCCTGGCCAGCTCATAATAATGGCGCGTGATCTTCACGGGCATCCGGGCTTCAACGTCACGGTCGGTGCCCTTGAGCGCTTGCAGGCGTGCCACCTCGTCCTTGGAGTAGAAGTTGAGCATGTCCGCCGGCGCCTTCTCGTGGAAGAAAGGGGCGAGCCCACTGATGATTTCCCGCTCATAGCGGCCTTCTTCGACGCCCTCGAGAAACTTCTGCTCGCGTTCAGTGGGGACGTAGGGTTGTAGCGGTGTCATCGTTCGGGCTCCATTGCGGGGAAAGATTAATGTCTATCGATCAGGTCCCCATTTTAACGCCCGAAGCCCCATCCTACAAAGGCATTTTGTGGCGAAGGCCGCGCGCGCTAGCGCGCGAAGCTCCAAATCCCAAGCACCAAGCTCCAAAGAAGCACCAAATTCCAAGCCTCAAACATGAGAGCACCAGCGGCTTTTGGACCTTGGGAATTGGAGCTTCCTTGGGATTTGGAATTTGGAGCTTGGGATTTTTCGCGCGATGTTCGGACCGAGGCTTGAGCCCGCATTGCAACACTGAATTAACTATCGAATATGGAACCAGTTTACATCCTCGGCGGCGGCCGCACCGACTTTAAGCGCAACCTGAAGAAGGAGGGAAAGACCATCCGCGACCTGATCACCGAATCGGGACGCAAGGCGCTCGAAGATTCGAAGATCGATCCGGCGGAGATCGAAGCGGCGGCCGTCGGAAATTTCAATGCCGGTGGGTTTACCAAGCAACTTCACCTGGGAGCTTTCATTCCTGAAATCGATCCGAAGCTTCACGGCATTCCCACGATGCACACGGAGGCGGCCTGCGCTTCCGGGTCGCTTTCAGTTTTGCTGGGCGCGCAATGGATCACCGGCGGATTGCACGACGTCGTTCTCGTGGTCGGTGCGGAACAGCAAAAGACAATGTCCTCCCTGGACGGCGGCGATGTTCTTGGCGCGGCGGCCGATTATCAAATCGAGAAACCGGAATACGGCGATTTCATGTTCCCAAAGCTGTTCGGGCGGATCGCACAAATTTACATCGAGAAGTATGGCGCGAGCGCCGATGACCTCGCCGCCGTCGCCTACAAAAACTACGCGCACGCTCGCCTGAATCCGCTGGCGCAGATGAGGGACGCGGATTTGACCTACAGCTATGCGTCTCAGGTCTCGGAGAAAAATCCCAGCGTGGCGCCGCCCCTGCGAGTCACCGATTGCTCCCAAATTACAGACGGCGGCGCGGCCGTCGTCCTGGCGTCGGGCAAATACCTCGATCGGATCGGGGCCGACAAATCTAAGCTGCCGCGTCTTCTCGGTTTTGGCAGCACGACGGATTATCTGGCTTTGGAAAAGAAGGACGCGCCGACGTTTTCCACCGCGCGAAAGGCTGCCGAGAAAGCTTTCTCCATGGCGAATCTCAAGCCGCGCGACATGCACGGCGTGGAAGTTCACGACTGTTTCTCGATTACCGAGATTGTTGCCTACGAAATTCTTGGGCTGGCAGAACCCGGCAAGGGCGCGGAGCTGGCGAAGAGCGGGGCGACTGCCCTCGCGCAAGTGCGCGGCGAACACGTCAGCGGCAAAATTGGCTGGGAAATCCCGGTTAACACTGGAGGCGGTCTGATTGCTGACGGCCACCCGGTCGGGGCGACCGGCGTCCGCCAAGTCTACGAAGCGTTCCAGCAGCTCACCGAACAGGCAGACGGCCGCCAGGTCTCAGGCGCGAAAAAATACCTCACGTTCAACATGGGCGGCAGCCTGACGACGAGCGTCGCCCTGATCTGGGGCCGCGATTAGGTCAAAGGCCGCGCGGACGAAGGGCGCTGCAGGTTACGCCGCGTGGGCGTGGTCGCGGGTCAAAGCGTCGAGGTGCGCTTGGAGCAGGGAAAGGCGGACCTTTACGGCTTCGCAACGCTGCCGCTCGCGGGCCGCATCACCTTGGGGCAGGTGCTGGGCTTCGTATGGGGTCCGCGCGGGTCTCAACGCGCTTTCAACGTATTCGTTAGCGATCCGGGCGCGTTCGAGGTTCAGCCGGTTCGTGACTTTTTCGGCTTCGGCGAGCGCGAGGTCACGAATGACGCCGTATGCGCGAATTTCATCCGCGATGTAAGTTGACATCGCGTGGCGGGTCGACGACCAGCCGGCGGATTCGGAAGCGGCTTTAAAGGCAGGCCGGACAATCGTGCTGCGGGACTTGTGGGTTGGTTGCATGCCGCGGTGAAAAAGCAGCTCCCGTACCGACCCCGGGCCACGTGAGCCCAACGAATCCAGCGGTTTAGCTACATTTTGACCATCTCGACGCGGCGGTTTTTGGCGCGCCCGGCTTCATCCGTGTTTGGCGCGACGGGCGCCGCCATTCCAACCCCGACCGCGATGAGGTTCCCGGCGGGGATGCCGTATTGGCCGCTCAGCGCTGCCGTCACCGCCGCGGCACGTTTTTGGGAGAGCGCCTGGTTGTGGGTCAGGTCGCCTTGGTTATCGGTATGGCCGACGATCAAATACTTTCCGCCGCCCCCCTTGATCGCCTTTGCCATCTCGGACAGCGACTCAGCGGAATCGGGTTTGATCTCCGCTTTGTCGATGTCGAAGTGCACGCCATAAATGGCGATGCGGCCAGACGTGGAAATAGTTTTCGTGATCTCTTCCGCCTGGACAACGGTCATCCGGGCTTCCATCGGCTTCGTTTCAAGAATGTCGACCCGGACCAGCGTCTGGCCTTTCTCGTATTGATGGCGCTTTTTCAATTCGTCAAAACCGCTGCTGACGTCTTTCAAGACGAAGGCGTAAAGGGTGACGTAAACCTCACCGCCTTCCTTTCCCGGGCCTTTCAACGCCATGTAACGCTGTTCGTCGTGATTGAATTCGTGCACGTATTGGAGCCCGGGCGTCTTCTTCACCGTCGGGAATGTTTGGGACACGAAGCGGTTATAGCCGTCATCGAGCTGGTCGTTTGCTGCGGTGAACAGGGTCTCAAACCCCGCCGGCTTAAGCTCTTCCTCGTACTGCCGGACAGCCTCGAGCGTGGCGACGTCCCCGGGCAATTTGTAATAGAGAACGGTGTGCGCTCCTTCCACCTTCTCGCGCTTCGTTTCCTTGAATTTAGTCGTGTCGTAGTCGAATTCGACCTTCGCCAGCGGAATGTTGAGCTCGTCGAACTTCGAAAATTTGTACCAAATAATTTCCGAGCCCTCGATTCGTTTGAGCATCGGATGATCTGTCGCGCCAGGGACATCGGCGGCGGACAGACTTGAAAGCGTCAGGAGCAACCCCGCGCCGGTGACAATGGTTACGAGCATTCTTTTCATTTCGGTCGCGAATTCTCCAATAACCCGGCGCGCGCGCAAGCGTTCCGTGAGGCTTTGCAGTCCGAGGTCTAACGACTAAGGTGCCGGCGAGATGAATCCTGCCGATTCCGTCACGACGATGGCTGTCTTTCTCGACCTCGAGAACATCGCGCTCGGGGCGCTCGAAGCCCAATTTCCTGCTTTCGATATCAGGAAGGTGATCGAGCGCCTTCTTCTCAAGGGCCACATCGTCGTGAAAAAGGCGTATTGCGACTTCGATCGCTACAAGACCTTCAAGCGCGGCCTGCACGAAGCTGCCTTCGAGCTGATTGAGATCCCGCACGTTCGCCAGTCAGGCAAAAACTCCGCCGATATCCGGATGGTCGTGGACGCGCTGGACCTTTGTTACACCAAGAACCACGTCGACACGTTTGTCATTATCAGCGGCGACTCCGATTTTTCTCCGCTGGTCAGTAAATTGCGCGAAAACGCCAAGACCGTGATTGGCGTGGGCGTGAAGAAGTCGACCTCCGACCTCTTCATCAACAATTGCGACGAATTTATTTACTACGACGACCTTGTGCGCGGAGAGCAGGTGAAAAAGCGGCCAACTCGTCCGGCGGCGACCAGCTCAAAACTCGCGCCGGTGGAAGCGAATAGCTTATCGGTGGATCGCGCCCTCGATCTTGTCAGCCGGACGGTTGACGCTTTGCGGGCGGAGCGGGGTGAAGATTATACGATTCGCGGTTCGCTTGTGAAGCAAGCCATCAAGCGCCAGAATCCCGGCTTCAACGAGCGGGCGCACGGCTTTCGCGCCTTCAACGAAGTTCTTCTTTTGGCGCAAGAGCGGGGTTTGCTGAAGCTGGAAGACGATAAGCAGGCCGGCACCTACATCGTGCATCCGGTGGAGTGACGTCGACTCGTGCACTAGTTCGGAGGGACGTGCTTCCGCACGTCCGTAGATTGGAGAACACACTTCGAAAAAAGTGGGACGTGCAGAAGCACGTCCCTCCGAAGTTGGGTTGAACTGCCTGATTTATTTTCGGCGGTATTTTTCGCGGTATTTATCGCGCAGACGGGTCTGGCGGTTGGACAAATCGATTTTCCGGCCATCGACAAATGCGATCTCGACCTGGGTCGGAAAATCAAGTGGGTCGCCGTTGGTCACAATCAAGGTCGCAGCCTTACCCGTTTCGAGGGTTCCAAGACGATCGGAGACCCCAAGGATCTGGGCCGGATAAATTGTCACCGCCTTCAGCGCTTCTTCCTTTGGCAATCCGTAGCCGGCTGCCAGCCCCGCTTCATAACCCACGTTGCGCTCGTTCGTCTCCGCGCGCCGCCCCCCTGAAGCAATGCAAAATCGCACTCCCGCTGCCTGAAGCTTGGCCGCATTGCTCCACGAACTGTCGTAGTCATCATCGCGCCGCTGCGGGATGCTCGTCGAAGGGCCGAGAATGACCGCGGTGTCGGTCTCTTTCAATTGGGGGGCAACGCGCCAAGCATCCTCAGCATCCACCAGGACGATCTTGAACTGATTCTCCCGGGCCCAGGCCAGGGCCGCTTCAATTTGTGCGAGCTTTCCGGCATGCACGTAGAGAGGCAGTTTGCTTTCGAAGACTGGCATCAACGCCTCCCACCGCAGGTCCGTCTTGAAATCTGCTGGCGGATTCTTCCGGGCCTGCCAATAAGCGCGCGCAGTTTGGAAAGCGTCCCGAATTTGCTTTTGCGCCTTATCGATCTCCTTCTGCTGGTCCTTTATTGTTTTTCGCGCGCGCGGCCCACGATCGATCGTCATGTTTGGCCAACGCAAATGCATTGCCGCTGGGGACAAGACCGACATCTCTTCCGGGGTCCAACCGTCGAGGCGGAGGACAGTTGATTGTCCCGAGATGAGACCACCTTCCGGGACCGAAAGCGCCGTCAGGACGCCAGCACTACGCGCAACTGGAATGAGCTCGCTGTCCGGATTAATGCTAGTGAGGCTCCGAACGTTCGGGTTTATCGCGCCCGACTCCTCCACGTCCACCGTCGCTCGGACCGCGCCGATTTCGACGAGCCCCAGCACCGTGTTCGCGTTGATGAGCCCGGGATAAACATGTTTGCCGCTGCCGTCGATTACTTCGGCGCCCGGCGGCGCGGCCGCGTCCGCCCCGATGGCGGTGATCTTGCCGTTCTCGAAAACAATTGTTCCTGAAGGAATCTCCGGGCCGCTCACGGGGTGGATAGTCGCGCCCTTGATCACGATCGGTTTTGCCTGCGGCGGCGCCGGCATCGTGTCGGACGCCCGGAGGTTAATCGCCAGGAAACAAAGGCTGACGCAACACAGGACGCGTTTCATTCCCGCGCGTCCTCCATGCAGGTGTGCTTGTCGCCGCCATCGCCGTAAATCGGCGCCAGCTCTCGCGCCCGGTGCTCCTCATGCCGGGAAATCTTCGGCGGTTCTTTGTCGTCTTTCTTTTCCGAATCGCCTTCCTTGGACGAACCGATTTCCTTCAAGCGTTCGGTTAACGCTTTTTGAACGAGCGCGTCGCGTTGGCCTGCAAAGTTTTTCCGCGCCTCGGCATCGTCCGTCCGGTCGAAATACTTGCGGCCGTCAACCCACGTTTGCTGAACCCTCGCGTAGTTCGACAACGGGTTTGCCGTCCAAATGACAAAGTCCGCATCCTTGCCCGCTTCGAGCGAGCCAGTCTTGGCGTCGATCCGCAGTTGTTTCGCCGGATTGATAGTAATCAGCTTCAGCGCGTCTTCCGGCGAAAGTCCTCCATACTTCATCGACTTTGCTGCTTCGGTGTTCAGCCGGCGGGCCAGATCCGCGCTGTCGGAATTCACCGATGTGAGGACGCCCTGCCCGTTCATCATTGCGGCGTTGTCGGGAATCGCGTCGTAAACTTCAAACTTGTAGCCCCACCAGTCAGCAAACGACGATCCGCCGACGCCGTCCTTGGCCATCACATCCGCCACCTTGTAGCCCTCGAGAATGTGCTGAAGCGTCGCGACTTTGATCTTGAATTCGCGCGCCACGCTCAGAAACGCGAGGATCTCGTCCTGTCGATACGAGTGGCAGTGGATCAAACGTTTTCCGCTGAGAATTTCGGAGATAGCCTCGAGCTGAAGGTCGCGGCGCACCGGCAGAGCCGATTTTTTCTTAAGCGTCGCGTCGTATTCCTGCGCTGCTCGGAAGCGATCGCGCATGATCTGTTCGACCCCCATTCGGGTTTGCGGATAACGGCTCTTGAATTTCTCGCCCCAGTTCGCCTGCTTGACGTTCTCGCCTAAGGCGAACTTCACGCCCTGCGGAGCGTCGGCGAACTTCAACTCTTCCGGAAGCCCGCCCCAGCGGAACTTGATCACCTGGTTCTGCCCGCCCATTGGATTGGCCGAACCGTGGAGAAGATTCGCGCTGGTAACGCCGCCGGCCAGTTGCCGATAGAGATCGATGTCGGTTGCATCGACGACGTCGCCGATGCGAACTTCGCAGGTTACGGCGTGACTGGATTCATTCACTCCGCGGCTAATGGCGGTATGCGAGTGGCAATCCACTATCCCGGGTGTGACATGCAGCCCTTTCCCGTCGATCACGGGCGCCCCGCCGGGCGCTTTCAATCCCGGGCCGACCGCCGAAATTTTGCCGCCGGTAACAAGCAGGTCGGCATTTTGCAAAGTGCCCTGAGGCCCTGAAGTCCACACCGTCGCGCCTTGTATGAGAACAGTCTTCGGCTGATCGGGAGGCGCCGTGCGGCCGAATGCGCCCGCTGGATAAGTTTCCGGGAATTCGAGCGGCTTATCGAGCGACGAAGGTTTCTCATCCGGTTTCTTCACCGGGGTGAAGCCGGCCGTGCGCTTCGCGCTCCAACGCAAATTCGCAATCCCCGGGGCTTCCCCGCTTCCCTCGATACTTTCGCCCAAGACCTGACCACTGAGCCGAATGGAGCCTTCACCTTTATCGAACAATTTGGCGGGCGCGATCACCAGGACCGCTTCGTCCTTTATCGTGACCGTTGCCTTTTGGTCGCCGAGTTTGGCCTCGAGCTTTTCCGGTTTCCCCTCGATAACCAGCGGTAACGTTTTCGAGTCGGCAACGAGCTCCCAGGTCCCTCGAACATCGCGTTCACGCGCCTGGTCGGTATCGTAGTAGCGCCCGTCCACCCAGGTCGTCAGCACCTTCCCCTCGTCGAACACGTCGCCATTCGCTACCACGAGGTTCGCTATCCGGCCGGGTGCAATCGATCCAAGCCGGTCGGCCACTCCGAACATTTCCGCGGGAGTCGTCGTCAGCGCTGCCAGCGCAGCCTCCTTGCTCAGACCGCGCCGGACCGCGAGGCGAAGGCGTCCCCAGAAATCCTTCTCCGGTTTTTCCAATTTTTCCGTCGTCAGCGCGAACGGAATCCCGGCCTCGGCCAGCCGCGCCGGGTTACTCGGCGCCCGGTCCCAGTGCTGAAGCTCGTCCAGGTCATACTCGAGAGCCCGGTCGGGACGCTCGACTTCGGGCGGTTTCGGGAAATCCAGCGGCAAAATAATAGCCGGCTTTTTTTCCGCGAGCGCCTTGCGGACCCGGTATTCGTAACCGTTACCAAAGAGGATTGGCTTGAGCTTGAACTCGTCCGCGATTCGAAGCGCTCGGAGGAGATCCAGCTCGTCCTCGGCTTCGAAGACCGCCGGATTTCGTTGCGCCTGTTCGGCGAGAGCTGCCAGGCTGGCATTCGTTTCGGGCCGTTCCGTCGTCGCAGGGCTTTTCCGATACGCCTCCTGCGCGGCCTGATACCACGAGGCGTCGAGGAGGCTTTGACGAATCAACGCAATGCTCCCCATGAGCGAATTTGGGTACCCGCGGTCGCCATCCCGCGCGTCGCGGTCGAAATCAAACGCGATATGCTGGGCCACCAACGGCGACACCACCATCGTGTCGATCTCGGTATCGTGAAGATTGATCAACGCGCTCGAGCCGCGGAATATCCCGCGGCCCGGGACCACGAGGGCGCTGGTGAATCCCAGGTCGCGCAGGGCCTTCGTTCCCTTTTTGTCGACATTGAGATAGTCCGCCGCACGACGCTCTGCCGTTACGCGTGGATTCCATGAACGCGTTCCTTTCGCGCTTTCCTTCGGCACTTCCTTCGGTTTCGCGCTCGGATCGTCCGGATCTTCATCGCGCCGGACCGGCTCGGGTTTTAGTGTTTCAGGAAGATCAAGCCGGCTGTAGCTGTCGATGAACCCCGGATAAATCGTTTTGCCGGTCATGTCCCAGACGCGCGCTTCCGCCGGCACCTTTACGTCCGGCCCGACTTCTACGATCAAGCCATCGCGGACCAGCACCGTTCCCTTCTCGATCGTCTTAGCGGGCGCAGTGAAAATTCGCGCATTCGTAAGGGCGTGAACTCGCGGATCGTTTTCGCGAATTCCCTGCCTGGGGACGGTTGTGATCTGGGCCGAACTCGAGACCGCCAGAGACAGCGCAGCGGCCAGCCACAAACGTCGCGACAACTTCATGACAGAAGTTGCAGGCTATCCGGCGGGCCGTGCGAGACAAGCACGCGTTTTGCGCCGCGGGTCTGCAATCAGCGCAGGTCGGTCGACGCGATTGGAATCTGATACGTGCCGTCCAGATATCGCACGGTGACTGTTGTTTCCTCCTGGGAAACGATCGGCAGCCGCATCCCGCGCTGCAGAACAGTTTCGCCGTACGGAATCTTGATTTTCACCGCGCGCAGAATGGTGACGTATCTTTGGGGCGGAGTCCCCGGAATTGAAGTTGCAGGCGCAGGGGACGGACTCGGACGGCGCGTTACGGGCGGCGCCGGGGTGGAGGCATCGACCCGCTCGATTTTTATCACGGGATGAACCTCCCACGCGGTGGCGCGCCAGGGGTTGTGGTACCGATTCCGCGCGATCGAGCGAATCGTCGCCCCCACATCTTTGGTGTTGTCGTTATGTTCGTCGTCCCAGAGGAGATAGCCTGTTACACGGACCTTCTGCGCGGCGTGCCCTGTGGATTCGTAGGTTACATCCGGGCGCCGGAAGAAGGCTGCGAGTTCCTGGATCCGGATGCCGCTGCGATAAATCGCGTTCTGGGTGCGCGGCGTTATCTCCGCGATGATTGGTGTCGGATCCCCGGGCTGCGGCGGATGATCCGACGGCTCGTCGAAAATCTCGAGGTGCCAGTCATGGAAATCGGTGCTGCTGCAATTCGTCGTTTCAGGCGGACCGGCATAGGCCAGGACGAGGTAACCGGTGAGCGAAACCAGCGGTGCTTCAAGAATCTCGAGCCGCCGTTTTTGGTCGGGCTCCAAATCCTTTCGGCGCTTCCCTTTCGTCGCGGCATCGAATTCGCCCACGTGTTTCAGAAGGCCGGCGATATCGAAGGATTTTATGGACAGCCCGGCGAGATCAGCGATCCAACGATTTTTCTGGTGGTTACGCTCGATCGTCGCCGGGCTTCGTCCGCTCCCTTCGGCACGGTTGGCGCAGTTCCAGCCACTGAGGTCGAGCTCGGTGAGATCGCGATCTTCCGAGATGGGCGGCCGCCCCTCCGCCTGGAGCAGAGCGATCAGGCTGATAAGAGCCAAACGCCTGGGGATGGAACGACTCACGGGGGATTTGTTATCGCGGGCCGTTCAACCCATATAATAGCCGCCGTTCACGTTCAGGACGTGTCCTGTAATGTAACTGGCCATTGGCGACGCCAGGAAAAGCGCAGCATTCACGATTTCCTCGACGTCACCGAGCCGGCCGAGCGGGATCTGTTTCTTGAAATTTTCCGTAACTTCATCGGGCATGCCTTTGCTCATTCCTACATCGATGAACCCGGGTGCAATTGCGTTCACGGTAATGTTTTGGCGGGCCAGCTCGCGGGCAGAGACCTTCGTCAGCGCGATGATCGCGGCTTTGCTCGATGAATAATTTGCCTGACCGAATAACCCCATCTGTCCGCTGACCGACGAGAGGTTGATGACGCGGCCACCGCTCTTGAGCGCCGCTCCCGCCGCTTTCGTGACATTGAAGGTGCCGGTGAGGTTGACCCGGATGACGCTCTCGAACTCATCGACGGCCATCTTCTTCATGGTCCGGTCGCGGATGATTCCGGAATTATTGACCAGAACGTCGAGGCCGCCGTGTCGCTCCTGGATCTGCCTCATCATCGCCTCAACCTCCTCAGGCTTCGTCACGTCACTTTCGATCACGAGCGGATCTTGTAAGACCGCGGCCACATCTGTCGCACTCGTCCTATTCGTCCCATCCGGATCGGCCACGTAATTGACCACGCAGTTTGCTCCGCGCGCTCCGAACGCCTTGATCATCTCGGCCCCGATTCCGCGCGAGCTGCCTGTGACAAGAACGGTTTTGCCGGTGAAATCCAATGGGTCAGTCATGGCAACGAGATACCACTCAAGGACGCGGCGCGCCAGAAAAGCGCCGGAGAAGAAGCGACGTTGGCAACCCGATGACGAACATGTGAATGCCGATCTGAATCAGGTCGCCCGTGAGCGAATGGCGAGGCTTCGCGGAGGACAACGGTAGAACAAGCAGGTTCATGACGGCGAAGACCACCAATCCATAGAGAACGCCGGATGTCACAGGCCAGCGGCGCAGAACGACGAGCTGCCGGCTGGCCAGGTAGAAAACACCGACGACGCCAAAAGCGATGACGAAATGTAGGGCGAGCCCGAGCGCCGCCGCCGCCGTTCCCCCTTGAAAGGCTCTCGCGCCGATTAATCCACTGGCCACAAACTGGAGCAGCCGCGCCGGCGTCGCTCCCCGCGCCATGGCCTGGATACACGCCGCCGTGATATCCATGGCGCCGACAATCAATCCGGTAATCGCGATGGCACGGACGGCGGCGCGCACTCGACGAGAGTAAAGTTGAAACGCGTTGCCTGACAAGCGATTGCCGTTAAGTTTTGCGCCTCATGCCAGCTCCGATTCGCGTCCTCACCGCCGTGCCGATTTGTGATGGGCATGACAGCGCGATCAACACGATCAACCTCGAGTTCATCCGACATGGGATCGAGGTCGTTTATCTCGGCTTTCATCGTTACGTCAGCGACATCGTCCGGGCCGCGATCCAGGAGGACGTCGCCGCGGTCGGGATCTCGAGTTACAACGGCGGCCACATTGAGTTCTTCGCCGAAGTCGTGAAGCAGCTGAAAAAGCGCGGCGCAGATGACATTCGGGTCTTCGGCGGTGGCGGCGGCACCATCACGCACGACGATCAGCGCATCATGCAAAAGCGCGGCGTCGATAAGATTTTCTTCGCCGGCACTTCGCTCACCCACATGGTGGATTTCGTGAAGGAGCGTTACAGCAAACGTCCGAAGCGACGCGCGACCAGCGATGCAGAGATGAAGCTCGCCCGCAGGCTGACCGAGATCGAAGAGAGTTACGCGAACGGCAAGCGCGCGAGCAAAAAACCTGAAATTCGAAAGTCCAAATTTGAAAACACCAGGGTCATCGGCTTTACCGGTCCGGGCGGCGCTGGAAAGACAACTTTGATCGATGAGCTGACCTTGCGTTTGCTCAACCGGGAGCCGAGGGCCCGCATCGCAATTCTTTCTCACGATCCAAGCGTCGTCGGGGAAGGCGCCCTTCTCGGTGATCGGGCGACGATGATCAATTCCCAGCACGATCGAGTCTTCATGCGGAGTATGGCCACTCGCGGCCAGGCGGGCGGTCTTTCGCCGGCCACCGAGGATTGCCTCCGGTATCTCGCCCAAAGCGGATTCGACTACGTCATTATCGAGACCGTCGGCACGGGCCAGGAAGCGATGCCGTTCCAGAGCAAGCTGGTCGATCAAACTGTGCTCGTGATGAACCCGGATTACGGCGCCCGTTTGCAACTCCAGAAGATCGTGATGCTGGATCTGGCGGATATCGTCGTCGTGAACAAGAGCGACCAGGAGCGGGCCCGGACCGCCATGAGCGAAATCGAGCGCAGGCTGGAGGGGAACCAGCGCGATCAACAGTTGATCGCAACTGTCGCCAAACGTCACCGCGACGCGGGCGTGGATGCTTTATGTGATTTGCTGACGCAGCCGAGGCAACCTGCGTTGAAGAAAGGAAGGACGAAATGAGCAAGCTAGGACGAGTAGTCGAAGCGGTGGAGAAGTACAACGCGTTCGTGGAGGACGAGGTGAAGCGGGCGCGGACCGACAAGAAATTCGGCGCGGAAATGGTGAAGCGTTGGAACGAAACCAAGTCCGCGATTCCTGTCGGCACGGCGCCCACCGGTTTGAAGCTGCCGCGGCTCGCCCTGCCCGAGATCGATGAGGCGGGCGACATCACCCGTTACTTGTTAGGCGACGGTCTGCCAGGCGAATTCCCATTCCTGAACGGCGCCTACCGCGAGATGTATCTCGAGCCGCTCCATCAGCCCGCCGTCGAAACCGGCACCTACGCAAAGAATGGCAATGGCGCGAAATCGAAACTGAACGGGAGCCGAAATGGCACGCGCGATGGCGCAACGGCAAAACCCCAGGTGACGGAAGAGCCGACCCGTCTGTTCTCCGGCCTGATGCTGGCGGAAGACACCAACGCGCGTTTCCATTTTCTCGGACGTCATCAGCGCTCCAAGCGGCTTAGCACGGCCTTCGATGGGCCGACTCTCTACGGGATCGATTCGGATGCTCCAGGCATCCTCGGCAAAATTGGGGAAGGCGGCGTCGCGGTCGATACGGTCGAGGACATGGTCCGCCTCTACGACGGGTTCGATCTCGGCTCGCCCGATTTCTCGGCCTCGATGACGATCAGCGGGCCGGCCCCGATCATCATGGCCATGTATATCGCGGCCGCCAAACGCCGGTTTGGCCCGGGCATCGTCCCGAAGCTACGGGGCACGATCCAGGCGGACATTTTCAAGGAAGTCCAGGCCCAGAATGAAACCATCTTCCCGGTTGAAGCCTCACTCAGGTTCCTCACCGACATGATGGAATACACCACCCGGGAGATGCCGCGTTGGTATCCGGTTTCGATCAGCGGTTATCACATCGGCGAGGCCGGTTCCACGCCGGTGCAGCAGGCGGCTTACACTTTGTCGAATGGGTTCGCTTACGCGGAGATGATGGCCGCGCGCGGGATCTCGGTGGACGACTTTGGTCCACGGCTTTCGTTCTTCCTCGATTGCGGGCTCGATGTTGAATACATCGCGCTGACTCGGGTCTCGCGACGGATTTGGGCGATCGGGATGCGGGATGCCTTCGGCGCCGGTCATAAGGCCCAGATGTTCAAAGTCCACACCCAGACCAGCGGCCGCTCCCTCGTTGCAGCTGAGTTTAAGAACAATCTGACGCGCACCGCCGCCGAGTTGATGCTCTCTTACATGAACGGCACCAATTCGTGCCATTCGAACAGCGCCGATGAGCCCTTCACCACTCCGAGCGAGGAATGGATCCGGTTGGCCGCGCACGGACAGGCCATCCTTCTGGATGAGTCCGGCATCTTCAAACACACGATGAATATGCTGAGCGGTTCGCCTGGGATGAAGGCGGTCGAGCGCGCGGTGGAAGCCGCGATCCTTGAAGAATTTCGCGAGATTGAGCGCCTTGGCGGCGTAATGGGTGCGGTGGAAAACCGATATCAGCGCAGTCAAATCCAGACCGCAGCGCATCGCTACGAGCAACAGATTTACAGTGGCGTGCGGCCGATCATCGCCCTGAACAAGTACCGCAACGACAGCGAAGAAATGCCCGAGTTCGAGCTGGCCCGGACGCCGCGCGCCAAACAACAATTGCAGGTCGACCGCCTGCGCAGGTTCAAGGAAAAGAACGCCGCCAAAGCCACCAAAGCGCTCGATAAACTCGCCACCGTCGTGGAGACGGATGAGAATTGTTTCCCAGCCTTGCTCGAAGCCGCCGAAGTTTGCTCGTTAGGCCAGATCAGCGAGCGCCTTCAGGAAGTGGTCGGGCGGTTCCGCCCCATGGTCTAGCGTTTCAAAGACGCCGGGCGCGGGCCCGGTTTGTCGCCGCCTTGTCCGCGCCGGGGATTCTTCCGAGGCCCGGCACTTCTTTCGCCTATCATTTTCCTCAACCTCCGCTCGCTCTTATCGCACCATTTCAGGAGGGCCCGGCTCAGTTCGGTTCCATAGTCGAGGGTCATCAACCAGTAGGGTGAGTTCGGGTCGTCGCGGTGCTTGGAACGGATCCCTTTCTCAACGAGCCGGTAGTTCGCAAGCAATTCGAGCTGGGCTCGACGGAATTCCTGGACGTGTTTGAGGTTCGTCGCGGCAGAAACTTCTTCGCCGAAAAACAATTTCAACAACAACTCGTTGCGCTGGACTTTGGGGACGGCGGGTTTCCCGAGCCAATCCTGGAGCTCGGAGCGCCCGCGAGCCGTCAATTCGTAAACATGGCGGTCGGGCTTGCCTGATTGCCGTTCCACGGTTTTGACGACCAGTTTTTCACCGACCAGCCGTTTCAGGATGGGATAGATCTGGCCGTAGCTCTCGGTCCAGAAATTACTGATGCTCCCTTCGACGGCCTTTTTGATGTCATAACCGGACATGGGTCGGATGCTGAGCATGCCCAGGACGGCGAAGCGGCTTTTTGTTTCTTTCATGTATTGACGGGATATATATCTGCGTGATATATGCGGAGTGGAAGAGACCGGAAAGGTTGTGAATCATGGATAGCTTACTCGTATTCGGCGTCACCCGCGCGATCCATATTTTCTTCGGGGCTATCGCGCTTTTTGTCGCGCCCGCCGCGATGGCGACCCGGAAGGGCGCGCTCTGGCACCGCCGCTGGGGCAGAATCTATTTCTGGTCGATGGCTGTCGTCGCAGTCACTGCCATCGTCATGTCCTTCATCCGTTCCGGACTGTTCTTCCTGCTCGTCGCGTTATTCAGCTTTTACCTGTCGTTTACCGGGTACCGAATTCTCTCCCGGAAAACGCCGCAACAGCGAGCAGAGGGGATCGACTGGGCTGGCGCTGCCATCGTGATCGTGGGCAGCCTGGCGCTGGTGATTTATGGCGTTTACCTGGTGGTGACCTCGAGCCTGGGAACTGTCGCCATCGTTTTTGGAGTGATCGGCCTCTACTTCGGTATCGCTGATGTCCGCGCCTTCCTCCAGCCGCCTGCCGACAAGCAGGCTTGGTTTTTCACTCACCTGCGAAGAATGCTTTCCGCCTACATCGCGACCGTGACCGCGTTTTCGGTCGTAAACTTTCGATTTTTGCCGCCGGTTGCCCGCTGGCTCTGGCCGACCGTGGTCGGGACCGTAGGTATCGTCCTTTGGGTAGGGTATTATCAAAGACGGTTCGCTCGCCCGAAGCCGGTCGTGACTGCCGCGGCCAGGGTGTGAGGTTCCCCTTGCGCGAGCGCCGCTGCCGTTGCGCCCGCTCTATTTTCCGACGCGCTTCAGCTTGATGTTCTTACCGTAGAATTGCAGGCAGCGCGGGTCCGCCACTTTCGTCGTGTTGAGCGACACGACAATGTCCTGGCCGCTGCGGGTGACGGTTCCGGTTCCTGAATTATTGAACGTGTCCTTGAAAGTGAACGTGAGGGTGTTCCCGGAAACCTTCGCGGACCCGTCGGCTTCCGGAGCCGCACCGTGTCCATCGGCCCAGGCCGCGTCAAAGGTGACCTGCATGGCGCCGCCGGATTGCTCGATACTGAGCTGAAACACGGCACGACCGCCCAGGAACTTTTTGTCGGAATATTGACCGACCCAGGGAGAAGGCTCCGCGGCGTTCGCGGTTAGAATCGACAGAGTGAAAAGAAGAACCACGGCAAGCGAAGGGCAGGCGGATGTTTTCATAATGGGACATTCGGACCGAATTCGATCGTGCGCCAACGGCCGATTCGCTTTGTCCCCGTTTTAGCGAGCGGTATGCTCGGCCCGGTAATGCCGACGCCGCCGCCAGAAGCCGCACCCCACGCCCCGACGCGGATCGCCTGGCGTCTCCTCCCGTTTCTTTTTCTCCTCTACGTCACGAACTATCTCGATCGAACCAACATCGCCTACGCCACGCTCGGAATGAAGGGAGACCTTGGCCTGACTGATTCCGTGTTTGGAACGGCCAGCGGAGTTTTCTTCATCGGCTATTTCCTTTTGCAGATTCCAGGCGCGCTTCTCGTCGAATGGTGGAGCGCGCGGCGCTTGCTCGCGCTCACCCTGGTCGCGTGGGGCGGATTCACCGCGCTGACCGGGTTCGTGCGGACGCCGGTGGAGCTTTACGGCGCCCGTTTTCTGCTCGGCGCAGCGGAGGCTGCATTCTTTCCCGGCGTCATTGTTTATCTCTCCCACTGGTTCGTCTATCGGGACCGCGCGAAAGCAATGGCGCGGTTCATGACCGCGATTCCGATTGGCTTTGTCCTCGGCGGGCCGCTGGCCGCGGTGGTTCTTAAGGTCGATTGGTGGGGCGTTCCAGGCTGGCGCTGGTTATTCCTGCTCGAAGGAATTCCAGCCGTCCTGCTGGGGATCGCGACCCTTTTCTATTTGCCGGACCGGCCTGAGCAGGCGCGCTGGTTACCGCCCGACGACCGCGATTGGATCAATCACCGGCTTGCGGCCGAGCGGGCTGCCCTCGCGGCGCCCGGACGAATCGGTATTTGGCAGGCGCTGCGCCAACCGGCAGTGCTCCTGCTCACCGCCGGGTTGTTCTTCACCTACAGCGGCGGTTACGCGTTCTGGTTTTGGGAGCCGACGATGCTCCAGCGATTAACCGAGTGGACGGTTTCACGCGTAGCATGGTTCGGAGCGGTTATTTTCGGTTTCGCCTTGCTCGCAATGTTATTTGTCGGCTGGAGCTCTGATCGGACGGGCGAACGCCGCTGGCATTTTGCCATCCCTCAACTGGCGGCCGCGCTGGCGCTGGCTGGGTGGCTTGTCGTTCCGCAATCCGACGGGCTCCTCATTGTGCTCTTCAGCCTGGTGGCCGCCGGGACCTGCGCTTATTTGCCCGCGTTTTGGACGTTGCCCTCGGCTTTCCTGAGCAGCGCGGCGGCCGCGGCGGCGATCGGGTTCATTAACTGCGTGGCCAGCATCGGTGGTTTTTTTGGTCCCAAGATCGTTGGGCACCTGAGCCAGCGCACCGGCTCATTTAGCTCCGCATTTCTTTTCATGATCGCCTGCTGGACGCTCGCCTCGTTTCTGGTGCTCCTTTGCCCGCGAATCAAACCGGATACGACAGGGTCGCGCCCAGAATTGTAACGAGAAGCAGAACGACGGGCACGAGGACGAGAAAGACGACGAAAGTGTATCCCATTACGTCGCGTGCGCGCAGACCGAAGAGACCGAGAATCGGCAGCATCCAGAAAGGCTGGACGAGGTTGGCCAGCGCTTCGCCGAGGTCGTACGATGCGACTACCCATCCGAGGTGAACCTTCAGTTCATGCGCGGCGGCCATGACGTACGGTGCTTCGACGACCCATTTCGATCCGCCGGAAGGCACAAACACACCGAGCACCGCGGAGTAGATCGCAACGATCGCCGGGAACGTTTTCGCATTTGAAATGCCGACGAAAGCGTGAGCGATCTGCTGGCTGAGATGGGTGGAGGTGATAACGCTCGCGATCCCGGCGTAAAAGGGAAATTGCAGGATTACGCCCCAGACCGCCGGCGTCGCGGCCTGGACTGCGTGCATCATTCGCGCCGGAGTTTTGTGAAGGAGAAAGCCGAGAAGCAGGAACGTGAGATTGACGATGTTGAGGTTGATAGCGTTGAGCGGTTCGCCCGCCTGCATGAAGTAGCGCACCAGATAGGTGCCGCCGAGCAGGACAATCAACCAGTTGAGGATGGGCGAATGTTCGAGCCACTGTCCTGGATTTAGTCGCGGTGGCGCGGCGGTTGCCGCGATTTCCGACTCGCCGAGATTAACACCGAGATCATGCGCGGTTTTGGCTTGCCGGGCTGGCGGGGTCACCAGCCACATCACAGCGGTTACTACGGCAATCTCAATCACGACGGACACGATGCTTTGCCAAAGAAAGATCGTGTGTTGGAAAGGAATGATCCCGCCCGGCACGATCCCGCCGTGGGCGACGATGTCGCGGATTTGGGGTTGAAGCGCCCCTGGCGTCGCCATTTGGAGGGCCGCCGATCCGCTCAAGCCCTGGGCCCAGACACTTCCGATCCCCAGAAAACTCGCCGCCGCAAGCGCGCGATAATCCACCCCGGCCACTCGTCGCGCGATTTCCTTCGCCAGGACCGCGCTGAAGATCAGGCTGAATCCCCAGTTGAGCCACGAGCTCGCCATGGCAAACAACGCGACAAGAGCGACCGCGTTGCGCGGGTTCGCTGGTAATGCGGCCAGGGCCCGAATGACACGTCCTATTGGAGGCGAAGTCGCGAGCACGTGCCCGGTGATGATGATGAGCGACATCTGAAGAGTGAATGGGATCAATTCCCAAAAACCTTTGCCCCAGGCATCGATCACCTGCAGAACGGTCGAAGGCGTGCAGGCAACGCCGGCAATGACAACGATCACCGTGGCGAGTAATGCAAAGATGAACGCGTCCGGCACCCAGCGCTCGGTCCATTCGGTCATCGCCAGCGCCGTGCGGGCGAGAAAACCGGGCCGCTCCCCCGGCCGATTTTCCGGTGAGCTCGAGTTAGAGTCCGTCATATCACGCGCGGTCAATTGAGACAGGATTAACAGGATTTTACAGGATTTGGGAAAGACCAATCCTGCTAATCCTGTAAACCCTGTCTAATTCTTCAGCGCGACTTCGAACGGTGCGCCAGTCTTGGCGCGGACATCATCCAGGTTCGCGCCCGGTTGCAGCTCGATAAGGACGAGCCCGCCGCCTTCTTTTACTTCGAAAACAGCGAGCTCCGTGATGATGAGATTAACCACCCCAAGGCCCGTAATAGGCAGCGTGCATTCCTTCAGAATCTTGGGAGTGCCGTCCTTCGAGGTGTGTTCCATGACGGCGACGACGCGCTTTACACCCGCGACAAGGTCCATCGCGCCGCCGGGTCCTTTCACCATTTTGCCGGGGATCATCCAGTTCGCGATGTCGCCTTTGTCGGTGACCTCGAATGCGCCCAGAATGGCGAGATCGATGTGGCCGCCGCGAATCTGGGCGAACGAGTCCGCACTCGAGAAGAAAGCGGAACCCGGCATCGTGGTAATGGTTTGCTTGCCGGCGTTGATCAGGTCCGCGTCTTCCTTGCCAGCCTCAGGGAACGGGCCGATGCCTAACAAGCCGTTCTCAGATTGCAGGATCACGTTCATCCCTTCGGGAATGTAGTTGGCGACCAGGGTTGGGATGCCGATGCCGAGATTAACGTAATAGCCTTCACGCAGTTCTTGGGCGGCGCGTTTCGCCAAGAGATCGCGCACAGTCGATCCGGCCTTCGCCACCGCGGCGCCTTGCACGGTGCGGAACTCGATCCGCTTCTCGTAATTCCCACCCTGAATGATGCGGTCGACGTAGATCCCCGGCGTGTGGACCTGGTCCGGATCGAGCTCGCCGACTTCAACCAGTTCCTCGACCTCGGCGACGCAGATCTTCCCGCAGGTCGCGATCATCGGATTAAAATTCCGGGACGTCATCCGGTAGATGAGGTTGCCGGACTTATCGCCCTTCCAGGCTTTGACCAGTGAAACTTCCGCCTTGATCCCTGGCTCTAGGACGTAGTCTGTGCCGTCGAAACTTTTTGTCTCTTTGCCTTCGGCCAACTTCGTTCCGAACCCCGTCCGCGTGTAGAACCCCGGAATCCCCGCGCCACCGGCCCGAAGCCGTTCCGCCAGCGTGCCCTGCGGAATCAGCTCCAATTCCAGCTCACCCGCGAGCACCTGTCGCTCGAACTCCTTGTTCTCGCCGACATAGGAAGCCATCACCTTCTTCACCTGCCGCGTCGTCAGCAATACTCCCATTCCGAATCCATCCACCCCTGCATTGTTGCCAACAATGGTCAGGTCTGTGACGTCGCTCTCATGCAATGCCGCAATGAGGTTTTCCGGAATCCCGCAAAGCCCGAAGCCCCCGGCGGCGATCGTCATGTTGTCGTGAAGCAGTCCCTCGAGTGCCGCTTTAGCGTCGGAATAAACTTTGTTCATGCGAACGGAAATCTAATCACGGATTTCCCGGCTCAGCACGGATGAATTGGTGGGACGGTCGGGACCCCGGCGACCAATCCCGTGCTAAACTCGGAACCGGTCTGTATGCAAATCACTCTGGACGACCTGCGACGGTTTGCTATGGGGCGGTCGCTTTTTGGACCGACCACTTTGCGTCGAGCGATGGCACGGATGGGATTCCTGCAAGCCGATCCCATTCGCGCGCCGGCGCGAGCGCAGGATCTGATTCTGCGGCACCGGGTGAAGGATTATCGCGCGGGCGAACTGGAACGCCGCTATGACGCGCTCGGGGTCGAGGAGGATTTCTTTATCAACTATGGGTACGTTACCCGGAAGCTTCAGGCATTCATGCATCCACGGCCCGAAACGGCGGCCCGCCGGAAAAAGGAGAAGCTGTTATTGGATTTTGTCGGAAGCCGCGGCGTGGTCCATCCCCGCCAAGTCGAGGAGCATTTCGCGCATGGGAAAGTCGAGAATTACTGGGGCGGCTCGTCCCTCGCGACGACCCAAATGCTGGGCGAGCTTCATTATGAAGGAAAGCTGCGAGTCGCGCGGCGCGAAAAAGGGATCAGGCTTTATCGCGTGCATCAGCATCTGCCGGGACCGCAGGATGGAGATGAACGTCGATCCCGGATCGATGCCCTCGTCGATGTCGTCGTGAACATCTACGCGCCGCTCCCTGCGACGAGCCTCTCGTACTATGTCCGACGGCTGCGTTACGCGGTGCCGCAATGGGAGAAGGAGATCGGCCGGGCATTGTTGCGAGTCCGGCGAAGATTGGCGCACGCGCGAGTCGAGGGAGTCGAATGGTTTTGGCCTGACGGGGAGGATCCTCGGAAAGCCAGCGGGCCCGAGGGAGTGCGGCTTCTTGCGCCGTTCGACCCCGTGGTGCACGACCGGGCGCGGTTCAAGATTTTCTGGGGTTGGGTCTATCGCTTCGAGGCATACACGCCATTAGCGAAACGGAAGCTGGGTTATTACGCGTTGCCGCTCCTCTGGCGGGACAACGTCATAGGGTGGGGGAACCTGGCCGTGAAAAATGCGAAGTTAATGAGCAACTTTGGCTATGTCTCCGGCCAGCCGCCGCGCGATCGCGCATTCAAGAGCGAGTTCGAAGCGGAAATGGATCGGATGAAGGCATTCCTCGCCGTCGGTTGAGAAAAGCATCGATCTGGAAACCAGGAAGAATCTGAAAGTGTTCCCTCCTCCTGGCTCCCTGGTTTCCAGATTCACTCAGCCTGCACCGCGGCTCGTGGGAACGGCTTGCCGCAACCGGTTTCATCGCCACATTGCAGGCTCCACTTTTCTATGACTAATCCGACTCTCGCGCATCAACTCGCCGCTTTTGCCTGCTCGCTTAATTTTGAAGACCTCTCTTCGAACGTGGTCCATGAGGTGAAGCGGCGCCTGATCGATTCGTTAGGCTGCGCCCTGGGCGCGTGGGATGAAGAGCCTTGCACGATCGCACGGACGGTTGTTTCGGATTTCTCCGCCACGAATGGCGCGACTGTTTTGGGCACTTCGCATAAGGCGCCTCCGGACTGGGCGGCGTTCGCCAACGGCTGTTGCATCCGTTACTTCGACTACAACGACACCTATCTTTCCAAGGAGCCGGCGCATCCCAGCGATAATTTCGCCGCGGTTCTAGCCGTAGGAGAGAGTGTTGGCGCGACCGGGCGCGAAATGATTACGGCGACCGCGATTGCCTACGAGGTGCAATGCCGGTTGTGCGACGCGGCGAGCATCCGGGCGCGGGGCTGGGACCATCCGACCTATGGCGCATTTTCGACCGCCCTGGCTTGCGCAAAGCTGATGAAGCTCGATCCGGAGCGGACCCGCCACGCGATCAATATCGCCGGTGTCCATTGCGCGGCCTTCCGCCAGGCGCGGGTGGGGGAGCTTTCACATTGGAAAGGCGTCGCCTTCGCGAATGCGTCGCGGCTCGGCGTTTACGCCGCTTTCCTGGCCCGCTCCGGGATGACAGGGCCGGCACCGATTTTTGAGGGAACGATGGGATTCGAAAAAGAACTGGGCGTGTCGTTAGGCAATGTTCGCGAGGTTTTTGATAAAACCAAAGAAGCGATGGCCGGTGAAGGACCGGCGTCGATGATCTTGAAGACCAGCATCAAATATTGGCCTGCGGAGTATCACAGCCAGAGCGCGATCGAGGCCGCGCTTTTCTTGCGAAACCAGATCGAGGATCTTTCGCAGGTAAAGACTATGGTTATCGAGAGCCACGACGCCTCGGTCGACATCATCGGGAGCGAGCCTGAGAAATGGCGGCCGCAAAGCCGGGAGACCGCGGACCACAGCCTGCCTTACATTACGGCGGTTGCGTTGATTGATGGTGAAGTGACCGAGAAGCAGTTCGCGCCGGAACGTTTCACCGAGACGGGGATCGTTTCGTTCCTCCAGGGAGTGAAGGTGGAGCGGAACGACGAGCTCAGTGCCCTTTACGCGGAAGCTGTAGCCAACATCGTGCACGTAAATCTGGCCGACGGAAGGAAGTTAACGAAGCGAGTCGATTACCCGTTAGGCAACGCAAAGAACCGGCTGAAAGATTCAGAGCTGGAAGGAAAGTTTCTCAATCTTGCTGCGCCTAAAATCGGGAAGGACGCGGCGGATCGGGTCCTGGAGCACGGCTGGAAGTTCGACGAAGCCAGCGATCTCGACGCGTTAATGAAATCGCTCGAGATTTCGCGATAATTTGGTGCCACGGATTAACACGGATGAAACACGGATTCAGAAACCCGGAATTCTTTATCCGTGAGAATCCGTGTTCGTCTGTGGCTAAATTTCTTCCCGTTGACCGATGAGCACGCAATCCGGTTCTGCAGGTTCACAACTGCGACGGCTGATTAATGCGAGCTGCGTGGCGTTGCCCGGCGTGTTCAACGCAGCGATGGGACGGCTGGTCGAGCGGAGCGGGTTTGAGGCGCTTTACATCAGCGGCGCGGGATTGTGTAACGCGGCCGCCGGTGTGCCTGACATCGGTTTGTTGACCCTGACTGAAGTGGCGCAATTGGCCGGGTACATCACGCGCGCGGTCAGAATTCCATGCATCGTGGATGCCGATACTGGATTTGGCGGAGCGGAAAACGCGGCTCGCACGATCCAGGAATTTGAGCGCGCGGGATTGGCCGGCTGCCACATCGAAGACCAGCAATTTCCGAAACGGTGCGGTCATCTCGCCGGCAAGTCGTTGATCGAAACTGAAGAGATGAATGAGAAGATCGCAGCGGCCGCCGCCGCGAAGAGGGACGAGGATTTCCTCTTGATCGCCCGGACGGACGCGCGGGCCGTGGAAAGTTTTCCGAAAGCGGTGGAACGCGCGCAAAGCTATCTGGCGGCGGGCGCGGACGCGGTTTTCCCGGAGGCGCTCCAAAATGAGCAGGAGTTCCGCGATTTTGCCCGGGAAGTGAAAGCTCCGCTTCTGGCCAACATGACCGAATTCGGGAAGAGCCCGCTGCTCTCGTTAGACCAGCTTGCCGAGCTGGGTTACCGGATGGTGATTTATCCGCAGACTGCCTTTCGCGTCTCGATGTTTGCCGCAGCTGCAATGTTCCGCGATCTAAAAGCGAACGGGACGCAGGAGAGCTGGCTCGATCGGATGCAGTCGAGGAAAGAGCTTTATCAACTCCTTGATTATGACCCTGCGGCGGACCGGTGGAAGGGGTAACCTGACCGCGCCGGGACGAAGAGCGGCGTGACTTCAGCGTGTTAGCGCGGCTCAGTCATAAGCCTGCCGTTCGCGAGATCTTAATCTTTCTCGCTTTCTGCTTTTTCACTGCGGTCGTCACCTGGCCGTACGCCTGGCACCTGCGTGATGCGGTCGCCGATTCGGGTGACCCCTACCTGGTGACGTGGATTCTCTGGTGGGACTACCACCAGACCTTCACCGATCCGCTTCACCTGTTTCATTCCAACCTCTTTTATCCCCTTCGCTACACCCTTGCTTTCAGCGAGCACTGCTATGGGATCGCGCTCCCGTTCTTTCCGCTTTTCGCGCTCGGGGTCCGGCCGTTGACTGTCCATGTCATCGCCCTGTTTCTTGGCTTCGCCTTCTGCGGTTACGGAGCGTTTCGTCTGACCCGGACGCTCACAGGATCGAGCGGGGCGGGCTGGATTGCGGGGATCGCGTTCGCCTTCGTGCCGTTCCGGTTCGGGATGATGTCGCATCTGCCGTATCTCTTTTCGGGCTGGATTCCGCTGGTCTTTGAAGCGCTCGTCCTGTTCACGCGAGAGCGGAGCTGGAAGCGCGCGTGGTGGTTCGGCGTCGCTTTTTTCATGCTCGGACTGACGACGGTGTCGTGGTTCACCTTTTCGCTCGTGCCTTTGCTGGTCGTCGCGGTGGTTCTCCTTACTCGCTACGGCATTTGGCGGGATCCTGCATTCTGGATGCGATCGGCTGTCGCGCTCGGGCTCGCCTGCCTGGCCTTGTTGCCATTCATGTGGCCTTATCACGCGGCGGCCCGCCTTTATAACTTCCGCCGTAGTATCGAGGAGGTGAAAGGCGAATCGGCGCTACCCCACCATTGGCTGTCAGCCGAACCGCGAAATCGTTTCTGGCGCGGCCTCGGCCAGGATTTGCCCAAGGGGACGCGCTTTCGGCTGTTCCCCGGGTTGCTCCCGATCCTGCTTTCACTCAGCGCGTGGCTTTTCGCCGTGGTCGGGACGACGCGGCCGACGTTTGCAGGACCGGCTTTGCGGAACCGCTCGGTCGCCCTTTTCGATGTCCTCGCGATCCTGACCATCGTCGTCGCCATCCCCGTTTTTGGCACCGCTGGTTTGGGTAAATTGAAAGCAATCTCGAATTTGGTGAGCAGCGACCAGCTCCTAGCGGTGCTGGCCGTGATCGTTCTGGGTCGTTTATGCCTCGCCTACCCGCTCGGTCTGCGTTTTCAAAACGCAAACCTCGTTGACACCTTGCGCTCGGAGCGCCGCCCGGACGCCTTCTGGGTCGGGCTGGTGCTTGTGTTCATCGGGTTCTTTTATTCGCTGGGATGGAATTTCGTTTTCTACCGGGTGCTCTACAACCTGATCCCGATGTTCCAGAGCATGCGCGTCGCGGTCCGCGGCTCGATGTTCGCGTATCTGGGCCTGGCCATCCTCGCCGGCCTCGGGGCGAAATCGCTCGCTGAGTTCGTCCGTGAGCGCTATCCGCGAATCCCGGTGGGAGCGGTCGTCGGGATCATCGGGGCCCTCCTTCTTTTCGAGCTGAATGCCGCCAGGCTGAAACTGGAGCGCGGCGACATTAGCCCGGACGCCGTCAGTCTGCGCCTGCGAGATACGCCGATGCGCGGGGGATTGGTCGTTCTCCCGACCAACGCCAGCGTCAATCATCACCACATCCTGCGCGCGGCCGACCACATGAAGCCCCTCATTGTCGGCACCTCCGGGTTCGATTCGCCTTTTGCGGTCCAGATCGAGCTCAAAACGCGCGCCGGCCCGATTCCTCCCGACTTCATGCAGTTTCTCGAAGACATTCCAACTTCATATGTCGTGGTCAAAAATCATCTGTTGCCACCCGAGCGCCGCGTCGATTACGAGGCATTTCTGGGCCGCGCGGTTGCGGCAGGCCGGCTTCGTTTCGTCAACCGGTTCGACGGGCGCGATGATTTGTATGCCGTGGTAAAAACCCAGCCGGCTGCGAAGTCGGAGGCCACGATTCCGTTTCCACACGAGACGCGGGACTGGTCGGAGCTTCTCAAAGAAGATCCCGTCAACCTCCTCGGGAATTATCGGTCATGGGCCCAAACGATCTGCCGGCTCTACCTCGCTACCTACGGAACAATGCCGCGTTTTGCGGAGCTGGTGCCGGACGCAGTCTTCGTTGGAGCTGAGGCAATAGCTAGCTCCCTCGACGATCAGCAGAGCAAGCTGGACTCAAACCTCAGACGACTGGCGGAAGAGTGGGCGGAGCGCCCCCGATTTAGAGAGCGGTTTGGCTCGACGACGGAAGAACAATTCATCGACGCGTTGTCTGCGAACGCGGGAATCCCCCTGAGTGCGGCTGACCGCGCCGCGTTGATCGAGAAAGCGCGCGGGGGAAGCACCGCGCGGGCGAACGCTCTCCTCGCTTTTGCCACGCGGCCCGACTTCGCTGCGCGCGAAGCCAATCGGTCTCTGGTTTTACTCCATTATTTTGGTTACCTGCACCGCAATCCCGACGATCCGCCGGACCGCAACATGGATGGGTTCAATCACTGGCTGCACGAAATCGAAGCCAGCGGAGAACCGGACCGGCTCTCACGAGCGTTCCTGAATTCGAACGAGTATCGCGAAGTTCAGTCGCGCACGCGGAGAAGATAAATCGATCCGCCAATTATCGCCTCGGGCTGGACGCGGCGATAGGCGTCGAACCGATTGACGCGTGCGGATTCGGTCCAGTTCGGTTTCTCCGGAACGGTGGAGCCGTTGAGGAAACTGGCGCCGAGCGCGACGTAGCGGGTCTCGGGAATCTTATCGTCTGAAAGCAGGTCGACCGGCTCGACGTCATAAAGAGGCAGAAGGAAGGTCCCGAGGAGCGCGGCGCGCACCTTGTTTTCGCCGCGTTCGTGCAGGTAATCGGCCAGGGCGCGGACATCATCGCCCCATTCGACATTCGAATCTGAAAGGTACCACCACGGTGGATGGCCCGAGGCGAAACGATTCAGGTAGGGCATGTAATTGGGATAGGTGCGAAGGGCGATGACTGCGCACCACAGGAGAAGAACGGCCGCGGCTAACCGCCCCTTTTGAAAAGTCGTTATGCAGGCCAGCCCTGCCCCGCCGAGAATGAAAAGCAGAGCGTATCCCGGAAGATAATAGCGGACGCCAATATTAATCCCGCTGAAGAGCAACGCGGCGCTGTAAAAAACAAATGGCGCGACGAGCCAGAGAAATCGCCGGTCGCGTTTGTGAACGAACTGCCAGGTTCCCCAGCCAAGCGATCCCAGGGCAATCAAAAGAAACGGCCAGCTCGTTTTGAGAAAAAACGCGACGGGGAAGTAATACCACCATCCGGTTTTGCTGTGCATCCCAAGAAGTCCGGCGGGGTGCCCTTCCGCGCTGTGCGTAACCTGCCAGAGCGCGCCGAGGACGAACTCAACGGGCACTACGTACGAAAGAGTTTTGGTTGCGGGCACCAGCACTGACGCGGTTTTCGGGAACGAACGTTGCAAACCGTCGATCTCTTTCGGATCGAGCGCGCGATGCTTGAAAAGGTAGGCCGCATTGATCAGAAGCAGTGTCGTCAGGCAAACGACAAGCAGGTGCGCGACGGCAGGCCCTCCTCGCCACCAACGAACCGCGAAAAAGAGGAGCACGATCGGAACGACGAGAAGCATCGAGAACTTCGCGAGGATCGCTACGGCCGTGGCGAGGCCGAGCCATATCGCGCGGCGCCACGTGGGCTGGGCGTCATAGCGATGCATCGTGTAGAGAACAAGGAGAAATCCGAACGTCGCTGGAATGTCGGTCTGGACAACACGTCCATGTGCGAGGACCAGCGGTTCCAGCGAATAAAGAGCGACCGCAAACACACCGGCTGCCGCTCCAAACAGTTGGCGCGTAAAAACGAAAATCAGAACCCCGAGCCCCAGAGTTAGCGCGATCATTGGGAGCCGCGCCCAGAAGCAGATACTCTCGAAGCGCTGCCGGTTATCGTTCCAAAAGGAGACGTTGTAATCCCACGCGCGGTCGATCGGCCGTTCGTTCGGGGCGAGTCGCGCCCGGTTGAACTCGTCAGGCTGAATCAAGAGCAGCGGCAGCGCGGAAAGAATTTTGCAAAGCGGCGGGTGCTCGTAGACCAGGTGAAACTCGCGGGCCGCCAGATGGTAGTAGCTCGCCGGAATCAAAACGATCTCGTCAGCGGTGATACTCTTGCGCAGGATTTGGCCGATCAGGTTCACCGCCATGAGACAGAGCAAAACTGCGCAGGCAATCTCGGCTCGGCGTGGCTTCAGCCGTTCCATGTAGTGTCGTCTCAAACGCTATTTTCCCGCCCCTGTAAAGCTTCCGGTCATGCGACGCCATCGTGACTTCAATGCCGCGCTCCTGATCGCGTTCGCTCCCCTTGTTTATTTTCTGCCCGCTACGATAGGGCGGATTGTCCTCGCGGACGCTGACGCGACGGTCTTCGGCATGCCGTTGCGCATCCTGACCGCAGAAATGATTCGCGAAGGTCATCTGCCGCTCTGGAATCCCTACATTTTTTGCGGGATGCCGCTCTTTGCTTCGGCGCAGGCGGGGACGCTGTTCCCCTTGAACTGGGGGTTTCTGATCGCGCCGCCGAATCTGGCGATGAACATCACGGTTCTCCTAAGCTACGCAGCAGCCGGGGTCGGCGCATTTCTGTATGCGCGTCGCAGCGGATCGAACCTGCTCGGCGCCAGCGTCACTGCTGTCGTTTGGCAGTTCTGCGGGGTGGGGATAGGCCACATCGCGCATACCAACATGCTGCATATCTATGCGGTCCTGCCCTGGATCCTTTGGTCGGTTGACGGCTACCTCGTCCGGCCAAGCAGGCTGGCCGGGGCGCTGATTGCGCTGATTGTCGCGCTCGGCGTTTTCGCTGGTTATCCCCAGAACCTCGCCTATTCGCTCATCCTCGCCTCGATTTACGTCTTTGTTCACCCGACTCCCGACAGGCAAGTGCCCTGGAGAACACGGTTGCTGGCGATTGCGTTTCTCGGCATCGGCTTGTTGCTCGGCGGAGTCCAAATCGTGCCGATTCTCGAGCTGCTCCAGAACAGTATGCGCGCCTCGGTGACGTACGACTACTTCGCTTCGTATTCGCTTCCACCGGTATTCCTGCTCAGCTGGTTTGCGCCTTATATCGTCGGTGGCGGGGACGGTACATTGTTCCGGGCGCCCTACACCGGGGAGCCGTTATATCCGGAGTACGCGGCCTATGTTGCGATAGCGCCCTTGATTCTTGCTGTGGTGGCGCCGTTTCTCGGACGCGACGGGCGGACGCGCTTCTGGATGTGGACCGTACTGATCTGCCTGCTGCTCGCTCTTGGCCGGTTCCTACCTTTCGAGATGTATCGGCTCGTCTATCACGTCCCCGTCCTCCATTTGTTTCGGGTTCCCGCGCGTCATTTAATGGAGGTCGATTTTGCGCTCGCGGTTCTGGCCGGACGCGCGATTACCCGTCTTCCCGAGGTGCGCTCCTCGCGTCGCCTTTTTGTGACCGGTGCCGCCACGCTGGTGGTCCTCTTTTTAACCTGGTCCGCGGTCACATGGCTGCGTCCGGCGATCTTCAAAATGGCGCGGCCCGGGCCGATCACGTTGCTGCGCGCGCCCGAGTTGTTCATGCCATTACTTCTGGCAGGGATCAGCGCGTGGGCCGTGTGGCGTTTCGCGCGAGGCCGTCGATTCGCGGGCGCGACGTTGTTTGTAGTTGTCGCCTGCGACCTCGCGCTCTGGGGTCAATTCGCAGGTTGGCGCATCGGGAGTCTGCGACCCGCGGATCATCGATTCGCGACGCCGGATTTTGTGAAAGATCTGCGGCGGGAGATCGCGCAGAGCGGTCCGCTTCGCATTCTTTCAGTCGACCGCTCTCTGGGGGACGCAGTCGCCCAGGCGCCGGCCACGCCCGGGATCGATATCAATTTGCAACCTGATGTTTACATGGTGCATCGGATCGAAAATGCCGCTGGTTACGACGGCTTCGGGTTCAAGCGCTACAGCACGCTGGCTGGCGACATGAAGATTTGGGGCGAATTACCGGATGGGAGGCGCAGCCTCTCAGTGAGCCGCGAGCTCGATCTGCTGAATGTTCGGTATCTCATCGCCGCGCCTCCGTCCGGGGCGGCTCTCGGCCCTTTGACGGCAAACACGAGGCTCGGCGACTTTCTTTTCGCGCCGACCGATCTCGGGCTCCCGTTCCTCGAGAACGAGACGCGCATCGAGTTCAACACGCCGCCCGTCGGGGCAACCCGCGTCGCGCTGGTCACGAATCTCGCATGGGCGGCCGATCTTCCGGACGGCACGGTTGTCGGCCGAATCGTCCTGCGCACGGATGCGGGGCGGAGTTACTCATTCGATATCCGCGTGGGGATCGAGACGTCGGAATGGGCGTATGATCGTCCCGATCTCGTTATGCGGCATTCCCGCACGCCAATTGCGCTTAGTGGAAGGGCAGAAGCCCCCGGCGCCACGTTCGAGAGCCACAGCTATCTCGCTTCGTTCAGATTGCCGGAGAGGAATATCGTTGCAGGCGGAAGTATCGAAGTCGCGCAGGTTGCCGATGCGCCGAAACTTGGGCTCGGAATCCAACGAGTGTCGCTGATTGACGAGGTCGAAAATCGGACCTTTCCCCTGCGGTCCGAATGGCTGAGCCGTCCTCAGGACAAAGAGATGCGCGCGGTGACATCGCGTTGGCCGGAAAGGAAGCGCGGTGAAAATGTCGTGATCCACGAAAACCGGCAGGCTTTGCCGAGGACGTGGCTTGCTTATCAGGCGCAGGTTTTGCCGGACGAACGAATGTTGGATGTCATTCGGACAGGAAAGTTGCCGGATGGGAGCGAATGGAATCCGGCCAGGACGGTGCTCGTCGCAGATTCGCCGCGGTCGTTGTCGGGCTCGAACGGAGCTTCGGAAGGCGACACACAGATCACCCGCTACGAGCCGAACGAAGTAGAGATCGCGGTGCGCACCCCATCACCGGCGGTTCTCGTCCTGGCGGACAACTATTATCCCGGCTGGCGCGTTTCCGTTGATGGAAAAAAGGCGAAGCTCTTGCGGGTCGACTACAATTTGCGCGGCGTCGAACTGCCCCCCGGCGAACACAAGGTGCGCTTCACTTATTTACCGCGGTCCTTTATGACCGGGGCGGCCGTTTCTGTTCTCACGGCCGCCGCGCTAGCCATTTGGTGCGTTCGCCGCGGTCCTTGATCGGCGAGCAAGAAATGATGCGGCTGGTCATTGGACGTTCGCCATTCATCGTTCATGTTGGGAGCCAATAGAATTCTGACCAAACGCGTATGACTACCGAAACCAAACCTTCTTATAGTCCCGGGCTCGCCGGAGTGGTGGCGGGCGAAACCGAAATCTGCTGGGTCGATCCGAACGCGGGCCTGATGTACCGGGGTTACGACATCCACGAGATGGCAGAGAAAGCGAATTTCGAGGAGGTCGCGTATCTGCTTCTCAAGGGTGAGCTGCCAAACCAGGAGCAGCTCATCGAGTTCTCGCGCGAGATCGCGCAGGAACGGGCCGTGCCGAAGGAAGTGCTCGATGCCCTTCGGCTCATGCCGAAGAACACCCATCCAATGGACATGCTCCGCACTGGAGTTTCCATGCTGGCGCCGTTCGATCCCGACCTGACCGATAATTCCCACGACGCAAACGTCCGCAAAGCCATGCGGTTGATCGCGAAGGTCTCGACCCTGATCACCGATGGTTACCGGATTCAGCAAGGCGAACAAACGATCGAAGACAAACCCGACCTCTCCCTGGCCGGCAATTTCTTTTACAAGCTCACCGGCGGCGTGCCGCAGGATTGGCAAATCCGGATGATGGACACGATTTTCATCCTTTACGCCGACCACGAGTACAATGCCTCCACTTTCGCCGCGCGAGTTACCGCGTCGACGTTGGCGGACATGTATGCGGCGGTGACGAGCGCTTGCGGGACATTAAAGGGTCCGCTCCACGGCGGCGCTAACGAAGAGTCGATTTACATGTTGAATGAGATCGCGACTCCGGACCGGGCTGAGGGCTGGCTCAAAGACGCTCTCGCGCGCAAGGCCAAGGTTATGGGCTTTGGTCACCGGGTTTACAAGAAGGGCGATTCGCGCGTTCCGATCATGCGCGAGATCGCGCGCGATCTCGGGAAACGTGTGGGCAAGGAAAACTGGGTGCCGATTTGCGAAAACCTCGAGCAAACGATGGAGCGCGAGAAAGGGCTCTGCGCGAACGTCGATCTCTACGCCGCGCCGGTCTTTACCATGTTCGGATTCGATCCGGCCCTGAACACCCCGATCTTCGCTGCGTCACGGATCGCAGGCTGGTGCGCGCATGTGATTGAACAACACGATCACAATCGGCTGATCCGTCCCCGTTCACTTTATACAGGACCGGAGCTGCGGCCGTATCCCGGCTCGGTCGTCGGGAACGGAGCGAAGTGAGCGAGCCGCAATCGCTCCAGGAATTTTACGGGCCCGAGAACGCGTGCTTCGGCTGCGGTCCGGCTAATCCGGATGGGCTCCACATCCGCAGCTTTGTTCGCGGCGATGAAGTCGTCGCGGAATGGATGCCGGAGAAAAAATACGAAGCGTTTCCCGGTGTCCTGAATGGTGGAATCATCGGCGCCCTGCTCGATTGCCACTGCAACTGGACCGCGGCCTGGCATTTGATGAAGACCAGCGGCGAAGACCGGCCGCCCTGCACGGTCACCGCGGATTACGCGATCAAACTTTTACGCCCGACCCCGACGGATGGGCCGGTCTTTTTGGCGGCGAAGATTGTCGAGTCCGAGGGGAACAAGGCAACGGTCGAAGGCACATTGAGCGGCGGCGGTAAGGTTACTGCAACATGCTGCGGAACATTCGTGGCGGTAAAGGAAGGTCATCCCGCGTTTCATCGCTGGTAACAGCGCAGCTGTAGCGACGGCGCTCTGTCGCCCTAAAAAGCCTCAGGTCGAGCCACGCGGTTACGCCGAGGATCGCGTCGCTACAACTGCTTTCTCTACCACCCTGCCAATGAGATAATTCCGGCGTGGCGGACGACAAAACAGTCGCGCAAAAACCGGACGATACCGGGAGTGGCGCACCCGCGAGTCCCCCTGCGCGAGACGCGGATCGCGATCAATCCAGCCCTACTTCTGGCGCGCAGCCGCCCTCAGCTAATCCTGCGCAAATCACCGAGCCTTCCCAGGTGGCCGCCGGTTTGCCTGCCATGTATCAGACGGCCCGGTTCGCCATCCGCGAAATGGGAGTCACTCGTGGCCTGAAGACGCTCCTTAACGTTAACAAGAAAGACGGGTTCGATTGCCAAAGCTGCGCCTGGCCTAGCCCTGATGACGACCGCCAGGTCGCGGAGTTTTGCGAGAACGGCGCCAAGGCAATCGCGGACGAGGCGACGACAAAACGAGCCACCCCGGAATTTTTCCGCGAGCACTCGCTGGACGATCTCCGCGCCCGGACCGATCTCTGGCTGGGGCAACAGGGTCGTTTGACCCATCCGATGGTCAAACGCGCCGGAGCTTCCCATTACGAGCCCATTGCGTGGGATGACGCCTTTCAGCTCATCGCGGCCGAGCTTAACGCGCTGCCAGATTCGAACGCGGCGGCATTCTACACCAGCGGCCGAACCAGCAACGAAGCGGCGTTCCTCTACCAGCTTTTCGTCCGGCAATTCGGGACGAACAATCTGCCGGACTGCTCGAACATGTGCCACGAGTCGAGCGGCGCAGCGATGAACGAAACGCTCGGCATCGGGAAAGGCTGCGTCAAGCTGGAGGACTTCGCCCAGACCGACGCAATCTTCATTATCGGCCAGAACCCGGGCACGAATCATCCGCGGATGCTCGCCAGCCTCGAGCGGGCCAAACAGAACGGTGCCCGGATCGTCTCGATCAATCCGCTGCCAGAAGTCGGAAATTTCCGCTTCAAGAATCCGCAGGACCTGAAGAACCCGTTGCGCGCGCCGGCTGTCTTTTTTGGTGTGGGCAGGAAGCTGAGCGATCTCTGGCTTCCGGTCCGAATCAACGGGGATGTCGCCGTCTTGAAAGGTATCATGAAGGAGATGTTGGCGGAAGAGGACCGGCAACCCGGTTCCGTTTTCGACCACGAATTCATTCGCGGTCACACATCAGGTTTCGAGGAATTCGTCGCCGATCTTCGCGCAACGACCTGGGAAGATGTCCTGGCCGGCAGCGGAGTCACCCGGGAAAAAATCCGCGACGCCGCCGAGATTGCGATGGGCGCTCAACGCATCATTTGTTGCTGGGCCATGGGCCTGACCCAGCACCGAAACGCGGTCGGGACGATCCAGGAGATCGTAAACTTTCTGCTTCTTCGCGGAAATATTGGGCGACCGGGCGCCGGCCCCTGCCCGGTCCGGGGCCATTCGAACGTTCAAGGCGACCGGACGATGGGGATCTGGGAGCGGATGAATGAGAGCTTCCTGGCGAAACTAAGCGCGGAATTCGGCTTTGACGCGCCGCGAGAGGACGGGGCCGATACGGTCGAGACAATCAAGCGAATGCACGAAGGCCGGATCCGCGTCTTTGTCGGCATGGGTGGCAATTTCCTCTCCGCTACACCCGACACGGAATACACCGCCAAAGCGATGCAGCGATGCCGGTTAACGGTCCACGTCTCGATCAAGCTCAACCGGTCGCATCTGATCACCGGCGACATAGCGCTCATCCTGCCATGCCTGGGCCGCTCTGAGATCGATCGACAGGCGGGAGGCGAGCAATTCGTCACCGTGGAAGATTCCATGGGGATCATCAATCCCTCCCGCGGCGTGCTCGAACCGGCGAGCGAACATCTGCTGAGCGAACCGGCAATCGTGGCGCGTTTGGCCGAGGCGACGCTTGGGCGGCGGTCGAAGGTGGATTGGGAGGGATTATGCGGGGACTACGGGCGAATTCGCGACCACATCGAAAATGTCATTCCGGGGTTTGAATCGTTCAATGCTCGGATCGCGAAAGACATTTTCTATTTGCCGAACGCGGCCCGCGACGAGCGGAAGTTTAAAACCGACAACGGCAAGGCCAAATTCACGGTCCATCCGATCCCGCGGAACGAGCTGGAACCGGGACAATTCATCATGATGACGATCCGGTCCCACGACCAATTCAACACCCATATTTATGGACTCGATGACCGTTACCGCGGGATTTATAACGGCCGCCGGGTGCTCTTCATGAACGCGGACGACGCGACCGCGAACGGACTCGAGCGCGGTCAGCTCGTGGACCTGACGAGCCACTTCCAGGGCGAAGAGCGGGTCGCTCGAGGATTTCAGGTGGTGCCCTACAACATTCCGCGCGGCTGTACTGCCACCTATTTCCCGGAAGGGAACGCGCTTGTGCCGATCAACAGTGTCGCGGAGCGCTCGAATACGCCGACCAGCAAGTTCGTGATCATAACGATTTCGCCTGGCTGAACTCGACCCGCTCGATGTGGGAATAGACGTTGAATGTGGGCGGGCGAAGAAAACCGATCAGGGTTTGCCCGCATTCGCGGGCGAAATTTATTGCCAGCGAAGACGGCGCTGACACTGCCGCTACGATTGGCACTCCCCCGGCGAGCGCTTTCTGGACGATCTCCAGGGATGACCGCCCGCTCACCACAAGCACGTGCTCACCGAGCGGGACCAAACCGTCAAGCAGCGCTCGCCCGATCACTTTATCGACCGCATTGTGGCGTCCGATATCTTCACGCACGACCAACCGGTTCCCTTCGAGATCGAATAGTCCGGCGGCATGAATCCCGCCCGTGCGCGCAAAGTTTCCCTGATTGCGGAGCAGCCGTTCCGGCAGACTGAGTAACGTAGCCTCTTTAATTCGGGTCGGGCCCGAAGAAGCTATCGCAGGAAATTGCTGCCGAATGAATTCGATGCTGCTTTTACCGCACAGTCCGCAGCTGCTGGAGATCGTGCCAAAGCGTTGGGTCGCGGCCCGATCGAATTTCACACGCGGTGCCAGGGTAACATTCAGAACGTTTCCCATCGACGCGAGGAGGTCGCATGCCGCCGACCCTGTGATGTCTGAGCGGGTGCGAATGACGCCCTCGGAGAGGAGAAATCCCGCAGCCAGCTCGTCGTCCTGCCCGGGCGTGCGCATCGTGGTCGCGACCGCGAGACCGCCAATCCGGATTTCCAGAGGCTCTTCGATCGCGACTTCGTCGCTCACAGCTTCCACGGAACCATCGGCTTTGCGGCGCAGAATGCTGCCAGTGCCGATTCCTTGCCGCGTCCCGGGCAGATCCTGCATGCTCGGATGATCGCATGAATAGGGAACGCGGCGAATCACGGATCAGCTTCAGCGCATTGTTGCTGGCAGGGGGCGAATCGCAGCGCATGGGCCGAGACAAAGCGACCATGGAATTTCGCGGCAAGCCGATGTGGCAACGGCAGATCGAAACGCTGTACGGTGTAACGCCGGAAAAGATTTTCGTGTCTGCGCGAAAGGCACCGGCCTGGCTGCCGGACGATTGTGAATTGATTCTGGATGATCCGCCTTCGCGCGGTCCACTGAGCGGGCTGGTGAAAGCGCTGACAGCGATTAAGACGACGCACTTGCTTGTTCTGGCAGTGGATATGCCATTTGTGACCCCGGCGGCGTTGAGGAGTCTGTGCAGTAGCGTCGGTCGGGTGCACGGTGTCGTGCCAGCAATCGGTGAACGCGTCGAGCCGCTCGCAGCGATTTATCCGGCGCAGGCCGCACCGATTTTCGAAACTGCGCTGGCTGGATCGGATTACGCGCTCCAATCGCTTATCCGTCACATGGCCTCGGCCGGGATGATAACGCTCCTCTCGATGCCCGACGCTGAACTTTATCGCAGCCTGAATAGGCCTGGCCACTTGGAGCAAGGATCCGGCGCCTCCTGAACTGTATCGGAATTCGATGCCCGAATTCCGTCGATGCACGAGAGCGCGGCGCTCGTCTACCATTCGTCATGACAATATCGAGCTTTCCGATTGCGACGCGGCCACCGATAATTCCGGGCGTGATGACACCGAACCTGAAGGTGGCTGAGCTGCTCCCGCCCGCCGATACGATGTACCGGGCGCTCATTGACCGAGACTCCACTTTTGAAGGCATCTTCTTTGTCGGCGTGCGCACGACGGGCATATTCTGCCGGCCTACCTGTTCTGCGAAAAAGCCCGCGCGCCAGAATGTGGATTTCTTCGCAACTCCGAGCGAAGCGCTGCATGGCGGATATCGGCCCTGCCTCCGTTGCCGGCCCATGGACCCGGACCAGAAGCCTCCGGAATTGATTGAGCGCCTTCGCGCTGAAGTTGAGCGTGCGCCCGGTGGACGGTTAACAGACAAGGAGCTGTCCGCGTTATCGATTGATCCTTCGACCGCGCGCCGCCAGTTCAAGCGCCATTATGGGATGACGTTTCAGGCGTATCATCGCGCTCGGCGCATGGGACTCGCCTTGCGCCACGTTCGCAAAGGCGGGCGGGTCGATGAGGCGAAGAACGGGAGCGGTTTCGAGTCTGCGAGTGGATTCCGCGAAGCGTTTACCCGAATTTTCGGCGATCCGCCTAGCGCCGCGAAATCACGCGGCGGCATGTTCGCGGAGCGGCTGGATACGCCTCTGGGCGCAATGCTCGCCGTGGCGGATGACCACGGTCTGCGACTGCTGGAATTTGCAGATCGGCGCGCGCTGGAATCAGAATTGGGCGCTTTGCGGCAACGCCTCAAAACCAATGTCGTTCCCGGCGAGCATCGTTATCTGGACGCGATTCGCACCCAGCTTGCCTCTTACTTTGCAGGGAAGAAACTCGAGTTCGACGTTCCGCTCGCGCCACTAGGCTCGGCATTTCAACTGCGGACGTGGGAGCTGTTGCGCTCCATCCCGGTAGCCGAAACTCGATCGTATTCCTGGATGGCCGATCGCCTAGGCATCCCGAACGCCCGCCGCGCTGTCGGTCGCGCGAACGGCACCAACATGATGTCGATCATCATTCCGTGTCACCGGGTCATTCGCGCCGACGGCTCGCTCTGCGGATATGGCGGCGGGTTGTGGCGCAAAAAGTGGCTGCTCGATCACGAGCGGCGGTTCGCCAAGAAGTGAATTGTGAATGGTGAATCGAAGTCCGCGAATCTTGCGATTCACGCTTCACGGATCACTATTCACGTTCTTCAAACACGCGCCCAGGAGGACTCGAACCTCCGACCGTCGGATTAGAAATCCGATGCTCTATCCGGCTGAGCTATGAGCGCAGGATTCGCGACGAAAGTAGGCCGCGACAAAATAACTGCAATCCTCATCGCGGCCGCGTTTGCCCCGGGGTTGCTTTGGGCGAGTCCCGCTCCGAGCGTTTCGGGGATGAACGCGCTTTTCGTGATCGCTCCTTACAAATACGAGGGGATGTGGGTCTTCGACGATCCGAAGGTCGGTTTATCCCGCGAGCCATTCATCGCGGGGATCGATACGATGATCGACAGGATGGTCGCTGGGATTCCGGACGCGCACAAAGGGTTCCGCGCCATTTTCAGTGCGGGGCCCTTCCCTGGTTCGACTGAGAAACTTGAGTGGCGCCGGGAAGAATCGGGCGGCAATTGGTATTACCACGACCGATTTAAGATGGAGGGGTGGCTTTGCCCCGCGCTTTTTAAATATTTCCCGAAAGCGCCCCGCGAAATCTACGTAAAGGTCGAGCCGAAAAACTAGCCGGAGGAGAGGCTAGTCGCTGATCCGGTGCTTGAGCTCCCAGACACGGAGGGCCGCAAGCAGAAGACTTTTCGTCCGGCTTAACGTCCCGACAGCCGGCAACTCTCTCGGGCCATCGTGTGCCGCGGCCTTGCGAGGGCGGCCCCGGCGCGTTTTGCCTTTGCCGGCGCGGCGTGCGGTTTCGCTAATCGGGAGGTGGCCAGCGTTGTTCATGCTGGCGACAAAAAGCAGCTTCCAAGCCATCGTTTCCCCCTTGTGCGGGGGCGTGTTCTCCACCAGTTTGCCCGGTCATGGCGGCCAATAGGAACCTGGGTTGTCTCAGCATCTTTCTGTTCGTGGCGCTCTGCGCGAGCGTCTTCATTAATTTGATCCTGGCGGTCGGAGCTTTTCAGCGGCTGGGTGGGGTTCGGAACGAAGAACCGGCGCCATCATTTCGGGAAGTCATCGTTCAGCGCGGGTCGCGCGGAAGCGGGGACAAGATCGCAGTTATCCCGATGCGCGGCCTGATTAGTTCGTCACTCGCGGGCAACGTGGGTGATACCATGGTGGAGGACATGCGGCTTGCGCTGCAACAGGCCCGGGATGACGAGCACGTTCGGGCCGTGGTCCTGGAAATAGATTCGCCCGGGGGCGAAGTCACCGCGTCCGACATCATCTATAACTGGGTGGTCAAAACCCGGGCCAAAAAACCGGTGGTTATCTACATGGATTCGCTGGCTGCTTCCGGCGGGTACTACGTGGCCTGTGGGGGGAAATATTTGATGGCCAATGAAACCACCATCACGGGCAGCATCGGCGTCATTATTCAAACCCTGAACTACGAGCAGTTGTTCAACAAAATCGGACTCGCCTCAGTGGTCTTCAAGAGCGGCAAGTTCAAGGACATGCTGAATGGGGCCCGCCCAGTCACCCCCGAAGAACGCGAATACATCCAGAGTTTCGTCATGAAGACCTACGACAAGTTTCTCGGGATCGTCGCGAGCGAGCGGAACCTCAACCCCGACCTTCTTCGCAGCACCGTCGCGGACGGGCGGATTCTTTCCGGCAGGGACGCGCTGGATAACAAACTGATCGACGGGGTGGGACAGATCGAGGATGCGTTCAACAAAGCCAAAGAGCTAGGGAACGCCCAGGGAGCGACCGTGGTTAAGTACGGTCCGCCCTTCGCCTTCAGCCGCCTTTTTCGCGCCCTCAGCACGAGCGGAGATCGGAAGCTGGAGCTGACCCTGCCGAAGCAACTGATGCCGCAGCTCGAGACCGGCCGCGCCTATTTCCTGCCGAGTTTCTACGCTCCCTAGGCCAGGCGTCACCACATGACCGCCGACGGTTTTCTTCCGGCGCTAAGTGCTGTGATCAATGCGTTTTTCCTGGTCGCGGGCGTTTATATTTACGTTTCCCTCCTCCGCCAGGTGTCGGCTCGCACTGTCCCGCCGGAGACCCCGCTGATTCGCAATTTCGGCTTGCCCGAAGCCATCGTCGCCATCCTTCTCACCCTCTTCTTTCTCCTGACCCTGACGGGGGCTTCGTCGCAGAGCGCGGCGCGCATGCGGGACCGGGACCTGATCGCGAGCGCGGCTTTCACCATCGGCCTGCTCCTTGCGCTTGCCGGTTTCCTCCGCCTGCGCCGGCTCGATCTCGACTCGTTAGGCGGTTTTTCCCGGGTTGGATTTTTTCGGGCGGCCGTTACCGGAGGAGTGTTAATCCTGGCCGCCTACCCGTTGATTATCATGGCGGACGTGGTGACCCAGCGTCTGCTTCGGACGCAGCCGCAGAAACAGGCAATCGTCGAGATGTTTAGCGGCTCGAACACTCTCCAGCAGCGGATGCTGATTATTGTTCTCGCGATATCGGTCGCGCCCCTGGCGGAGGAATTTATCTTTCGATTCTTTTTGTACGGAGTGGTGAGGAGATATTTTGGCCGTGCCCTGGCGGTGCTGGTCAGCGCGGCACTGTTCGCGGCCGTCCACGCACATCTTCCGTCGTTCGCACCGCTTTTCGTTCTGGGAGCCTGCTTCGCGGTCGCGTACGAGTGGAGCGGCTCAATCCTTGTCCCGATGACGATGCACGCGTTTTTTAACGCCATAACCCTGACGGCCCTGGCGTTTCCCGAACTGGTGCAGCAGCAATGAAACTGCGAGACGTCGGCGAAGACCGGCTCCTGCAGCAGTTGCTCCCCCATTTGCATCGCCATTCGGGTGTCCTTCTCGGAGCGGGAGATGATTGCGCGATCGTTCGATCCCCAAAACGCGGTCTTCTCCAGGTCCTCAAGACCGATTGCCTGGTAGAAGGGATTCATTTTCTGGCGGAGACAGAGGCAAAGCTGGTTGGCTGGAAAGCAATGGCGCGGCCGCTCAGCGATTTCGCCGCGATGTCAGCGGTCCCAGAGTTCGCCCTCGTAACACTGGTTGTCCCGTCAGCGACTCGGGTGGCCTGGGTGAAGCAGCTTTATCGAGGGTTGGAGAAGATCGCCGGCCTCTTTGCCGTCACGATCGTTGGAGGCGAAACCAGCGGGACAAAAGGCCCTGCAGTGATTTCCGTGGCGATTACCGGATCAGTGGAGAAGGAGCGGTGGGTAGGGCGCTCTGGCGGTAAGGCTGACGACGTCCTCTTCGTGACCGGACGTCTCGGGGGATCGATTACCGGTCGACACCTGCGCTTTACCCCGCGGATCGCAGAATCTCGCTGGCTCACGGAGCACTTCCGGGTGCATGCGATGATGGACCTGAGCGATGGTTTGGGCACTGACCTGCCGAGGATGGCGGAAGCGAGCAAGGTTGGGTTTCGGATCGAACCCGAGATGCTTCCGTTAAATAGGGGCGTCTCGACCGATGAAGCGATTTCCGATGGCGAAGATTACGAGTTACTCTTTGCCCTCGCGCCGAAAGATTCGGCTTTATTGCAGCGTCGCTGGCGAAAGCACTTTCCCAAAGTTCCCCTCACGCGAATCGGCGAGCTCACTCGAAAACCGAAAATCGAGAATCGGAAATTATCCCGTGGCTACTTACATTTCGGATAGCGCGGCTGGAACGGAAAGGGCCGGGCGTGAGTTTGCCCGTGAGCTGGTTGACGGGAGTATCGTCGCCCTCGCGGGTCCGCTTGGCGCAGGCAAGACTCAGTTTGTGAAAGGCGTGGTCGCGGAGATCGGTGCGCCCGGCCCGGTAACGAGCCCGACCTTCACCCTTATCCATGAATACACGGGTGGCCGGTTTCCGGTTTACCACTTTGATTTTTTCCGAATTGAAGATCGAGGCGCAGCGGAGCGGCTCGGCTTGGAGGACTACTTTTACGGTGACGGGGTCTGCGTCGTTGAATGGGCCGACAAGTTCGGCGAACTGATGCCGCCCTCCTCGAGGTGGATCGCGTTCGAGATCAAATCCGAATCCGATCGGCTGATCACGATCACGTGAAGATCCTCGCCTTGGAATTATCGAGCAATCGCGGGAGCCTGGCTTGGCGCGACGGAGCGGCCGAATCGACCTCCGAATGGGCGAACGATCGAAAGAACTCCGGTGAGTTTTTTCGCAACCTTTCTCAGGTCCAGCGACGCTTCGGCGCCGCCGAGCGGATCGTCGTCGGGTTGGGACCCGGTTCGTACGCGGGAACTCGAATCTCCATCTCGGCCGCGATCGGCTTGCACATGGGGGCGAAAGCCGAGCTGATCGGTCTCTCGTCGCTCTGCGCGATTGAATGCGACGCGACGGAATACGCTGTGATCGGCGACGCGCGGCGTCAGACATTTTTCCTGGCGATCGTGCAAGACCGGAACCTGATAACGGCCCCAAGCCTCCACACCGAAAAGGAACTGCAAACCGCCCTGGAACCGCTGCGTTCGCGAATGCCGATCGTGGCCTCGGAAGAGCTGGCGCAGTTTGCCGGCGTAACGCTCCAATACCCTTCAGCCCGGATCCTGGGGCGACTTGCCGAGCAGACGAATCGAACGTTTGTTTTGCCGCCGCTCGAGCCGATGTATTTGCGCGAGCCCCACATCACGACGCCAAAACGGAAATGACTGAAACTTATCGATGCTGGGTCGAGGTCGATCGCAGGGCGCTCTTGTCCAACCTAAAGGCGGTCCGTGAGAGGGTCGGCTCCGCTGAAATTTTGGCGGTCGTAAAGGCCAACGCCTATGGCCATGGCCTCACCGGCGTGGCGGAGACGGTGGCAAATGAGGTGCAGCTCTTCGGGGTCGCCAACCTCGAAGAGGCGCTCGCGTTGCGGAACGCCGGAATCGCGCATCCCGTCATCATCCTCGGGCCCGCCTTACCGAAAGAACGCGCGGCCATCGTTGAGAAAAAATTTATTCCAACCATTTCGGCGATCGAAGAGGCCGAGGCATTCGAGCAACTCGGCGCAGTCTCGATAAATTTCAAAGTCGACACCGGGATGGGCCGCATGGGCGCTCCGCAGATGACTGCCCTCGAGACTTTCCGGAAAGTGTCGGCTTTGACCCGGGTGCGGGTCCACAGCGTCTCTACTCACATGCCGGTTTCGAATGAGGACGCGGATTACACGCGCGAACAGTTGAACCGATTCGGGAAAACGGTGGACGAGTTTCGTGCCACCGTGCCGGGCGACTACAAGGCCCATGTCCTCCAGAGTGCGGGCACGCTCGCTTTCAACCAGACGCCGCACGAAATTGTCCGCGCCGGTATCATGCTCTACGGCATCTCGCCGCTGCCGGAGTTTCAGCCAGTCCTGAAGCCGGCACTGACGTGGAAAACCCGGATCGCGCTCATTCGGGACATGCCAGCGGGTCACGGAATCAGCTACGGCCGCACTTATGTCACGCCGCGCGAGATGAGGGTCGCAACACTGTCAGCCGGTTACGCCGATGGTTACCCGCGGCACGCATCGAACCGGGAGGCCACCGTTTTGGTTCGCGGCAAGCGCTGTCCGCTCCTCGGCCGGGTAACGATGGACCTGATGATGATCGACGTTTCGCACATCAGAGATGGAGTCGTGGGCGATGAAGTGGTGCTGATGGGTCGCCAGGGAGAGGAAGAGATTTCGGCCGACGAGCTGGCAGAACGAGCCGGGACGATTACCTGGGAAATCATCACGCGAATTGGCACCCGGGTCCGGCGCGTGTATCTCTGAGCCGGATGTTCCAGATCATCTTTAACGAGCTGAGCGCAGCGGAAATGGCGGCCTTGCCGAAAGGATTGCAGCTCGAACTGCTCGCCGAATTTCAGATCCTCCCGCAAGACCTGGATAATCTTGATAACAGCCGCTTCGGTGTAATTGAACGCGAAGGGAAGAAGCTCCATCGGTATCGCGCGAAAGATTACCGAATTTATTTCGAGCGGCGCCCGGAAGGAATTACGGTCCATCGCGTCCTTCATAAGAACACGTTTCGAGACTTTCTATTCCGGAGCAAGCTGCCGGTGGCCGAGGACGATCAGCTCGGGAAAACGCGAGAGTTCTGGAAGCTGATCGAGCAGGGCGAACGGACGCAGAAAGCCTCGTGATCGCGGAGCTGGCGGCGGACGAGCAGCTGCGGCGGCGCGAGTTTCCGATTTGCGCGCGGAAAATTTATTGCGCGCATGCGACAGACGCGCCGCTGCCGCGAGTCGTGGCGGAGGCCATGCACGAATCGATCCAGCGGAACTCGATCGATGGGCGCGATTACGAGGGGGAGCTCACCCGGATCGAGGAAACGCGGACGGCCGTGGCAAAACTTCTGGGCGCGGAGCCAGGCGAAATTGCCTTCACGGGTCCGACGGCGAGCGGCCTGAATACTGTGGCGAACGGAGTCGACTGGAAGGCAGGCGACGAAGTGGTGTGCTACCTGGACGATTACCCGGCAAATGTTTATCCGTGGCTCACCCTGGAGCGGTTCGGAGTTAAGCCGATTCTCCTCGAACCGGCGCAAATAGGCGAGATCACGCCGGAAGTGGTGGAGCGCGCCCTAACGAGCCGAACCAGGCTGGTAGCGATTTCAAGCGCGAATAACTGCAGCGGTTACCGGACCGACCTGGAAGCAATCGGCGCGGTTTGCGCAGAGCGCGATGTCCTTTTTTCAGTCGACGCCATCCAAACGATGGGGGCGTTTCCGGTGCCGCTCCGGTACGTTGATTTCGTCAGCGCCGGCGCGCAGAAGTGGATGCTTGGGCCTTCTGGTGCCGGGATCATGTTCGTGAAGAAGAGCCGGCGGCAGTTGCTCCGACCCGCGATCGTTGGCGGATGGAACGTGGTTTCGCCCAACTTCATTGCTCAGCGCGAGATCCGATTTGAAGGTGGCGGCCGGAAATTCGAGCCGGGCGCGTACACTCACACAGTGCTCGCAGGTCTCGGCGCGGCGGTCGAATTGTTACTGAAGGCCGGTCCAGCAAACATCTCCGCCCGGATACAGGAATTGACCCGACTCCTGCGCGATCGTCTCGGGCCGGCCGGATTCGAGTTTCTCACTCCGAGCGACGACAAACTTCGCGCCGGCATCCTGACTTTCCGGCATTGCTCCGTCGATTCTGCTACCGTGTTAGATGAACTTGCCAGAAAGGACATTGTCGTCTCCGTCAGGCACGACCGAATAGGCAGGAAATGGCTCCGGGTGAGCCCGCATTTCTACAACACCGAAGCGGAGATCGAGAAAATCGCGGAGGTCGTGATCACGACTTGTAGCGACGGCGCTCTGGCGCCGTAACCAAGTCCGTTTGCAGCTGACGCTTGTTTGCCGACAGAGCGGCGTCGTCACAACAATCGCTGGGCGCGATTACTTCATCAGCAGCACGGAACGGCTGCGTTTGATCTCGCGCGTGATCTTGCGATGCATGTGCGCGGGCATGCCCGTAACCCGGCGCGGCAAAATTTTGCCGCTCTCAGTCACGAATTTTTTTAACAGATCCGGGTTCTTGTAATCGATCGCTTCAGTTGCAATATCGATGCGCCGGCGCGGCATCGTCCGATTGGCGCGGCGAAAAGCAGAACGGCGTTTGGCGGTTTTCGGTTGCATCGTTAATTACCTCGTCTCGCGATGGAGCGTGTGCCGCTTCAAAAACGGATTGTACTTCTTTTTCTCGAGCCGGTTCGGAGTCCGCGGACTCTTTTTGTTCCGCGTCGACATGTAGCGTGAAGCCGGCTGGCCGAGCGCCTTCGCTTCCGTGCACTCGAGTGTAATGATTTCCTGGGCCATGACTACTCCTTGCTGTCGTCGGGCTTTGCTTCTTCTTCCTCGTTCTCGCCGCCTTCTTCCTCAGTCAGACCGAAAAGAGAAGTGACTGATTGCCGGACGCGCGAAGCCTTGTTTTGCTTCTCGAGCTGCGACTGGCATTCGACCGTGAACCGGGCAAATGGGATCGCTTCGAGGCGCGCGTGTGAAATAGGTTTGCCCGACATTTCGCAGACGCCATAGGTGCCGAGCTCGATCCGCTTTAATGCCTGGTCGATTTCGTAGAGGGCGTCCTGTTCCTGGGAGAGAAGGCTAAGAGCGAAGTCGCGGTCGTAGGCGTCGCTGCCGGCGTCCGCCTGGTGCATGCCGAAGGCGGAAGCTTCGCTGCCCTCGGCGCGGGAGCGCAGGTTGTCCTTCGCCACCCCGGCCATCGAGTCGACCATCGCGTCGCGCAGATTGAGGAGCTTCTCTTTTTGGCCGCGCACAAACGGGTCAAGGCGCTTCTGCGGTTTATTATTTTGGGTCGACAAAAGCTCGCGGGCGACGTTCTCCGGCCCGAAATCTTTCCTGGCGCCATTCGCCTTGGGCGATTTGCCTGTACCAGCCGCCTTGCGGGCAGGCTTCGCCGCCGTTTTTTTAGCAGCGGGCGCGCTTTTGCTGGCCGGTTTCGATGACGCGGCTTTTTTCGTTGCCGTCTTCGATTTGGCGGTTGTTTTAGAGCTCTTCTTGTTCGCGGAACTGGCCATAAATTTGGGAGACGCCCTGGGTTCGCCGGGCGCGAGCGGAGGCTTACTTAAGAGCATTTCGAGCGGGGCGCAAGGGGAGATTTCCCCGTGAAATGCGCGGAAAAAAACGCTTCCGTGAGCGCTATTTTAAGAGCTGGCGCTGGAGTAATGGCGAAGGGCGAAGCGCCAGAAAATCCTGGAAAGCAAAAAGGCAACGGAGCCGGCAATGACAAGATGGAACATGAGCCAGGCTGGTTGCCCGAGCGGCTTGATCAGGAGGCGCGCCGGGATGTTCGCTACGATGATGACCGGGATGATCCATCCAAAGATGAATTGAAAGAGGCGAGGGTAGATCACATCGGGATACCGGGCGATGTGAAGGAAATTAAAGTAACCGTACACCAGCCCCTGGGCGCGAACGATCCAAAAACTGACCGCGGCGAGTGCGAGCATGATGGAATAATGGATCGCGACGCCGAAACCGATCGCCACGACGTAGAGGGCGACCATGCCGGGGGCCGGCGCGACGTGAAGTTTTACCAGGGCGACGATGACAACGACAGCGCCGAGGGCCGCGTTGAGCAGGCTGTCGAGGCCGAATTGTTTCGTGGAAACGGCGAACTGGCTGTCAATTGGGAGAACGAGGAGTGAATCGAGCCGGCCGGTCCGAACGAGCTCGGGAATGTTCGAGACGTTGACGAAGAAGAACGCCTGGAAGAGCTGCGCGATCATCTGGTGAGTGCCGATGAGAAGGATCACTTCCCACTGCGACCAATCTCCGATCCGATCGACCTGCCCGAAGATGATCCCGAAAAACACGATCTGGCCACAAAACCAGAGGAGCTCGACGATCAACCAAAGGATGAAATTGACCTTGAAGCTCAGCTCCCGGATGAGGGAGTTCCGGAGCATGATTCCCCAAATCTCGAGGTAACGGCGCATTTCCCAATCATGTTTTCCGGCGGGGAAGACGCATAGTCAACGCAACTTCCGGCGGCCGCGGCGGTTGTAATAAGCGCAACCGCGCTCATGGTTGCCCAAATATGCTGAAACGCCCTGTCCCAATCATCATCGCCGCCCTCCTGCTGATTGCGGGCGCGTTTCTCCTACGGCGGTGCACGAACGGGACGGGGGTCAGCTATCAAACCGCCCCCGTCACCCGCGGTTCGATAACGCAGGCGGTGACGGCAACCGGAACCTTGAATCCGGTCCAGAACGTTCAGGTCGGCAGTCAGGTCTCGGGCAACATTCAGAAGCTCTTCGCCGACTTCAACACAGTGGTGAAAGCCGGCCAGGTGATCGCCCAGATCGACCCGGTGGTTTTCCAGGCGAACGTAAACCAGGCTGAAGGTGAAGTGGCGAATGCGCGAGCGGCGCTCGAACTGGCCCGGTTGAACGAAGCGCGGACCCGGGGGCTCGTCGCGAAACAAAATTCCGCCCAATCCGATCTGGACCAGGTCACGGCCGCGCTTCATCAGGCAGAAGCGAACTTGAAGATCAAGGAAGGGGCGTTGCAAAAAGCGCAGGCCGACCTGGACCATTGCACCATCACGTCGCCCATCGATGGCATCGTGATTTCGCGGAACGTTGATGTCGGCCAGACGGTGGCGGCGAGCCTGCAGGCGCCGGTTATTTTTGCGATCGCGAACGACCTGTCAAAAATGCAGATCGACGCGAACGTTGCGGAAGCGGACGTGGGCGCGGTAGCGGTCGATCAGGATGTGGAATTCACGGTGGACGCGTTCCCGAGCCGGACGTTCCAAGGCAAGGTCGTGCAGGTCCGCAACGCGCCGATCACTGTCCAGAACGTGGTCACGTACGACACTGTTATCGGGGTGAGTAATCCAGAACAGAAGCTGAAGCCTGGGATGACCGCGAACGTTTCGATCGTCGCAGCGCATCGCGACAGCGCGTTGAAAATCCCAAACAGCGCACTCCGGTTCCGGATGCCGGACCAAACGCCGAATGCCGCGCCACGGCGCGAGCAATCGCCGGGCGCCCGACAACCTGGGGGCCGGCGTGGTGGAGGCGACCGAACCGAGCGCCGGACCGAGCGGACGGTATACGTTTTGGCTGCGGGTTCATCAAAGCCTACGCCCGTGTCCATCAAGACGGGGATAAGCGATGGAATCGGTACCGAAGTCCTGGAAGGGCTGAAGGAAGGCGACCGGATCGTTACGGGAATGACCGACAACGATCCGGGATCAACGCCAGCCACAAATCCATTCAGCGGCGGCAGCCGGCGACGTTTCTAGGCGGTCGTTATGGAGAATTCTTCGGATCGGATGGCGGTTCGACTTGATGAAGTCCGTAAAACTTACCGGACCGGCGAAGTGGAAGTGCATGCGGTCCGCGGTGTCTCAATCGAGATAGGGACCGGTGAATTTGTGGCCCTGATGGGCTCGAGCGGCTCGGGAAAATCGACCCTGATGAACATTCTGGGTTGCCTCGACCGGCCGACATCCGGGCGGTATTACCTCGACGGAGAAGATGTCTCGTCCCTAAGCCGGGATGAGCTGGCCGACGTCCGGAACCGTAAACTTGGTTTCGTCTTCCAGAACTTTAATTTGCTGGCGCGGACCTCGGCCCTCGAAAACGTGGAATTGCCACTCCTTTACTCGGACGTCGCGTTGAGCAACGCCGAGCTCCGCCGAAAGGCCGAGGAAGTCCTCGCGGCGGTCGGGTTGCAGGGACGCGGTGACCACACCCCCAGCCAGCTCTCCGGTGGCCAGCAGCAGCGGGTGGCGATTGCGCGGGCCCTGATTAACGATCCGCGCATCCTGCTCGCGGACGAACCAACCGGTAATCTCGACAGCCGCACGAGCGTCGAGGTCATGGAGATTTTTCAGAAGCTGAACGCCAACGGAATTACCGTCATCATGGTTACGCACGAGCCCGACATCGCTTCGTATGCCCGGCGCAACATCGTGATGAAGGACGGTGCTGTGCGCAGCGATGTGATCGTCCAGGAGCGTCTGAATGCGGTCGTCGAGCTGGAAAAAATCACAGCGACTGACGCAGTGGAGGCAGCAGTATGATGCCGGGAAATTTTGCGCGGCGGATGCGTCTCGGTTCGACCTTCAAGATCGCGGGCCGCGCTTTGCGCCGAAACAAGTTGCGCTCCGCCCTGACGGCGCTCGGGATTATCATCGGGGTCGGCGCGGTCATCGCGATGGTCAGCATTGGCAACGGTGCAAAGGCGCAGGTCGAGGCGCAGATCGCGAGTCTCGGGGAAAACGTCATCCTGATTTTCTCCGGAAGCACGACTTCGAGTGGGATTCGGACCGGCTGGGGTGGCGCTGGCACGTTGAAGATCGAGGACGCGGAGGCGATTCGCCGCGAGATCCCGTTTGTGACGTTGCTGAGCGAAGAAGTTTGGGCAAACGCGCAGGTGGCCGCTGGCAATCAAAATTGGTTTACCCGGATTTACGGCGAATCAGCCGATTACTTCGAGCTTCGGCAATGGCCGCTCTCGGATGGAGCGCCCTTCACGAACCAGGATGTTCGGAGCGCGAACAAGGTCTGCGTTATCGGCCGGACCACGGCGATGCAGATCTTCGGCAACGAAGATGTCGTCGGCCAGGTGTTGCGGGTAAAGAATGTGCCCTTCCAGATCACCGGCGTGCTGACGCCGAAGGGGCTGAGCTCACAGGGAACGGATCAAGACGATATCGTGATCATGCCATTCACGAGCGCCCTGAAACGGGTGCTCGGTGGCGGAACGACGTTACGAAATATCAACGCCCAGGTCGCGAGCTCGCGCGACCTCGTGCCCGCCCAGCAACAAATCATCGAGCTCCTTCGGCAGCGTCACAACATCCGGGAAGGACGCGACGACGATTTCACAGTTCGTAACCAGGAAGAAATCGCGGCAGCCCAAACTGCAACGACTGAAACGATGACGGCCTTGCTCGCCGGGGTGGCGGTTATTTCGCTGGTTGTTGGCGGAATCGGCATCATGAATATCATGCTCGTCAGCGTAACGGAGCGGACGAAGGAGATTGGGATCCGCAAATCCATTGGCGCCCGGAGCCGCGACATCCTGCGGCAATTTCTTACGGAAGCTGTCTTCATATCGCAAGCCGGCGGCATTCTGGGCATCGTGCTCGGCGTGATCGGCGGCAACCTCCTTGCTAGTTGGCTCGAGGCAGACCTCATCTTCCCATTCGGTTGGGCACTTGCCGGCCTCGTGGTGTGCTCCGGAATCGGCATCGGTTTCGGGTTCTATCCGGCGTATCGTGCCGCCTCCCTCGATCCGATCGAGGCGCTCCGGTTCGAGTGACCGTTCCCCGCATCAAGACGCTGAGCCTCGGGGCTTCCGGTCCGGCTGCGTTTATCCTAGGGTCACAAGTTCGTCGCTCTGCTTGTGCCTGCCCCTCCGAAACAATCCGCCGGCCGCGCAGGCCACATTCTCCTCATTGAGGACTACGGCGCGCTCGGCGCCGCGATCACTGCGGCGCTGAAGAAGTTCGCGCCCAACTACACGACCAAGTGCGTGAAGTCGGTCGAGGACGCGGCGTTAGCTGCTCGCGAAGTCGGCCCGGAGTTGCTGGTGATCGACTTCGATCCACCCAAAGCGGCGACACTGCCGTTCCTGCTGCAGATGCAGAGCGGAGCGCCCGAAGCGCGCGTGCTCGTCATTGCATCAGGGACCGCGCAGGAAACGCTGCGCGCCCGTCCACGCGCATGTGCACTTCACTTCCTGGAGAAGCCGTTCGATTTGGTGCAGTTCGGCGCGTCCGTGCAGGAGCTTATCAATCCTCAGCGCGAGTCAGCGAATCTGTCGCTCGGCACTTTGGCAGACCTTAACCTGCTGGATATCATCCCGCTCCAGTGTATCGGCGGAGGGACCTCGTCGTGGAGGATCGAGGCGAGCGACACGCGCGCCGGAGAACTTCATTTTCACAACGGCAAGATCGTTCACGCGCAAGCGAACCGCGCGCGGGGCCCTGCGGCGCTCGAGGAGATGGTTACCTGGACCGCGGCGCGTTTTGCAGCTCTTGAGCCGCAAGGAGAGTCACCGCGGACGATCGAAGCCACATGGCAGACGGTGATTGCGAGTTTGTATGACCTCGTGTCGCGTTCCAAGCAGACGGATCGCCCACCGGAAGTCTCGGAAGCAGAACTGACCGAGCCGACGGCGAAGAAGAAAA
>DATLNB010000059.1:0-89869 GCA_035536995.1 Chthoniobacterales bacterium | reverse complement strand
AACGGGTTTTGAAACCCGACGGCGTAACCCTCCACGGAATTGAATGCACCGATCACGCCGGGCGGCGCCGCTACGACGAGATGAATCCAGACGAGCTCCGCCGTTTCATCGAAATCGATGGTCATGTCGGACTCGAAGAAGAAGAGGAACACGCCGCGCGCTTCCGCCGCTCTTTCAAGCACGTCGCCTGGCAGCCTCGCTACGCGCTTTGCCTGAGCGCCGAAGAGTTCCTGAAACAGGCCGACCGTTACGGACTTCCGTTCGAGGACGATTTTCTCGAATACCTGCGCGGCCTTTCCAACGCGGAACGGCGCGCGTTCGACATGGCAATGGGTTATGTCTTCGCGAAAATTTCAGATCTCAACGTGTCCCTGCCGCGGAGCGGACTCTACACGTTTCTCAAGGCGTCGGACGCGCCGCTGGGACCGTTTAACAACGAGCATCGCGATCGACTGTCGTTGCTTCACCTGGAAGAATCGGGAGACCCTAAGGGCGAGGTTTGTCTCGACCGCGCGCCAAATGCCGTTTTCGATGACGGCTGGTATGAGCCGGACGATCTGCCGCCCGTAGCGCGGTGGATGAAAACCCGCGGGCGCATCCGGTTCCAGCCTCGAGAGGTTACGCGGATCCACCTCGACCTCACGACGCATCTTCCCGACCTCTCGACGAGGCCGATCGAGCTTACGTTTTCCCTGAACGGCGCTTTGCTTTGCCGCTGCACTCTCTTTCGTCACGGATGGACCGAGCTGGAGATCCAGCTCCCGGATGGGGTCGCGCCCGGCGACGCTTCCGCCTTTGAACTGGAGCTGACCGCAAACCAAACCTGGCAGCCCCGGCCCGCTGATCCAAAAGGCCGCGACGACCGCACCCTCTCGATCGCCGTCTGTAATATTCGCGTCTCTTGACCAGCGCCGCGCGTGGCCGAAGTCTTTCGCCGTGAATTCCGCGCCCGAGCCCGGTCGTTCTCCGAAGTTGCAGGGGATCGACTTCAAGCGCGCGGCCATCGATTACCCTTCGAAGCTGAGCGCGGAACGGCTCCAGCATCTGCGGACCAAGCCGTTCTACAATCTCGCGAATAAGCTCTCCAAATTCCGCGGGCACGGCATGGACGCGGACACCCACCGGCACTTTTGCGATTTCGCGAACATGGCGGTCGCTCTCGATCTGCCGGCCGGCGCGCGAATCCTCGATGTCGCGTGCGGCTCCGGTTGGCTGAGCGAGTATTTCGCGCGGCTCGGTTACGACGTCACCGGGATCGATATCAGCCCGCAATTGGTCCAAATCTCGGAAGAACGTATCCAGGCGCTGCCGCCGTTGGTCGATCCGGAAACTCCGATCCGATGCCGCTTCCTTGTCCACGACATCGAGCTCGCGCCGCTCCCGGAGAAGTTCGACGCCATCGTTTGCTACGACTCGATGCATCACTTCGAAGATGCCCGGAGCGCCCTCCGCCACATCACCGGCATGTTGCCGCTCGGAGGCGTGCTCTTCATCCTCGAAGGTGAACGGCCACCGTCCGGATCGCGCGGCGAAGCGGAGCTGACCGACGTGATGCAAAAATTCGGGACCCTCGAATCGCCCTTCGATCCGGCGTTTCTGCACCAGTTGCTTGACCAATCAGGGCTCGCGGTGATCGGCGACTACGTGAGTGTGAATGGCCTCTTCTATCGCGAAGCGTTGGATGAAGAAGGACGCCTCCGCGTCCAGGCGCCGCGCAGTAATTATTTGCTCTGCAAGAAGGTTTCCGAAGAAGGCCCGGCTTCGAGTGTATCGGACAGCCGGTCGCCGGATGTTTTGCGAGCAGAGATCGCCATCGAATCGCCCTGGGCGGCGGAGTTCAAGCCGGGCGACGTTTTCGTCGTCTCTGTAAACGTGCGGAATACCGGCAACACTTTGTGGCTCGGCGGTAATTTTCTTCGGCGCGGCGCGGTTACTCTCGGGGTCAAGATCATCAATCAAACCGGGGAGGTGCTCGAAGAGTTCCACGGAGAACCGGCGTTGCCTCGTGGGGTCGCGCCTAACGAGTCGTGTTCGGTGATCATCGAGCGCTCCGTCCCGCGTACGCCAGGGTCTTACACCTTGAAAGTCGACCTGGTCGACCAGCATATCTGCTGGTTCGAGGAGCGCGGCTCGGAACCGCTTCTCTTACCGCTCACTGTTGTCTAGCGGAGCTTGCTTCACGCACAGCGACGATGACCGAGCGCTCCTCATACCTGTCGGCGTAGGCGTAGTGCAACGTGACTTTGCTGATCTTTGCGATGGTGAAGCCAAGCATCCCGAGCACTTCACGGTAAGTACTAGTTGAGTAAGTCCACCAGGTGAAGTCCGCTCCGGGCTCGTTCGCCCGTCCCTCGAACCGAGCCACCCGCTCATCAGTTTCCCATAAAGGAGTAACGATGATCATCGTCTCCCGGGTGAGCCGTGCGATTGACCCAAGCGCTGTTACCGGATCGTTCAGGTGCTCGAGCACCGACCCGACAATGGCGACATCGAATTGGCCCAGCTCAACCGGCAGATCATAGATATCGCCGTAGAACACTTCGGCTTTCGAATTGAGCAACCGATGGCTGAGCCAGTAGGCGTTTTTCCATTTCTCGATCCCGCGCCGATACTCGACTGCCCAGCGCGGGTGGTCCCGGTAAAACGGATTGTCCTTGAACGGCAGAAACTTTTGTTGCGCACCATCCGCCTGGTCGAAGGAGAGGACCCGGGTGGCTCCGCGCTTTTCGGATTCGAAACTCAAAAACCCTGTCGCAGTTCCAACATCGAGCACGGATTTACCCGCGACCGAGACGCCGCCGAGATAATCGTCGAACCGGCCGCGAAGGTCCCAGTGCGCCGGAATCACTCCTAAGCCCGGCAGCTCAATTACATGATAGAAAAAACAGTCCTCAAGCCGATCGACAAAGCGCGGTCGCGCGAGTAACGCACCTTTTCTCCCGCCGAACCGGCGCGCCCACCAGATTAGGACGAGCAACGCGGCCACGGAAATGATCAGACCGTAAAGCACTGACTTGGGTTGATAGACGAAGCTCACGGTGTGCGATCCGGCCGGCACAATAACGCCGCGCTGATTGTAATTAACGCGCGAAATTTTGGCGCGGCGGCCATCCACCTTCGCTCGCCAGCCCGGATAAAAATTATCCGCCAGGACCAGGATCGATCGCGCGACCGACTCTGTTTTTACTTCGACGCGGTTCGGCTCATGACGCGTGATCTCCGCCCGGCCCTGAGCAGGCGCAGTTTCGCCAAGGCCCAGCGCCGATTCCACGAGCACGCTTTCCATGGGATTCCAGGCAGAGCCATCCGGAAGGCGGCCGGAACGGATGATCTCGAGATGTTGAGTTTCGGGTCCCACCTTCTCGGCTGCCGCCAGCCACGCGCGCGGGAGAGCGCGGGAATTCTCGAACACCGCCACGCGTTCCACCTCTCCCAGCCGGGTCCATCTTGGCGCCTCGACGTGGGCAATTGCTGGCGCAGCTAGCTTTGTTATCCGCTCGGCAGAAATCGCGAACGTTCTCCCTTCGCGGGCCAGCGAAAGCCGGTTCACCGTTAACATCAATCGCGGCGCGTCCGTCGCGGTCTGCACCACAATTTCGCCGCGGACAATTGTCATCGGCCGCGGAAGCGAAAAGCCCGCGACGTAATCGTGCCCGTCAAATTTGGCGTTCCCGTCTTTCACTTCATAGCTCGTCGCAACTGGCGCGCGGCTGTGTTTGATCCTGCTCTGGATGTCGGGCCGGTCATGGGCCCATTCGGCAGTGTGCTCGCCCGCGCGCAATTGAAATTCCGCGGTCTCCCCCGCACTGCCGTACACGCGAACTTGCGCAACGATCGCTTTGTCCGGCGCGTTCTCGCCCCAGGCCAACGCGGTAAGCAAGGCGATCCGGTCTGTTTCCGTGGGCGGGATGGTGAAGGTGAGCTGTTCACCCGCGACGATGCCGCCCAGGTTCAGGTTGCCCGTGGCGAACTTCTCCGTGCCGAATACGTCGGGCTCACGGACTTCGGTTAATCCTTCCTTCTCGCTCTTCGGCGTAGTGCGCGCGTCGGCACGAACGAGCAGATAACGGACATTCAACAAATCGAGCTCGCGACTCTCCCCGCGCAAAGTCCGCTCCGGATCGGTCAGGTCGCCCCAGACCTTCATGTCACCAGCGAGCTTGCTGTAGCGCCCCACGCCGAAGCCCTCGTAGCCCGCGGCGTTTTCGAGCGAATGCATCATCGCGATGTCCGGCTGAAGCGGCAGGCTCCAGGTGGCGACGGGCGCGGCATAAGAAACCGGTCGGGTCGGATCGAAAAAATGGTCCTGGGTCAGGATGCGTGACGGCTTCGTGTTCGTTCCAGAACCAGCGGCTTGCTCACGCAGAAACTTGAACACCGCCGGCTCGCGCAACAATTCCGACTGCGATGTTGGGCTGGTCACGCGCCACCCGCTGAATTGCCCCCACAAAACGAGATCGAACAAAAGCACAGCGAAGAGAAACAGGACCGACGTTCGGGTCTTGCGACGCGCCGCGAGCCAGACAGCCCGTGCACTCAGCGCTGCCAGGATCGGAGGTAAAAATAATTCAGGCGCGCGCAGCAGGCTCACTGGTCCTTCCCGGCCAAGCCGAAAATCGGCGGGACGGCCCAGCGTTATCGCCAGGCAGGTGATGCCGACGACCACTACTCCTGCGATCAGTGCGGCGCGCTTCGCCGCGGCCCGATCGTTCGCCTCGAGAAGCGCGGTCAGCCCGCGCCCGGCCAGGACAGCGAGGCCAAACTCCACTTCCATCAGGTGACGCGCGGGAACCCGAAAGAGGTTCAGGATCGGTAACGTATAAACCAGTTTGTAAAAACCGAACGGCGCATAACGCCCGAGGGCGAGGACCAAACCCACGACGGCTACCGCTGCCCAAAATTTCGTGCGCGCGTCCCGATAAAAAACCATGGCCACAATCGCCAGGACTAGGGAGGCCTGGCCAACGTAGCCGACATACTCGGCATAAAACGAAGGACCGACGTAAGGCGCACGGAAGAAAAGGCCGTCGCCGCCGCCCATCAGGTAAGGCGCAAAAAACGTCCAGATAAAGCCCGGCGGCATGCTGAACGACGTAAAGAAGTCGTAGGTAGCGTCCGCGCGAAGACTGTGGCGCAGTAACTCGAGCGTGGGCAGAATTTGAACCGCAGCCAGGGCGAGGCCCGCGCCAAGGAAAAGAAGCGAAGAGCGATAGAACGCTTTGTTTTCAACGCGCCACAGGACTGCGGCGTAGGCAGCAGCCAAGAACAGCGAATAGGCAAAGGTCTGCTGGTGACCCGCAAAACATTGGAGCGCCACCAACAACGCGAGAAGCAAACCGCGCCGGCCATCGCCGGTCCTGCCGTACCCATCAATCGCCCAGAGCAGCCAGGGCAACAGCGCGGCGGTGTGCGCGATATTCGTATGGCTGACCTGGTTCACCATGAATCCGCCGCACTGCCAGATGAGACTCGTCACCGCTGCGCCGGCGATGCTGGCTCCGCTGCGCCGCGCGTAGAGATACGCTCCGAGCGCGGCGACCATGTAGGTCGAAAGCATCATCAGGTTCGTCGCGGCGGCCGGGGGGAAGACGAGATAGAACCAGTTCAGCGGGAACAAAATTCCTGCCTGCGCCGCCGCGAACAGCGGCATCCCGCAAAACAGATATGGGTTCCAAAGCGGCGCGTAACCGCTCCGGATCATGTTCGCAACCGCGACCCGGAAGGGGATGTTTTGGATTACGCCGTCGTCCGGCGAGATAATAAGACTTCCCGAGGTGGCCGGGAAAAAATAGAGCAAAGGGAACAGGGTGAGGGCTACCGCAACGAGAACGCACGAACGGGGGAGCCGATTCCATCGCTTGCCTATGAACTCCATGTCTCAGTGAGGAATGTGACGCGGCCAGGAAACAACGGGGAAGCTTCTCAGATTAAGCGCGGATGAAAAGCCTCTCCCGTCTGACGCCAATGACCGCGTTGCTCGTTTTTATCGCAGTCGCGGCCGCCGGGTTTTGTCTGGTTGGGCTGCGGAGCAACCCGCCCGGTTTCTACATCGACGAGTCGTCTGTCTCCTACAACGCCTGGACAATTGCGACCACAGGCAAGGACGAGCATGGCCTCGCGTGGCCGTTCTACTTTCGGGCTTTCGGCGAATATAAGAACCCCGTTTTTATTTACCTCCTGGCCGGGCTCTTTCGCCTGAGCGGGCCCAGCGTTCTCGTCGCCCGAGCGGTTAGCGCCGGAGCAATCATCGCTGCTGCTGTTGTTCTGGGATTACTCGCACTCCGCATCACCCGCTCGCGGATTGTTGCTCTCTGGATCGCAACGACCGCGTTGTTAACCCCGTGGCTATTCGAGCTGGCGCGGGTCGCGGTTGAGGTCGCCCTTTACCCGGTTGCGCTGGCCTTGTTTCTCTACTGCCTCCATCGCGCTACCGCGAAAACGAGATGGAGCACGACGGACATCGCAACGCTGGCGGGTACCCTGGCCCTGCTCACTTATAGTTATTCCATCGGACGCGTGTTCGCGCCGCTTCTAGCAGTGGGACTCGCAATTTTTTGGACCCGCGCGCAGTGGAAGCAAATCGCCGCGACGTGGTGCGCTTATTTTGTGACGCTGGTTCCCCTGTTTGTTTTCGCGGCAAAAAATCCGGAGGCGTTGAGCCAGCGCTTCCGAATTGTTACCTATCTGAAACCGGAGACCGAGCTCACTGAGGCTCTCTGGGAATTCGTCCGCCACTACGTTCGCAACATCAATCCGCGGCGCCTCCTCATCACCGGCGATCCGAACCGCGAGCAGATCGTTCATCTTTTCGGCAGCTACCAATTTCTGGCGGCGGCGTTCGTCTGCACAATTATCGGCCTCGTCATCGTTTGGCGACGGCATCGCGGCGACCGTTGGTGGCGCTTCATCTTCTATGGCTGCGCGGTCGGGCTCGTCCCGGCATCGCTGACGGATTCGCATTTCCACATGCTTCGCCTGGTTGCGGTGCCGGTGTTCCTGCTCGTGCTCGCCACTCCCGGCCTGGCGTGGTTTCTCGAGACACCAGGCTCGCTGGCGAAGCGCTCGGCGCTGGCAATGATCATTGCCGGCACACTTGGGCAGGGCGCGTTGTTTCAATGGCGTTATCGGGAGGCCGCGGCAAGCCCGAGGCGCATCCATTTGTTCGACGGCGAATATCGGCAGAAGATTTTCGACCCGGCCATCGCGACCAAGGCCAACCCGATCTATCTCGTGGACGTGCCGTGGATTCCCGGATCCATCCAGGCGTATTGGAATGCGACCCTCTCCGGAATAGATCCGGCGCGCTTTCGCCGTGTTCCGTCGTCTGAGACAGCGCCTGTCGGGGGGCTGGTGATCAGCACCGAGGAAAATTGCCCCTCCTGCGACGTGCGCGCGATCTCCAGTCCCTACATGCTCTACATCGCGAAGGAGAACCAGGCCCGTTCGGCGCTGCCTCTCGGAGAATTGCGCGCGGCGCTGTCAGTCGCTTCGGACGCTTCGGAGCTGCGGGCAAAAAAGCCCGCCGTCTTTCGCATTCGGGTAACGAACCGCAGCTCCACGACGTGGCTCGCGCCGGTCCGCGGGGCCGGGAGTTTTCAAATTGGCCTTGGGAATCATTGGCTGGACGCCAACGGCAACATGCTTCGCCACGATGACGGACGAAGCGCGCTCGTGCGCGATTTGCCGCCCGGTGAGACGGTCGAACTATCGTTGACCGTGAACGCTCCGGCCGCCCCCGGGAATTACATCCTCGAGATCGACATGCTCCAGGAAGGCGTCTCGTGGTTCGCCCTGGCCGGCTCGGAACCTATCCGGATGCCGGTCCGGGTCGAATAAGCCTAACGACCGGTTACGACCGTCAAGGCCGGGCGGTCTCGCGGCCCCGAGGGCCGAATTTCATGCGCGGCGAAAGCGCCAACGTTTGCGAGCTGCGCAGCCATTCGTTCGCCGGCCGCTTTTAGCGAAAGCTTATGTTCCAGCTCGGTCTTGGCGGCCGCGCCGAGCGCAATCGCAGCCTCCCGATTTTCAAAGCAGTAACGCATGTGCGCTGCGGCGTGTTCGATCGAGGCCTCCGCCCAATGGTTGCCCGCTTTGTAGATCGGATTATCGGTCCCGATCTCGGTAATTGTGTAATCGACCAGGAGGCTGTTGCGCGGATGCATGAACGCGAGATTGCCCGAGTAGTTCGTCGCCACCACCGGTTTGCCCATCAGCATCGCTTCCGCCAGGCAAAGCCCAAAGCCTTCCGCGCGGTGAAGCGAAACGAAGCAGTCACACATCTGGATGAAACCGTAGGCGCGGGCGCGCGATAGAACTTCATCCACCAGAATAACCCCGGCCGCGCGAGCCGCTTCTTCGAGGATGGCGAACGCTTCCGGATGAGAACGGCCCCGGCTCACCTTGATGACGAGCGTTGCTTTCTCGTTCGGTTTGATCGCAGCCCGGAACGCCTCGATCACCGCGAGCGGGTTTTTCCGGATCATCTGGCTGCACATGTCGAACATGAAAAGGTAAACGTAATTGCTCTCGGGAATTCCCAGCTCCGCTTTCGCGACAGGCTCGATCTCACTCAGCTCAACGCCCGGCAAAACTTCGTGGACCGGCAGCGGCATCCGGTTCCGAAAAGCTTCCGCCACAAATTCGGTTGGCGCCCAAATGGCGTCGAGGAGCGGCGCGAGCTCGAGCCATTCGCCCGGGATGGCGTCGAGCTCCCAGGCCCAATACGCGATCCGGTAAACCCCCGAGCGCCGGAGCAATCCTCCACGCTCGTAAGCCACCGAGAAGTAAGGCTGCGGAGAAACGTTGATGATTGTGACCGGAAAAACTTCGAGGCCGAGAAAGGGCGCCCGATCTTCGACATCGAAACAGGGAAAAGCCGAGACGTCGCGGCAGGAAACCCGGAATTGCGCGGTCTCCAGCGCGCGCTTTGCGAAGAGCGCAGCCTGCTGGATGCCGGACGGATAACTGAAATGGCTCAGAATATTCACGCCGCGCAGGACTTCGCCGCTCCCGTTGCCGGAAACAGCGTTCGCCTGGTCGTGCAGGAGGAGTTCTTCGGCGGCCGGCACCGCCGCATCGAGCGCGTCACGGGAAGCGAACGGGCTGTAACCCGGGAATTCCGTCCGGAGCCAGGCGAGGAATTGCTCTTTCCCGGCGGAAGTCGGTCCGGCCGGAAAACGCTTTTGCCACGACAGGTTGATCAGCCAGGTCTTGAGGACCATTTGCGGAATCTGCTCGGCTGTCTCGTGGAGGAACCAGAGGATTTCCGCCGCACTCAGGTTGTGTTTGGCCCGGCCCTCGCGCAGCAGCCATTTCACAAACCGCTTCTGGCCGACTGGAAGAAGTCCGTGCGGAAAACGCTGCTGGATCTTCGGTGAGCGCAAATAAAGCTCGAGGACGCGTTTGCCCGGATCGCTCCGGAAAGCGCTCGAGATATTCCCGACCGCGCGATGGGAAAGTCCGAGCTTCACAGCCGCGCTGGTGCAGAGCCACTCGCAGTAGGCCCCGTCTTCCCCTTCGGAAATAGCTGCCGGAAATTTCCGGCGCAACCAGCGGCTGTTCCGCAACATCCCCGACGCGAGCCGGGCGGCGCCGTCAACCGACCCTTCGGCGTCCGCCGGCGACCAGACATTCAAATTTGGGCCCGACTGGTCCGCCGGGAAATGGAGGGCGCGCCGGCGATAGACGTCGAAGCTATCAGCGCGGGACTGCGAATTGCGTTTCGCAAAAGGGAAAAGAACGTGGAGCAGCTTCAAGAGAGTGGGCCGGGTTACAGGAAAGATATCGCGGGCGCTGCCCGGTAAGGCTCGCCAATTTTGCTCGCCCTGCAAGGAAATGGTGGGGACGCCCCGCTGCGCCCGGTTCCATACCCACTCGCGACCGCGCCAGCGCGCCGTCCCTGCCACGAAACAAACGCCTTAGCCTGGGCCGAATCGCTGCCGGTATTCCGCCGCGCTAATAAAGGCCTTCACCATCTCCGACTGGATGAAGTCGCCGTTGAACGAATTCAGCTTATTAAGCCAGAAGTTAAACCCGGAAGTGTCCGGATCGCGGCGGAGATATCCGAAGTATTCCATCGTCACAAAGGCTGTGTTGTATTCGCGCGCCTTGAGAAACGGGAACTCCGAAATTTTCCGAAGGACCGTGGCGCGCGTCTCAGTGCCGCCGTTGAGACCTGCCACGAGTGAATCGCGGAAGGGCTGAGTAGCCGGGAAGTTGCCCCGGATTTCACCTCCACCAAACTGGACTGAGTGGAAGTTGATGTAGGCGCGTCCGTTCCGGAGATTAGGCACCTGAGCGGCGAGAGTGGTGGCGTTGCCTTCGGGCGCGTCCCACTTGCCGCTAAAAGTGCCACCCACGCCGCCCGGCAAAGGCGTCACCACCGCGTCATTCGGGTTATTGTCATTGAATGGCGCGCCGATAAATCCCCAAACGACGGGACGCGTGGCCGGCGGCGGCTCGGTGGCGCTGGCATGGATATGAGCGTTGGTCAGGTTATCGTTGGTGTCCCCGGTCTGCGCACCGGTGAAGTCCATGTTAACGACCTGTCCGACGAGGGTCATCGCGGTCTCGGCCTCGTTAAGTTGGAAGCGGGCGGTGCCGTAGGAGGCCGGCCGCCGCAGGCCGCCTGTTGTGGTTGGGTTCGCGGCCGGGCTCTCCTGCGAATTGGTCATGTTAACCACGAGATTGTTTAGCGAGAGATTCGCGGTCGTGAGTAATGCGTCCACGTACTGCTCATTTGTCTGGGTCGAGGGATACTTCGTGACGAACTCAGGCCGGGTTACAAATTCGTTGTAATACGCCACCTTATTCGCTTCCAGAATCTCATTCGCGCCAGGCTCGAGAAACACCACGCCGCGGTTCAGCGCCTGCAAATCGCGCATGAAGTTGCCATACAAGACGGGCGCGGGCCCGCCGCTCGGCACCGTCGGGCCAAAGGCCGCTCGATGCGTCAGGTATGCCGCGAGACCGGAATTCTGGAACTCTATCGAGAGAAAGAACGCCGCCGACACATTGATCCGCGTGACCTCGACACACTGCCGGTCGGTCCCGCATGAGTTGATCGCGTTTTGCCAGAAAGCATAACCGGATGCGTCTGGCTCGCGGTTCAGGAAATCGAGATAATGCTGGCGGACGAAGAACGCCGTGTCGTCGATCGCATTCGACGTCGGGGCCCCGACGTCGTCGTCCGTGATCGTCACGGTGGAATGATTTGGGGTGCCCAGCCCGGCGCCCGCGCCTGTTAAATTGCTCAGGAACAGGTCGATCGTCTCCTCGTTCCCTTCGTCGAAGCCGTCATTGACGGTCAGGACCGTGAACGTCTTGCTCGTCTCGCCGGGTGCGAAGTTCAGTGTTCCTTCGGCGATCTCGTAATCTGATTTCTGCGAGGCGTGCTTCGGTTGGCTTTGGTCGAAGGTAGCGTAATTGACCGAGGCGGAACCGGAGGCGTCACCCTGCCGCGTCACAGTGATTTCGATATGACCGCTGTTTTCGGCAATCGTGAAATTGTCCGACGCGAACTGGATCAAGGAGGTTGCGGAGGAGGTCGTCGGGTTAAGTTTTCCAAAGAGGCCATGCTCCTCTTCGCCGGGTCCCGCCGTGAAATAGAGCGTGTTCACATCTCCGCCTGCGCCGCCGTTGCCGAACTGCAGCGCCCAGAGCTCGTCGATCACGATCCCGTTGCCAGACTCGTCCTGGAGCGTGCCGAGAAACGTCCCGGTCGACGGGTTATACGCGTGAATGCTGGGGTTCCCGTCGCCGAAGTTCCCGATCAGCAGGGCGCCACCGAAAATCCCGAAGGTGGCTGGAGCCTGAGTAATGCCCCACGGCGAATTGAGCGCGCCGTTATTGATCCCGAAGCTCAGGTCGCGCACGCCATTCGCGTTGAACCGTCGGACGTAACCGTTGCCGACCCCTTCCTCATCGAGACCGCCCGCACCCACTTTTGCGTAGGTCACATAGAGACTGGAGCCAATCGCCTGGATGTTAAAGGGGTGGTAAACGTTTCCCGATGAAGTTGGAATGGTGCCGTCCGAAAACGGGAAAGCGGCTGGATCGGCCTGGGTGAAATCGGCGTTAAAAACGTCGATCTTGCCGTTCGCAAAATCGGCCGCGTAAAGATGATTCGTGCCATTGTTCGCGATGGCCAGCCCGGTGTAAACGTGCCCCGGTTTGCTCACTGCGATGATGGCTGTTGTCGAGCCGGCGGCAGGCGCATTTGAGTTCCACCCGGTGATGTTCCCGGTAATCGAGGCAAACAGAAAACGAGCGTTGCAGGGCGTTCCACCGGCGCACGGACCGGGCAGGATGAAATCGCTGGCTGCCGAGTTCGCGACGGTCCCGGTGGGCAAACCACCTGGGATGGTGACCGTGGGCATTGCTGGATTTAGCACCACGGGGGCGCCGCCAACGTCACCGCGGATCAGCTGGCTCGTGCTCGTCCCGTTGTTCGCAACCCAGAACGGACTCGTCGCGGTCGCCGAAATTCCCCACGGATTGACCAGGAGCGGATCAAGCACGAAAGCGAGGCCGGGCGAATCCGATAACAAGTTCGTCTGCCGGTAGGCCGACCCGGGCGCGATCACGGGAACCCCGTTCGGATCGTTCGGAGCCTGCGCGCCAAGCTGTGGCGCAAGCGCGGCGAACACGAACAGGCCAAATGCAAAAATCGCGAGCAAGCTGCTCGCGATGGTTCTGGAGCGGTTCATTGAAGCAATGGGACGCATAATTTTTTACCCCCTGATACTCTGGTTTTCACCCAGCCGCGGGTGAAGATGAAGTTCTCGTAATCATGCCGAAACGTCTGGCGCAGCTGCAAGACATTTTCGGTAACAACCACGTGACAAAATCCGTTTCCGTTTGTCAGCCAGCCGCCTCCAGTTGATCGTCCGCCCGATGAAATTTTCTTTTGCCCGCAATTTCGTTTTTTTGGTCGCGCTGAGCTCTTCCGCCTTCGCCGGGAACAGCGTCGTCAACATGTCGCACTACGATCTGATGCGGGTGGACTTCGAACAGATGAAACGCGAAGGCGTTGTCGGCGTTATTCATGAGGCGACTTATCCGCCGCGGGTCCGCGACGCCTATTACGGTCCCCGGCAGACGGCGGCGACCCGGGCCGGCCTGCTCTGGGGCGCGTATCATTTTGCCAACGCCACCGATCCAATCCGCCAGGCGGAACATTTTCTCGGTGTGGTTGAGTCGAGCTATCGCGGTCCCGGCATTCAACCGAGCGGCGTCCTTCTCGTCCTGGATTTTGAGAAGAACGGCCACTATCCCGGCGGCACCATGACGGTTTCCCAGGCCGCGCGCTTCGTGGAGCGGATCAAACAGCGGACCGGAAAATATCCGGGCGTGTATGGGAGCGATTACCGGCTCAAGGCGGTCCTGAATGCTCCCGGGGTTAATCAAGCGGACAAGGCTATTCTCGGCAATTGCTGGCTCTGGATCGCCAATTATCACCACCTTCCCACGGCCAACTCGCCCTGGAGCAACTGGCGCCTCTGGCAATACACCGGTGACGGAATCTGCGACCTCCGCCCGCGCTCCACTTATCCGATTCGCGCGGCCAATATCGCGAAGGCAGAACGAAATATTTTCCGCGGCAGCAACGAAGCCCTCGCGGCCTGGTGGCATGAGCACGCCTGGGTGCCGGCAGATTAAGGCCTTTCTAATTCTGTCATCCTGAGCGAAGCGCAGCGAAGTCGAAGGATCTCTGACTGTTTCTGCGCTGAGAAAACGGGGAAATATTCAGAGATGTTTCTCCCGCGTCGCGGGATCAACCCGACAACAAACGGGGCCTCACTCCCGCGCCGCGCGCAGATGTTTTGCCGATCGTCCCCGTAACACAGCCAGCACTTCAGCGATAGCACTGACCGCGATCTCTTTCGGAGACTCCGCGCCGATATCGAGCCCGAGCGGCGCAAAGACCCGCGCCAGTTTCTCCTCGCTTATGCCGCGTTCGCGAAGACGGTCGAAGACCATTCGCACTTTTCGCCTGCTCCCGATCATGCCGATATAACCAGCCCCGTTCTGCTCGACCGCTACCGCCAGCGCTTCGCCGTCGATCTCGTGATTGCGGCTGACAAGGATAAGCGCTTCATCGTTTCGCCATTCCCGCGACGTGATGAAATTCGTCGGCGTCGTATCGGAAATCCGCGTCACCGCCGGCGGCAGCCCGCTCAGAAGGTCAGCGCGGTCGTCCAGGACTGTCACGCAGAGACCGCATTCGTGGGCCAGCGTCGCGATGGCCCGCGCGCAATGGCCGGCCCCGATCAGGTATAAGGCTTCCCTGGTCGATTGCGGCTCGATGAAGACCGTCATCTCGCCCCCACAGATGGCGCCGAACGACTCCGTCTCTCCTTCCCTCAATGGATACGTCTTCAGCGACGGCGTCTTCGTCCGCAGCGCTTCCAATGTCTCCGCGATGACGAGCGACTCGAACTTCCCCCCGCCAATCGTCCCGCTGCTCCGGCCGTCGCCGTAAACCAGCATCTTGGATCCGGCAGTGCGCGGCACCGATCCGCTCGTCGCCGCGACCGTGACCACCGCAAATGATTTGCGGGCTTCGCGCGCCGCAATCAGCTCGGCGAGAAAAGCGTCATCCATGGCGCACGACCGTGGCCCTGATATCGCCATGCGGTTCGTCGGTCGGCACGAAGAGCTCGTTCTTATTCTCCAGGCCGAACGGCGCCAGGTTGATCAGGAGGCAATGCTTGTTCGGCATCGCCAGGTCGAGCTCGGAAATCTCCGGGCACGCCGCCAGGGCCGCCTCGCCCATCTGGAAGAGCGTGGTTTGCGCGGAAGGACTGTAATTGTTCGCAAACACTTTGAGCATCGCCGCCATGATCGCTTCGTTGGCGCGACTGTAATTGTCCGGCTGGGTTTCGAACGTCCAGGTCGAGCTGAAAGATGTCGCCAGGATCCGATCCGATGTCTCCGGCAGCGTGGTGAATTCGTCTTTGGGATAATTTTCGAACCCGGAGCCGGTTGATTTCAAGATCACGAGGTCACGAATCCCGGAGCGCACCGTCTTCCTGGTTCGATCGCAATTTATCTGCGCGAACATTCGGCCGTCGCCCGCTCCCTTGAACGCATGCGGATGCGGTTGGCCATCGATCGTGAGCCGTTCCCACGCCTTCTCCGCGATCCGGACCTCGGCCTCCGCGACCTGCTCGTAACGGGACAGGAAATGTTCCGCCAGAATCAAACCGAACCGCTCAATCTCCGGCCCAAGATGTTGCTGGGCCAGCACGTTGACCGTGTTTTTTATCGTGTCAGTTGCCACGACTTTCGTGTTGTCGCCGCTGGTGTAGGACGACTCGAAATCGCCTTTCAGATAGGCCGCAACGTCGAGATCTTTTAAGGAATGGACCGGGCCGTCCCGCATGATTTTCAGGACCCTGACCCGCGCCTTTCCGTAGTGGTGACCGGTCAGTTTCGGCATTGCGCCTGACGATTAATTCAATTAGTCCCACAAGGCGATGCCAAAGCTCGCCGAGTTGAATGCGCTCGAGCCGGTGGAATTCGTGCGCGTGGTGGGGCCGGTCTTCGAGCATTCGCCCTGGATCGCTGCCCGGACCGCCGGGCAAAGGCCGTTTCAATCGCGGGACGCATTGCTCCGCGCTCTCCTCGAGACCCTGCAAAAGGCAAAGACGGACGAAAAGCTTTCCCTGATCCGCGCGCATCCGGACCTGATCGGCGACGGCGAGCTGACTGCGGCCTCGCAAGCGGAACAGACCCGGGCCGGCCTCCTCGACGCGACCCCGGAGGAAGCAGCGCAGTTTCGCCAGCTCAACCGCGAGTACCGTCAGCGGTTCGGATTTCCTTTCGTTATCTGCGCTCGATTGAATAAGAAAGAGGCGATCGCGCGGGCGTTCCCGGTTCGCCTCCAGAATTCGCGTGAGCAGGAAATGGAAATCGCTTTGAACGAGATATCCAAAATCGCGGAGCTGCGCTTGCAGGATTTGGTCGAATGAGCAACGAACGCGAGCGCAAACTCTGGGGAGCGCACGCGCCTCGCGTGCTGGTTTCGGCGCCTCGCCGAAACATTCTTTCCCGGCAAAAGTTCGCAATGGCGGCGGTGTCATTGCCAGCACGCGCGGCGCGTGCGCTCCCCAGATGAGTACACTCACTACCCACGTCCTCGACACCGCGCGCGGCTGCCCGGCCGCTGGAATGGTCGTCGAGCTCTGGTCGCTGGATCGTTCGAAGCTCTTGAAAACCGTCGTCACCAATTCCGACGGCCGCACCGTCGCTCCGCTCCTCTCCGCGGATGAATTAGCGACCGGCAACTACGAGCTTGTCTTCTTCGTCGGCGATTATTTCGGCGAACGCCGCTTCCTGGATCGTGTTCCCGTCCGCTTCGTCATCTCCGACGCCTCTGCGAAATATCACGTGCCGCTGCTGGTTTCGCCCTGGGCGTATTCGACCTATCGCGGAAGCTGACGCGGCCGGCGAAAATCCCAAATCCCAATGCCCAAATCCCAGGTAACTTCCAAACCTCCAATTGGTAAACCAGAACAAACAAACCGCGCACTGCGCACAGTTGGATTTTTAAGATTTGGGATTTACCTGGGATTTGGGTCTTGGGATTTGGGATTTCCTTGGTGCTTGGAGCTTGGGATTTGGAGCTTATGAGCGAATCCGATTCGCGAATCCCTCCCGGTCTCATCGACCTCGCCGCTGCCCGCCTCGGCGGTCTCGCCCTGATCGCAAACGATGAGTTCTTTGCCGAGAAAGAAAATCTCCTCAAACCGGGCCGCGGCATTTTCATCGCGGACAAATACACGGACCGCGGCAAGTGGATGGACGGCTGGGAAACTCGGAGGCGCCGCACCCCGGGACATGATTGGTGCGTCGTTCAGCTTGGCCTGCGCGGCGTCATCAGGCAGGTGGACATCGACACGAACCATTTTCTCGGCAACCATCCACCCTTTGCTTCGCTCGACGCCGCTTGTCTGACGGACGAATTTCCTGCCGCGCCTGACGCGATCGAAGCGCTTCCTTGGACCCCGATTCTGGAGAAATCGCCTTTGCAACCCGGCTCGCAAAACCTGTTTGCCGTCGAAAACGCCAACACCTGGACCCATCTCCGCCTCAACATTTTCCCCGACGGCGGCGTCGCGCGTCTTCGCGTTTACGGCATCGTCGCGCCCGACTGGAGCAAGTTAGAGCCGGGCGCACTGATCGACCTCGTCGCGGTGGAGAACGGCGGCGTCCCCCTCGCCTGCAGCGACATGTTTTTTAGTTCGATGAACAACCTGATTATGCCGGGCCGCTCCGAAAATATGGGCGACGGTTGGGAGACAAAACGGCGCCGGGGTCCCGGCTACGATTGGATCATCCTCAAACTCGGCCGGCCCGGCTCCATCCGGAAAATCGAGGTGGATACGAACCACTTCAAAGGGAACTACCCCGACACCTGCTCGATCGAAGGCTGCACCGCGCCGCACGCTTCCACCGACCAACTCACCGCCGGCGGAATGGAGTGGAAAGAAATTCTTCCCATGACCAAGCTGCACGCCCACACCCGTCACTTCTTCGAACAAGAACTCTCTACAATCGGCGAGTGTACCCATCTCCGGCTAAACATTTATCCCGACGGCGGCGTGAGCCGGCTACGCGTGTGGGGAGATCCGGCAAAATGACGAATGACGATGGCCAATGACGAATTAAACCCGAATGACGAAGACCGAATAACACCATCCCGTCGTCATTCTGGCTTCGTCATTCCTTCGTCATTCGTCATTCGTCATTCGGCATTACTGCCGGTGCCGCACAGTCTCTCATTTTTGTCATGACCGATTTCGATTTGCTTGTTCGCGGCGGCGAGCAGGACCTCGGGATCAGTGCAGGAAAGTTCGCGGCTCTCGGGCCTGACCTCTCCGGATCGGCCGCTCACGAAATTGACGCGCGCGGCTTCACCGTCTTTCCCGGTGTCATCGACGCCCACGTTCATTTCAACGAGCCTGGCCGGACGGATTGGGAAGGGTTCGCGACCGGCTCGCGCGCTGCCGCGGCAGGCGGCACGACGACTGTCTTCGACATGCCGCTTAACGCGCACCCGCCGACGACAGATCGCGAAAGCTTCGAGCTAAAACGCGGCGCCGCTGAGGCGAGCTCGCTGGTTGATTTCGGCCTTTGGGGCGGGCTGGTGCCCGGAAACCTCGCTGACCTTGAAGCGTTGCGCGATTGCGGCGTCGTCGGCCTGAAGGCGTTCATGTGCAATAGCGGCATCAGCGACTTCGCGGCAGTAGATGAGGCAGCGTTGCGCGCCGGAGTGAAGCAGGCTGCGGCGCTCGATCTTCTCGTTGCGGTCCATGCGGAATTGGAAGCAATGACCAGCCATCTTACCGGAGCCGCGCGCGCGGAGAATCGTTCCAGTGTTCGCGATTACCTCCGGTCGCGCCCGATAGCCGCCGAGCTTGAAGCGATCCGTCTCGCGATCGAGATCGCGGGCGAGACCGGCTGCCGGTTGCACATTGTCCATGTCAGTTGCGGGAGCGGCGTTGCCCTCGTCGCTGAAGCACGAGCGCGCGGAGTGGACGTCACCTGCGAGACCTGCCCCCATTATCTTGTCCTCACGGAGGACAACATGGAGCGGCTCGGCGCGATCGCGAAATGCGCGCCGCCTTTACGCTCGTCCGATGACCAGGCGGCTTTGCGCGACCGGCTCAGCGATATCACCACGATCGGCTCCGATCATTCCCCGGCGCCGCCGGAAATGAAGCAGCAGGAAAACTTCTTCGACGTCTGGGGCGGCATCTCCGGCTGTCAGCATCTTTTGCCGTTGTTGATCGAGGCGGGACTACCGACAAACGAGATTTGCCGCCTGACGAGCTTTGATGTGGCCAGGCGTTTTCGAATCCCAGGGAAAAGCGGCATCGAGATCGGGAACGACGCCGATTTTTCCCTCGTCGCTCTTGACCAATCCGAAACAGTCACAGCCGAGTCACTCCATTATCGTCACAAACAAAGCCCCTACGTCGGCCGCACCCTTCGCACCCGCGTCCATGCCACATTTTTGCGCGGACAAATGATCTTTCAGGATGGTAAGTTCGGCGCCCGACCGTTCGGACGACTGGTCACGCCTGAGCAACATTCCACATCGTCGTGAAATCTTTTTCTGTAGCCGTTGCCCTGTGGGCGACGCCGCATCGGGCCAAGCACAGCGCAACTCTGCGCTTCGCACAACGAAGCGGCTACAGGTAGCATGCCGCCAATGCACACCAGCCTTCAGCCCGACGAAATCGCGCAGATCAGCGCGACGTTAAGCGACGCGAACCAGGCGTTCATGCGCCATTACCCGGGCGAATCGAATCGCCGGCAGGCTGTCCACACGGTCTATGGCGGCGCGCATCTCTTCCGCGCTGATTCGGCCCAAAAACTTGGCGCCGTCGGCCTGCGCTCACTCCAGGAATACGCCCCGGACGCCGCGACTTTGGCGAGCGCAATTGGAATCACGACGGACAACGCTATCGCTGCGAAAATCTACGCACGCGTCGTCGAGAAACTGCAGCGCGAAGCCGTCGAGGATTTCCGGCTCGATTTCGAGGACGGCTACGGCAACCGCCCTGATGACGAAGAAGACGGACACGCTGCATCCGCCGCCACGGCGGTCGCACGCGGCCTGGCGGCAAACACGCTTCCGCCATTTATCGGCATCCGGATCAAACCGCTGAACGAAGATCTCCGCGCGCGCAGCATCCGCACCCTCGACATCTTCATGACCTCGCTCCTGCGAGAGACCGCGGGCAAGCTACCGGCTGGATTCGTTATTACCGTTCCCAAAATCCAGTTGCCGGAACAGGTCGCCGCCGCAGTCCGGTTCTTCGAAATCATTGAGAACCGAAATGGCCTCGCCGCCGGGGCGCTCCGGATCGAGCCGATGATCGAGACGCCGCAGGCGATCATCAATCACGACGGGCACCTCGGCTTGCATGCGCTGGTTGACGCCGCGAATGGCCGGTGCCAGAGCGTGCACTTCGGCGTTTATGATTATACCGCCTCATGCGGAATCACCGCCGCGCATCAGACCATGCGCCATCCCACTTGCGATTTCGCGCGCCAGGTCATGCTCGTCTCCATGGCGGGCACGGGCGTTCATCTTTCAGATGGCGCCACCAATATTCTTCCGGTTGGTCCGCACCGCGCCACCGAAGGGAAACCGCTGACCGACGATCAGCTCCGGCTGAATCGCGAGGCCGTTCACGGCGCCTGGCGGCTCGGTTTTGAGGACAATATGCATTCGCTCCGGAACGGTTTCTTCCAGGGCTGGGACCTGCACCCGGCGCAGCTTGTGACCCGTTACGCCGCCGTTTACCATTTCTTCCTCGGCAGTCTCGAAAGCGCTTCCGGCCGCCTCAAAACTTTCGTCGAGAAAGCCGCGCTCGCCTCGCTTTTCGGCGATGTCTTTGACGACGCCGCGACCGGCCAGGGCCTCCTCAATTTCTTCCTCCGCGGGATGGCCTGCGGCGCAATCACCGAAGACGAAGCCCTCGCCACTGGTTTGAGCCTTGAGGAAATCCGTTCCCGCTCCTTTCTGAAAATCCTCGTCGGTCGGCGCGAGAAAAAATGAGCGCGATTGAGTTCCGGCTGAACGGCGACCCCGTCCGGGTCGATTCAGTTTCGCCGAACCTCACCCTGCTCGAATGGCTACGAAACTGCGGCCTGACTGGTTCAAAGGAAGGCTGTGCCGAAGGCGATTGCGGCGCGTGCTCGGTCGCAATCGTGGATCGCGATGCGCGCGGGAAGCGTTGCTACCGCGCCATCAACAGCTGCCTCGTCCCACTTCCTCTCATGGCCGGTCGGGACATCATCTCGGTCGAGGGCGTTGGTTGTAGCCACGGCGCTGCGTCGCCGTGCCCGGGCCAGGAACGCGCCAGCACAGCGCCGCGGCTACAGCTTCACCCGATCCAAACCGCGATGGTCGAAAACTTCGGATCGCAATGCGGCTATTGCACGCCCGGTTTCATCATGTCGCTCTTCGAGGGTTACTACCGCAAAGACCTTAAGACCGGCGCGCAGCTCGACGAACAACTTTGCGGCAATCTCTGCCGTTGCACCGGTTATCGCCCTATCCGCGACGCCGCCGCGGATGCCTTCGCCAAACGCAACGGCTCCGACCCGTTCGACACGCAGCTCAAAACCGCAAAGACAAAACTCAAGGCCGCGAAATTCAATTTCGGCGGCGAAATTTTCCTCCGGCCCGCGACTCTCGAGAAACTCTTTCGCGACATCGATGAACATCCCGAGGCTCGTCTGATCGCCGGTGCGACCGATCTCGGGCTCGAGATCACGAAACGGTTCCAGCGGTTCCCAGCGCTCATCTCCCTCGAAGCCGTCGCTGAGCTCAACCAAGTAACTTCCACGGAAACCGAATGGCGAATTGGCGCTGCCACCACGCTGACCAGGCTCGACGATTTCCTCAGCGCCGAGTTTCCCGTCATTCGTGAAATGCTTTCGGTCTTTGGGTCGCGCCAGATCCGCAATCGCGCGACGATTGGCGGGAATCTCGTGACGGCTTCACCCATCGGCGATTCGGCGCCGGTCCTCCTGGCGCTAGAAGCCAGCGTCGTCCTGGCGTCTGCCACGGGCGAACGAGTGCTGCCCCTCGAGGAATTCTTCGTCGCCTATCGCGAGACCGCGCTCCAGCCCGGCGAAATCCTGAAGTCGGTCGTTCTGCCGCGTCCACAACCTGACGTGACGATGCACCGACGTTTCTTCAAAGTTTCGAAACGCCGGGAGATGGACATCAGCACGGTCGCGGCCTGTTTCGCAGTTGAGCTCGACGCGGCCGGACTGATCTCGAAAGCGCGCCTTGCGTATGGCGGCGTCGCCGCTCTGCCAGTGCGGGCGCGAAAAACCGAAGCGGCATTGATCGGTAAAACGTGGAGCGCAGCGAGCGGCGAGGAAGTCGTCCCGGTTCTGGCGCAGGAATTCATCCCGATCTCCGATGTGCGCGGCAGCGCGACCTATCGGCAACAGGTCATCGTGAATTTGCTTCGCAAGTTCTGCGGCAATGATGAATCCCGTTCGAGGACGTGCAGAAGCACGTCCCTCCGGAGGGAGACGCCGCGGCGACTCGGAGGCTTGCCCCACGAAAGCGCGCACAAACACGTCACCGGCGAAGCGATCTACGTTGACGATCATCCGGGGGAACAAATGCTCCTCGAGGTCTGGCCGGTCTGCTCGCCGCATGCCCACGCAAAGATCCTCCGGCGCGACGCCTCTGCGGCTCGCGCCATGCCAGGCATCAGCGCGGTCCTTCTCGCCGAAGACGTGCCCGGCCTGAATGATGTCGGTGCAGTCCGGCACGACGAAATCCTGCTGGCCGACAAGGAGGTCTTCTATCACGGGCAAATCGTCGCGCTCGTGGTGGGAGAGACTGAGGAGCTCTGCCGCGCGGCTGCCGCGAAAGTCGTTGTCGAATACGAACCGCTCCCGCCGATTTTCGCCATCGAGGAAGCGATCGCAGCCGGAAGTTTCCATACCGATCCGGCGTTTATCCGGCGCGGAAACGTAAGCACCGCCCTGGCCGATGCGCCGCTCACGTTCGAGGGCGAGCTCTCCTTCGGCGGGCAGGACCATTTTTACCTCGAAACCAATGCGGCCTGGGCCGAGGCCGGCGAAGACGGCTCCGTCTTTATCAGCTCATCGACTCAGCATCCGTCGGAAGTGCAGCACATCGTCGCGCATCTGCTCGGCATCCCGATGCACAGCGTGATCGTCGAATGTCTGCGCATGGGCGGCGGATTCGGCGGCAAAGAGACGCAGGCCGCCATGCCCGCGGCGCTCGCTGCTCTCGTTGCGACAATGACGGGCCGCAAGGTCCGCGTCCGTTTCAACCGCGACCAGGACATGATGATCACAGGGAAACGCCATCCGTTCCTGGCGAAGTTCCGCGTCGGCTTCGACACCGACGGAATGGTCCTCGCCGCGCAGGTCGATCTGTTCTCGAACGGCGGCTGGTCGCTCGATCTTTCCCGCGCCATTACGGACCGCGCCCTCTTCCATCTCGATAACGCGTATTACATCCCGAACGTCGAAGTCAGCGGGCGCGTCGCGAAAACAAATGTCGCTTCGAACACCGCTTTTCGCGGGTTCGGCGGGCCCCAGGGAATGCTTGTCATCGAAGAAATCATCGACCGCGTCGCACGCGCCACAGGGTTGGCGCCGGAGATTGTTCGCGCCCGAAATCTTTATCGCGGGACGGGCGAAACGAACACGACCCACTATGGGCAGGAGATCGAGAACAACCGCATCCAGCGGATCTGGCACGAGCTGACGGAATCGAGCGACTTCGCCGCGCGCCGCGACCAATTGCGCGAATGGAACAGCCAACATCCGCATCGGAAACGCGGGATCGCGATCACGCCGGTGAAGTTCGGAATTTCATTTACCACCACGCATCTCAACCAGGCCGGCGCGCTTGTCCTCCTTTACCAGGACGGCACTATCCAGGTGAACCATGGCGGCACTGAGATGGGCCAGGGCGTTTACACCAACATCGCCCTGATCGCCGCGCGCGAGCTTGGACTCACGCCGGACCGCGTTCGCGTCATGGCCACGCGGACTGACAAAGTCCCGAACACTTCCGCTACCGCCGCCTCTTGCGGGACCGACTTGAACGGCGCCGCGGTCAAGAACGCCTGCGACACTTTGCGCGAACGCCTCCGGCCTTTTGCCGCACAAATGCTTTCGGAAAATGCCAGCGCCACTGTAGTGGCGGGTGTCTCACCCGCCCTGAGCCAGGGCGTCATTTTCAAAGATAACGTTGTTAGCCTTGCGGATGACTCAACGACATCCGTCTCCTTCGCCGAAGTCGTCCAGCGCGCGTATTTCGCCCGCACCAGCCTTAGCGCGACCGGCTTTTACCGGACGCCCGACATCAACTACGACCGCGAAGCCGGCCGCGGAAAGCCATTCCATTATTACGCGGTCGGCGCCGCGGTCAGCGAAGTGGAAGTCGACGGCTTCACGGGCATGAGCCAGATCCGCCGCGTCGATATTCTCCACGATGTTGGGGACGCGATTAACCCGGGAATCACCCTCGGCCAGATCGAAGGCGGGTTCGTCCAGGGCGCCGGCTGGCTGACAAACGAAGAGCTGATCTGGGATTCCGAAGGCCGCCTGCTCACTCACTCGCCCGACACCTATAAAATCCCCGCCGTCGGCGACACGCCCGAGATCTTCAACGTCGCGTTCCTCTCCGACGCCACCCAGTCCACCGTCGTTCACGGCAGCAAAGCCGTCGGCGAACCGCCCCTCATGCTCGCCCTCTCCGTCCGCGAAGCCATCCGCGACGCCGTCGCAGCGTTCGGTGACACTGGTCGCCAGGTTCCGCTAGCCTCCCCGGCCACTCCCGAAGCAATCCTAAAGGCGATCGAGGGAAAGTGACGTGTGACAAGCTGGCGTTTCCTACTTCCTACTTCCTACTTTTCTTCGCCCCGCCCCGCCGTCGCGCTCCCCAATTCTACTTTCTACTTCAGACTTTCTACTTTGACGGCGCTCCGCGCCGTCAGGCCACCATCTCCGTGCTCATCGAGCCGCACTTCCAGCAGGTGAACCATTTCCAATCCACCCCGATGTAGGATTGCGATCCGCAGGTCGCGCAGACCGCTACAAACTGTCGCGAGTGCCCCTCCGCCTCGCTCGGCTCCGCTGGCGCTCCGCTCCCGACTCCCCCCGGACCCGAAGGCTCTTCCGGTCCATCCGATTTCCCCCACTTCCGTTCCTCATTCATAATAAATTTCCTCTCTTCGATTCCGTCGTCGCGTTCTTACGACGATCATATCTAGAAGACTTTCACCCAATCACGCGAGCCCGAATTACAAAGGCATGGTGGATCGAGCGCTCCGCCGCTCGATGAGAGAGTCCCTCGTTCCTAAGTTGCACTTCGGAACGCACCTGTCCCCGAAGCTGCGCTTCTCCGGGCGAAAGCCGGCTCCGTGATTAATTGCCCGCCGGCGGTGCGGGCAACCGTATCTCGACGGTCGTGCCGCGCCCTTTGGTGCTGCTGACGGAGATTGTTCCGCCATGAGCTTCCACGGTTGATTTGGCAATGGCCATCCCGAGCCCCGTCCCGTGAGCTTTCCCGTGGGTCACAAATGGCTCGAAAACTCTCTTCAGAACTTCCGGGGGAATGCCGGTGCCGGTATCGCAAATGCGCAGAACAACTTGAGCGCCAAGTCTCTCGATCGTCAGGGTCAGGATGCCTCCGTTGGGCATCGCTTCCCGGGCGTTCTTAATGAGATTGCACAAAACGCGGGTGAAGCGCGGCAAATCGAGATCGAGCTGCCCCTGGTAAGTGACCGACTTCACCAGTTGAATATTTTCGCCCGGCAGGAGGCGAAGCGACTGCTGGGCGAGTTGGTCGAGCAATTGCGCTACGACAATTCTGTCTTTCGCCGGTGCCACAACGCCACGCGAGTAATCGAGCAGTTCCTGCGTCATCGCCAGCATGCCGTCGGCGGCGTTGTTCAGCATACCGGTGAGTTCTTTCAATTTCGGATCGTCGCTTTGCCGATCGATTAGCGCGGCGCAACACCGCACAATGCAGAGCGGGTTCTTCAGATCGTGAATAATGGAATTTGCCATCGACCCCACGAGGCTGAGCCGTTCAGTTCGCATCAGCTCGGAAATGAAGTGGGAGTTCACCTGTCTCAAACGCTGGGAGACCAGGCGAAGAAAGTTCAGGTGCAAACGGCTGGGCGCGAGATCGAGCAGATGTTGAAAGACTTCATCGTCAACGCCCGCGAGCAACGTCGGCTCCGCCGCCACTGCCATGGCTGAGCGCGGCTGGCGATCCAGCAATGCCATTTCGCCGAAGAAATCACCTGACTCGATGAGCCCGAGCGTCTCCTGCTCCCCGGCCCGGCCTTGCTTCGAAATTCTTACCGATCCGCTGCCGACCAGGTAGAGACAATCGCCCTGGTCCCCTTCGCAGAACACGGTTTCACCGGTATCAAAGTGGAGCAGCTCCATGCCGTATCGCATGTCGCGCAGCACCTCGGGTTCGATCCCCTCAAAGAGCCGGTTGTTGGCGAACAAACGAAAGGTCTCCAGGGGCTCGAGCGCGGGCATCGCGCTGAAGCAAGCACGGCTGATGCCCAGGCTTTCGCTTCCTCCGGCTTCCCAGCGGAAATCGCAAGCAGTGGCGCGGGAGCAGCTTTGCTAGCCGTGGCGTCCCCAGCGGCCAGGGAGGGGCGCCTCCCGCGCATGTCCACCGAGCTCGAATCCGATCTGCAACTCGAGATCGCCCACGTCTTGTTCATCGACGTCGTGGGCTATTCGAAGCTGCTCATTAACGAGCAGCACGAGCGGTTGGGCGAGCTTAACCAGGTCGTTCGAAATACCGACGCATTCCGCAGCGCTGAATCGGTCGGGAAACTGATTCGGCTGCCGACCGGCGATGGAATGGCCCTCGCCTTTTCGACTTCGCCGGACGCTCCGGTGCGATGCGCCTTGCAGATCGCCAGAGCGTTGCAAAGCAACCCCGGGCTGAAAGTGCGCATGGGCGTTCATAGCGGTCCGGTCAGCGGGATGACCGACGTCAACGATCGTTCTAACGTGACCGGCGCAGGCATCAACGTGGCCCAGCGCGTCATGGATTGCGGCGATGCCGGGCACATTCTTGTCTCGCAACGAGTCGCCGAAGACCTGGCTCAATACGGGCATTGGCAACCATTCCTGCACGATCTCGGCCGATGCGAGGTGAAGCACGGCGAGGTCATCGCGTTGACGAATGTGTACACCGATGAAGTCGGGAATCCGGTCCCCCCCGCAAAATTGCGGTGCGCCGTCGATACTCGAGGTAACGGGCGCGGGCCGGCCCTCATCGCTGGCCGGGGACGCCGCGCGCTCGTCGTTCTTGCTCTGGTCATTCTCGTTCTCGCGGTCACCTCGTGGTTCAAATTTCACCGCGCCTTAGTTCAACCCACCGAAACCGCGGTCGCCTCCAGCTCCGCCAGCGCGCCCGCCGTTACCGAGAAAAGCATTGCCGTTCTGCCGTTCGAAAACCTCAGTGCAAACCAGGAAACCGGTTTCTTCACCGACGGGGTGCACGATCAAATTCTTTCCAACCTGTCGAAGGTCGCGGACCTCAAGGTCATCAGCCGCACGAGTGTAATGCAGTACAAGGTGGTTCGCGCCCGCAACCTGCGGGAGATCGGGCAGCAATTAGGCGTGGCCCATGTCGTTGAAGGCAGCGTCCAGCAGTCCGCCAGCCGTATCCGCGTCACTGCTCAGCTCATCGACGCCCGCACCGACGCGCATCTGTGGGCCCAAACCTACGACCGCGAAGTGGCGGATGTTTTCGCGATCCAAAGCGAAATTGCGGCGACCATTGCCGATCAGCTCAAGGTCCAGCTTTCGCCCAAAGAAAAAGCGGCCCTGGCGCAACCGACCACCACCGATCTCCTCGCCCAGCGTCTCTTCGTCCAAGCCTGGCAGTTGATCGTCCTCGCCTCCAATCCCGACGCGAAGGACGGGTTGCTCCAGGCAATACCGCTGCTCGAAGAAGCATTAACCCGCGATCCAAAATTCCTCCGCGCCTATGGCCTCCTGGCTACGGCTCATCTCGACCTTTACTGGCAGGGTTTCGAGCACACACCCGAACGCCTCGAGATGGCGCGCGCCGTCATCGACCGCGCTGTCAAAGTGAACCCGGACGCCGGCGAAGTGCATATGGCCCAGGCGGACTACGTCTATAAAGCTTTTCGCGACTACGATCGTGCCCGCGCCGAACTCGACCTCGCGCGGTCGACATTGCCAAACAATCCCATTATCTACATCTACACGGCGGCCATCGATCGCCGGCAGGGCCGCTGGATCGAGTCGATCCGGAACTGGGAACACGGCGTCGCCCTCGATCCCCGGAACTTCCGTTACGCGATCGAGACCGCGTTCACCTACCAGGGGATGCGCCGTTACTCCGAATCCGCCGCGATGTTCGAGCACGCGCTCTCCATCCTTCCGCGTGATCAATTCGCCCGCACCCAGCTCGCCCAAATCCCGTTTTTCGAACGCGCCGATCTCGAACCGTTGCGCGCCTGTCTCGCGGCGATCCTGGATGACAATCCAAAAGCGGCCACCGAAATTGCGAATGACCTTTTCTATTCCTCGCTGGCCGCGCGCGATCGTGCCGGCGTCATTCGCGCTTTGCAATCGATCCGGGCCGAGGGACTGCGCGATCTCTATTACAATTCTCTCTGGCCGCGCGACTGGTTTGTTGGCCTGGCGGCCCGCACCTTTGGCGATGACGCCCGGGCCCAGAGCGCATTCGCTTCCGCGCGAGTGATCGAGGAAAAAAATGTCCGCGAACAGCCCACCTACGCGCCGGCCTGGAGCAGGCTTGGGCTGATCGACGCCGGTCTTGGCCGGAAAGAAGAAGCGATTCGCGAAGGACGCCGCGCCGTCGAGCTCCTGCCGATTGCGAAGGATTCTCTCGATGGACCTTCCTACGTAACCAATCTCGCCATGATTTACGCCTGGACAGGCGAAAAAGATCTGGCGCTCGAGCAATTGGAAGTGTCCGCGCGAATTCCCGGCGGTGTCACTTACGGGGAATTGAAGCTCCACCCGCAATGGGACGCCCTGCGCGGCGACCCCCGCTTCGAAAAGCTCGTCGCTTCCCTCGCCCCGCCGCTCGCTGTCGCCCCGACCAATTAAGGGCAAAGGTGGATCGAGCGCTCCGCCGCTCGATGAGAGACGCGTCCCTCGTTCCCAAGCTCCCCTGGAACGCCGAAGCCTTGGCAGAGGCGGCAGCTTGGGAATGCACCTGCTTGCCAAGCCGAAGCCTGGCGCGAAGGCTGGTCCCCGAAGCTGCGCTTCGCCCGCCGTCACTCGGCGCCGCATCCAACCCGCATCGCCCGCGGAGCGGCCGATCCACCGCGCCTGCCACGCCCTAGTGTTCGCCGAAAGTCAGACGTGGCGAGCCGAGCGGCCGCTCGCACCTCTCTGCGGGTGAGACACCCGCCACTACAGTTGCCCCCCGCGTCCCCAGGCCCCTCGTTCCCAAACTCTGTTTGGGAACGCACCTGTCCCGCAAACTCCGTTTGCCTCGGACCCGCCTTCCTAATTCCTACTTTCTACTTTGCTCGGTTTAGTTAGTGTATTCGCCCGAGAATTTCCCATGGGCGACACCGTTACTCCATCCAACACGCAGGTCCAAATGCCGGACCCCTCCGCCGCTGCGGCCTCGCCATCCCCTGGCGCGGCAGCGCCTGCCGCCCCCGCACCGCAAACGGACCGCGCCGATCTGCGCCCGGAAAACATCAACGACGCCGTCATCCGCCTCGCCGGCAATTCGCAGGACGGCATCCAGAGCGTCGGCGCGTTCCTGGCCCGGCTGGCTGGCCGCAGCGCCCAGGAAGTCATGACCTACATGACGATCCCCGCCACCATCTCCGGCGGCCCTTCCATTTTCCAAGTCCGCATGGGCACCGGCGAAGTCCTTTCCTCCGGCGACGAAGCCGATTTCCTCGTCGCGTTTTATCAGCACAGCTACCAGGACCACATCGGGTTCCTGAAGGAAGGCGGCGTTCTCCTTTACGATTCCGATAACGTCGAGCCCGACCTTGATGACCGGCGGTTTGTTTACGTCGGCGTCCCCATCACCGGCCTCACCGTCGAAGCACTCGGCGGCACCGCCAAGGACAAGGGCAAAAACATTTTCGTCCTCGGCCTGATCGCGAAAATTTTCCATCTCGACGTCGATAAGCTTAAGACCCTGATCCGCGAAAAATTCGCCGGTAAAGACGAGAGCATCGTCAACACCGCGTTGATGGCGTTCCAGGCCGGCTACGCCTATCCCGTCGGCAATTTGCTCTCGAAACTTTACCAGTTCGAAAAAAGCATCGTCAAAGAAGGCGCCCGCGCCCAAATCACGATGGACGGCAACCAGGCGCTTGCCTACGGCCTGATCGCCGGTGGCGTGCGTTACGGCGCCGGTTACCCGATCACGCCATGGTCGTCTGTCATGGAAATTTTGCGGCGCGAGCTCCCGAAATACGGCGGCATTTTTGTCCAGGCCGAAGACGAGCTCGGCGCCGTCTCGATGGCCCTCGGAATGTCCTACGCCGGCTGGCTCGCCGTCACCGGCAGCGCCGGCCCGGGCATTTCGTTGAAGACCGAAGCGATCGGCTGGGCCTCGATGGCTGAGATGCCGCTCGTCATTATCAATGTCCAGCGCGGCGGGCCGAGCACCGGCCTTCCGACCAACGTCGAGCAGAGCGATTTGCACCAGGCGATCTACGGCGGCCACGGCGACAGTCCGCGCGTCGTTCTCGCGGCAAAGACGGTTGAGGATTGTTTCTACATCGCGATCGAAGCCGCCCAGCTCGCGCGGAAATACAGCACGCCCGTTTTCATTTTGAGCGACAGCTCGCTCGCCACCCGCATCGAAGCCTACGACGAGCCCGACCTTTCCAACCTGATGATCGATCCCATGCCGGATCTTTCGTCGCGCGACAGCTTCAAGCCTTATCCGCTCGACGCCATTACCCAGCACGCCCCGCCCGGGACGCGCCTCAAGGACGGCAAATACCCGCTCATGTCCGGCCTCGAGCACGACGAGATGGGCCACCCGACCGGCAGCCCGAAGCTCCACATGGCGATGACCGCCAAGCGCCGGAACAAACTTCGCCAGCTCGCCGAACAATTGCCCGTCCCGGAAGTTTTCGGTGACCCCGAAGGCGACACGTTGCTCGTCGGCTGGGGCTCGACCTACGGCCCGATCCACGACGCGGTGAAGATGGGCCGCGAACAGGGCGAGAAAATCGCCGCCATCCATTTCCGGCATCTCCATCCGCTGCCGAACGGCATCGAAAAGATCTTCGCCCGGTTCAAGCGCGTTGTCGTTGTCGAGATGAACGACCAGGGCGTCTATGGCTTCGGCCAGTTCGCCACCATCCTGCGCGCCCGGTTCTGCGAACCAAAGATCGAGAGCTTCACCAAGACCGACGGTTTAACCTTCCGCGTCAAAGAAATCCTCGAAGGCGTCTTCAAACGCTCCTTCTCCAAAAATGTAGCGGCGGGTGTCTCACCCCCAAACCCCGGTGTAGCGGCGGGTGTCTCACCCGCAAACTCCGGTGTAGCGGCGGGTGTCTCACCCGCAACCCCTGGTGTAGCGGCGGGTGTCTCACCCGCAACCCCCGGTGTAGCGGCGGGTGTCTCACCCGCAAAGTCCAACGGCTCCGCCGAATCCGCCACCGCCCAGCCTTCCACCCGCACCGACATGGCCGGCGACAACACCCCCACCCAGCCCGGCACCGAAGCCGCCCGCGCCTCGAGCGGCATCGTCGAACACTCCAAACACCCTCCAGGCGAACGCACCGAAAGCGCTAACGTCGCAATGACCGGCTCCGACTCCGAAACCAACCGGAACGAATAAGTTTTTAGATTTGAAGCCTAACGAATCAGGAAAGCAGGAAAATAGGAAAAGACTTTTTGAATCTGGAAACCATGAAGCCAGGAAGCCACAAAAACACGGAACAGAGCTTCTGAATCACACGTTAGAAAAGCCTCTCACTTCATGATCCGAGCCCATTCCCAGTCGCCTTTCATGGTTTCATGGCTCCCAGATTAATACCTCTTCGATTTTCCTGCTTTCCTGCTTTCCTAATTCATCGCTTCCCCATCCTGGCTTCCACAGTGCGGCAAATCCTAAGTTCCAACACCCAAATCCCAAGCAACAAATTTCAAAACCAAATGACCAAATCACGCTCATTGACGCGCTTTCCGTGGAGCCGGAACACGGACGTCCCGTCTGTGCGGCGATCAGGCGTCTCGCCTGATCCCTTCTCTCTTTGGAGCTTGAATATTGGAGCTTCCTGGAGCTTGGAGCTTGGGATTTGGAGCTTCCGGCGGTGATTGCCTGAATTTTATGAGCGCAGAAACCACCACACTCGACTTTCCCCGCGAAAAGTTAACGAAGAAAGCCATCACCGCCGATCACCCCACCTGGTGTCCCGGCTGCGGCGACTTCGCGGTCCTCGCGTCCTATTACAAGGTCCTCGAGAAACGGCAGATCGATCACGAGAAGATCATCACCATTGCCGGGATCGGTTGTTCCTCGCGTTTTCCGTATTTCGTCAACGGCTACGGCGCGCACTTCATTCACGGCCGCGCCGTCCCGTACGCCAGCGGGATCAGCCTGGCCCGGCCTGACCTCCACGTCTTTTTGTTCGGAGGCGACGGCGACGGTTTCTCGATCGGCGGGAACCATCTCAACCACGGCGCGCGCAAGAACATCAACCTGACCTATTTCATCATGGACAACTTCGTCTACGGCCTGACGAAGAAACAGACCTCGCCCACCTCCCCCATCGGTTTCAAATCCAAGACCGACCCGACCGGCGCCATCGACATGCCGGTGAACCCGATGAAACAACTCATCAGCGCCGGCGCCAGCTTCATCGCCCGGACCCACGCCACCCAAGTCAACCACATGATCTCAATGATCGAACGCGCCATGGACCACCAGGGCTTCTCCGTCATCGAATGCCTCAGTGAGTGCGTCGAATTTTTCCCCGGCGCCTTCGACCCCGCCAACCCCCGCAAAGGCGGCAGCTTCGAGCTCATCCAGGAAAAGAAATGGGATAACACCCCCGAGGACGAATTGAGACATGACGTCACCGACGAGCTCGCCGCCTACAAACTCGCCCAACTCCCCTTCCCGGGAGTTTTTGGTGTCTTTTACCAGAGCGACAGGCCGACGAAGAATGCTCTGGAAAAGAAGTGGATTGAGACAACCCGCGAAAAGACAGGCAATGCTTCGGATTTGGCGCTCCTGCAGAAGACGTTTGACAGGATGAAATAGTTGCGGCTGCGCGGAGTTCTTGCGGACGACCATCCGTTCTTGCCGCTGTGATGTACGTCAGGCATCATGTCTCAGCGGGATTCCGGAACGCTACCCGCTAAAGAAATGGACTGGCCCACCCTTCTAAATTCAAGTCGACGGCGTCCCTCAACGATGGATGCGGACCACCGCGTCGAATTCGAGCGAGACTACGACAGATCCATCTTTTCCACCCCCGTTAAGCGGCTGCAAGACAAGACTCAGGTATTCCCTCTGGAGCCGCATGATGCCGTGCGGACTCGCTTAACACATTCGCTGGAGGTGTCGGCCGTAGCCCGTGGTTTAGGAATCGCGATCGGCAAGTGGCTCCTTTCGGAAAACGAGATTTCACCCGGTATGGAGCGCCAGATTGAAGCGATTTCCGGCACAAGCGGGTTGATTCATGATTTGGGAAATCCTCCCTTCGGGCATGCTGGGGAAGACGCGATTCGTGAATGGTTTGGAAACAAAGGGGCGAAGAAACTAGGCCAAGAACTCAGCAAACATGAACAATGCATCCAGGATCTTTTGAAATTTGAAGGTAATGCCCAGACGCTTCGACTGGTCAGCAAGCTGCAAATACTTGCGGACTTTAACGGCTTGAATCTCACTTACGGAACGTTGTCTGCCGCCCGCAAGTACATAGCTGCGTCTCACGAAGCGGACGTTAAACACAAAGACCACGCGATGTCCAAGCCGGGATTCTTTGCATCAGAGAATGATTTGATCAAACAGATCGAGAAGGAGACTGGAACTAAGGGCGCTCGTAATCCAATCACATTTCTCGTCGAAGCTGCGGACGATATTGTCTACCTCGTTGCAGATATCGAGGACGGCATAAAGAAGGGCATAATAACATGGCAGGAGATTGAGGATTTAATGCGCAGCGGCAAATCATATTCAAAGAATGTTAAGAAGATCTTAGAAACCAAGGATCGAATCTTAAAAGGCGATAAGAAAAAGATACCTCTCAGCGTACCAGATGACAGTCACGGCTCCGCATTTCGAACAGCAGCGATTAGCGTTCTGGTGCCGGACGCCATCGAGACCTTTAAGAGAAACTACGCCGACATTATGGCGGGAGCCTATAAGGGCGAGCTTGTTAAAGATGGCAAGTGTTTGGGCCTTATAAAGCTTTTCAAAACTATCGGGCGCACGAGAATTTATTGCACAGCCCCAAATTTGAAACTGGAACTCATGGGACGGAAAGTCATTCACGACTTGTTAGACATTTTTTGGGAAGGAGCGGCGGTTTTGTCATCAAAGGGTGAGTTATCGACAGCCGATTTTCCCGGTCGAATTGGAGCGTTGTTATCACGCAATTATCGCGATGTATTCTGTCATTCACGGAAAGAAACTCCCGAACTGCCGGAATCTTACCAAAGATATCAATTGATAACTGATTATATCTGCGGAATGACCGATACATTCGCAAAACAGTTACATGAGCAACTGACGAATGGTTAGCGTTAACATAGAGCGCCAGGAGGCGGTTTTACGTGAGAGAATCGGTCGATTTCTTGCAAATCGAGCTCGCGAGCGGCGCCACCTTCTTAAGACGTTGAAAGCGTTAAAGGGTTTTGCCGCGCCTGTGTTTATTTTTGGAGGTGTTATTCGAGATCTAATGCTGAAAGGTCCTTCGATTTCTCCACGTGACGTCGATCTAGTGGTGGGGGGAATTGGCATTCAAGATATGGGCGGTGTTTTTGCTGAGGGTCTCCAACGGCGCAACCGTTTTGGAGGACTCCACGTCGCAATTCACGGATGGCACTTTGACGTCTGGCCACTCGGAGAAACCTGGGCGTTTCGTCAAAATTTCGTCGCGCCTGCGACATTTGAAACGCTGCCCAAAACGACATTTCTAAATATCGAGGCCGTCGTCGTTCGACTCGATACGAAGAGTTGGCGATATCGGGAAATTCACACCCACGGTTTCTTCGAAGCTCTTCTTACCCGCACATTGGAAATCAATTGCGAAGCGAATCCATATCCGATTCTATGCGTAGTTCGTTCGCTGCTTATGGCCGCTAAACTGCAGTTCGCAATTGGGCCGAGATTGGCTAGTTACATTTGCGAACACGCGCGAACGGTCGACGTCGACCAAGTGATGGATGTGCAATGGCAACATTACAAACGTTTCGTTTTTGATGTCGACACATTCAAGCTCTGGCTATCTGCAATCACAAGCCAACGTAAACTGTCGAAGGAGTCAGTCGTCCGTTTACCAGCCGCTAGCCGACAACTTAGTCTTCCTGCAATTCCTAAGTTCGACCCAAGTGATCGAATAGAGGGGCTGCCAAGACGAAGGATGGCGAAATTGGCGTGGTATTAGAAAGCACATCGGCTCCGAATTCTGGCGTGCAGTCCCCCTCACGAGATCACCTTTTCATCAGCTACGCCTTCGAGGATCGAGCGCTGGCAGAGTGGCTGACAAGAAAACTCACTGCAGAGGGATACCGCGTTTGGTGCGACCGCTTTGCATTACTGGCTGGGGAGTCTTACCCAATAAAAATCGACGAAGCTATCAAGGAGCGAACCTTTCGCGTAATCGCACTTTTGTCGAGCGCATCGATAAATAAGCCGAATCCAACAAAGGAAAGAACGCTTGCGCTAAACTTGGCACGTGAACGCAAGGAAAGTTTTCTCATTCCACTGAATGTAGATCTCACGACAACGCAATTGGACTGGATGACCAGTGATTTGCATTACGTTTCGTTCTCAAATTGGGCTAACGGCCTCACTGATTTGCTAAAACTCTTAACAAAGATATCGACCCCCCGTCCCTTGCAGCAGCAAGGGCGGAGCTCGGCCATCGAAACATTTCTTACGAGTGCCCCGATTCGCTTCCAGAAGGAGTTCTTATACACGAACTGCATACCGTTTATTGAAATCCCACCCACACTCCGAGCGTTTAGTACAAATCGAAATGTAGGCAGGGACGAATTCATGACGTCCGTGGTTTTCAAAAAAGCGTACCGCGTGAATCCTCGGACCTACTTATCGTTTGGTACATTGGCCGGCATCGGTAGGGACGCGGTCTGTCAGCCGGCGGGGATCTGGCTGTGGGGTGACGACATCGACATTTTCGGCGTGCCGTCTCTGAACATTGTCTCAACCCTATTAAGCAGGACTTTTGTGGGAACGTGCATGCGCAAGGGATTGCTCCAGACCTCAGACGGCAAATCGTTATATTTTCCGAACGGCCTATTCGACGGCGATCGAATCCACTTCGACGGCTTTACGGGGAAAACCTGGCTACTTGTGGCTGGACAAAGACTGTTCCGCAAATTGGAGGGCCAACAGGAAATTTGCGTTTATCATCTGTCATTTCGTTTTCGCGTTAGAAGAAATCTTTTTTCCCGTTTCGTAATACAGCTGAGGGTGGGTTTACACCTGACAGACCTCGGGGGCAGTCCGTTTAAGCCACGAACGTTTAATGCTAGAAGGAAGAAGATTACAAAGAATTGGTGGAATGATAAGTGGCTGAATAGACATTTGGCGATTTGCCAATTCTTGACTGACGCTGATGGCAAGGCTGCATTGAATGACTCAGGTGAACCGAGCATAACTCTTTCGACACAACTAATCCGCGCGGAGGCTCCATTCGGCATCGCTGAGGATTTGCTGGGAGCAGATCGAGAAGAATTTCAATTGGTTTCTGCAGAGTCGGAGATATTGGACGATGAGCCGGAAAACGAACCTAGTGCGGTTGATGACTAACGCCCTTTCCATACTGCCCGAACCTGAATTGGAGTTTCGTTACAGCCAGCGACTAATCCAGCCACAGGATGGCCTCGGACTCTTCGGGCCTTACGACACCGATGCCGCGTCACATCCAGGCAGCGTCAGCCACGCGGTTTTCGGCTCACCCAGGGGTATCGAATTGTTTCAGCGTTGGTCACATTCCTTTGACAATCCGATCGTTAACAACGGCGATTTAGATCCTAACTTGTGGCCTTCCTTTCCGGGGTTCGAGGCCGTTACAGCGTCGAAATGGCCGACAGCGCCGACGTGGACTTACGAAATCGAGTCCAGCTTGCTCGAATCCGCAGCGCGGGAGCTCGACTCATACAAAAGGGCATATCAATTAGTAACGTACTTCGTTGAAGGCTTTCGGGTAGCGCAGAAGCGAGACGAAAGTTTCCATCTTTTTGTCTGCGTCATCCCAAATGAGGTCTGGCAGAACTGTAGACCTGAATCTGTCGTGCTTAGTGGATCCGGTCGGAAATTGTCGCCAGCCGAAAGACGGCTTCGTGTGCGCGGCCAAAGAGATCTTTTCGAAGATTTCGAGCCTGCAACTTACCACTATTCGGTCGATTTCCGTCGTCAGTTGAAAGCTCGAGCGATGGAGTTTGGGATTCCAATTCAGATTATTTTAGAGTCAACATTGTCTTTAGGGCCCGACGATTCGCTGCATCGCCGCCTGACCCCCGTTTCAGATCGCGCCTGGAACCTCGCGACAACAATGTATTATAAGGCTGGAGGCAAACCGTGGCGTCTCTCAACCGCGCGAAGAGGTGTTTGCTACGTAGGAATCGCGTTCCGAAAGCAAGATAGTGACGTACTGAATACAACCGCCTGTTGTGCCGCGCAGATGTTTCTGGATTCTGGCGACGGTCTCGTCTTTCTTGGTGAATACGGACCCTGGTTTTCGCCTCATCATGGCGATTTCCATTTGAGCAGTGAGGCGGCGAGGACTCTTTTGGCAGGCGTCCTCAAAACATATGAGGAGATGTTCGGTGAGCCACTGACAGAAATATTTCTACATTCGCGATCATCGATAAATGATGAGGAATTCGCGGGATACGCTGAAGCTTGTCCATCCGGTGTAAGACTGGTGGGAATTCGGGTCCGATCAGAAAAACTAGGGCTGAAATTGTATAGACCGGGCACCAGGCCTGTAATACGTGGCACGTTCCTAAAATTATCGGAATCGACAGGTTATCTTTGGGCTTCTGGTTTTAAGCCACGTCTTCGCACCTACGACGGATGGGAAGTGCCTGTTCCTCTTAGAATAGATGTGCAACATGGAGACGCTGATATTGAGCAGGTCTCAAAAGATATTTTGGGTCTTACAAAACTCAATTATAACACATCCCATCTTGGCGACTCTGAACCTGTGACCGTGCTGTTTTCCAACGCAGTCGGTGAGATCCTGATTTCGAATCCCTTAATGGCAAGAAGCCTACCGAGCTTTAAGTTTTATATCTAGCACGGCTGCTCTCTGCCGGAGCGCCGACCTCGACTCGAATAATGCGTTACTGGTGGGTCAACCACAAACAGACATTTCGGCACGAATTCGGCGGCAAATATATCTGGTCGCCGAAGACGAAACGCGACGGTTCTCTCAATCACTTCTATGAAACGATGCGGGAAGTGGCACCGGGCGATTTGATATTTTCGTATGCTGACGGCGTAATACGTGGCTTGGGAATAGCGACGACGCACTGTTACACGTCGCCACGCCCCAACGAATTCGGTCACATCGGCGAGGTGTGGGACGCAGTCGGATGGCGCGTCGACGTTTCGTTCGTCCCGATTCAACCTCCATTGAGCCCCGCTGACCATATGCAAGCGCTGGCGCCGGTGCTGCCAGAACGTTACTCACCGATCAGATCGAACGGGCATGGCAATCAGGGAGTTTACCTCGCGGAGATTCCGCAAAAGATGGCGCTCATGCTCGGCCAGCTGATTAGCGCAGACGTTCTCCGTATCGTGCAAGGCACGCGAATAGAAGAAACACCGGATGCCGTCGACACGGAACTGCGCGGAATTAATGAGTGGGAAGAGTTGGAGACGAAGCGCATTTCCGAAGACAGAAGGCTTCGCGAAACAACGCGAATGGCTTTGATCAAGGCACGCGTGGGCCAGGGCCTATTCCGAGAGAATCTGACGAAAATGGAGCACCGCTGCCGCATAACCGGCGTCACATATCGGACGCATCTATTCGCTAGCCACATCAAACCGTGGCGAGAATCAAACAATGAAGAGCGGCTCAATGGCGAAAATGGGCTGCTGCTGACGCCGTCGATAGATCACCTTTTCGACCGTGGCTTCATCTCGTTTGAAGACAATGGCGAACTTCTGATCTCAGATGTTGCGCACAGAGAATCCGTGCGAAGAATGGGCGTCGAGACCGAACGTGTTGTTCGCGTTGGCACGTTCTCAACTGGCCAGAAGGATTTTCTCGCACATCACAGACGCGCCGTGTTTCTCCAGGCCGGTTCAGTGGACTGAGCGTGATCGAATCGCCTCCAGCCCGTGATGAGTCACGGCGTGGTCAACCGTTCCGGAATCCCGGGAATTCCCTAATTACCGCAGCTTGCATCTCCGTACTCAGCGCCGGTAATCGACTAATCAAGCGTCCGTAAACGGCAGTTTCTAAGCGCTGGAATTCGTGTGAACTTTGAAGCACCCGCGCAATAGCGGACAGCAGCCGGGAGTCGCGTTGCGTCAATGCAAGATCCACAGCCGCCACCAAACCCGCATTAGTCTCCTCATGAACCGCATTTTTAAGCTCTTGCTCAACGACGTGCCAAATTGCCGATCGCTCCAAAGGTTCTCCCGATTCCGAACTCAAAACGTTGATTACATCTAAGAGTCTCGTCCGACTGAGTTCCCCCGACGCAGACTGCCAAAGGCGGGCCAGCATAAACGTAGTGTCCTCAGGGCGCCTTTGGATAGGCTGGGAGTCAAGCCAGTCCAACACCCAAAGAATCATCTCCTCGGGGACGGGCTGACCTTCCAAGCTGGTCAATGCGTCCAAAAATGATCTACCGCCGGAGTTGTCCTCTAACAGCGCGTAAGCAAGTGTCTCCTGAAGGCCTTGGCGCTCCTGCAGAGGAACCCGGGAATCGGTCGCCCTCTGAAGTAGCTCCAGATTGATTACATCCTGTGCGGTCATGGTGTTTCGTGTGTCACGTACACTTTATCGAGCGGCAAACCATGGCTTCGGTTGGCCCGGATGGCCAAATACCGTGTCCGAATAGCTGGCGCTAAAGACGTGTCGCGCGGTTGTATTGCTATCGGTTCGCTATTTCGGCTGCGCAACTCAGCTCCAAGCCATGGATTGTATAAGAAATCACTTCGACGACCAAACTCCTCGGAAACCACCAAGCAAAACTCAATTTCCTGGACTACTGCAGAAGGGCCTTTGCCGACGCGGCGATGCGCGCCGGTGCCCGTCCAATGTGACAATGCAAACCAATAGTCACGATCTCGGCGGACATAATTAGGTGCGAATTGATCGGGCCGAAAGAACACGCAGTCGATTCCAAAATCCGTCCGAAATTTATTCCGAAGTATGCGGGCGACGTAGTCAGAGTGCATTGTGGTAGTCAAGAGATCGTAATATCGAAGCTGAAATCGAATCCATTGCTGATAGAGGGTGACGCCGATGGGATCTGTCCCGTCGAAGACCGTAACGGGCCGAGCTTTGCCCACCACGCCGACGCTGCCGTACATCATTGTACTGAAGGGGGAATCAAGGGGACTCACGTGCACAGCGTCTCCCCAAGTATAACCCTTATCTCCTGATGCATAGATCATTTGATCTCGTAAAATACTGCCCAATCGCTCAGCTGGAGTGTATTTGATTACGAGCACCCCGTCGGCAGCGGAAGCGCCGAAACGCTCGTCGAATATCGGTCTGCTTTGTGTGCAAAAATCAACGATTTGCTGTTTGAGCGAGTCGATCTCATCGAAGTCGCGAGCGAACCCAACTTGGATGTCGGCGTTGATGCGACTCTCTCTAGAACCCAACGGACGACCAATGCGCCAATTTCCCATCCCCTTTGTCCTTACCATCTGACCAGGCAGCACTATCAAGTGAATCTCTTCCGAGATTACAAAGTGCCACGACGGCTCACCAACCTTCAATGCATCGCCTGGTCGGAGCCGAACTGTTCGCGGTCGAGTTCCAAGATTCAAGAACGTCAGAGTAAGCGAACTCATTACCGGAACTTTAACCGAATCCTGAATCCTCTGGAACAAAACTGTACTATCGCGTCCGAACGCGAATGTGTTGACTGAGGATGACGGTGCCGAATCGGGATCGGAAGTTCGCCACGGCGAATCCGTCCGTTGGCGGATCTGAAATCGGAGGTCCAAAGTCGGCAGCTACGGTTTTGCGTCGAGCTTCAGAAGGATGTGCGTGGCGCTATCGTCTTCGAAGTGCATAAACCCGCATTTTTGGAGGACGCGGATCGAGGCTGCGTTGTGCTTCGCCACGCTGGCGTAGAGCGGACGGGTTTGTTCCAAAAGAAGGAAGGCGGAGATCGCTTCGGTGGCGATGCCGCGGCCCGGCGTCGGCAGGCCAAAACCAAGCAATCGCTAAAGTGATCTCGAATGCTTAACTCATTCAAGTACTTAGCGGCACCGACAATTGGCTTCCCGTCGCCATATCGGCCCGTGGTGGAGATCAACTCGTTTGCATCGCTTTGCCCAGCGGCGGGGCCACAGCATTCTTTGCAGGACGCGGGTCGAGCCGAGGTTGTGCTTCCCCACGCCGCGGAGCCGCGGCGCCGGTATGGGTCTTCGCTCAAAACGAATTCCTCCCGGTTTCCAGAAAATCCCGCCCGACCCGATCTTGACTGCTTAAAGCATTCGGGTATCAAGACGACATGAAACAGACGCTGTTGCACGGCTTGTTCCCGGTCGTGCGGGCCGAGGTGCTGCGCCTCTTGTTTACGAACGTGGGCCAGGAACTTTACACGCGCGAGCTGGCGCGGTTGAGCGTCCTCGCTCTCAGGACGGTGCAGGACGAGATAGCCAAGCTCGAGTCAGCAAATCTGATCCTCAGCCGGAGCAACGGTTATCATCGGTTCTATCGGGCGAATCCGAGACACCCCCTCGCCCGCACTCTCGTCGCACTTGTGCGCAAAGGTTCGGCGCATCCCAAATCCAAGCCGCGGATGTTACCCAGCCGCCGAGCGGCTTCGCGGACGAAGCGCGCGCACCAGCTTCCGGCTCGCTGATTCGACACTGACTCGACTGCTTAAAGCATTCGAATCGTGAGACGCGGCAGATGGTTTCGCTCGGCCGGAGCGGACCGTCCACCCTCTGCGGGTGAGGACACCCGCCGTTACATAAGGCGCCGATCCACCCTCTACGGGTGAGGACACCCGCCGCTACAGAACGCGTCCCAGGGGACGGGGCTGCAGGTGGGCGGCGAGCTTCAGAAGGATGTGCGTGGGGCCATCGTTTTCGGACGATGTCTCATCAATAATAAACCCGCATTTTTGCAAGACGCGGATGGAGGCGGCGTTGTGTTTGGCGACGCTGGCGTAGAGAGGACGGGTCTGTTCCAGAAGAAGGAAGGCGGAGATCGCTTCGGTGGCGATGCCGCGGCCCCAGAAGGCGCGGTCGAGCCAGTAGCCGATCTCGCGGTTCCCTTCGGACCAGGGCTCTAAACGAGCCCGGCATCCGGACAGGCTTTCTAACAATCCAAAGGCCGAAGTGAACTTGACTGCTTAAAGCATTCGAGTATGAAACGGCATGAAAGAGACCCTGTTGCACGGGTTGTTCCCGGTCGTGCGGGCCGAGGTGCTGCGCCTCTTGTTTACGAACGTGCGCCAGGAACTTTACACGCGCGAGCTGGCGCGGTTGAGCTTCCTCGCTCTCAGGACGGTGCAGGACGAGATCGCGAAGCTCGAAGCGGCGAATCTGATCGTAAGCCGGAGCAACGGTTATCAACGATTTTATCGCGCGAATCCGGGACACCCGCTGGCCCGCACTCTCGTCGCACTTGTGCGCAAAGGTTCGGCGCATCCCAAGTCCAAGCCGCGAATGTTACCCAGCCGCCGAGCGGCTTCGCGGAAGAAGGCCGCGCACCCGCTTTCCGGCTCGCTGATTCGGCACTGACTCGACTGCTTAAAGCATTCGAATCGTGAGAACGCGGCAGATGGTTTCGCCCAACCGGAGCGCCCCATCAACCCTCTGCGGGTGAGGACACCCGCCGCTATAGAACACGGCGATCTGCCTTGTGCGGGTGAGGACACCCGCCGCTACAGAACGCGTCCCAGGGGCCGGGCTACATTTGGGCGGCGAGCTTCAGAAGGATGTGCGTGGCGCCATCGTCTTCGGACGATGCGCCATCAATAACAAACCTGCATTTTTGCAGGACGCGGACGGAGGCGGCGTTGTGTTTGGCGACGCTGGCGTAGAGCGGACGAGTCGGTTCCAAAAGAAGGAAATCAGAAATCGCCTTAGTGGCGATGCCGCGGCCCCAAAAGGCGCGGTCGAGCCAATAGCCGATCTCGCGTTTGCCTTCGGAAGTCCAGCTGCCGATGTGCCCGACGACCTGATCTTCGGCTGAGACAGCCGACCCTACACCATTTTCGGCTGAGACAGCCGACGCTACATCGTTTTCGGCTGGGGCAGCGGGCGATACATCATTTTCGGCTGAGACAGCGGACGCTACAATAATCGTCTTTTTCAGGCAGGAGTGGTCGGCGAGGAGTTTCGCCCAGTGCTGGGCGAACTCGGCCTTGTCGCGGGAACGGAACATGACCATCTCGACGGCGATGGGGTCGCGTTGATGTTCGAAGAACAACGCGAGGTCGCTGGCCTCGACATCGCGGAGATAAACGTTCACGGGCGAATCTCGACGAAGTCAGTGACGTGTGGCAAGGAAACGCTGAAAGGCGACGCGGAGGCGGCTGACTCTGACGCGCCGGCACAGCGGCGCGGCTGCAGGTTTTTGCGCGTCACATGTCAGGCCACTTTCCCGGACGCGGCGCCGCGGCTACAGCGTCGCTCTGATTTTCAGCGTTTCAGCGTTTCAGTTTTTCAGCCTTTCAGTTTTTCGCGCCGGCTTGCGCGGGGCACGTGCAGCCATTGCTCGATCGGTTCATCTCTCAGCACGAACCGAAATCCTTTGGCCGTGTTTGCGGCAGTTGTCCGTTGCACATCGAGATCCCCGAACGGCACCGTGTGCGGCACGGACTTGGTTCCGCCTTCTTCGCTTGTAATAAAATGGAGCTGACCGTCGACGCGCCAGTAGTCCGCCACCGTATACGTCGTGCCGTCCTTGAAGATCAGGTGCGGGCGGCTGGGCGACTCGCTGGGAAGGAAAAAGTAGGTTGGCGAGAAGGGGACGATTGACTGGGAGGCCGCCGTATATGGCGTGGTGAAATCCTGAACGAAAAAGCGAAATGGATCGAAGTAGTAGGATGGAGAGAAGTGGTGGTATTGAGGAAAGATGCCCGGATGCCATCGATACCGCGGTCCGATGACGTGCATTCTTCGGTGTGGTTGAATCCAATGCCGCCCTTGCGAAAAGGCCGCTTCGCTCGAAACGAGCAGACCGAAAAGCGCGAAACAGATTATGCGGCCCATGCGTGACCTCCGCCGTTACAAGGTTACGGCCCTGCCGTATTCGAGGCAACTCTCGACCGGCGATTGCTCGTCCCGAAAAGCACCGTCGGGTCAGTCTGTGAATCTCGTCAATCAGTGGTGCGGTGAAATGGCGGCGCCGGCGGGGCAGTTGAAGTCATGCACGGCCCCGGGGATCGGGGAAGAAGCTGCTGTGCGTGAAGCTGACGGGTGTTCGTGATCACGGACACCAATGGGCGTTCGTCGGCAGCCGCACCGGTCGGTCGCAACAGGATGTTGGCAGCCCTAACTGGACTTGAATGCTTTAAACATTCAGATTTTGTGGCCCCCCATCAACCAGACACTGCTCCATGGCTTGTTCCCCGCGGTCAGGGCGGAAGTGTTGCGGTTGTTGTTTATGAATCGCGGCCAGGAGCTTTATACGCGAGAGCTGGCGCGATTGAGTTTCCTCGCCCTGAGAACGATTCAGGAGGAGCTGGCGAAGCTGAAGGCGGCATCTGATCGTAAGCCGCACGTGGGTATCACCGCTTTTATCGCGCTAATCCGCGGCATCCGCTGTTTGCGGCACTGACGGAGATCGTGCGGAAAGCAGCGGCCCACGCAAAGTCAGGCCCAGGACGTTGCCCAGCGGGCGGACGCGCCTCCTCGCGAAATTGCGAAACTGAGCCTGTCCCCCTCGCCCGGTTCGGGAATACTCGAATGTTTAAAGCATTCGAGACCGGAGAAGGCACGTCCTGGGGGGCGCAGGCGGTGAATGTAGTGACGTCCTAAGGACGGTCGCGAGGGCGGCAGAGCGCGTGGCTGGAGTTGGAAGCTGAGCCTGCGCGTGAGAAACCGCCGCTACACCGACGCGCGTTAAAAGAGCGCCATCGCTGCGGACTTCCTTGAATCGACGTGGCACCGAGGCTGCTTAAGCAGGGATCGAAGCTCGAAGACACTTAACACACACACTAAATTTTTTCGTTAGCTTCAGATTGCGGGACCAGAAATGGTCCCGCTTTCGTTTTGCCAGATTCCTGGCGACATGAGGGCTGCCCAGCCAATCGCATTCGTCATGGACGACCCCCGGGGTACCCGTCCCGCAGGGACGCGGCTACAGGGCGCGCCCTCGGAACGTTGACGGAAAAACTGTGGTAACGGAAGACTAAACGCGGCGACTGAGCGCCGCGGCTACAGCGTCTGGCGATTTCAGGATTGGGCCCGTGCGGGTGAGACACCCGCCGCTACACCGACTAAGCGACGCTCACGGATACGAGCTGTTCGCGGGCGGTGGAGAGCGCGGTGATCTCCTGCAGGGCCGCGGCGAGGGAGGTGACGGTTTCGTCGGCACCGGAATCGTGGAGGCGTTTGGTGGCTTCGGCGACGCGTTCGGTGGCGCCCCAGAGACCAACGATGATTTTCAACGCGGGGAAACGGGCGCGGAGTTTGGTGCAGAGAAAGCGGGCGTGAATCACGGTGGAGGGCGCGACGACGGAGATGCAGGCGACGTCGGAGCGATTCGCGTCGAGGTTCTCGAGGAGCTCGGCGGCGGGGACGGTGGCGGAGGCGTTCTTTGCGTAGAAGCTTTGTTCGCGGAGTAATTGCGTGAGCATCGCGCCGGCGAACTCATCGCGCTCGGCCCGGGCCGGCACGCAATAAACGCGGCAGGCTGGCGGGGGCGTTGGGTTGGGACGGTGGGCGGCTTCGATCTGTTCTTCCTTGATCTGTTCTGACACGGCCGGGCGCATGGCGAGATCGTCGAGGATCACGCGGAGACTTTCGCGGACGTCGGCCAGTTGCTCAGGGTCAAGGCGGCCGTCGCGCGCATCGGTTTCGGCGGAGCTGATCACCGGGACAAGCACGGAGTCGTAGAGAGCAGCGAGCGAGTTCTCTTTCAGGTAATCGTCAACCAGCTCGGTCTCGTCCTGCTCGCCGACAGTAAGGAGACGGTGATAACAATCCTCGGCCGGTGTGAGCGGTTCCTCATCGCTGAGGAGCACGCCAAGAAACGAAAGGCGCGGGATGTGCCGGCCCATGACGACGAGGCAGACGGTAAGCGGAGTGGCGAGGACCAGACCAAGCGGGCCCCAGAGCCAGGTCCAGAACACGGCGGCCACGATGAGAGCCATGGAAGAGACCCCAGTGTGTTTCCCGTAGAGGAGCGGCTCTACCACGTTGTTCAGGATCAGCTCGACCCCGCCAAAGAGGGCGACGGTCAGGACCGGCATCATCCACCCGGGCGAGATCGCGAGCGCGAGCATCGTCGGAAGAATGGTCGCGACCCACGGGCCGATATAGGGAATGAAGCGTAGGATAATGCTGAGCCCGCCCCAAAGCGCGGCGTTCGGGACACCGATGAAGTAGAGCCCGATCCAGATGGAAACGCCGTAAGTGATGTTGACGAACAACTGCATGCGCAGGTAGCGCGAGACGCGATCGGAAGCATCGTCCAGCGCGCGAGTGGTGGCGCCGATCCGGCCCTGGCCTACGAGGCGGATCAGGCGGTTGCGCAAATCTTCGCGTTGAAAAAGCATGCAGACGACGAGGACCAGGACCAGCGCCGCGACGCCGAGCGGTCCGAGCAACGGCGTGATGATCGTTTGGACAAGCTCGAACGGATTACCTTTCGAGGTCTCGACCATTTTGACGGCGACTGTGGCTGGCACCGGGTTCGGCGGCGAGACGACGGCGGTCTCGGGCTTGCCCGCCTCCTTCGTGATGATGGGAGTCTCTGGCGCCGAGCCGCCCGGCAGCTCCTGTTTCAATTCATCGACCGTCTGGGAGAGTTTCGTAAACGTCCCGCCTTTGGGAGTGCGGAACGCATGGAGCTTCTCGGTGATGTTGCCCTTGTATTCGGGCAACTTTGTCGCGAGATCGACCAGTTGCCGGGTGAGGACATACCCGGCGCCGCCCAGCGCCGAAAAAATAAGTATGACCGCCAGGAGGATCGCGACAATGCGGCCAAGCCAGCGCTCCAGCCGTGTCACCAGCGGCGACAACAGAAAGGTGAGCAAAGCCGAGAGCGCGAGCGGAATAAGCAGGTCGCGTCCGAAATAAAGCGCGGCAATAACGAACGCCGTGAGCGCCACCGTCCAGAGACCGACGAGAGCATCGGTCGCGGCGATTCTGGGTTTAGGTGCGGGCATGACAAATGTGGTTATCGCCTTACACATCATCAACGCACGTCCGCCTGCGCGCGGTCGCGCAGGGGGAAGTTCAAGAGGGAGATTCCTTCGCCCTGGTTGCATTCCGCAGCGTCTCTCGGAAAATCGGGCATGGCTGAGAGGGGACCGTCGGACGTTTTGGATACGCACCTGAGCGAGGCGGAGTATCGGTTGCTTTGGGAGACTTCGACGGACGCCGTTGTGATCCTCGATCGGGGCAGCACGATTCGGTACGCGAACCCGGCGGTGGCGGACATCTTTGGGCATCGGCCGGAGGAGCTGGTCGGCCAGGACATCGCGGTGATTCAGCCGGAACGGCTCCGGGAAGCGCACCGGCAAGGGCTGGCGCGCTACCTCTCGACGGGGAAGAAAAAGCTCAACTGGCGGGCAACGGAAGCGCTCGGGCTCCATCGACAGGGACACGAGTTCCCGATCGAGATCGCGTTTAGCCATCTTTCGAACGAGACCGGCGATCTGTTCGCGGCGTTCATCCGGGATATCTCGGATCGCAAGCAGGCGGACGAAGTGATTCGGCTGAGCCGGCAGCGCATGGACCTTGTGCTCGAAGGCGCCGACGTTGGGCTTTGGTCGTGCCCGCTGCCGTTTGGCCGGTTGGACTGGGACACGCGGGTAAAGCGGCATTTCTGGCTGGAACCGAATGCGGAGGTGACGATCGATCTTTTCTTCGATCGGCTGCACCCCGCGGACCGCGAGCGGGTCCGGGGCGAAATCGCGGAGGCGATCGACAACCGGGCCACGTTCGAGACCGAATACCGGACCGTCTCGCCGCAGACGCGCGATGAAAGATGGATCAGGGCGGTCGGTCGCGCATTCTATGATGACGCCGGGACGCCGATTGGGTTCGACGGGATCACGATCGATGTAACGGCGCGCAACAAGGCGGATGTCGAACGGGAAGCGCTACTCGCGAGCGAACGGGCCGCGCGGACTGAGGCGGAGCGCGTGAGTCGAACAAAGGATGAATTTCTCGCGACTCTGTCGCACGAGCTGCGCACGCCATTGAACGCAATCGTCGGGTGGTCCCAGATGCTGCGAACTGACGAGGCACCGAACCCGAATGACCTGGCCGAAGGTTTGCAGGTGATCGAGCGGAACGCGCGCGTCCAGGCGCAGCTGATCGAGGACCTGCTCGACATGAGCCGGATCATCTCCGGCAAGGTGCGGCTGAACGTCCAGCCGGTGGATTTATCGGAGGTGATCGATGCGGCCGAGGCATCAGTCGCGCCGGCCGCCGAAGCGAAAGGGATTCGCATTCAGAAGATCGTGGAACCGCTGGCCGGACCGGTCATGGGCGATCCCTCACGCCTCCAGCAGATCGTGTGGAACCTGTTGTCGAACGCGATCAAGTTCACGCCAAAGGAAGGCCGGGTGCAGCTGATCCTGAAACTGGTGAACTCGCACCTCGAAATTGTGGTGAGCGACACGGGCCTGGGGATCAAGCCGGAGTTTTTGCCGCATGTGTTCGAGCGATTTCGGCAGGCTGACGCGACCACAACGCGCCGTTACGGCGGGCTTGGGCTGGGGCTCGCGATCGTGAAACATCTCGCGGAAATGCATGGTGGCGACGTCCGCGCCGCGAGCCCGGGCGAGAACAGGGGCGCGACGTTCACGGTCGCGTTGCCGCTGGCGATCGCGCATCAGCACGAAGCGCAGTTGATGGAAGAACGGGAGCATCCCCGTGCGTCGAAGGGGCTGCCTGTGGATTGCCCGCCTGCGCTCGATGGCGCGCATATCCTCGTGATCGATGACGAGCGCGATTCGCGTGCGCTCGTGAAGCGGATCCTGGAGGAATGCGATGCAATTGTGACGGTGGCCGCTTCAGCCGAGGAAGGTCTCGCTGCGCTTCGCCGGCAGAAAGCGGACGTGATCATTTCCGACATCGGCATGCCGGGAACGGATGGTTATCAATTCATCCGCGCGGTGCGGCAGCTCGGCGAGGACGGGGGTGGCAATTCGCCGGCGATCGCCCTGACGGCTTTCGCGCGCTCGGAAGATCGCCAGCGCGCGATGCTGGCGGGTTTCGACATGCACGTCGCAAAACCGGTCGAGCCAGCAGAGCTGATCGCTGTCGTCGCGCGTCTGGCCCGGCGGGTTTAATTGGGCGAGTTAAGCCGGAACTAGCAGCGCTTACTTTCGCCGGCTGACCGCGGCAGCTGAAGTCTGAGCTACTCGAGTTTCTTCGCGAAGTAGTTGATCATGTCCGGGTCGATGGCCCCGGGGGATACGAGCTGCGGCTCGTCCGGGGCTTCCGGCCAGGGGAAGCTTGGCGGCATTTCGTTCCGGCGAAATTCGAGTTCCTCGCCGTCTTCCGGATGCGGCCCGTTCCAAATCTGGTCGAGCTCGGTGTAATCCTCCGGACTGAAATGCCACATGATGCGATGAACGCCGTTGGCTTCGTGCTTCATCGCTTCGGGGAATTTCTTGTTGCTCACGTCGGGGATGGGCAGGAGCTGGCCAACGTTGGCCCCGGTGAGCTTCTCGAGTGCCTTGGCATAAGCGACGATGTGAACGCCACCGCGCACCAGGAGATAACCGACCATGGCGCGGGCCGTGGGGTTATCACACATCTCGTAAACGCGCATCTTTCCGGCGCGAGCGCCGCATTCGAGGAAGAAGTTGTGGAGGAGGTCCATTTTCAGGTTGCCCGTCGCGGTGACGTAGCTGCCGTTCCAGGGATTGCCCATCGAGTCAAAAGGCATCGAGGACTGCGCGCCGTTGAGGAAGTGGTAGGGATAATTGCTGCCGAGCATGTTAGAGAGCGGAGCCGGGTCGGCTTTGCCGGAGCTCTTCGGGGGCGGCGTCTTCGCCTTGCTGGTCTTCGATTTCTTGGTCTTGGGCAGCGGGCTGTCGTTGCGATCGATCCGGGGCGTGGCGCCGGTCAGGAGCAGATTGATGGCAGCGGAAACCGCTTCGATGTGGCTGAATTCCTCAGTCGCGATGTTGCAGAGGAGATCGTAGAAAGGCCGGTACTGTTTTTTCCCGCGAAAATTAAAGGACTGGAAGGTGTAGTTCATCAAGGTCGACATCTCGCCGAACTTGCCTCCCATCAATTCCTGCACTGCGGCAGCCGCCGCCGGATCGGCGCTGTCAGGAACGGGAAGATCAACTGCGATAGTGTCGAAACGTTGGATCATAGGTGCAAGGAAACGCGCGCTGAGGCACGGGTGGATGCCTGGGACTATGCGAGCGAAGGCAGCGACACTACGCAGGACGCCGTGGCCCAGTGCGCCGCATGGGGTCTTCCACGTTGAGTCTGCGGCGCGGCGACTGAGCGCCGCGGCTACAGCGCTCATCTGAATTTCAGCGTTTCGATCTTACCTCATCGCTCCGGCCATGACGTCGGTTTGCTTGAGCGCGATCGGGAACGGTTCGAGCGGCATCGGGTTCTCGTGATCGAGGAACCCGCGGCAGAGGGAGAAGAATTCGGCGCGGGTCGTGGCGCGCCGGACCTGGTGAAGGAAATCGCCGGTCGGCTCCACCCCGAGGCCGATGAAGTTCATATACTTCTTCATGTTGTTGATCTGCGATGACTCCCGGATGCCGGGCGTGCTGACGGCTTCGTAAAGCGCGTGGACATATTCGAGAACGTCGCGGCCGGTCGGGGTGAAGATAGGCAGGCCTTGGCGGTGCTCGCGGATCTGACGGAAAAGCCAGGGATTGCGAATGACGCCGCGGCCGATCATGAGCCCGCGCGCGCCGGTGAGCGCGAGGACTTCGGCGGCTTTCCCCGCGGAATAGATGTTGCCGTTCGCCAGCACCGGAAGACCCAAAGCGGCCACAGCGCGCGCGATGAAATCGTAGCGGGGCGCGCTGCGATACATCTCTTTCACGGTGCGCGCGTGAACGGTGAGAAGGTCGAGCGAATGGCGGGCGAAGACTGTTAGCAGTTGGTCAAAGATCGCCGGATCATCGAACCCGATCCGCGTTTTCACGGTGAACGGAATCGTGATGGCTTTGCGCAACGCGCCCAGGATCCGGTCGATGCGATCGGGATCGCGGAGCAGGCCACCGCCCGCGCATTTGCGATATACGATCGGGACAGGGCAACCCAGATTGAGATCGATGGCGGCCACGGGATGCTGTTGCAGGTCGCGCGCGGTGCGGACGAGCGCGGCGATGTCGTTGCCGATCATCTGGGCGATGACCGGCCGGCCGGCCGGGTTTTGCGTGATGGAGCTGAGGATGTGCGGATCGAGCCGCGAGTCGGGCAAAACGCGGAAATATTCGGTGAAGTAAAGGTCGGCGTTACCGTAACCGGCGATGAGGCGCATGAAACGCAGGTCGGTGACGTCCTGCATCGGGGCGAGCGCGAGGATGGGCGCGTCGCTTTGGATCAGGGTCTGAAGATCGGTCGGCAAGCGAGATCAGTTTAGCTTGTCGCGAGTGTCAAAGAAACTGGTCTACGACGCTTCGCAGCGCGGGGTTAATTGAGCCGGCACAGCGGCGCAGCGACTGAGCGCCGCGGCTACAGCGCTGTAGCGGCGGGTGTCACACCCGCGGTCAGAGGTCTGAGGTTGGAGGTCGGTCAGGGGACACCGGGCGAGCGACTGGGGACCCAGCGCGGCGGCAGCCGGCAATTAGCCAAATCGACCGCTACCCGCCTGATATCAGGCGGCGCGGTTGTCGTCGCGCCTGGCTGAGAAACGCTCAGAGAGAATGAAGAGCGTAGGAGGCCACAGTCCGACGAAGATGGCGAGGCGTTGGCCCATTGCGGCATCCTGGTTCGGGAACACAAACCAGAGGGCGAGGGACAGCAGGATGGAAAGCCATCCGGCGACGAAGAAGAGCATGCTAAGCGGTGTCGATCTCATAAGTAAGAAGTGATCGCGGATGCCTGACCCGGCAGATGCAGAAATCACTGCCGGCCGGCATCGGCTACAGGTACGACAGCCACGGACTTTTGTTCCGCTGTTTGACTGTAGAGAACCAGCGGCAGGGGAAATAACAGAAGGCTACGATCGCGAGCCAAACGAGATAAACGATGGGCAGGGAGAAACCGTAACCCGGCGGCAGACCGGCGAAGATGCCACCGTTCGGCGGGAGCCCAACCCACCAGCGCCAATCGAGCCCGAGCGCGGCAGTGGTGAGCAGCGCCGCGAGATGAATCGTAGTGAAATGGAGGATGTAATAGAAGAAGGGCACCCGGCCATAGACTGACAAAATGGAGCGCACCGGCCGGAATCGGTCGCGGGTCTGCCAAGTGTCGAATGCGGCCATCAGGCAAAGCGAGACGCCGATAGTGGCGAGGGTGAAGAGCAGTGATGGCGGATATTTCTGAACATCCAGGAACGACATGACCGTGCGCTCGCCGGACGCCTGCTGCTTCCAGGGAACGGGGTCGCCGTAGAGATTGCTCCAGCGCAAGAGCGCGAAGGCCAGCAAAGACGCTGCACCGAGAATGAGCATCGCGCGGCGGCGTTGCGGAGGCGGCGATTGCAAAAATGCGCCGAAGGCGAAGCCCAGCGCCATGATTCCAGGCCATGGAATTAGCGGGTAGAGATTCAGCCAGAGATTTCCCGACGCGGGAGGCACGAGCACGCCGGGGACGTGAAGCAATCGCCAGACGGTCCCGGCAAGAGGCCCCATTGTGGCGGGGTCGACCCAGTCAAAGGCGTTGTGAGCCAGCACCAGGACTGCGCCAAACAACGTGACCGCCCAGAGCGGCAGATAAATCAGGCCAGCCATTAGAATCATGGAAACGCCCGTTACCCAGATAACCTGGAGCATGAAGAAACGAGGGCTGGGATGAAAGGTGAGCATCGAGCTCACCACCACCAGCTCGAGCACCATCAGCCAGAGGCCGCGGGTGACGAGGAAACGCGCGAGCTGCGGACGCCCTTTGCGCAGAGACTGGAGGTAAATGGACGTGCCAGCGAGAAAAACAAACGTCGGCGCGCACAGGTGGGTGATCCAACGGGTGAAGAAAATAATGCCGGGGGCGGTCGCGGCAGCGGTGGGGTTACCGGCGCAGTTAGAAAAGAACTCGCGCGTGTGATCGAGCGCCATGATCACCATGACGAGACCGCGCAACACATCCACGGATTCCACGCGCGCCACCGAGTGAGGAGTGACGTGTTGCGCCGAAAGTGCCATGATGAATCGCCTATCCGTTCGAGCCGGCTTTGTCGATCTCGACGCGCACTAGTCGCCGCGCTGTCGTCGCCGCGTCGGCAAAGCGCACTCCGTCCTCAGGCACAGCCACAAAGCGCTGCGGTTTCAATGACTTGCCGCGGTTTATTTCCCTTGACCCGGGCTGAGCGCAATCTCTAAACCGGGCGGTGTTCGCAGTTCGTTCTCGCATCATGAAAATAAAAAACATCGTCTGTTTCGCATCGTTATTCCTGCTCTTCGCCCTTGGTCGCGCGGAGGCGCAACTGAGTTACACGCTCACCGACCTGGGGACGCTAGGGGGGACGACGAGTACGGCGAACAGCGTTAACGGCGGAGGCCGAAACGCGGCGGGAATGATCGTCGGATCATCCACCCTCGCGGACGGGACGGAGCACGCCTTCCTTTATGTCGGCGGACAGATGTACGATCTGAATACGCTCTGCGATCTTACCCTGACGAACTTCAAGACGCTGACCTCGGCGAAATCGATCAGCGATTCCGCGCACATCATCGGCGAAGGCGTAACGAACAGCGGCGAGAAACACGCGTTCCTGATGACGCCGGCGCCGGTAGACGGCGGCAACTGGCATTACATGTGTTGCAAATGGGTCTGGATCCAGGAAGGGGGCGGCTGGTGGTGGGACACGGAATGCCGTTGCTACACCTGGCATGGCCCGCCGGGAAAAGAAACGCCCTGCCCGCCGCAGCCTCCCCATTGCTGGTGGTGGCCGCTCCCCTGCCCTCCCGGTTGCTGGGATTGTCCGCCGCAGATTCCGCCACCGGAATGGTGCTGGACCTGTATCCGTGGTCAGGTCCTTCTGCTCCCGGTCGAGGAAGTCAAGGCCAAGGGCGGCGTCTGTTACGCGACGAAAGAAGAAGCGCTCCAGAATTGCGGCAAAATGTGCTGGGTTTGCGTGGACGGCAAAGTCGTCCAGGTGAGCGAGGCTGAAGCCCAGGCGATGGGCGCCAAGTGCTATGGGTCGGAACGCGAAGCACAACGTGAGTGCGGAAAACTCTGCTGGATCTGCGTTGACGGAAAAATCATCCAGGTAACCGAAGCGCAGGCGAAAGCAAAAGGCGCCAAGTGCTATCCGACACAGGAAGAAGCGCTGCGGGAATGCGGCACCCTGTGCTGGGTCTGCATTCACGGCAGAGCAAGGCAGGTGACTGAGCTCCAAGCCAAACAAAGAGGACTTACCTGTTACCCGACCCAGGAAGAAGCAGAGAAAAACTGCGGCGGAGACAAGTGCTGGGTCTGCGACAATGGGAGGGTCGGAGTAATGACCACGGCTGAGGCCAAGCAAAAAGGGCTAAAGTGCTACGGCAGCGAGGAAGAAGCGCGGCAGAATTGCGGCGGGAAGATGTGCTGGGTTTGCATCGATGGACAGGTCACCCAGGTGCCTGAAGCTGAAGCGAAGGCCAAAGGCCTGACTTGTTATCCATCGAGGGAACGCGCCCAGTATGCCTGTAACAAGACGTGTTGGGTCTGCATCGACGGACAGGTCACCCAGGTGCCCGAGGCAGAAGCCAAGGCGAAAGGTCTGACCTGCTATCCTTCGCGGGAACGGGCCCAGGCGGCTTGCAATAAGATGTGCTGGGTCTGTATCGATGGCCAGGTCACCCAGGTGCCCGAGTCGGAGGCCAAGGCGAAAGGTCTTACCTGTTATCCTTCGCGGGAACGCGCCCAGGCGGGGTGCGGCGGTGGAGACAGGCAATGCTGGGTCTGCGTAAACGGGCAGGCTGTCCAGATGCCCGAGGCCGAAGCGAAAGCGAAAGGTCTCCCGTGTTATCCTTCGCGGGAGCGCGCTCAGGCCGCTTGCGGCGGAGGGGATAAACAATGCTGGGTCTGCGTGAATGGGCAGGTAAGCCAGGTCAGCGAGTCCCTGGCCAAAGGACGCGGTCTTACGTGTTATTCCTCGCAGCAAGAGGCTCAGCGAGCCTGTAGAGAACAGACCAACAAGACCTGCTGGGTTTGCATCAATGGTCAGGTGACGCAGCTAACCGAGTCGGTCGCGAAAGGACGAGGACTTACCTGTTACGATTCGCAACGCGCGGCTGCGGCGAACTGCGCCCAGAAACCGACGCAACCGGTGATAACACCCACCCGTCCGCCGATCGAGCGCGTAACACCAACGCGGCCGCCGTTGCCGAAAGTCACGCCGACCCGCCCGCCAATGGAGCGCGTCACCCCGACGCGGCCGCCGATATTGAAAGTGCCGCCCACACGGCCGCCGGTACTCAACCGCGTACCGCCAAAGGTAACACCTTCGCCGTCGCCTTCCGGGAAACCGTAGGGGCAAGTAGGAAGTAGGAAACGGGAACGTCCGATGGAGGCGCAGCGCTGCTGCCGCGCCCGACGCAGGTCTGGCCCCATGGGGTTTGCCGTCCGCCGACGCCGATTTATGCACCGCGTGTTCCCTACTTCCTAATTCCTACTTCGTAATTTGCAGCGTAAGCTGCTGCCCTGTGAAGACGCTCGGAATCGTCGGTGGGATTGGGCCGGAATCGACGATCGAGTATTACCGGTTCATCCTTGATGGATACCGGGCGCGGGTCCCGGACGGGAGCGCGCCCCATTTGATCATCGATAGCATCGACGTCAATCGGGGGCTCGCGATGCTGGATGCGAACGATCTCGCTGCGCTGGCCGATTATGTGTCGGAATCGGTCGAACGCCTGGCCCGGGCGGGCGCGGAGATAGCGTTGATGGCGGCCAACACGCCTCACATCGTGTTTGAGGAAGTGGAGCGGCGCGCGGCGATCCCGATGATCAGCCTGGTCCAGGCGACACGGGAGCGAGCGGTGGCCCTCGGCTTTCGCAAGCTCGGGTTGCTCGGCACCGGGTTCACGATGCGCGGGCGCTTCTATCCGGAGGTGTTAGCCCGCGCGGGCCTTACGCTCGTCGCGCCGGCCGAAGCGGAAATCGAGTTTATCCACGGCGCTTATATCGGTGAGTTGCTCAAGAACAAATTCCTGCCGGAAACCCGCGCGAGGATTCTCGATTGCATCAACCGCATGCGGGAACAGGACGGGGTCGAAGGTGTGATCCTGGCCGGGACGGAGCTGCCATTGCTTCTCCGCGGCGCGGAACCGGAAGGTTTGCCGTTCCTGGACACGACGTTGATTCATGTCGAAGCGGCGGTGAAGGCTATTGTCGAAGAACGCGATAAGTGATCAGGGACGGCGGCACTCTTAGACAAAGAGGCGCTCCGAGCGGACTGTTTGCGAACAAGGGATGGAGATTCATCAGCTCAGGTATTTTGTCGCGGTCGCGGAAGAGGGAAGTTTTTCACACGCGGCTGAACGGGAGCATGTGTCGCAGCCGTCGCTCAGCCAGCAGATCCACAAGCTGGAAGAAGAACTGAACCAGCAATTGTTCGATCGACTGCCGCGGTCGGTAGTCCTGACAGAAGCCGGCCGATGTTTGTTGCCTTACGCGCGAGTGATTTTGACTGCGCTGGCCGATGGCGCAAAGGCGGTGACGGCATTGGAGGCACAGGTCGCGGGGCGACTCTCGGTCGGGGCGATCCCGTCGATCGCGCTTTATATTTTGCCCCGATTGATCGGACGGTTTCAACAGGCTTATCCGAAGGTGACGTTTGAGCTCTTCGAAGACACGACCGAGAAATTGTCGCAGCGCCTCGAGAACGGAACGCTGGACCTGGTGATTGCCTCAGGGTCGGACGAGACTCCGAACCTTGCGCGGTACTCCCTTAGCCGCGAGTCGCTTCTTCTCCTCGTGCCGGAGAAGCACCGGCTCGCGCGCCGGAAGAGCATCAAGTGGAGTGAGTTGGCCGATGAGAAGTTTCTGCTCCTCCACGATGAGCATTCGCTCTCGATCAGCGTGCGACAGCTGCTGGCTGCGAACCATTTGAAACCGGAGCTGGTCCTGCGCGGGGCCCAACTGGTCACGATCGCGAGAATGGTTGCAGCTGGACTGGGAGTGACGGTGATCCCCCAGATGATGGCTGAGACCGAATTCGTGAAAGGCTGTCTCGCTGTGCCATTTGCGCGGCCGGTACCGACGCGGGACCTGGTCCTCTTGCGGAACCCGTTACGGGCTGAAAGCAAAGCGGCCGCGGCGTTCCGTGAGGAAGCCGCGGCCGCGTTTAAGTCTTAACGCTTCAGCTCCATCCCCGCGCCGCCACCCCCAGGGCAACAGCTACAGAAGACGGGCTACAGCGTCTCGGTCACAGGTTCAACCGCATCGCGTGAGCGAGGGAGACGATTGACCATGAGGAGGTTATGACGATCAGTGCGAAAAGAATAAACTCGGCGGCGACGCTTGGCCGCTCACGTTGCACGAAGCGCTCGCTCAGAAAGCGAAAGGCACGCAGGCGCATGGAGGTCTTCGAATCCAGCAGCTGACCGTTCTTACCATTGCTGCTTAGGGATAATGTTTGCATGCGTAACAGAACAGCAGCCAGCATGCGCTTGGTAATACTTAGTCCCTCTGCCTGCGATAGGCGGAGCCTATGGGGAGGAAGTCCAAGGGCCAGGAACGGCGCTGTAGGGTGTCTGTGCCAGACGCCGGAATCAACGTTTCACTCCAATTGGCGTTTCACAGAAACGCCCTACAAGATGCTGCGACTGGCGCTTCGCAGAAATAGTACGCGAGGAGCTGGACTCACCAACGCGCCTCAGGGCGATTGAATGGCGGCGCGCATCTGGGCAAATCGGCTTTTAGCGGTGGTTTCAGTGACCGGTGCACTGAGAAGTTTCTGGAGGTTTACTACTTCGATAAATTCGGGCGCCAGTTCTTTGATGAACGAGCTGGGCTGACCGGAAACAGCGCTGCCAAACTTTGTCCGGGCCCGGCAAAGCGTCAGGGTAAGCGACCGCATCGCGCGGGTGATCCCGACGTAAAGAAGGCGACGCTCTTCATCCAGGGTGCCCTCCGTCTTGGACCGGTCGTGTGGCAGAATTCCTTCCTCCAGGCCCACGATGTAGACGTGCGGAAATTCCAGGCCTTTGGCAGCGTGCATGGTGATCAGGGTCACGCCGCGCTTTTTGTCGATATCCTCCTCCTTTTCTTCTTCGCGTTCCTGGTCCAGGACAACTTCATCGAGAAATCCGCGTAACCCTTTGGTAGAACGCCTTGTGAATTGCTCGAAGTCGCGGAGGACGTCGGTCACGTTGCCGGCGCGGATGTCAGCCTCATCGGGCGACTTGCAGTTGCGGCGCAGATCGGCGGCGTAACTGACTTCATCGAGCAGCTTTCGGATCAAGCCGGGCGCGTCAGCCAGCGGCTGAGATAGCGAGGTTTGGCAATCGTCGACCAGCTGGACGAACCTTGCGACGTTGGTTGCCGTCTTAGCGCTTAAATCGCCGCGCACTTCATCGGATTGCAGGGCCTGCCAGACACTGCGCCGATGCTTCACGCTCGACTCCAGCGCAGTCTCGACCGTGGCCGGGCTGATGCCGCGCGCGGGCGTGTTGATGATCCGGAGCAGGCTCGCGTCGTCATTTGGATTGGCGAGCACGCTCATGTAGGCGAGCACGTCTTTTACTTCGCGCCGGTCAAAGAAGCTTTTCCCGCCAACAATCCGGTATGGGATCTGGAGGCGGCGGAAATTTTCTTCGAGCAGGCGCGATTGCGCGTTCATCCGGAAGAGCACCGCAAAACTTTCCCAAACATCCGACTCACTGAAATTGCGGCGCTGAATCTCCTCGGCGATGAACTGGGCCTCTTCGCGATCGGTCGGACAGGCGATGAGCCGGACCTTGTCGCCACTCTCGCTTGCGCTCCAGAGTTTCTTCGGACGGCGGCGCGGATTGTTTTTGATCAGCGAATTCGCGCTGCCAAGAATCGCGTTGGTGCTCCGGTAATTCTGCTCGAGCCGGACGATTTTTGGGTTCGGGAAATGATGTTCGAACTCGAGGATGTTCGCGACCTCCGCGCCGCGCCAGCCGTAGATCGATTGGTCGTCGTCACCGACAACGGCAACGTTGCGCCGCTCGTCAGCCAGCAACGTGACGAGATCGAGCTGGAGACGGTTGGTGTCCTGGAACTCGTCGATCATCAGATACCGGAATTTCGCGCGCCAGCGAGCGCGGACCGGCTCGTGGTCCCGAAGAAGACGGACCGTGAGCAGAAGCAGATCGTCAAAGTCGACCGCGTTCAGGCGCTTTAGTTCCGCATCATAACGACGCGCGACCTCGCCGATCAGGGAGTCCCCAAAGATGTCCTGAATGGTCGAGTTTTTCGCCTTGCTGATCAACGCCTTCGCGACATTGGGATCGAGCTTTTCATCCCGGGCCGCGGTTCGCGTGATCAGCTTTTTGATAAGACCGAGCTGATCGCCCTCATCGTAGATGCTGAAGTTATTCTTGTAGCCAAGCCGATCGATTCCGCTCCGGAGAATGCGGAGGCAGAGCGCGTGAAAAGTCGACATCGTGACCTGCTTGGCGGCGGCGGGCTCGATCATCCGAGCGAGGCGTTCCCGCATTTCCGCCGCGGCCTTGTTGGTGAAGGTAACTGCGAGAATGGCGCCCGGATCGACGCCGTTCGCGATCAGGTAAGCGACGCGCGCGGTGATGACGCGGGTCTTGCCGGTGCCTGCGCCAGCGAGAATCAGAAGCGGCCCATCGATCGTAGTGACCGCGTCGCGCTGGGCGTCATTGAGATCGAAGAGTCGGAAACGCGCCATGCGGAGGGCGCATTGTCCTGTTCGCCGAGGAAAATTCCACTCCGGTTTTAAGGTTTCACGTTCTCACGATTTAATCGCCCGGGAAGCCGCGGTGAAGAATGGCAAGAAAGGTCAAGACGGGGTGGAAAGTAGGAAGTAGGAATTAGGAAGTAGGAAACGCGGATGAAAACCCGACCAGGCCGCCGAAAAAATGAGATGTTGGAGCGGCTGCAGAGATGGCCAGGGCCGGCGCTCGCGGCGCGGCCCGTAGGGGCGATGGCCCGCGCGGCTTGTTTTTCGCGGCGGCAATTTCATCGGTTGATGGTGCAGGTGCTGGGGGAGACGCCAGGGGCACATCAGCGGCGGCGCCGGTTGGATCGCGGAGCGTGGCTGTTACTGACGTCGCGCGCCACAATCCTGGAGGTCGGGCTGGAAGCTGGGTTCGAGAGTCATGAGACGTTTACGCGAGCGTTTCGGGCGCGGTTCGGAATAACGCCATCGGCTTTTCGGAAAGATCGCGGAGCGACGTTGCCGCGATCGATTCGGATGGGGCTGGCGATTGCCGGCGCGGCGACAAAAGATGGGAGGGCCCCGAGGCTGCCCCCTCTGGTGTAGCTGCGGGTGGGACACCCGCACGAGCTGAGATCTGCGGGTGTCACACCCGCACGAGAGATCTGCGGGTGGGACACCCGCCACTACAGCGCTAACGAGCAGAAATTATGGCTAAGAAGAAAACTGAAACACAGATAACCGCGGCGACCCATCGGCTAAGCCTCGAGATCGCGAGGCCGCAGCCAGCGGTCTGGAAAGCGTTTACGGCCCAGATTCACTCCTGGTGGCCGAAGGACTTTTACGTAACGGAATCGCCGCAACGGATCGTCTTTGAAGTGAAACCAGGCGGGCGGCTCTACGAAGACTCAGGCAACGGGAACGGCCTTGTCTGGTATCACGTGATCGCGGTGGATGCGCCCAACTCGATCACGATGCCGGGATTTATCGCGCCTCCTTTCGGCGGGCCCGCCACGTCACTTCTGAATGTTTCATTTTCAGCGAAAGGGAAATCCACAACTGCAATGGAAGTGACCGATTCAACTTTTGGTTGCCTCGGAGATACAAAGGCGACTGAGGAAGGGTGGCGGCTGTTATTCGAAGGCGGATTCAAGAAGTGGATGGAAGAAAGTAAAAAGGCTAAGGGCTAAAGTAGAAGTTGGGGATCGCGGAAGCCACAACACGAATTGAACGTCCGTCTCGCTTTCGTGTAGGATGCTTGGATGATCACTTTTCGGACTTGGACAGTTGGACTGGCTGTCGCGCTGACGCTTCCCTACCTCGTTTTTGCACAAGAACAGAAGCCGAAAACGTTAGCCGAAGCAAAGGCTGCGTTCACCACCGCAGACAAGGCGCTGAACGAAGCCTGGGGAGCGGCGAAGAAAGCGTTGTCTGAATCGGACTTCGCGACCCTCCAGATCAAGCAACGGGATTGGATGAAGTACCGAGAGGACGCCGCTCGCGGCGCAAACCGGGACAACGGCGAAGCGGAAGGAAAGCTGACCGCGGCCTATTACGAGACGGCGTCGGAGATGACCGCAACGCGCGCGGATTGGCTGCGCGCCCGGGTAAAGAATAACGACGAATCGCTAACCGGATTGTGGAGCGACAGCTTCGGCGGCGTCCTCGAGATCGTGCAGGAAAAGGAGCGATTGCTCTTTGTTATCAACGTCGTCCGCGGCCCGACCTTTCACACGGGCGCTTTAAGTGGAGTCGCAAGCTGGAACTCGCCGCTCGGCTGGTTCAGCGACAAGGGACGGGACAAAGAGAAGACCGAGGAATCGAACCTGATTTTTATCGAACGCAGCGGAGCCGTGCTGGAGATCATTGGGGCCAACACGAGCCATTACCACGGGGCGAGGGCTTATTTTGACGGCGAATACTGCAAGGTGGGCGTGCTGGATGAGAAGACGAAGGCCGAGGTGATCAAGGCAGGCGAATCGGGGGAAGTGGGGGAGGAGGAGGAGAAGAAGTAGGAAGTAGGAGCTAGGTCCAGACGCCGAGGTTTTGGAGTTGGGCGGTAACGGTGCTGGGCCAATCTTTGTTCGACGCAGGACAGGCAGGACTGGGGTGCAGGATCTGGCCGATTCGCGGCGATCGATCGGGGAAGACTTCGCGGGCGCGTTTGGCCGCGAAATCGCCGACGCCGATGAGCCATTCTGGTTTTGAAAGGCTGACAACATCGCGGAGATGGCGGTCGCAAACCCCAAAGAGGGCGGCCCGTTCGGCAGGCGGCAGTTTATCGGGCGTTCGATTGCGTCCGCTCTCTTCGAGGAAAGCGAGCGGGCAGTAGTTGATGACCATGTGCTCGCGGAAAAATTCCGCGGCGGCGCCGAAACGCTTTGCGAACAATCCCCAGAGACGTTCGCCGCTGATCTCGCTGCGGTGGCAATCGAACCCGGTGACTGGGCGTTTAGGATGTTCGGCGGGCGGACGACCGATATTCGCGGAGATGCAAAGCCAATCGCGGACGGCGGCGACCTGGCCGAACGGGATCCCGGTTTGGGCCATGCCGAATGGGCCGGGATTCATTCCGAGAAACAGAACGCGCTTCGGTCCGGAGCCGTAGCGGCGCAAATACATTTCGTGGGCGGGCCACGCGTAACGGAGTGGGTTGTAAACGTGGCTGACGGGGGGGGCGAAACGCAGCTGATCAACCGCATCACGCAGTTCTGCTGCTGCGGTGATCACGGGATCGGCGGCCAGTGACATGTGATCTGGGATTGATTAGTGATCAGAAATGCGGGCCGCCTCCCATGCTACAGACTCTTCTGCGAAACTTGGAGACTTCGACGCATCTGCCACTGACTCAGCGCCGTTCGCGGCAAGCCTACCTGGACGATGAAGCCGGCGAATTCCTCCGGCCAGATTGGATTGAAACGCCATTCGTCTTTGCCGGGATGTTTCGCGATCACGCTGCGCAACAGTTCGGCCGGCTCGATCGCGTCTCGCGCTACCAGAGCCCGAACCGTGACTACGGGCTGAGCAGGATCGGTGATGGCGATCCAGGCGTCGCGGCGACGGTAGCCCACGGCGGGCGGCGTAAGCTGCGCGATTGTTTCGCCAGAAATTTGCCACGGGAAATCGCGCGGCGCATAACGCGTAACGGCGCCGGCCACTTCACGAAGGTCGACTTCGATCAGGTCATCGTGTGCCTCGGAGATTTCCGGAGCTTTTCCGGCGAAGCCGACGAGCCGGCGGATCGTTTCAAATCCGCAGGCGCGATAGAGCTCAACGGCAGCAGTGTTTTGTTCGATGACTTCGAGGAGCATGGTGTGGTCGCCTCGAGATTGCGCTTCATCGAGCAGAGCGATCACCGCCGCGCGGCCGACCCCAGTGCGACGGGCTTCGGGGATGATTCCCATGCCCGCCAGGCGACAGGTCCAACCGCGCCGGGCGATGAGCGCCGCGCCAACGGCTGTGCCGTCGCGAACGAAGACACGGCTCAGGGTGAGATCGACGCTATCCGCCCGAGATGAGTTCAGCAGGAGCGTGATCGTGAAAGGGATGCGGACGAAATAATCGTCGAACGCGCGCGCCAGCACGTCGGCCGAACGCTCAAGCCCATAGTCGAGCATCGATGGGAATTCGAGATTCAAGGTAGGAATTAGGACTTACCAGACAGGAAGGGGCAAGCAGAGTTAGCGGACACCTGCGCCTTTAAATCAGTTCGACTGAGATAAGAAAGCACGAGACCTACGAAAGTAACAAAAGTAACGAGGCCGTTACTTTTTTGGCGTCGCCGACGCCGACGCGAAGCGGGCAAATTTTACGAAACAATTTTGCGCGTATGAAAAAGATTCTTGGTCGGGCGGCTTCGGTTTTGGCGTTAACTCTTACAGTCGGCGCAACGCCGTCGAGGCAAGCCGGCCCGCCGGAGCCGCAGGCCAAAGCAGCGGTAACGGCAGCTGCGCTCCCACTCGATTTCGTGGAGAACCGCGGGCAATGGGATTCCGCGATCAAGTTCCTCGGACGCAAGGGGCCGTTGACGGTGGCATTCGAACAGAACGCGGTAGCGTTACGTGTCAACGGTCGCGAGAAAGCGACGGACGTGCGGCTCACTTTTGAAAAGGCCGAGGACGCGACGACAACGGTAGGTCAAGGCAAGCGGCCGGGCGTTTACAATTACTTCTTCGGAAAAGATCCGAAACGATGGCAGTCTAACGTCCGGTCATTCGCGAGCGTTCTGTATCGCGGGGTGTATGACGGAATCGATGTGCGAGTTCGCGAGGAAGGCGGAAAGCTCGAATACGACCTGATCGCTGCGCCCAATACCGATCTCAGCCGGGTAGTGATCCACGCCGAGAACGCGGACGACATCGAAGTCTCGGAAGACGGCGCGCTCTTCCTGCATGTGAACGGCGAGCGTCTGCGGCAAAGCGCGCCCAGAACGTGGGAAGAAATGCCGGACGGCACGAAACGGACAATCGATTGCCGGTTCCGCAGGATCGACAAGCAGCGCTACGGATTCGAAGCGGTGAACCGCGGTCCGCAACGCCAATTGGTGGTCGATCCGGGTTTGGAGTGGTCCACCTTTCTCGGCGGCGGCGCGAACGAAACGGTCGCCGGGTTGGAGCTGGCGCGGGACGGTTCTGGTGACGTGATTCTTTGCGGCCAGACTTACTCGGCCGATTTTCCGCACACCAACGGGCACCATGCGCCAGTCGGGATGACGCCTTACGTCACTCGAATGAACGCGAGCGGGACCGCGCTGGTTTACAGCACATTTTTCGGCGGCACCTTCAATCACTCGGTGCTCGATTTGGCGGTGGATGCCCAGAGCCAGCCGGTCGTTGTGGGCGACACCAACTCGCTCGATTTCCCGGTCACCCCGGGCGCGTACGACACGGTCCAGGGAGACGGATTCCACGGGGACTACGATGCCTACGTGATCAAGTTCAACAGCACGGGAAGCGCAGTCGTTTTCGGGACTTATCTCGGAAGCCAGCCCGGTGCGGGAAGCGAACAGGCATGGGCCGTCGAGTACGATTCGGCAAACAACGTTATCGTAGCGGGCCACACGAGCAGCGAAGGTTTTCCGACGACGCCGGGCGCGTACGATCGGACCGCCAACGTCTTCAGCGATAACTCGACCAATCCGCCGCAACGCAGCTTGCAGGACATTTTCATCGCGCGCCTGAACCCGACTGGAAGCCAACTGACTTACTCGACCTTCTTCGGCGGCCAGGGAGTCGACTGGGTCTACAACATGGTGGTTGATTCACAGGGCGTCGTCACGATGACAGGCAAGACCCTGCAGTTGACAAACCAGGACGTGAACGGAAACCAGATCCCGCTGGGGACTGCGATGCCGACGACCCCGGGGGCCTTCCAGACCAGTTACGGCGGCTACGGCGACGGGTTTATCGCGCGCTTCAAACTCGACGGCGCAGGCACGGCGGATCTGAAGTACTCGAGCTTCCTTGGAGGAAGGCAGTATTCCGACGCAGGTGCGGGACTCGCCTTGAATCCCGCGAACCAACAGGAAGTGACGGTTTCCGGGTTCACCCGCTCGGGAGATTTTCCGACGACGGCCGGAGCGTGGCTACGGACGCATCCGGCGCCGATCGATGGCTCGGCGGCGTTCGTCACGAGATTTAATTTCACGAATGCAACAAACGGCTCGCTGGTGTGGTCCACTCTGTTTGGGACCGTCGGCGGTTATTCGGCCGAAGCGACCGTTGTCGATAACACGGGCGCGGCGATTATCGCCGGTGCGGCTGGTTCCACCAATCCGCCGACGACCGACCGGTCGTTCGATCGCGTCGCCGTGAAAAACGGCGCTTACGACCGGACACCGTCCGGTTACACAAACGCCTACCTCGCGCGCCTCAGCGCCGACGGGAGCCAGCTTCTGTATTCAAGTTTGCTGGGGGGCTCGGCGGGTGAAGGGATCGGCGAGATGGCGCTCGTGAGTGGGCAGACGGTAGTCGTAGCCGGCACCACTGGCTCGTTCGATTTTCCAGTCACGGCGACGGCGTTCGACAAGCTTCACAACACCGATGGCAGGCCTGGCGCGCCCGATGTTTTCGTTTCGCGTTTCACCCTCCAACCGGAGGAGACCACGGACACCACGCCGCCCCCGGCGCCGACGCTGGTCGCGCCTAACGAAGGCTCCACATTCACCGCGCCCACTGAGGTAACGCTCGATTGGAACGACGTGACGGATCCTTCGGGGATTCGCGCTTATCATGTTCAGGTCAGCCCGGACCCGAATTTCCGGCAGGACGCCGGGAGCATTGCCGGCACGTTTCACGAGAACTGGCACACCGTTTCGTTCGCGGTCGTGGACCGGTCCGTTTCAAACACCGGGACATTTTATTGGCGGGTGCAGGCGCTCGACGGGGCCAACAACATGGGGCCCTGGTCGGCCACGCGCACTTTCACGGTTGCCAACCCGACACCGCCGGCCCAGGTAACTTTGCTGAGTCCGCCGAACGGCGGCCGTTACGCACCCGGCAATGTCACGCTGGCGTGGAACCCCGCGGCGCGCGCGAATTTCTATGAGCTGCAGGTCGACACGACGAGCTCGTTCAGCAACCCAAATCGCATCTGGCTGCGAACCATCACTTCGACGCAGCACACTGTGTCGCTCACCACGGAGCGCGCATACTTCTGGCGGGTGCGCGGGACCAATGAAGCATCGACGGGCGGGGTGTGGTCGGCGACGCGTTCGTTCGAAATCAAGCGTGGATCGCCATCGGCCCCGGTGCCGCCGCCACCATCGTCCACTCCAGCGCCGGCCGGCAGCACCGCGTATCCGGTTACAGTGAAAGTGAATCCGGCGAGCATCTATGGCGGCACTTCAGCCGTCGGCACAGCGACCCTGCAGACCCCGGCGCCGGCGGGCGGAGCAGTTGTTGAGCTGTTCAGTCATGACACTTCGCGGGCCAACGTCCCGCCGAGCGTCACGATTCCGCCTGGCGCGCAGAGCGCGAACTTCAACGTGACCGGAAATACGAATATCGATTTCACAGGCGCGGTGGCAATCGCGGGGCGTTACCAGGGAATCACTCACGGGACCCTTGTGATGGTGTTCCCAGATGATCCGGCGATGCCGATTTACACGTTCACGACTTCAACAACGACGGTCACGGGCGGCACGACGGTGCAGGGAACTGTCGCGCTGGTTCCGGGATGGAGCGCGCCGGCAGGAGGCCTGGTTGTAAGCCTTGCCAGCTCGAACCCGGACATGGCAGCGGTGCCTGATTTCGTCACGATCCCAGCGGGGGGAAACAGCGTTACCTTCCCGATCGCGACGCAACCGGTCAGCACGGCGGACAAAGTCACTATCATCGCGTCGCGCCACGACATGAAGAACGTGGTCCTGACAATTGTGCCGGCCTCGAGCACGCAGCCGCCGCTTACTTCGCTGACGGTCTTTCCGGCGACGGTGAACGGCGGAACCTCGACCCAGGGAACGGCCGGGATTGATGTCGCGGCGCCGGCAGGCGGTTTGAATGTCGCCCTGAGCAGCAGCAACCCGGCGATTGCGAGCGTCCCGGCGAGCGTGACCATCCCGGCGGGCTCGAACTTTGTAAACTTCACGGTCAACACCGCGCCGGTGGGAAGCAACACCGTGGTAACACTCACTGGGACCGGAGGCGGATCGACCAAGAGCACCAGCATGGGAGTAAATGGCACTGGGTCAGCCAGCCCTGCGCCCGCGCCGCCAGCCACTCCCACCCCGACTCCACCTCCGCCGGCGAGCCCGACACCTACGGCTCCGCCGCCCGTGGCAACACCAAGTCCCACTCCGAGACCAACCCCGACTCCGACCCCAGTCGCGGCGGACTCTGTTTCAATCACTCGTGTTGAATACACGACGTCGAAGCAGGAGCTTCGCGTAGAAGCGACAAGCACAAGCTCGAGCGCGGTCCTGACTGTGTCGGTTACCTCGACCGGGGCAACGATCGGCACCCTAAGCAATAATGGCGGCGGCAAGTATAGCGCTCAGTTCACGAACGTCGCTAGCAATCCGGTTAACATCACAGTCAAGAGCAACCGGGGCGGAGTCGCCACCCGTAGCGTAACCACAAACTAGCGCGCCGGACAAGAAAGGCCCGCTGCCGCGCACCGACGCGCGAACAGCGGGCCCAAGCTGTTAACAGGAATAAATTACTGACTTACTTTTTCTTGGTGTAGTCGATCTCCATGGACTTCGTCTCACCCTGGCCGCGATCCTCGTAGTATTCCATGGTCATGCCTTTGTCGGTAAGCTTGATGACTTCGCGGACCTTCGCTTTCATCCCAGGCATACCTTCAAACTCGCCGGTGTAGGTAAAGGTCTTCGTAGCAGTATCGTAACTGCCTTCGGTCAGCATGACGCCGGTGCCCATGTTATCGACCCAGGCAGACACAAACTTTTTCTTCGCGTTATCGTAGCCGTCGAGCGACATGCCTTTGAAGTTCATCTTGTGCGGCTTGCCGTCGGGACCTGGCATTTCGAAGGCGCCCGAGTATTCGCCGGTCACGTAACGACCGTCCATGACAGCCTTGCGGGTCGCGGTTCCGGTCGACTCAGTGGGCTTGGCGTTCGGGTCCATCCACATTTTCACGACGTAGGTATAGCTGCCCGCCGTTTGGGCGAGGAGTTTGTGGTTCTCGTTCAGTTTCGAGAGCTCCATCATCTGCTTCATCATCTCGGCGTCACTGGGCGTCGTTGAGCTGGATGAACTACTGGAGGCGGCCGGACTCGAAGTCGTGGTGGTTGAAGTGGCGCTGGAAGTCGCCGGGCTGGAAGTGGTGGCCGGCGGCTTGGGCGCCGCGGTTGGACTTTGGGCAGCCGCGATGGAGGCGGTCGCGGTCAGGATGGCGAGTGTTTTAATCAAGTGTGTAGGTCTCATGTGCGGCGATTTTGTTAAGGGAAAATGGGGGCCGTCAAGCTCCGCGTAAGCGTCGCGGCGGTCGTTTCTACGTCTTGGGCAGAGCTAGTGGTATTCTACGGTAGTCCGCCGGTGATCTTCGAAATGAGACCACCCGGAAAAAGACCGAGGAACAGGACAATAAGGGCAAGCAGGGCGATCGTGGCGCGCTGAATAAAATCCGGCCTGAACCCCGGAAGATCGGTGCCGGGATTGTCGACAAAGATAACTTTCAGGACAATGAGGTAATAATAGAAAGAGATGAGGCTTCCGAGCAGGGCGAGCGCGACGAGCCAAAGCAAACCGTAGTTGGCGCCAGAGTGGAGCGCGGCGCTGAAAAGGTAAAATTTACCGAAGAACCCGGCGAGCGGCGGAATGCCAGCGAGCGAGAGCATGAACACCAGCATGCAACCCGCAAGCCATGAAGAACGCCGGCGCAGTCCGGCGAAATGGGTGAAGTCGTCGCCGCCTGTCTCGCGACGAACAAGAGCAACCACGCCGAATGCGCCGAGCAGTGTAAAGGCGTAGATCGTGGTGTAGAAAAGGGTCGCGGCAAAGCCCTCCCGTCCACCGGCGATCAATCCAAGCAGGGTGTATCCGGCGTGAGCGACCGCGGAGTAAGCCAGAAGCCGGCGGACATTTTTTTGGGCGAGCGCTACGAGATTACCCAGTAGGATCGAAAGGGCTGCAAGGAGAGCGAGGAGCGGGACCCAGCCGGCAATCAACCCTTTCCAATCCGCTGCGCCATGGATCGGACCGAATCCGACCAGGACAATCTTCCCGAGAACGACAAATGACGCGACCTTTGAGCCGGAAGCGATGAAGGCAGCGGACGCCGGTGGCGCGCCTTGATAAGTGTCGGGCGCCCAAAGATGGAAAGGGGCGGCCGCGATTTTGAATGCGAACCCGATGAGAGTCATGACGATTCCGGCCGCGAGCAACGGGGTCATCGTCGCGAGCTTCGGCGCGATGCCGGCGAGACTTGTTGTTCCAGTCATCCCGTAAACGAGGCTGATGCCGAAGAGGGTGAAAGCGCTCGCTGTGCTGCCGAAAAGAAAATACTTCAGGCCGGCTTCAGCGGAGCGGACATCCCCCTTATCGAATGCGGCCATGAGATAGAGCGACAACCCGGTGAGCTCGAGCCCGATGAAGATAACGAGGAGCTCTTCGCTGCCGACGAGAAGCATGAGGCCGACGGTGGCAAGGAGAAGAAGCGCCAGGTATTCGCCGTGATGCGGGGTCTCGAGCTGCCGCGCCAGGATCACGGTAAAGAACGCCAATGCCAGACAGATTATTTTGAAGAGCGACGACAACGGCGAGATGACGAGCATGCCGTTAAAGAGCGACGCCTGAGCCGGCAACATGAGGACCGACGAGGCCGCGAAGAGAAGGCCTGCGGCGGCAACTCCCGAGCAGAGGATGACCGCGCGGGAGTTCAAGAGCCCGAGGGCAAGGACGGCCAGGGCGGTCCCCACGAGGACGGCTTCGGGCGCAGCGAGGCGAAGCAGCTCGGAGTAATTCATGGTTTCAGAAACCGCATCGCTTCAATGGCTGGTTGGATGCGATCGAGGAGGAACTTCGGGTCGAGGCCGGCCGCAACGGTGGCGAGGATCAGAAGGCTGGCGCCCAATTTTTCGGCAGCGGAGATTCGGTCGTGCTCGTTCGAATCCGAATCGAGCAGGGGCTGGCCGTCCTGGATATGAATGCCGGTCGCAGCGTCGCTGAAAAAGGTCTGTTTTAGAGCGCGCAAAGTAAACGCGGCAACAAGGACCATCCCGGCTCCGGTGATGAGCACAGCAAGCGGATACGATTTCCAGGTGCCGAGAAGGACAGTGACTTCCGCCGCGAACCCGCTGAATCCGGGGATGCCCATGGAAGCGGCCGAAGCGATGACAAAGGAAAAGGCCGCGAAGGGAAGCGTGCGCCGCAGGTTCATCCCGGCAAGGGAGTCGAGCTCCCTCGTGTGAGTGCGCCGGTAGATCATCCGGCCGGCTACGGCGAAGAGAAGGGCCGCGATGACGCCGTGGGAAAACATCTGGAGCACCGCGCCGCCGACCCCGAGGGCGTTTGCAGTGGCCAGACCGAGCAGAACGAATCCCATATGGCTGACGCTCGAGTAGCCAATGACGAATTTGAGATCGCGCTGCCGCAACGCGACTGCCGCCGCATAGACGATCCCGATCACGGCCAGGATCGCGATCGACTTGCTCCAGGCATGAAACCCATCCGGCAGCAGATTCATCGCGACCCGGAGAGCGGCGTAGGCGCCGAGTTTCATGACAATCCCGGCGAGCAACATCGAGCCCGCCGTCGGCGCAGCGACGTGGCCCGTGGGCGCCCAGGTATGTAAAGGCCAGATACCGGCGAGAATGGCGAATCCAAGAAAGAGGACGGGAAACACCCAGGCTTGAAACGGCGCCGGGAACTGGAAGCGGGCGAGCTGTTGCAGATCAAGCGTGTGGGCGCCAGCAGCCACGTAAATGGCGATTATTCCTATGAGAGCGAGCGCGCCGCCAAAGAAGGAATAAAGCGTCAGCTTCATCGCGCCGTATTCCTTGTTCGTGGAACCCCAGATCGCGATGAGGAAGTATTTCGGAACGATCACCAGCTCGTAGAAAACGAAGAGGAGAAAGAGATCGGCGCTGAGAAAAACGCCGTACGACCCGCCCACGACGAGGAGAAGCCAGAAAAAGAACTCGTTAGGCCGTTCTTCGACGTCCCAGGAAAAGAGGACTGCGCTGACCGCGGTCAAACCGGTGACAAGGCACATTGTCAGGCTGATCCCGTCAGCCGCGAGATGATATTCGAAGCCGAGATGAGCGATCCAGGGCAACCGGATAATGGTCGCGAAAGCCCGTGTATTCCCCGAACTGAAAAAGCTCGCAAGGCTGATCCCAAAACCGGCGACTGCCGCAAGCAGGGCCATCCACCGGGCCAGCACATGCGGCAGGAAAAACAGGAGCAGCGCCCCGCCAAAGGTGACGTAAATGCTCCAGGCGATCATCGGCGAATAGTTCGGGAGCGATAACGCGACGCCGTTTCGCGGGCGTGAAAGCCGATTTCGCGACGCGACTTTTCGGGCGGCGTCATGAGTTGGCGGATAGCGTCGAGGATAGCCGCTATTTCGGCATCGTGTGTACCGACCCGGCGCTCCAGTTCCGTAAATTTTCGGGCTAGCTCGCGATTGGTCTCCAGCGTTTCGCGCAGTTTCACAAACGCGCGCATAATCGCGATGTTCACCTTAATGGCGCGATCACTAGTCAGGACGCTTGAGAGCATGGCGACGCCCTGCTCGGTGAAGGCATTCGGCAGATAGCGCGTGCCTCCGCGACCTTTTGGTATTCCAGATTGGAACATCAAACGCCCCATCTCTTCGTTCGTCAGCGGAAAAGAGAAGTCCGGCGGAAAACGCTCGCGGTTGCGCCGGACAGCCTTGTTTAGGTTCGCTGTCGTCACCCCATAGAGTCGCGCCAGATCGGAATCGAGGATGACTTTTTGCCCGCGAACGTGATGAACGGACTCCAGAATCGCGGCGACCTGAATACTTTTGCTCTTCATTCCGGACCTCACGCGAACAGCCGCGTCATCTGCACCACAGTGCTATTGAAAACGTTGAACATGAACTGCGGGGCGATGCCGAGAACGACCATGAGCGCGGTCACGGGAACGACCACCAGTTTCTCGTTGCGCAAGAGATCCGGGAAGGTTGCGCAGCTTTCCGCAAGGGGACCGCTAAAGAGCTGCTGAATCGCACGAAGAAACGTGATGGCGGTGAAGAGCAGGCCCAGGACAGCGATCGAAGTCGCCACCGACGCGAGCATGAATGAGCCTTTAAAGATAAGAAACTCGCCGATGAAGCCATTAAGGCCGGGCAAGCCGAGCGACGAGAACATCGCGACCATCATCCAGCCGCAGAGGATCGGGGTTCTCTGCATCAGTCCGCCGAAATCGTGGATCCCCCGCGCGCCTCTGCGTTCCTCGAGCAGACCAACGAAGTAAAACAACGCGGCCGCGGTAACGCCGTGATTGAAGATCTGCATAAAGACTCCGCTCAAGGCGGCCTGAACCTCCACGGCTGGCCGTGTTCCCGTAGAGGCGACTGCAAACAAGGCCAACAGGCAGTAGCCAAGATGATTGATCGAGAGATAGGCGACCATGCGCTTCAGGTCCGACTGAGCCCAGGCCGCGAGGGAAGCAAAAACGATCGAGCACACCGCCAGCCCAAGCAGCCATGGACCGAGCACTTGGATTTCGCGCGGGAATAGAGGCAGGAGCAGCCGGATGAAACCGTAAACGCCCATTTTCGATAGCACACCCGTTAGCACCATCGAGACGCCGACCGGCGCAGCTTCATACGCGTCAGGTAACCAGGTGTGGAATGGGAACAGCGGCACCTTGACCGCGAGCCCAAGGAAAATACCGGCGAACGCGAGCCAGGCCAGGTTGCCGGGCAGGAGCGGGCCGCCCCGCGCCATTTCGGTGAGGGTCGCGAAATCGAAGCTGCCTTTGACGAAATAAATTCCGAGAAAAGCGAGCAGCATCGCGACGCTCCCGAGGAAGGTGTAGAGGAAAAACTTCGTCGCCGCCCAATCCCGTTTCTCTCCGCCCCAGATTTTGATGAGGAGGAATCCGGGGACAAGGCTCATCTCGTAGAAGAGGAACCAGAGAACGAAATTCTGGGCGGTGAAGTTCCCGTAGAGGGCTGACTGCATCACGAGGAAAAGAGCGCAGGCGCCGCGGCTCAGCCCACGGGTGAGAAGCGCAAACGGGAAAACAAGCGAGGTCAGTATAACCAGAAGGAGACTGAGCCCGTCGATGCCGACGAAATATTCCGCGCCAATAGACGGGATCCAGGGACGACGTTCGACGAGCTGCATCCCAGCAACCGCGACATCGAACTGGCGCCAAAGATAAAAAGCCGTCAGCGCGCTGAGCGCGCAAAAACCCACCGCAATTACGCGAGCAGCGTGGGGACGGGCGACGCTCACGAAAAGGGCGCCGGCCAGCGGAATAAGAATCAGAACCGTGATCAGGCCAGCCATGCGTAAAAGAGAATCAAGCCCACCGCTGCAACCGCGACGACGCCGAGGTAAAGTTGGACCTGCCCGGAATGCATTTTCCCAAGGACATTCCCAAAGCTCCGGGCCCCGCCCGCGCTCTCGTCCACTCCGGCATTGATGCCGCGCTCGTCGACGCCAGCCGTCAAGACTCCAAGCGATTTGCCCAATCCGCCGACGGCGCGAACGAGGCCATCCCAGAAAAACCGGTCGAGCCAGCTCGAGAGCAGCGCAGCTCCGCGGCTCAACGCGACGACAGTGTGCGCATAAAGCTCATCGAGCCACATCTTGTTCTCGAGGAAACGGAACACGCCTGGTTGCGCCTGCTGCAAAGGGTCCGACGCGCCGGCCCGGCGGTAGAATAAGATACCGAGGCCGATTCCAGCTGCGACGAGCGCGAGAGAGACGAAGAGCATTGGCTGGATGATCTTCGCCATGTCGGAATACGGCGATTCACCCGAAAGATAGGCGTGCAACCACGGCCAGGCCGGAGTGAGAAGAGCGCTTGAGGCAACGGTGCAAACCGCCAGAACCACGAGCGGCCATGTCATCACCCGCGGACTTTCGTGCGCCGTCTGCGGGGAGCGCTGCTGACCGTAGAACACGAAAATCATCTGCCGCGTCATATAGAGCGCAGTCAGGACAACGCCCGCCATCACGAGGTAGTAGGGCAAATGAGATTTTGGCCAGTGCGCGGTGACGTGCAGGATTTCTTCTTTCGTCCAGGCGCCGGCAAAGAAGAGCGGCACGCCACTCAGGGCCATCATGCCGACCGCGTAAGTGACGAAGGTGAGCGGCATCAGTTTTCGCAGGCCGCCCATTTTCCGAATGTCCTGCTCGTGATGCGAGGCATGGATGATTGAGCCGGAACCGAGGAAGAGGAGCGCCTTGAAAAATCCATGCGCGAGCAAATGCATGATCCCGGCCGCGACGCCGCCCACGCCGAGAGAGACCATCATGAGCCCAAGCTGCGACACGGTTGAATAAGCCAGGATCCGCTTGATGTCCGCCTGCGCGATCGCGATGAGCGACGCCAGCAACGCCGTTACGACCCCGACCCAGACGACGACGGTAAGCGAAGGCGTCACGCCGTCGATCGCGCCTAACGAGAAGATTGGGTAAACCCGCGCGACCAAAAAAACGCCGGCTGCGACCATGGTGGCCGCGTGGATCAAGGCGCTGACCGGCGTCGGCCCTTCCATCGCGTCGGGCAACCAGACGTGGAGCGGGAATTGGCCGGACTTGCCGACCGCGCCCGAAAAAATGAGCAGGGCGATGAAAGTTGAGGTCGAGCCGAGGGCAAGAAGGGCGGCGCTCTCGAGGCAGCCGGCGCCGTTGTCGTAAAAGAGAAGGGTGCCGGTGCGGCCATACAGCCAGAAAATCCCGAGGAAGAAACCGAGGTCGCCGATCCGGGTAGTGATGAATGCCTTCGTCGCCGCGGCGGCGGCGCTCGGTTTGTGGATCCAAAACCCGATCAACAAATAGGAAGCGAGCCCGACCAGCTCCCAACAAATGAAAAGAAGGAGAAGACTGTTGGCGATGACGACGCCGAGCATTGCGGCGGAGAAGAATGAGAGATAGGCGAAGAACCGGGAGAAATCCTTGTCGCCCGCCATGTAGCCTTTGCTGAAAACGAAAATGCAGAGCCCGACGAGCGTGATCATGACGAGCATCGCCGCGGTCAACGGATCGAGGACCCAGCCCAGGCGGATCGCCTGATCGCCAAAAGTGAACCAGGTGAAGTTATGGAAAACGCGGTAAGCCGGTGATTGAAGCGTCGGTACAAGGGCGAGGACGGCAACGATGAAAGTGGCCAACTGTCCGGCGATGGCGACGCCGGCGGCAGCCTTCCCCTTCCCCTTCGTGAAACTCAAGATCAGGATCGCCGCGGCAAACGGGATCGATGGAACCAACCATAAGTGATCGACTGCCCACGAGCTCATCGACCCTCTTTCTCCTTCTCTTCCTCTTCCTCTTCGCCGCCTCCCAGATCTGAAACGCGTTCAATGGCTTCGCGCTCGATCTTTTTTAACTTCAGGCGCTCCACCAGCCATTCGACGCGTTCCTCGCGCGCCTCTCGATTTAGGGCATGGCCGGCGTCGTAAAACTCCATTTTCTTCGGCTCAGCGAATCTCTCGAAATAACCGCGCGCGAAATTTTCCGGGATGCCTTCGTCCTTGCGACCAAACTGGAGAAACACGGCCGCGGGCGCGCTCTGGCCGATGAAGTAGACCGGGTCATCGAAGGCATATTGCCTGAAGAAATCGCGAAGCGGCTGGTCGCCCTCACGGCGTCGAAATTCACCGATCGCGGGCAGCTTTGAATTGAAAACGAATTCCTCGTCGGCGAAGACGCCGGCCATGAGAACGAACGCCGAGATCCGTTTCTCAACCCCGGCCAAAATTCCGCCGGTATGGGCATTGTAGGAATGACCGACGTAGGCGATCCGGGCCGCATCAATGTCTTTCCGCGCGCTCAACAGATCGAGACCGCGACGAAAATCGATCACCTGCTGCCGGGAGGCCTCCGCGTTTTGGACCTGGCCGCGCAAGCCCTGGTTGTCCGGCACGAACCCGGGCCGAACGAGCGGCGCGTCAGTCAGGAGCGCGGCCGCACCGTTACGCGCAAATAGGATCGCTTCTTCGAGGAATTCCTTTCGGTTCCGGACGGGCGACTTGGGCATCATCCAATGTCCGAACACGATCGCTGCGAACGGCCCCTTGCCTTCGGGGAGGACCAGCGTCGCCGGGACGCGGCCGCCACGGGGGCTGTCGTAGGAAAGCTCGATGATTTTCACGCCGTCGCGCTGTTCGGTTTTTTCCTCTTTGAGATTGAGCGGCGCGTTACGGTCGTAATCGAACTGGCGGACGAGCTCCTCGAATTTCGACGCCGATTCGGCGGCCGCAGAAGCGCCGGCCGAGAGCGCGAGCGCGACGAGACCCGCGAATGATTTGAGAATCAGCTTCATCCTTTAAGCTGGTTAAAGCGTCGGATGTCGGTCGTTCGGAAATGGCGGTAAACGGCGATGACGAGCGCCAAACCGACCGCAGCTTCGGCCGCCGCGATCGCGATGGAAAAGATCGCGACCATGACGCCGGTCGGATTTTGCGGCTCCGGGCCGAACCGCCAGAAAGCAATGAAATTCAAATTAGCGGCCGCCAGCATGAGCTCGATCCCAATGAGGATGAAGATGGCGTGCTTGCGGCTCAGAGCCGCGAGGAGACCGACCGAAAACAAAGCCGCCGAGATCATCAGGCAAGACTGGAGCGTTGGCGTCATCGGTTCTCCTCCATGACGAGGACGAGCGCACCGATGAGCGCGACTGTGAGCAACAGGCCAACGCATTGGAGCGGCCAGACATATTGCGTCATAAGCACTTCACCGATGCGCTTCACGGTCAGCGCTTCGATCGGCGCGGAGGAAACCGAGAGTGACGCCGTCTTTACGATTGCCCAGCCCAGCCCCGCGAAAACGGCTAGCGCAACGATGGCGCCCGCCCAGTTGAACCCGGAGTCTTCTTCCTCTTCCCGGCGGGTGAGAAGGATTGTGAAAACGATCAGGACCGCGACAGCGCCGACGTAAACAAAGATTTGGACCAGCCCGACAAATTCAGCGCCGAGCAAAAAGTAAAAGGCTGCCAATCCAAGGAAGGCAATAACCAGGCAGAGCGCCGCGTGAATGAGTTTCCGAACACAGGCTGCGGCGAGCGCACCGGCCAGGGTAAAAATCGAAATAATCAGGAAGGCGGCCGCGTTCATTCAGCAAAACGATAGGTGCGGGTGGCGAGCTTCTTCCCCGTGGTGAGGAAGCGCGAGAGCGCGAGATAAACCAATACGACGATACCAAGCGACCAGAGCCAGCCGGCCCAGCCGTGCGCCTGGTAATGCCACGCAGCCGCGGCCAGGATGCAGGTAAAGGCCATCGGCATCATGAATTTCCAGGCGAAGTTCATGACGTGATCCACCCGCATTCGCGGCAGAGTTCCGCGGATCCAGATAAAGACAAAAAGGAGAAAGCCGAGCTTCGCGAAGAACCAGACGTAGGAAGGAATTACCTCGAGAAACGGGAGCGGCGCATGCCACCCGCCGAGAAACAAAGTCACGGCCAGCCCGCTGACCGCGAACATGCCGAAGTATTCCGCGAGGAAAAAGATCGCGTACTTGAAACCGGAATACTCAGTCATGTGGCCAGCCACGATTTCCGATTCGCCTTCGGGCATATCGAAGGGTGTCCGGTTTGATTCCACCAGCCCGGAGACGAAAAAGAGGATGAAGGCAGCGGCGCCCCACGGAGTGAAAACAAACCAGCGCGGAATGAAGCCCTGCGAGTAACCGCCCTGGGCCGCGACGATTCCATCCGCTGAAAGCGAGCCGACGATCATCACCACGGGCAGAACCGTGAGAATGAGCGGCAATTCGTAGCTGACCATCTGGGCAATCGCGCGCATCGCGCCGAGCATGGAGAATTTGTTGTTGCTCCCCCACCCCGCCATGAACACCGCGAGCTCAGTAGCGGAGCCGACCGCGAAGAAAAACAGGATTCCGGCGTCGATCGAAAACGGCGTCATATTGCGCCCATACGGGATGACGCCGAGGGAAAGGATCGTCGGCACCGCCATCATGATCGGAGCGAGGAAATGGACCGGCTTATCCGCCCGCGCCGGCACGATGTCTTCCTTGATCAGGAGCTTTATGCCGTCGGCGATAGGTTGGAAGAGGCCGAAAGGACCGACCCGGTTGGGCCCATAACGGTTCTGGATTCGGCCGAGGATTTTTCGCTCGAGGACGGAAATCAAAGCAAACAGGCCCATGAACACGCCCAGCACGGCCGAGATATTGATGAGGCTGGAGACGAGGGCCTGGACCCACTCGGGCGCCTGGGAAACGAACGAGAGCAACCAACCCTTCAACGAAACAAAAGCCTGATCGACAGAGCTGGCAGTCATCCGCCGAGAAGGAAAGCGATGGGGAACAGCTTGCGCAAGGCTGAACTCCGCGCGTGCCGCGCGATCAGTCTTCAAGCTCGCTCAAATCCGCGAGGTCACGGCGCCACCGGTGTAACGCGGCCGCCGTGAAAGGCCAGGCGATGCGCGCCAACGAGAATGCGCTGGCGGGCCGCTGCACTCTCCTTTAACAAACGCAGCGGATGCATTAGTTTTACGAACATGGCGCCCGATCCGTATTTTTTCCTCGTGGTTTTCGCCGGAGTGGCCCTGGTTTTCCCGCTCGGTCCGCTCGCCCTGGCCTGGGTTTGGCGCCGGTTCGCGCAGCCGCCCAAGCCGGGTCCGCAGAAGAATGCGACTTATGAATGCGGGATGGAATCGATGGGGGACGCGCAGGTGCAGTTTCAGTCGCAGTACTATCTCTACTGCATCATTTTTCTGATCTTTGACGTTGAAGCCGTGTTCCTGGTCCCGTTCGCAGTCGCGTTTACCGGACTGCCGTTCGGCGCGTTTCTGGCGATCCTCGTCTTTCTCCTTCTTCTTTTGGAGGGACTGGTTTGGGCCTGGAGCAAAGGTTGTTTAGATTGGGCCCGGATACGGAAATCGGGGGCATGAGCGACAAGATTGACGAAGGAATCCGGAGCGAGCTCCAGAAACAAGGCGTCTGGGTAACTACGACCCAGGAGCTTTATAACTGGGGCCGGCGCAATTCCATCTGGCCGCTCCAGTTCGGGCTCGCGTGTTGCGCGATCGAGATGATCGCAACAGCGGCCTCGAAGTACGATCTGGCGCGGTTCGGCGGCGAAGTGTTCCGGCCTTCCCCGCGCCAGGCCGACCTGATGATCGTCGCCGGCACGGTGACGAAGAAAATGGCGCCGCAAATCGTGCGGCTCTACAACCAGATGCCGGACCCGAAGTATGTGATCGCAATGGGGGCGTGCGCGATTTCTGGCGGACCGTTCAAGCAGGGATACAACGTCCTCAAAGGGATCGACCGGTATTTGCCCGTGGATGTTTATATCCCGGGCTGCCCGCCGCGGCCGGAAGCGCTATTGCACGCGTTCATGGAGCTGCAACGAAAGATCAAAGAGCAAAAACTGGGAGGCGCGAACAAGGCTGCCCATCTCAATCGGGATCAACCCAGCGAATTCCCAGTGCCGAGTTTCGGCGAACACGATCTCGAGCCACCGAAGAATCCCGACCTGTTTCGTCCGCCGGAGTTGGAACGCGCATGATACGACGTTCGGCAGGGACGGCGCGCTGCGCGGTCCGGGCGGCTTCAACTATCATGGGACCAGCATGCGGACGCAGCAGCGCGGCGCTCCTACCATGATTGCGTTAGACGAGATCAAGATCCGCGCGGAAGCGGCGGTGTCGGGGGCGAAGATCGAGATCGTTCCTAATACGGCGGTCGCAAGCCAGGCCTCCCTTTTGTTGGATCGCGAGCACGCGAGAGCGGTCGCGCAATTCCTCCGCGACGATCCGGCGTTGAAGCTGGACCATTGCTCGAACGTAACCGGGGTGGATTGGCTCGATCGAAAAATCCCGAAAAAGGTGAAGGTGAAGCAGCTGGTTGATGGAGTTGAGAAGGAGATCGAGCAACTCGAGGAAGATTTCTTTCCTGGATATCTCGAGGCGGTTTATCACCTGTTTTCGATAACATTGAAACACGGCCCGGTGATCATCCGGATGCGGACACCGGACCGCACCGAGGATGCGCACCTTCCGTCGCTTACGCCCGTCTGGCGGAGCGCCGAATTCCAGGAACGCGAGATTTTCGATCTTTACGGAATCCGATTCCAGGAGCACCCCGACCTGCGTCGAATTTTGATGTGGGACGAATTCGAAGATTTCCCGATGCGGAAGGATTACGTGGACCCGGACGATTTCGAGTACGAGCCGACGCCGCATGATGAGGTGCTGGACCGCGCAAAGGAGCATTATTCGCCGCGGCCTCAGCTCGATGGAGCGGAGAAAATTACGGCCACAGATTCACACGGATGAAACACGGATATAAAGACAGATTAGATTTCATCCGTGCCAATCCGTGTTCATCCGTGGCGACTCCGTTGGTAATGGCGAATTGATGAGCACCACCGGATTTCACGAGCTGGAGCAGGCGCCGCCGCCGATGACTTCCCGGGTCGATGGCGACCTCATGGAAGTTTCGATGGGTCCGCAGCATCCGTCGACGCATGGAGTTTTCCGGATGAACGTCGCGCTGGACGGCGAGGTGGTGCGGAAACTGAAACCGGTCTTCGGTTATTTGCATCGCAACCACGAGAAGATCGGTGAGCGAACGAGCTATCTGGGCTCGATGCCCTACACCGACCGGCTCGATTACTTTTGCTCGATGACCAACAATTGGGCGTATGCGCTCAGTGTTGAGAAGCTGGCCGGGATCGAAGTGCCGGAGCGCGCTGAATATCTCCGGATCATCCTCGCGGAACTGACCCGTCTGCAGAACCACACCTCACTGCTCGGGTTTCTCCTGAGCGACATGGGAGCGTGGGGAACCCCGCTCATGTATGCCTTCCGCGAGCGGGAAAAAATTCTCGACCTTTTCGAATCGCTGTCCGGGTCGCGCATGATGTGTGATTACATGCGCTTCGGCGGCTGCCGGGTGGATGCGGGGCCCGATTGGTTCGCGCGGGCGCAGAAGATCGTGGACGCGTTTCCGCGTTTCCTCGACGAGTTCGAGAAGTTGATTGTGTCGAACGAGATCCTGATCGCGCGGACGCAGGGGATCGGAATCTTAAGTGCAGGGCTTGCTGTTAGCGCCGGCATCACCGGTCCGATGTTGCGCGCGAGCGGCGTGAACTACGACTTGCGCAAAGTGGATGGGTACGGGCTCTATCCGCGGTTCAAATTCCGCGTCCCTCTCGGCGACCACGGCGATTGTTACGATCGTCTGATGATCCGTGCCCTCGAGATGCGAGAAAGCCTCGGCATTCTGCATCAGGCGATGAAGGACATCCCGGCAGGTCCGATCATGAACCCGAAAGTGAAAGTGCGCGCCTTCAAGCCGCCGATCGGTGAAGCGTACGGCCGGATCGAAGGACCAAAGGGCGAGCTCGGTTTCTATTTGATCAGCGACGGGAGCGCGAGCCCGTACCGTTACCGGGTGCGCCCACCAAGTTTCATCAACCTGACCATCCTGGAGGACATGTGCCTCGGTCACACCGTAGCGGATGTGATGGTGATTCTCGGGAGCGTAGATATCGTGATGGGAGAAGTGGATCGATAATCATGATCGGCACGGGCGTTCTCAAAGGCATGGCGGTAACGGCAAAGAACTTTGTCGGGAGTTACTTTGTCAAAGAACGTCTGATCACAGTGCAATATCCCGAGGAGCGCGCGCCGCTGCCGGAGAATTACCGAAATTTTCCGTTCCTCGTTTTCGACAATGACCCTGAGGCAGGGCTTCGCTGCGTGGCCTGCAAGATTTGTGAGAAGGAATGCCCGCCGCAATGCATCTACATCGTCAAGAGCGACGACAAGAAGCCCGATTATATGGGCAAGCAGCAGTTTTATCCGAAGACCTTCGACATCGATATTTCGGTCTGCATGAGCTGCCAGATTTGCGTGGAGGTCTGTCCGTTCGACGCGATCAAGATGGACAAAGTCTATGAATTGAGCCGGCGCGAGCGGTTCGACGCGTTGCTCTTTCGGAAAACCGATTTGAGGAAATCGAACGAGTATTATCACGAAATCCATCCGGTAGAAGCGGCGGAGGTAGATGCAGGCCTAGCGAAAGCCGCGGCAGAAGCGGAAGCAAAGAAGAAAGCCGCGGCTGCAGCCGCCGCCGCGAAAGCAGCAGCCGCAAAAACGCCTCCTGCATCCGATGCGCCACCGACTCCCCCTCCTGCCCCAGCCCCGACCCCTGGATCGTAGGCTACCGTTAGCGGGCCATTACTCCGCTTGCCTTGCCAGCAAGTCGATCCACCTTCGTGGCTATGCATACTTGGATTAAACGCAGCTGCACAATTGCCGTTCTGGTCAGCGGATGTCTCGTTTCCGCCCAGTCATTCGCGGCTAATGAGAAGGTAGAGTTTCCGGCGCCGAGCCAGCACGCAGTCTTAAAGCAGCGGGTCGGGTTGACCGACATCGAAGTTGACTACTCACGCCCAAACAAGAACGACCGCGTGATATTTGGCGGCCTGGTCCCGTTCGACAAACCATGGCGGACCGGTGCGAACCAACCGACGAAGATAAAGACCAGCGCGCCGGTCAAATTCGCGGACAAAGAAGTTCCGGCGGGTGAATACGTTCTTTACACAATTCCCGGAGCCAACCAGTGGACGGTGGTTCTCTCGAAGAACCTCAAGGCCCAGGCCATGAGCGACCATAAGCCGGAGGAGGAAGCCGCGCGGATTACGGCCAAACCCGAGCTCGTGCTGGCGGCGCCCGCCGAGACCTTCACGATCGGGTTCGAAGATCTCCGGGCAAACTCCGCGACGTTTTATCTGGAGTGGGACAAGACTCGAGTGCCGGTGAAGATCACGACGAACGACGTCGAAAAAGTCATGCAGGGGATCGACGCGGCGATGAAAAGCGGTCAGCCGCAGGAGGCCAGTTTCTACTACAACGCGGCCAGTTTTTACCTGGACCAAAACAAGGACCTGCCGCAAGCCGTGAAATGGATCGACCAGGCGCTCGAAAAGAATCCGAAGGCTTATTTTATGCACTCCAAAAAAGCGCAAATCCTGGCGAAACAGGGCAACAAGAAAGAGGCGGTCGCTGCCGCTGAGAAATCGATCGAGGTTTTGAAGGCAGAGCCTAACCCAGACGAGTCCGCGATCGCGGCAAACCGTGCCCTGATCGAGAGCCTCCGCTGATATTCTGTCGGCTTCGAACAGCTCGGTTAACGCGCTGGGTGATTATCTGCGTGCGTCGGAACGCGCACTGATCTTCACCGGCGCAGGGATCTCTACCGGAAGCGGAATTCCGGATTTCCGCGGGCCGCATGGCGTCTGGACGAGACGCAAGCCGGTTTACTTCCAGGACTTTATGACGTCGGAGGCGGCGCGGATTGCGCATTGGGATTACAAGCTCGAGGGCTGGGACGGATTTCGAACGGCGCAGCCGAATGCGACGCATCGGGCTATCGCGAAGCTCGAAGCGGCGGAGAAGGTCTTCGCCGTTGTAACCCAAAACATCGACGGGCTACACACGCGAGCTGGAACGAACGGCGAGCGCCTGATCGAGCTGCACGGGACGAACCTGCTCGTCGAATGCCAGAGCTGTCAGCGGCGGACCGATCCGGAGCCGCATTTCGAATTCTTTCGGGTCCACCGCACGGCGCCGCTTTGCGAATGCGGCGGTTACCTAAAACCGGCGACAATCAGCTTCGGGCAAAGCCTCGATCCCCAAGTACTGAAACGGGCCGCGGAGGCGGCCCGGCAGGCCGATCTCGTGGTGGCACTCGGCTCGACTCTGTCCGTCTATCCGGCCGCCTCTTTCCCGCTCCTGGCTGCGCAACGGGGCGTGCCGTACGTGATCATCAACCGCGGGGCGACGGATCACGACCATGAAAGCGCCCTCACGCTGCGGGTAGAAGGAAACGTCGGGGAGATCTTTCCGACCGCGGTCGAGGCAGCGTTGGGCTAAGAAGCCAGGACGCGACGATATAACTCTTCGTACTGCGGAACGATTCGGTCCGCGGTAAACAATCTCCCGGCGCGTTCCCGGCCCCGCTCACCGGTTTCGCGCGCAAGCTCCGGTGATTCAATCAACGTGTCGAGCGAACGCGCCATGTCCCGGATATCACCGAAGTCGTGGAGGAAACCGGCATCGCCGATGACCTCGGGTATGCCGCCGATTCGAAAAGCCACGACGGGCTTCGCGAAAAAGAGCGTCTCCAGAATGCTCAGGCCAAAGCTTTCGTTCTCCGAGGTGTAAAGGCCCGCGTCCGCCGCTGGCAAAAAATCTTCAACCACCGCGGCGTCTTCCTTAACGACGACGTTTTCGCGCAGGCCCAGCTCGGTGACAAGCGGTTCGAAGGGCGCGAACGGCGCCCCCGCCAGAACGAGGAGCCGAATCCGATCACGATGTCCGCTTGCTGCAATGACCCGCAGCAAAAGGTCCACCCGTTTCGATGGCCGAAGGTTCGACATGTGGAGGGCAAGAAATTCGCGGTCGCTGACGCCGAGCTCCCGCCGAACTTCCGCGCGATCCTTGTTCGAGGCGGAGGGCGTGAAGAAATTTTGAATCACTTCGATCGCCTTGGGGAGCCGAAAAATTTCCTCCGTTTGTCGGCGCAGACTATCCGAGACAGTTGTGACCGCGTCGGAGTGAACCAAGGCATGTTCGATCGCCGCCCGGTATTGCGGGTTGGGGCCCAGGAGAGTGGTGTCCGTGCCGTGTAAAGTTGTAACAACTTTGGGCGCGGCAGGCCCGATCATTTCGGAGGCAAGAAACGCCGCCGTCGCATGCGGGACAGCGTAATGGACATGGAACAGGTCAAGGCCTTGAGCGCGTCCGACTTCAGCCATCTTCACCGCAAGTGGCAGCGTATAATCGGGACAGGGAAATACGGTCGCGTGGCCCACTGCGACTTCGTGGAAGTGGATGCGCGGCAGAGAGACATCCAGGCGCACCGGTTTGGCGTGACTGAAAAAATGAATGTCATGACCGCGCGCGGCCAGCTCTTTCCCAAGAGCCGTCGCCAGAATGCCGCTGCCGCCGACGAGCGGAAAGCAGGTGATCCCGATCTTAAGAGCGCGCGCGTCCATCAGTCCCCAATATAAGCCAGAGCCGAATCCGCAATCTCATCACGCTGGACGAAGGTGACACCGGGCGCGTCCGCTTCATTCAGGTATTCGCGCTCACCCGCCCCGGCAACGTAATGGGTGCAACCGATCACGGATTGCATCCAGCGCAGCCTCGTGTCCCGGGCCGGGCTGATCTGGGTGGCGTCGAAATCGTGGTGAGGAAGCTCGAGAAAGTTGTCCCCGCCTTTATGCAGCCAGAGTTTATCGTCCTTGTACCGGGCGCGTACCGTTTCACCTTCGTAAGGAACATCGACGAAGAAATCGTCGATTGGGGCCGCGCGGTTTCGAAATCCGGGATCGCTCGACCGCTCAACGCGAATGTTCTGAAGCAATCCCATTCCGCGATAAACACCGAGGGAGAAGTCGGCAGCGGTATCGGCCTCAATTCCTTTAAAAATTTCGACCAATTCCGGCTCGACGAAATTCGGGAGCTGACGGACGAGGTTCGGCTGCCAGTCAGGCAACAAGCGTTTCGCGTAAAGCGGTGAGAACTGTTTTTGAATTTTGTTCGCGAATTGAAAATTGAACGACTGCTCGCGCCCGGTCCGCCGCTCGCGCAGGACCGTGACGGTTTCGCGCGGATCGTGGTCGCTATCGTGAAAGAAGAACACAATCTCACCGCCGAGGTCGGCCTGGAGCCGCCGCGCGGTCACGATCTTGGCGAAAAGAAAACGTTTTGGAAAGAAACCACAGGGTTGCTGGCCGAAACAGATGATCGGCCCGCTCATTTCGCGGAAGCAGCCTCGGGATTCCTGAAGACGGTGGCCTGCAGTCCCGACGCAAAGAGCAGCACCGCCGTGCAGCCGATGAGGTTGTACCAAAGATAGCCGATGTTGGTGGTGAGAAAGAGAGCGATCACCATCGTTTGCGCGAGGACGGCTCCGAAGAAGACCGCGGAACCGCGAACGTGGCGAAGGAAAAGCGCGACTAAGAAGAGACCGAGAATGCTGCCGTAAAAGACCGACGCGAGGATGTTGCCCGCCTCGATCAGATTTTCCACGAGGCTGCAGAACGAAGCCACCGCGATCGTTACCATCCCCCATCCGAGGGTCAGCCAGCGCGTCGCGACAACGTAGTGATGGTCCTCCTTGCCCGGGCGGAAAGGGCGATAGAAATCGACGGCGGTGGTTGAGCCGAGCGCGTTTAAAACGGCCGAGGTCGCGGACATGGTAGCGCAGAAGATCACGGCCACGAGCAGGCCGACAACGCCGTGCGGCAGGTGGTTCAAGACAAAGGTGATGAAGACGTAATCGGAGTCTTTGCTTTTGGGATTCGCGCCAGCTTTCTCGAGAATCTTTTTCGTTTCGTCGCGGACCGCGCGGGATTGGGCATCGAGCTGCTGGACGTCGCTGCTCCAATTCGGAGTGTCTGGAGAGCTCTGGAGCAGGACCCGTTTCTTCTCGAATAGATCGTCAAACTGCTTCTGGAGCGCGGCGAGCTCGGGACCGTGACCGCTCGCGACGGCGCGTTGGTAGCTCGGTTGATTGAAAAAGATGGGCGGCTTTTCGAATTGATAAAAAAGAAAGACCATCACGCCGAGAAGCAGAATGAGAAATTGCATCGGCACTTTCACGAGGGCGTTGAAGAGAAGGCCTATGCGGCTGGCACGAAGGGAATTTCCCGCGAGGTAACGCTGGACCTGCGATTGATCGGCCCCGAAATACGAAAGCGAAAGAAAGAATCCGCCGAGGATGCCGGACCAAAAGGTGTAGCGCTTCGACGGGTCGATCGAGAAATCGACCGCCTGAAGTTTGCCCATTCGTCCGGCGATCCCGAGTGCGTCGCTGAAAGATAGATCGGCGGGAAGCCGATATACCGCGATTCCGAAGGCGAGAGCCATTCCGATCAGGATCACCGAAATCTGGTAGCGCTGGGTCAGGCTGACGATTTTGGTCCCGCCGACGACGGTGTAGAGAATGACGAATCCGCCGGCCAGCCAGATGGTCAGGTTCAAATCCCAGCCGAGGAGGGCGGAGAGAATTATGGCTGGCGCATAAATCGTGATGCCGCCGGCGATGCCGCGCTGGATGAGAAACAAGAAACCGCCGAGGAACCGCGTCTTTTTATCGAAGCGCTGGCCGAGATATTCGTAGGCGGTGTAAACCTTGAGGCGCTGATAGATCGGGACAAAAACCGCGCAGACCATGATGAGGGCGAAGGGTTGTCCGAAATAATTTTGAATGAACCCGATCCCGCTCTCATACGCCTGGCCGGGCATGGATAGGAAGGTGATCGGCCCAGCCTGGGTAGCCATGACGGAGAGGCCGATCGTTCCCCATCGGATTGAGCGATCGCCCTTCAGGTATTCGCGGAGATTCGGGTGATTGTAGGTCCGCCACAGACCGTAGAGCGGGATCGCGATGATCGTCGCGAACAGAACGATGTAATCGAGGTTGTTCACGAAAACCGGATCGTGAAGGCGTAGAGAAGCGCGACCTCAATCGCGAAGAGGAGCACGGCGAACCAATACGCCTTGCGCCACGTGGAAAAGAACGGTGGGTGATCGTGCAGGCTCATTTTTCATCAAACGGCCGCAAGGCAGGCCGCCGCTTCCGTCACCCCGTGCCCGGGGTTGATGATTCTGTGGACACGGTTTCCCGGAGTTTCGCAGCGCTCCACTCCGGGCTTTAATCCGGCGCGCCTCCGGCGCTGGGAAGCGATCGCGCCACACAAACGATACAAGACGTTTGGCAGCGATCCTATCGGTGCGGGAGGCACGGGGCGGCCAAGGTGACACCGTTCTCGAACGCAACCGCGCGAAATTGCCTGGTTCGCGCGCTCCGAGCGCGCAGCGGAGTTGAAGCCGGAACGTAGCGAAACTGCCGGGCTGTCGTTAACGTCACCGAAGTTCCCTAATGCGGGTCGCCCCTCAAAGCGCCCGCAGGGCGCGACGGAGTTAAAGCCGGGAGTGGAGCGTAGCGCAACTCCCGGTATATGATTGATACCAAGCAAGCCCCCGGATGGGGGCGGCGGAAAGAATCTACCCCCCATGAGCTCCTCCTACTGCAATCTCATTTACCACATCGTTTTCTCGACCAAAGCTCGCGAACCGTGGCTCACTTCGACGGTTCGTCCAAGAACCCGTGAATACCTGGGCGGCGCGATACGCGGTGAAGGAGGAATCGCGATGATAATCAACGGGACGGCCGACCACGTTCACGTCCTGGCGAAGCTCCGCCAGGATGAGGCGCTTTCGAAAACCATCGGTGAAACAAAAGCCAATTCCTCGGGCTGGGTTTCCAAAACGTTCCCGGAATGCAACGCCTTCGCGTGGCAGGAAGGCTACGCGGCGTTCACCGTTAGCGAATCGCAAGTTCCGAAGGTGCGCCGTTATATCGAAGGACAGGAAGACCATCATCGAAGGACATCGTTTCTCGCGGAGTTCACGCTGATGCTGCACGCGCATGGTCTGCCCTTTGACGACCGTTATGTTTGATGCGCGCGTCTCCGCCACCCCTTTCAGGGGTTCGGAAGCTTTCGTCCGATGCTTACCCGGAGTTTCGCTGCGCTGCACTCCGGGCTTTAATCCGACGCGCCTCCGGCGCTGAATAACATCGCGCGGCACACCCCGCGCCACAGGCGCGGCGGAATAAAGGGCTCTAACCCGACACGCCTTCGACGCTGCAAAGCACCCGCAGGGTGCGGAATAAAGCGCGGGGTGGAGCGCAGCGGAACCCCGGGTATCGCGCCGTCCATTCTCCATCATCCAAGCCCCGGATACGGGGCGACGGATCTCGGCGTTTCTCATTTTGGATCGCGCAACGAAACCATGTTCGCGAAAAGGCGATAGGCGCCGGGGACGCCGGCAGGGAGCTGACGGAAAAAGGCGTAGCCGGTGTAGATGAAATACCCGGTGCCCGATTTCGCGACGAGCAGACCGCCGTCGAGCGGCTTTTCGCCGGGATCGTTGCAGGACAGGAGCGGTGTCCAGTTCGCGTCCCACTTTGTCGGAAAATAGAGGCCGCGTTCCTGGACCCAGCCTTTGACATCGTCGGGGCCGATTTTGTTCGGCGTGTTCAGCAACGGATGGTCCGGCGCGAGAATGCGGATCTCTGCGTCTTCGTCCGTGACGCGATCGCGCGAAATCTCGAGGGGGAATGGACCGATCTCT
>DATLNB010000058.1:0-12348 GCA_035536995.1 Chthoniobacterales bacterium | reverse complement strand
ATTCCACTTATCAAGAAAACCGTAAACGACACGTCCATGGATGAGATCTGGGCAAAGTACGGACCGGGCAAAAAACGCAAGTAACAAACAACTTCGTAAGGTCTCCTACTGGTACCTCGACGGTTCGACCAGGCATCGCCAGGAAGAGGTGAACCGTTTCAGAACGACGACACCATTCCGGTCTTTCTCATCAGCCTCAAAGCGGGCGGCGTGGGGCTGAATCTCTCCGCCGCCGACACCGTGATCCATTTCGACCCCTGGTGGAATCCGGCCGTCGAAGCCCAGGCCACCGACCGCGCCCACCGCATCGGCCAGACCCGAGTCGTAACCGCCTACAAACTCATCACCCGTAACACCGTCGAAGAAAAAATCCTCAAACTGCAGGACAAAAAGCGCGCCGCCATCGACGCCGCGCTCGAGAGCGAAGAACCGCTAATGAACGGCCTCACGACCGAAGAACTGGAAGAGCTGTTGACGTAACGGGCTGCCAAATCAGGAACTGGTTATAGGGCCGGCTGGACAGGTCCGCTGCGAGAAGATTAGAAACGAATATGCGAAAAGGGCTGGTCACGCTTTTTGTTTGTTTGCTCACAACGGCGGGGTTGGCGGAGGAAAGCGAGGACCGGTCGGTTTTGTCGCCGGATAAGAAATGGGCTTACCGGTTGGTGGACGATGAGCCGGCGATTGTCCGCGCCGAAAGCGGCGAAGTGGTTTTGAAACTTTCGGAGGAAGGGGACTTGAGGAAAGTCCTTTGGGCGCCGGATTCGCGGCGGCTAGCCTTCAATTACCGCGCCGGGACGCGCTACTTCACCTGCGCTGTTTACGAGCTGGCGGGCGAGAAATGGAAAGCTCTGCCCGACCTGGAAACGAAAGCGACCAAGGTCTCGGAGATGATCGCGCGCGCGGAGCAACGGCAACGGAAACGTCAGGGGGCCACGAAGACCGCTTATCGCCGACGGATCAACGACACCTGGGAGGTGCGGCGCTGGATTAACCCGGACACCTTTGAAGCGCTGGCATCCTCCGAGGCGACCGTGGTGGTGAAGGAGGAGGGCGACGAGCTGGGATCTCTCGGGACGACGGTGCTGTTCACGGTGAAGTGCGACAACAGAGGCGGCTGGCGAATCATCCGGCTCCGCGAGGCCTCTGTTGCAGAGCTCGAGAAGCTGAACGCGAGCGAAGACGGGTAAGCCGGCCTGGCCTGCGCTGATCTGTTACTGGATGAACCGGATCGTCATCGGGTAGCGATAAAACTTGCCGTCGCTGGCCTGGATGGCCGCGATGATGACGAAGATGGCGTTCAGGACCCAGAGGATGGCGAGGAAAACGAAGCCGACCAGGATGAGGCAGAAGACGGCGGCGACGGCGTTGTAGATCAGCATCGATATCTGAAAATTCAGCGCCTCCTTGCCGTGGGCGTCGATTTCGGGAGCGTCGTCGCGCTTGGCCAGCCAGATGATGAGGGGCCCAAGGAGGTGACCCGGGAAATGAAGGACTACGCCGAGCAGGGCGCTGGCGTGGCAGAATGCCGACCAGGTCCGGACATTGGCGACGGCGGAGACGGTGGCGGGATCGAGCGGCTGCTGTGGGTATGTGGTTTCCATGGCTTCTAATGAATGGACGGAGTGGGCGGCCGGTTTGGATTCAAAAAAAGATCGGTGACCACTGACCTGGGAGCAGTGACCAGTGATCAGTGCTGGAGCGACGGCGCTCTGTCGCCGTAATAAGCGCTGCCTGGAATTTCGGCCTTCTTATGCCAGGAGCACCGTGACGAAGTGTGTGCGACCGTCCTTGATGGCAGAACCAGCCCATTTGTTTTCCCCGCTTCGCCTTAGGGACGTGGAGTTGAGGAACCGGATCGTCGTTTCGCCGATGTGCCAATACTCAAGCGTGGACGGGTTCGCGAACGACTGGCACCTGGTTCATCTCGGGAGCCGCGCGGTCGGTGGTGCTGGGTTGATCATCGCGGAAGCGTCGGCCGTGACTGAGGAAGGGCGGATCAGCCCGGATGATCTGGGGATTTGGAAGGATGGACACACCGAAATGCTTTCGCGGATCTTCGGATTCATTGAGGCCCAAGGTTCGGTCGCGGGGATTCAGCTGGCGCACGCGGGCCGCAAGGCGAGCACGAGCGCGCCCTGGAAAGGACACGCTCCCCTGAGCCCGGCGGAGGGCGGATGGAGTCCGATTTTCGCGCCGAGCGGGCTGGCGTTCGATGAAGGCCATCAGGTGCCGGTAGAGCTCGATCGCCCGGGGATCGAGCGAGTCATCGCTGGATTTAAAGAGGCGGCCCGCCGCTCATTGGAGGCAGGCGCAAAGGTGGTCGAAATCCATGCGGCTCACGGTTACCTGCTCCATTCGTTTCTGTCGCCGTTGAGCAACAAGCGGACGGATGAGTATGGCGGGTCCTTCGAGAATCGGGTGCGACTGCTTAGCCAAGTGACGGAAGAAATCCGGAAGGTCTGGCCTGAGAGGTATCCGCTTTTTACCAGGATTTCCGCGACGGATTGGGTGGAAGGCGGATGGACCGTGGAAGATTCAGTGGCGCTGGCGCGGAAGCTGGGAACGCTCGGCGTTGACCTGATCGATTGCTCGACTGGCGGCAATCTGCCGGACGCGAAGATCCCGGTCGGCCCGGGGTATCAGGTGCCGTTCGCGGCGCGAGTCCGCGCGGAAGCAGGCATGATGACGGGTGCGGTCGGAATGATCACGGAGCCGGCACAGGCGAACGAGATTATCCGAAAAAATGATGCGGACGTGATCTTGATGGCCCGGGAATTCCTGCGCGACCCGTATTGGCCGCTGCACGCGGCGAAGGAGTTCCGCCTGAAGGTCGCCGCCCCGGCCCAATACGGGCGAGCCTTTCAGTAACCGGCGCTCGAACTGCTCACTCCGGCATCGTTTCGCCGGAGCCGCCAATTTCTTTCGGGAAATCGCGCAACTTGGGCAGGCCGTCCTTTATCCGAAGAATGGTTTCGTCGTAGTTGAGGTGAACGGTTGGCTTGAAGGTGACCGTTGCAGGGATCGAGGCGCGGACATCGACGAGGCCGAGCTTGGGATGATCGATCATGACGTGCGAGCCGCACTTCGAGCAGTAACGGCGGTCGCTGATCTCGCTGCTTTGGAAGTGAACGAGGAGGTCGGAGCCTTTCGTGACCTTTAGATCGTCAGCTTTCCACAAGGTGAAAGCGTTCAGCGGCGCGCCGGAATACTTGCGGCAGTTGGAGCAATGGCAATAGCCCATGTCGAGCGGCGGTCCGCTCATCTCCAATTCCACCGCGCCACAATAACAAGTCCCGGAATGTGTCTCGGCCATAGGGGCGCGATCGTAGGAGCAGCCGTAGTTGTTGGCAAGCGCTGGAGAGGCTGGCCGCGCGACTACAGCGCTAACTACTGCCGGCCGCCAATTGCGCTTCGCGTTTCCGAATCACGTGGAGCGTAACCAACGCCGCCAGGGCGCACACCAGCGCGCCGACAGCCATCGTTGCGGGCGTGCCCAGCCAGTCCGCCATCAGACCGGCTTCCAGACTTCCAAGCGGGATCATGCCGCCGAAGAGCAACGCCCAGATGCCCATTACGCGCCCCCGCATTTCGTCGGGAACGATGGATTGGAGAACGGTGTTCGAAGTCGAAAAATAAAGGACGAGGCCGAAGCCGACGAACGCGAGAAGGGTGGCCCCGGCATAAAGGTTCCGGCTGAAAGAAAAGAGCACGAGAGCCACGGAGAAAATCCAGACACCGCCCAATGCCATCGTCCGTGTCGGTAGCATGTGACCGGCGCTGGCCACGGTCAGCGCGGCAGCGAGTGCGCCAACGCCGCTTCCCGCCATGAGAAGTCCGTAGCCGTTGGCACCGAGGTGAAGGACATCGCGGGCGAATGCCGGCATGAGGACGGAATACGACCAGCCGAAAATCCCGACCACGGTGAAGAGCGAGAGGATGGTCAGGACGCGCCGATGGGTCCAAACGTAACTAAACCCTTCCAGCGCCTGGCCGAGCGGGCCGGCTTCACTTTCAATCCGCCCCTGCCTTTTGTTCAGCCGCATCATGAGCAGACCGGCGATGACCGGAATAAAGCTGAGCCCGTCGAGGACAAAACAGGCGGCGATGCTGATATGCGCCATGAGGAGTCCGGCGATCGAAGGACCGACGATGCGTGCACAATTGAACGCTGAGCTGTTGAGCGAGATCGCGTTCATCAAGTCCTCCCGGCTCGTCATCTCGATGACGAAGGATTGCCGGGCCGGCATGTCGAAGGCCATCGTGACGCCGCCGAGAACGGCGAGGACAATGATCTGCCACGGCTGCACGATTTTGGTCCAAACCAGGGCGGCCATGGCGAGGGCCAGCAGCATGGAGCAAATCTGGGTAACGACGATGACCGATCGTTTCGGATAACGATCTGCGACCCAGCCGCCCCAGGTCGCGAAGAAGAGCATCGGCGCCGAAGCAGCTGCCGCCACGACTCCGAGCAATGCCTTCGAACCGGTCAGCTGATAGACAAGCCAGCCTTGCGCGGTCGTCGTCATCCAGGATCCCGTGAAGGAAATGAGCTGGCCGGAAAAGTAGAGCCGGAAATTCCGGTGCTTGAAGGCCGAGAAAGTTTTCCGAAACGAGATTCCGCCTGTTGCGACCTGGCGCGGGCGGCCGGTGACGTCGTCAGGCACGCGGGCGTCGGTGGAATGATGAGAGCCGAGAAGGGTGGACATTAGGCTGAACTCAGAAGTCAGAGATCGGAAGTCGGAGACAGGGGGAAGATCGCTGGTTACGCTTGCGGTTCAATGGTAGGGGACGGCGCGCTTCGCCGTCCGAAGGCTCTTCGGGGCCACCGGACGCCGCCGCGCGGCGTCCCTACCAAAGGAAAACCGCTGCATCTGGCCCACGAGCAGCTTTTAGCGGGACCATGCGCTTTCCACTTGGCCGTTTGCCCGGAAACCGCGCGGTGCTGTTCATCTGCGCGCTGGTTATTTTCTGTATCTTCTCCCCGGACATCGAAGCGCGGCCGCGCCGGCACCGGGCTGCGACGCCGTTCACCGTAGCCCTTCAGCCCTTCAAGCTCGCCCGGTCGGTCGTCCACGCGGCTGCGGCACCGATTGTCCATAATGCACCGCGAATCCTCGCGGCGTCGGCGGTTGGCCCAATCAAGGTAGCCTACTACGCGCCCCGCCGTCTGAAGCCGAGACAGCCTTACGGGACGGAAGAATATTACCAGGCCGACGACGAATCCGATGTGAAGCCGATTGCCGTAGCGTATGCGACCTCGGGTCGCCGACCATCCGCCGCGCCGCGCGCGGAAGCGTTCGATGATCAGGACCAGGATCAGGATCAGGAGGACGATGGCGGACGAATCGAGCAACGCGGCGATCGGCCGATGGTCTCCGGCAACCGGGCGGTCTTGCGGAATGGCGTGGCTTACGCGCCCTCGCGAGCGCCCCAAAGCGTGAAGAACGCGATCTGGGCCGCCAATACACTTCGCCGGAAGCCCTACGTCTGGGGCGGCGGCCACGGGACCTTTTACGATCGCGGTTATGATTGCTCGGGGACGGTTTCATTCGCTCTCCATGGGGCGGGTGCCCTGAACTCGCCGCTGCCCTCGAGCGATCTCATGCGTTATGGCGAGCGTGGCCGTGGACGCTGGATGACGATTTACTCGCGCCCGGGCCACACTTTCGCCGTGATTGCCGGACTTCGGCTCGACACGACCGACCTGGGTCGCGGCGGTGATGTGGGTCCCCGCTGGTACGACTACAGCCGCGACACAAGCGGCTACGTCGCCCGGCATCCGGTCGGGATGTAGGGAAGCGGAGGTCGGAGACCAGAAACCGGAGGTCGGAGATTCCGGCCACGGCCGTCGAGGCCCATTCGTTCGACATTCGTCATCCGTACTTCGTCGTTATCAAAAGGCCGCGTGCCGCAGCCGTTAGGAGCCTGAAAATCTGAAGATTCTTGAATCCGAAACGGGGGGTACCCTCATCTCACTAGCAAAGAGACCAATCTGTTATGAACACCATCACCATTCGCCCGTTTGCAGCCCTGAAGTTGCTGACATTCGCCGCGCTCTCCCTCGGCGGCTGCCACGTGGGCGGGATCAAGGGCAACGGGCACCTCGTTACCGAAAACCGGACGGTCCAGGAATTTACAGGCGTCGACGCGGAAGGCGCTTTTGACATCGAATGGGTCGCCGGCCCGGCCAGCTGCTCAATCCGGACCGACGAAAATCTCCTGCGCCATGTCGAGACCAGCATGGACGGCAATGTCCTCCGCCTCGAGTGGCACGGCCAACTTCGGCCGACTCGCGGGATGAAAGTGCGCATCTCGAGCAATTCCTTGAGCGGTGCCCGCCTGACCGGCGCAGTCCGCCTGAGCGCGACCCGGCTCAATGGCAAAGGTTTTTACCTGGACGGCACTGGCGCGACGCGCGTGACGGTGGACGGCAATGTCAACGAGTTGATGGCCACAATGGCGGGAGCGAGCAAGCTCGTCGCGGAATCGCTCCATGTGAAGGTGGCCGAGCTTTCGATCTCGGGGGCGGGGAAAGCCGAGGTGTCGGCCAGCGACATTCTCAAGGTAGCCATCTCCGGGGCTGGAAAGGTCACCTATTACGGGAACCCGCGGTTGGAAAAGCATATCAGCGGGGCGGGCAGCGTTCGGCAGAGAGACTGACTCTGGTCGAGAGTTTAGTTGAGAGTTGCGCCGCGTTGGCCAAGGCTAGGATGTGGCAGAGGACAAATCACCACAAGGGTTCGCCTACAACACGAAGCTCAACATTTTACACGAGCCGCTCGAGACCATCGATGTTGCAGGGCTGGTGAAAGCCTGCACCGATCAGTGGTACAACCAGACGCTTTGCAAAGTAGATGATTCGGTCGTGCGGCTCGGCGTGGTCCACGGCGAGTACCATTGGCATAAGCACGAAAACGAAGACGAATTCTTTTACGTCGTCAGTGGGCAGTTCCTGATCGACCTCGAAGACCGCTGCATTGACCTGACGGCGGGCAAAGCTGCCGTGATTCCGAAAGGCGTCATGCATCGGCCGCGCGCGCCGGAAAGGACCGTCATCCTGATGGTGGAACGCGCAGGAATTATCCCCACGGGGACATGACCCAACGACAGCTTTTGGGCGTGGCCTCCGCCCTGGCCGCAGCTCTGTTCTGTGGAACAGCTTTTACCGCTGAGCCCGACGCAGATGCCGGCGGCGAGTGGAAATTGCTTTCTGATAAGGATGGGGTGGCGCTTTTTCGCCGGCAACGCCCGATCGCGAATGAGTCGAAAGCAATTGGCGAGATCGCCGCTTCCACTCAACAGGTCCACGCGGTCATCGACGACGTTGAATCGTACGCGAGCTTCATGCCGTACACCGTCGAGTGTCGGGTCCTGAAACGCGATGGCGATTCGGTCGTCGTGTATCAGCGAATCTCCGCGCCGCTGACCAGCGACCGCGATTACACCCTGCGTATCCGGTCGACTTCAAAGAAGATAGAAGGCGGCACGAGTTATCATCACCGTTGGGAGGCTGACAATGCCCTCGGACCGCCTGAGAAATCAGGGGTTGTTCGGGTGAAGCTGTGCGAGGGGAGCTGGCTGCTCGAGCCGGCGGGGCCGAACAACACCCGGGCGACCTACATGGTCTATACAGACAGCGGCGGGGCGATCCCCAAATTCATCAAGGAAACCGGGAGCCAGATCGGCATCCGGAAACTGTTTGCGGCGGTTCGCAAACAGGTGCGCGATCCGAAATACGCGAAGAAGAATTAAGCGAGACTGGCCGGATTGCCCGGGCCCGAAATGAGAACCATCCCGTACGTGCGGCTGGGAGCGCGATCCCGCCGATTGGCGTCGCGGAGGAAATAGTTCAGGAGCTGGACGATCACGATCAGGATGAAACAGATCCAGAGGACCCGGACTTGCGCTGTAACTTGTTTGTTGGAGCCGGTCTCCAGGGTGGCTTCCCCCGGCTTCTGAGGATCATGCGCAACCGTCACTTGCGCACCAACCGGATAACGCGCCAGGACTGGATCGACTTCCTTCGGTTTATAACCGCCGGCGAAAGAGACACGCTGCGAAGTATACGGGGTCCCGTTAACCGCATAGGTGTAACTGATTTGCGGCTGGCGGCGGAACATGACCTTCTTAATCCCAGACGCCGTGATCGTGCCGGCAGTGGTCGGCCAGTTCACGCTCGCCTTGGCCGCACTGACGTTCTTCATCGCCTTGTAGAGCGCGAACGGGAAAGCGATGAGGAAAATCAAGGTCAACATAGCGGCGAAGATGGTGGCGAATTGCCCTTCCGAATCACAAGCCTAATCGCGGCGTGATTCTGGGTCGCCCAGCTCTGCGGTGCGCTCTAGCGCTTGCTGTCAGCGGAGGAAATAACTCAGGACATTGACGAGAACGATGAGGATGAAGCAGATCAACAGGACGCGCACCTGCGCGGTTACCTGTGCGGTTGCTCCCGTCTCCAGCGTGGCTTCGGCCGGGTTTTGCGGATCGTGGGCGACGTTCACTTCGCTACCGACGGGATAGCGGGCGAGAATTGAATCGATATCTTTCCCCGGATAACCGGCGGCAAAAGAAACGCGTTGCGACGTGTAGGGCGCGCCGTGCACCGCATAAGAGTAGGTGATGAGCGGCTGCCGCCGAAACATGACCTTCTTTGTACCCGACGACGTGATGCGGCCTGGGGTCGTCGGCCAGGCAGTGCTCGCCTTTGCGGTCTGGACATTCTTCCACGCCTTGTAGATCGCGAACGGGAAAACGATCAGGAAAATGAGCGCGAGCATGGAGCCAGGGCCGGAAGGCGGGAGCAAAGGCGGAAAATACTTAGACCGCGCGCGCTAAGGCGAGTCTTAAGTTTCCGGCCGCCCGTCGCCTGCCGGCGGCGGAGTCCCCGCTTCGAGCATCCGAACACGTTTATCCAAATAGGGCAGGTGAATGGTCAGGGTAAGGCCTTTGCCTTCGTTGCTTTCGATGGCCATTTCGCCGCCGTGTTCGCGGACGATCCGCCGCACGATGAGCAGTCCCAAGCCGGAGCCGCTGCTTTTCGTCGTGAAATACGGCTCGAAAACCCGGCTCAGGCTTTCCGCGGACATTCCACCGCCGGTATCGGTGAAGCTCACACTGACGTGGCTTCCGTCCATGTCGGTCTGGATCCGGAGGATGCCGCGACGTTTCATCGCTTCGAAGCTGTTCTTGATGACGTTATAAAACGCCTGCTTCATCTGGTCCCGGTCGAGCTCGAGCATCGGCAGGTCTGGCCGTAGCTCCGCTTCGACCACGATGTCGCGGTCGGCGATCTCCGGTCCGAAGAAACGAAGGGCTTCGTCCACGATCGTGTTGAGGTTCTCCGTGTGCAGGACCGGCTTCGACGGCCGGATCGCCTGGAGAAATTGAGTCACGATCGAGTCAAGCCGGGTGATCTCGGCCCGGGAAATGGCAATTGCTTCCTCGAGCTCTTCTTTAATTCTGCCGTCGAGCTTGCGGACTTTCCGCTCCATCAACTGGAGGTGGATATGAAGTGAGTTGAGCGGGTTCCCAATTTCATGAGCGACACCCGCGGCGAGGAGAGTAAGGGCATTGAACCGTTCCGACTCGATCGTCTTTTCCGTTGAGCGCCGGCTCTCGGTGATGTCGCGGAGAATGATGGCATGACCGACCGGTTCGCCGTAGCTCGCATCGCTGATCGCTGATTTTCGCGGGGCCCGGGGGCCGGGATCAGCGATCCCGGCTACAGGTTCGCGCCGCTCGATCAACAAGGGTACGATGTAGAAATTCAGAAACCGGTTCGCCGGATAAAAAATCTCCATGTCCCGGCTGACCGCGCCTTCGGATTGGGAGAGCGATTTCCAGTCGAGCCCGCGGACCCGTTCGTCGAGGCGTTTGCCGATCGAGTTTGGTCCCTCGAGTCCGAAGAGCTCGCAGGCCGCGTCGTTCAGATAAGTGATCCGCCCTTTGGCGTCCGTGACAATGATTCCTTCCTGGATCGCATTGAAAACGGTTTCGATAAGGCCTTTCTCCTGGGCCAGCTGGAGCAGGTAATTCTGGACATCTCCGGGCCCGATCCGGCCGAGGCGCTCGATCAGTTTGTCGAGAAAGCCGGACTTCATTTTCCGCCGAGCTTTTCCAGCGCGCTCTCATATTGGCGGGCCAGCTTTTCCTCCATGGGAACCACGTCGTTGAAGTACATCGAGAGCGACCGGTTCAAATCACGTTTGTACTCGGGGGTCTGGTGGTCCGCGCGGGGCTCGCGCATCACGGCGATGTAACTGGAATTCAATTTCTCCAGATCCTCCTGGGCGCGGTAGATGTCGGAGAGGAGAATTACATCAGCTGGGGCAAAATCGACCAGCGTGCCGCTCGCGGAGAAACTGCGCCAGGCCGCATCGCGCAATGCCGCGGGGTGGATACCGGTGTCGAAGACGGAGCCGGGTTCAATGCTGCCGTCCTCATTTAGCTTCCGATATTCGGCCTGCAATTTCCTGTGATGGGCCAGAATTGGATCGGAGAGCAACAGATCGCGGTTCGCGCGGATTTCGTTGGCGAAAGACGCCCGTGCCTCGGCGACTCGCGTGATTCGGGCTTGTTTGTCCCGCCACTCATTCACCGCCAACGCGAGCAGAATGCTCAGAACGATAAAGAGCGATTCGAACAGGGCCCGCGGCAGCCATCGTGCGGTTCGGCTCATGGATCTATGGGATGCAGAATGCAGAGTTACGATTGCAGATTGAGGACGGAATCGCCCGCCAATCTGTAATCTGAAATCTGCAATCTGAAATCTGAAATCAGCGTCTTGGCTGCGGCTCCACCTGATCGGGCTCGGTCGTCTGGCCGGCTTCGGCGGCGGCGCGTTCCTTGAGCGCGGCTTTCCGGCTCAATTTCACGCGGCCTTTGTCGTCAATGCCGATGCATTTCACCCAGATCATCTCGCCGATCTTGGCCACATCTTCGGTCCGGTTAACCCGGAAGTCAGCCAGCTCGGAAATGTGAACGAGACCGTCCTTGCCCGGGAACACTTCGACGAATGCGCCGAACTCTTTGATCGAAACGACCCGCCCGTGATAGGTCTGGCCAACTTCTATTTCGCGAGACATGCCGCCGATGATTTCCTTCGCGCGGGCCATGCTTTCGGGGCTCGTCGCGTAAATGTGGACGGAACCGTCGTCGTCGATGTTAATTTCCGCGCCGGTCTCTGCCACGATCCCCTTGATCGTCTTGCCGCCGGGCCCGATGAGGGCGCCGATCTTCTCCGGATTGATTTTGATCGTCTCAATCCGGGGCGCGTACTTACTCAGGTCCGCCCGCGGTTTGTCGATGGCCTGCGCCATGATCTCGAGAATTTTGGTGCGCGCTTCCTTTGTCCGCATCGTCGCCTCGGCCATGATCTGGTGGCTCACGCCCGGAAGCTTCAGGTCGAGCTGGAATCCGGTGATGCCGGCTTCGGTCCCGCAAACCTTGTAATCCATGTCGCCGAAGTGATCCTCGGAACCGATGATGTCGGTGAGGAGTTCGTAACGTTTCATCTGGCCGTCATCGGCTTTTTCCGTAACCAGACCGACTGAGATTCCGGCGACCGGTGTCTTGATCGGAACGCCGGCATCCATGAGAGCGAGCATGCCGCCGCAAACACTCGCCATCGAGCTCGAGCCATTCGATTCCATGATCTCGCTCGTGATTCGGACTGCGTAACGGAAATCCTCCATCCCGGGAACAACCGGCTCGAGCGAACGCTCGGCCAGGGCGCCATGGCCTATTTCACGACGGCTTGCGCCGCCGGTGCGGCCGGTCTCGCCCACGCTGAAGGGCGGGAAGCTGTAATGGAGGAGGAAGCTCTTCGAAGTTTCCCCGCCACCGTAGGCGTCAATGTTTTGGGCCTCTTCGATCGGCGCGAGGGTCACCAGGGCAAGGGCCTGGGTCTCGCCTCGCTGGAAAATAGCGGAGCCGTGGGCGCGCGGGAGCACCCCGACTTCACAGGTGATCGGACGTAAATCCTGGTAACCGCGCCCATCCATTCTCTTCTGCTTATCGAGCACGCTGATCCGGAAAGCTTTCTTCTGGACGTAGTCGAAGGCCTGCGAGATGGCGAACTTGTCGGCCTCCGGGAATTTCTCGAGCACCGCGGTCTTCACTTCTTCGTTCAAGGCGTTGACCGCCTTGCTGCGGTCGACCTTCTTCTCGTTATAGAGCGCACCTTCGATGCGATCGCCCGCGATTTGGTAGGCGACCTCGAGGATCTCCTGGTTGACGTTCATCAACGGCATTTCGCGTTTCGGTTTTCCCACCTGCGCGGCGAGTTCCTTCTGCGCGCGGATCATTTCCTTTGCGTGTCCGTGGGCAAACTCGAGCGACTTAATA
>DATLNB010000057.1:0-29428 GCA_035536995.1 Chthoniobacterales bacterium | reverse complement strand
GAATCTGATAATTAGCCATGAACGTTTGCATCTGCGTATCGCATTGGCTCATGGAACCAGCGGGAATGCCGGTTTGCGCAAATATCGGCAAAGCGAAAACCATGAAAGCGATGGTTCCGATTAGTGCTTTACATTTCATCTCTTGATTCTTGCTTCGGTGGCTCGGACAAGCTGGTGAAACACCCGTGTGTCGCATAAGCCCTCAGGAAACTAATTTGTGACCAAAAAGTCAATATGAGTCATCAGTCAAAACGTTCTAAGTACAGCTCGGCAATCGCCGTCGCTTCGTCGCGGATGCGCGTGCAGAGCTCCTTAGGCGCGAGGACGCGAGCGTGTTTGCCCCAGCTCAGGATCCAGCGCTCGATCTCCTGGAGGCCGCCCAATTCGAGCTCCAGGATAATTGAGCCATCGGGCTTCTCTTTCACGCGCTGCGATTCATGCCACGTCCGCTCGGCCACAAGGCGCGCCGCGAACGGATCAAACTGAATCCGGATCCGTTGCGTTCTCCCGGCCGAATGCACGCCGAAACTGCCGCTCAGGATTTGCGCGATGGAGAAATCAGCCGGGCGATGGAAGCCCTTCGTCGTCAGCGTCACCTTGCGGATCCGGGGCAGGGCAAACGTCCGAATCTGGCGGCGCTCCTGGTCTTCGCCAAACAGATACCACTGGTTCTCCAGGCAGCCCAGATGATAAGGCCGCACCCGGCGTGATTCGTAACCAGCGCTTTGCAATTTTCGATATTCGAATTCGATCTCGACGGAGCGCACGACTGCTTTGCTGACCGTCTCGAATAACTCCAGGTCGGAAATGCTGGCCCCGGCGCTGCGGAACGAGATCGCGTCTTCCATGTCGTGCCAGGCGAAGGAGACCCGATCCTTGAGACCATCCGTCATTTTCCGGAAGGCCGATTGAAGCGGCCGCTCGAACGGCGTCCCCTGGTATTGCGACATCGCTTTTTGGGCGACGAGCAGGGCCGTGATCTCCCCCTCGGATACTTCAATGTTCGGAAACGCGGTCACCGGTTCGGTGTAATAAAAACCGAATTCCTGCGGGTGATATTCGATCGGAAGTCCAAGGCGGTACTTCATGAAATCGATGTCGCGCTGGATGGTTTTCGACGAGACCTCCAGCTCCTCCGCGATTTTTCGGCAGTTCGGAAATTTCCTGGCCTTCAGGGCGGCATGGAGCCGCATCATTCGTTCGAGCGGGGGGCGCGAGAAATTTTCGTTATTTTTTCCCATAGGACAGTCCATGTCCTACCCCCTGTTTTAGGGTCGCGCCATGAAAAGATACAAAACTCGCTATCCACGGCGGAATCTCCTTGCCGTTCCCTACTCCGTGCGTCCGGACCGAATTGAGCGGGGCCTTCGCATATTGCGGGCTCTCCGCCATTCCCTGGCCACCGTGCCGGAACCGTTTGCGCGGCCGCGCCAGCAGGAATTCGATCTCGGCCTGGCCAGACGGGTCTGACCGGTAGGGACGCCGCGCTGCGGCGTCCGGCAGAGTCCAACGACGATAACAATTCGCGGACGGCGCAGCGCGCCGTCCCTACCAATTCAGCAGAAGAAGTATTGCAACGATCCAAAGCGGTCGTTACGTTCGATTCCCTGCCGGCGGTTCAACCCGCCGGCGCTCCGGGAACTATGGACGTCAGCGGCACAATCGAAGCGATCCTCGCTCAAAAAGGTTCCGACATATTCTCGGTTCACCCGGACTCAACCGTCTATGACGCCGTCGCGCTCATGGCTGACAAAAACGTCGGCGCGCTTCTCGTGGTCGAAAACGAGCGCCTGGTCGGCCTGCTTTCGGAACGCGACTACACCCGCAAAGTCATGTTGCGCGGCAAGCGGTCGCGCGAAACGTTCGTCCGCGAGATCATGTCGAGTGATCTGACCGTGATCAGCCCGCGCGAGCCGGTGGAGAATTGCCTTCGGATGATGACCGACAAGCGAATCCGGCATTTGCCGGTAGTGGATGGCGAAACAATTCGCGGCGTGATCTCAATTGGCGATCTGGTGAAATGGGTGATCGCAACTCAGTCTGCCGCGATCAAGCACCTGGAGATGTATATCTCCGGCGGCTACACCGGTTAAATGTAGAGGCGCTTGTGCCAAGCGCCTGGACCATTCGTTAGGGTTATCCCGAGCGCGTCGACTATTCGTTAGGCGCCTGGCACAAGCGCCTCTACAGCTTCCAGACGGTCTTTCCGCCCACGATCGTCCGCACCGCACGGCCTTTCAGGTTCCAACCATCAAAGGGCGTGTTGCAGGAGAGCGATTGGAACTTTGACGCTTCCACCGTCCACTCGAGATCCGGATCGATCAGCGTGACATCCGCCGCTCGCCCCACAGACAAAGTCCCCGCTTCGATCTGGAGCAACCGCGCCGGGTTCACGGTAAACATCTCGATCAGCCGCGGCAGCCCGATCGTCTTGTTCTTGTGAACGAGGAGATCGAGAAATAATCCCAGCTCGGTCTCAAGTCCGAGGATCCCAAACGGCGCCGCATCGAACTCGACCTCCTTCTCGAATTTTGCGTGGGGCGCGTGATCGCTGCACAAAATCTCGATCGTGCCGTCGCTGATTCCCTCGAGCAACGCTGCTACGTCCCCCTTCGTCCGAAGCGGCGGATTCATTTTCGAATTCGTATCGAAATTCTGAATCGCGTCGTCAGTCAGCGCGATATGATGCGGGCAGACTTCGCCGCTGATTTTCACGCCGCGCTTTCGCGCTTCCCGCAAAATCCGGACGCTGCCGGCGGCGCTGAGGTGCTGGCAGTGAACCTGATGGTCGCACAATTCGGCGAGCAAAACGTTGCGCATCACGATCGCTTCTTCGCCGGCGCTCGGCCACCCCGGCAGCCCGAGCAGCGTGCTCCAATAACCTTCGTGGACGACGCCGTTGCCGACCAGATTGTAATCCTGGCAATGATCGAACACCGGCACGCCCACCATCCGCGCATATTCGACCGCTCGCCGCATTAGCTCGTTGTTCTGGACGCAACGGCCATCATCGGTGATCGCGACCACCCCCGCTTGCTTCAGCGAACCGATCGGCGCCAGCTCTTCTCCCATGAGTCCCGTGGAGATTGCCCCCGAGGGTAGAACGTTCACGCAGGCAAGTTCCGCCGCGCGGTCCCTGATCCAGGCAATCGTACCCGGGCTGTCCGCCACTGGCGAAGTGTTCGGCATGCAGACGATGGTCGTAAAACCCCCCGCAGCCGCGGCGCGCGCTCCGGATTCGATCGTTTCTTTCCAGCCAAACCCCGGTTCGCGTAGATGGACGTGGAGATCGATCAGGCCCGGCGCGACGATAAGATTGCTGGCATCAATTTCTTCAATTGCGGACCCGGCCGCCGTAGCCGCTTTGGCGGAGGAAGCTTTCGGATTGCGGATTGCGGAAAGGTCGGCAATTCGCCCGTCGACGATGGCGATATCGCCGACCTCGTCGCGCCCGTTTGCTGGATCAATGATCCGGCCGTTCCGGATGATCGTCGTCATGAGCCCGAGATGCCTCCGCAGAGATAAAGAACGGCCATCCGCACAGCCAGGCCGTTGGTCACTTGTTCAAGAACGACGCTCTGGGGACCGTCCGCCAGGTCGCTGTCGATCTCGACCCCGCGATTGATCGGGCCGGGATGCATGAGCAGGCAATCGGGTTTCAAGCGCTTCCCGCGTTCCCTGGTTAATCCGAAGAGCCGGATGTATTCGCCCAGACCCGGGAAGTATTCCTTCCGCTGCCTTTCGTGCTGGATGCGGAGGAGATTAATCACGTCGGCGGATTCCAGAACGTCGTCGATTTTATGGGTGACCTCGACGCCCAGCTCTTCGAAGGCCCGCGGCACGAGAGTGCTGGGACCGACCAGGGTGACGCGCGCGCCCAGCTTGAGAAGTCCGAAAATATTCGAGCGCGCGACCCGGCTGAACAGAATATCGCCCACGATCGCAACGTGCAGATTGGCGATCGAGCCTTTGCGCGATCGGATCGTGTAAAGATCGAGAAGCGCCTGGGTCGGATGTTCGTGGGCGCCATCGCCCGCGTTGATCACACTGCAGCTCAATCGCTCAGCCAGGAATTGCGGCGCACCGGATGAGCTATGGCGGAGAACAACGATGTCGGCGTGATTCGCTTCGAAAACCTTCGCCGTATCCTTCAGCGTTTCGCCTTTGCTCAAGCTCGAAGACGTCGCGGAGATATTGATGACGTCAGCGCTCAGCCGGATCGCTGCGATCTCGAACGAAGTTCGCGTCCGCGTGCTCGGCTCGACAAAAAAATTGATCAGCGTCTTGCCGCGTAGCGCCGGGACTTTCTTGATCTCCCGGGTCCCGACCTCCTTAAAAGCATCGGCGGTCTCGAGGACAAACAGAATTTCCTCCGCCGATAGCTCTCGGATGCCGAGCAGATCCTTGCGTTGCCACCGCAATTTCTGGTTCGTCTCAGTCACCGGCTCTCCTCCTTGATCAACCAGACCGCATCTGGCTCGCCGTCCACCTCCTCGAGCCGCAGCCGCACTCGCTCGCCGGCGGCGGTCGGCAGGTTCTTGCCGACGTAATCCACTCGAATCGGCAATTCCCGATGGCCGCGATCGATCAGCGCAGCCAGTTGAATCCGGGCCGGCCGGCCGTAGGAGCTGATCGCATCCATCGCTGCCCGCGCCGTGCGACCGGTGAAGAAGACGTCGTCCACGATGATGACGGTCTTGTTTTCCAAAGGCAGCGGAAGGCTCGAGGCCTGGACAAGGGGCAGCTCCGCGCGCGTCCCGACATCGTCGCGATGCATGGAAACGTCGATCGCGCCGGTGGCGACAGCGCCTTTGCCTAACGACTCGATGATCTGGGCGAGTCGAGCGGTAATGGCAACGCCCCGAGAAGGAATGCCGGCCAGGATGACGGCGGAAAGGTCGCCGTTGCGCTCGATGATCTCATGTCCGATCCGCCGCAAGGCGCGGTTGATCGCGGCTGAATCCATCACGGGCGCAGTGATGGATGGAGAAGGAGGAGAAGAGTTCGGTTTCACAGGTTTCCTTGGCGACCTCGCAGGATCGCATTAAAGGAAAAAGCGGAAGGTTAAGCGCTGGTCGTTTCGGCCCGGGCCTCCTTCATTCGTTTGGTTCGCCAGTTGGAGCGGTGTTTCACGATCCAATCGCAGAGCGCTTTTTCGAAGCCGATATCCGCGCCGGCTTTCTCGCTCTCGATCCACTTGTGTTTCAAAATTTCTTCGCGCTCGGCCAGGAACTCCTTGTAGAGCACCGAATTCTTAACGAACTGGGATTGTTCGGTTTCGGCCGCGGTCATCTCGGCACTGTTTTTCATATTCAGCCTCTCCGGTCAATAAAAACCATACTGCTCTTCTCTTAGGCGTAGCAGGGGACGGACCTATTCAATCTGTAGCCGGGATCGGTGATCCCGGCCGTTCGATCTCATCTCTCCACAGGCAGGGTCTCCCGCAGCCGGGCGGCTATTTTCATAAATTCCGCGCCGACAGCCGATCGCTTATCTTCCGCTGTGATCGGCATCCCGCGATCTCCCGCCTCTCGCGTCGGGATATCAATCGGGATTTGGCCAAGCAGGGGCACCCGAATCCGCTTCGCTTCGCGCTCGCCGCCGCCGGAGCCAAAAATGTCGTAGCGCCTGCCGTCACCGGGGCAAATGAAATAGCTCATGTTTTCGATGAGCCCAAGAACGTGGACATTCACCTTCTCAAACATCGTCGCTGCCTTGCGCGCATCGATCAGGGCCACTTCCTGGGGCGTCGTCACGATGATGGCGCCGGCAAGCGCGACCGTCTGGACGATGGTCAACTGGATGTCTCCTGTGCCCGGCGGTAAATCGAGCACCAGATAATCGAGCTGGCCCCACTCGACCTGTCGCAGGAACTGCTGGGTGTAACGTGTAACCATCGGCCCCCGGAGAATCGCCGGTGACGCGTCATCCAGCAGAAATCCCATCGACATCAGTTTCAGCCCATATTGCTCGATCGGGATGATCCGGTTCTCTTCGGTCGCTGTCGGCCGCTCACGGCTCCCAAACATGAGTGAGATGCTGGGGCCGTAAATGTCGCAATCGCAGAGCCCGACGCGCGCGTCGGTTTGTTCGAGGGCGACCGCGAGATTCGCGGCCACGGTGGACTTGCCGACTCCCCCCTTCCCGCTCGCCACGGCGATCACATGACGGACGCCTTCAATTCGCGTTGCGCCAACCCCGGCCGCTCCTGCCCCAGCCGGCGGCGCGTGGATATCGATCAATACTCTCGCCGTGGTTATCCCGGATAACTGGCGCAGAACGGCTTCCGACTCGGTCTTGATTGCCTGGGGAATGGCCGGCTCGTTCGTGGCCAGCGCCATTTGCACGGTCACGGACGCGTCTTGAATTCGGATCTCCTTGATCAAGCCGAACGAAACGATGTCGCGGCTAAATCCAGGATAACGAACCTGCCTGAGCGCGTCCCTGATTTGATCCTCGGTCACCGGCATGGACGGGTAAGGTAACGTCCCCGGCGAGCGAGTAAACCAACGCTTAATTAAATCGTGCCCCGTACTACGCGTGATCTGACATGTCTTCTTTGCACGCCCAGAAGACACTCATGCACACGGAGCCCATTGCGATAACAAAACCTGATAACGTGAGCATGCCGCACTTTTAGCAGCGGCCATGCCGAAGTGCTTTTACGAGGTAAATGACGGCGGAGACGGCTAAATCGCGTCTAATTTTGCGACACTACTGTCGTGTTCAATAACGAAACACGTTATCTGACCAGCATCGCCTGCGACGCCACGCACTGCCATTTGTCTTTCCGAAGCACCCAAACATCGGTCCAGCGAAAAGTGCGTTTGAAGCTCTGGCCGTCCTTCGCCTTGCCGACCTCGGTGGACGTTCCGGTCGCCACCGCGAACTGCCCGCCGAACACGCGAACATCGACTTTGCCGTTCTTGCTCGAGGTGTAGGTGTCCGTGTCCTTTTTGAACTCAGAGAGCAGGTTCGCCTTGGTCATGATTTTTCCCTTGGAGCTGACCCCACGGAAATCGTCCGCGAGATACGCCTGGGCGACCGACGGATCGTGCCGCATCACTGAGGCTTCCCACTTGTCTTCGATGTCGCGGATCGTTGCTTCGTGAGTGGACTTCTTTGTCGGCATCTCTGCCGCCGAGGTCGGGGTCGTCGTGGCAGGGCTGGCAGCGGTCTTGGCGGGTGCAGGGGACGCGCTCTTTGTGGGAGACGGTGACGCCTGCGGTTTTGGAGTGGGCGACACGGTCTTTTCCGTCGTAACCGAGACGCTGGGGTCGGAACGGCTGGTATCGGCTTTGTCCGGAACAGTGAGCTCCGGCGCGGGACTGGAAGTGACTTCCTGGGCGAACGCAGCGGGCAGGGCCACTAGGATAAGAGCGAGAGCAAGGACGGATTTCTTCATACGGTTCTCCTGTGTTCGGCGTTGTGGGACGGCCGGAACGGCGGAAATAGCGCGTCCCGGCGTTTTTTGTGGAAAGCGGCGCATCGTATGAGGCTGACGCAACCGGCGTCAAGGGTGTTTTCCCGCATCCCTCTCGCGCAGTTCAGGATATTGTTCCGCAAGATTGCTGGCCGTGATCGTGCTTACCCCCTTGACGGCGGGTGTAGCATTGTCCCGCAAAGTTGTGACCATGCGTTTTCTGCCCACCATACGAACCTTCCTCGGCACCCTGGCCGCGGCGGTGATCCTCGCCGGGATCATCGCGCGGGTTGATAGCGGGCCGGCCCCCTATGACGCGGACCTGACCCTGAGCCCGACCGCCGATTCCACCCTGATGGCGGGCCCTGCCATTGGCGATCAGCCGCTTCCCGCGCTTCCGCTTCGATGGGGGAACCTCGTCGATAACTGTTTCAACACAGATACCGATCTGAACGTGCCGGTCCTTCGCCAGGATAACCCCGTCGTCGCTGCCGCCTTGCACCAGGACTGGGATATTGTCCGTAAGCTGATTGAGGCTGGCGCGGCCGTGGAAAGCGCCGACGACACCGGTCTGACCGCCCTGATGGTGGCCGCGAAACAGGGCAATCTCGAAATGTTGCGCATGCTGATCGACAAGCAGGCCCGGATCAACTTCATGGATTTCGACGGGCGAACCGCGATTCACTACGCCATGTCGGCGGGCCGGAACGAGGTTGTCGATTTACTCTTGTCTCTCACCCCGAGGCTCGACCCGGCATCAGCCGCCGCTCGTGACCTGCTCGCCGCCGCGATGGCCAGCGGCGATATGCGCATTTTCAATGCTATTTTAGAGCGTTTCCCGCCCACCCTCGAATGGACGCCGAACACGCGCCGGGCCCTGGAGACGGCCCTGGTTAAGGGCCTCAAGGACCAAGTGCGCCTTCTCCTCAGCAAACACCCCGCGCCGCCTACCTACGAAGGCGGGACCGCCCCATTGATTGCGTGGGCGATAGCCAACGAAGACACGCCGCTCTTCGAAACCCTGCTGGCCTGTGGGGCCGACCCGAATACCGTCATCCCGCCGACAGCCGAAAAGGATTTCATGGCCCTCCTGAAATCCAAGTATCTCCGGCTCTACGTCCAGGGGGAAACCGGCGTGAACGTCCTGATGCTCGCCGCCGGCCTTGGGAAAACAGATTACGTCCGGGCCCTCCTCGACGCCGGCGCGGACCGCAATCGTTCGACTCCGCGCTACCGAATGCTCCCGCTTTATTTCGCGGCCTGGACGGAAAACTGGCAATGCGTCCAAATGCTACTCGGTGGCGGGCCAATGCCAGAGGAGCTGCGAGTCGAGATCTCGCTGGCCAAGCAACACGCCAACGTGATCAAGGACGGCGTGACCATTTTCACAACGAAGGTCTCGACGGGACGCGACGGGTACAATACCAAGCCCGGCTTTTACGTCATCACCGACAAGGACCGGGACCATCGCTCGACCATTTACAAGTGCCCGATGCCTTACTTCATGCGCCTGAGCTGCCGCGACTTCGGACTCCATGAAGGCGTTGTCCAGCCTTACCCGGCTTCGCACGGATGTATCCGCCTCCCCGGGGACGCCGCGAAGAAGCTGTTCGTCGACTTGCCCATCGGCACGGTTGTCAGCATCAACTAGCCGCATAATCGCCCTTCGACTTTTCGGCGCGCCCGAAATAATCTGAGGCGTTTTCCGTTATGGATGAAACGCCCGCGATTTCTGAGCTGAGCGGTTTGCGCCACGAATACGACGCCCATGGGCTGCGCCGTGCCGATCTTCATTCGAACCCGATCGAGCAATTCCGCGCCTGGTTCGCCGCCGCGCTCGCCGCGGAAACCCGGGACGTCAACGCAATGAGCCTCGCCACGGCAACCCCTGAGGGCAAACCCTCGGTCCGCATCGTCCTCCTCAAGGCGGTGGATGGCCGCGGCTTCTGTTTCTTTACAAATTACGACAGCGAAAAAGGCCGCCATCTCGAGGCTAATCCGCACGCGGCCCTCGGCTTTTATTGGGTCACACTGGAACGCCAGGTCCGCATCACCGGTTCCGTTGAACGCACGTCCCGGGAGGATTCCGCCGCTTATTTTCATTCCAGGCCAGTCGGGAGCCGCCTCGGCGCCTGGGTTTCAAAGCAGAGCGAGGTGATCGACGGCCGCCCGATCCTCGATGCCCGAATGGAAGCGATGCGCGAACGTTTCCACAACACCGAGATTCCGCTTCCGCCGCACTGGGGCGGTTACCGCGTGAAACCGGAGACAGTCGAATTCTGGCAGGGCCGGCCCAACCGGTTGCACGATCGCTTTCGTTATTCGCGCGGCAATGACGGCGCCTGGCAGATCGACCGCCTCGCCCCGTGACCGACGCCGACGCGTCGCGCTCCCGCGGCTGGAACGAAAAACCACACCCCCGCTACTGGTGGCATCGCCTGCCCGGCGCTGATTACGTCCCGCCAGTTTATTCCGATCTCAGTGACCAGGAATGGACAGTCCTGCGCGAATGGTATGCCGAGACCGATCAAAGCGGTCCGATCGGCGAATGCGCGGTGCCGTTGATCTCACTGCTTCACGGATTGGTTCTTGGCAACCAAATCGGGCGCATCGCGCAGCTCGGCACTTGCGCTGGATATTCCGCGCTCCTCCTCGGCTGGATGCTGCGCCGAATGAACGCCCGGCACGGCTTGTTCAGCATCGACCTCGATCCGGCAATGTGTGACCTTTCGCGCTCCTGGATTGACCGCGCGGGCCTTCGAGACTTCGTGGAAATCGCCGAACACAACTCGCTCGATCCGCGTTCGCCGGTCGCTGCCACGGATTACCTTGCCGGCCAGCCCGAGTTGATCATCATCGACAGTTCACATGAGTACGCCGCAACTCTCCAGGAGCTCGACCTCTGGTATCCGGCGCTCACCCCGGGAGGAATCATCGTCCTGCATGACGTCAGCCAATTCGCCCAGGACTTTGACGTCACGAACCAGGGAGGTGTGGGTCGCGCCTTTGCCGAGTGGCGCACGTCCCATCCGGACATCGAAACCTTTTGCCTCAACGGCACAGCACAAACGATGGACTTACCTCGCCCGCTCTATAAGGATGCCTGCGGCGTGGGTCTGATCCACAAGCCCTTTTAATTCCGTGGCCCTCGCCCAACTCACCGACGAACAAACGCGCACCTGGACGCGCGAGCAGAAAGATCGCTGGTGGTTTGAAAACATTTATCGAGGCGACCTCCCGCAGCTCACCATCCGCTCAGCGGTAACCGGTTTCGTGCTTGGCGGCATCCTGTCGGCCACCAATCTCTACGTCGCCGGCAAGACGGGCGTGACCCTCGGCGTCAACCTGACCTCGGTCATTCTCGCCTTTGCCATGTTCCGCTTCCTCACGCGGATCGGCCTCGGCAAAGATTTCACGATCCTCGAAAACAACGCGATGCAATCGATCGCCACTTCGGCCGGTTACATGACGGTGCCGCTCACTTCCAGCCTCGCTGCTTACATGATGGTGACAAACACGATCGTCCCCGTCTGGCACATCATCCTCTGGATGTCCGTCATGTCGCTTATCGGCGTGCTCATCGCCTTTCCGCTCAAACGGCGTTTCATCAACGAGGACCAGTTGCCGTTCCCCGAAGGCCGCGCCTGTGGCGTTGTCCTTGATGCTCTTTACCACGGCGCCGCCGGCGAAGGACTTTACAAAGCGAAGGTGCTCGGCGTTACCGCGGGGCTGACCGGCCTTTACCAATTTATCGTTGGCGACGGATTACAGCGTCTCTTTCAGTTCAAGCTGTTGCGCATGAACAAGTGGCTCGGCATGACAGAGCCATGGCATTTTCGCGAGCGGATCGACGAGTATTACTACCTCCTCGCCGCCAAATACGATCTCTGGATTCCACGGATCCTCGGCACGGACTTCAAGACCCTCGGCATCCGGATCGGACTCGACGCCGCCATGCTCGGCGTCGGCGGCCTCATGGGTGTGCGGGTCGCGACCAGCGTAATTCTTGGCACCGCCGTTAACTTTTTTATCCTCGCTCCGATCATGATCGCGCGGGGCGACATTGCCCCGCGCGCTCTTCCCAACGGCGGAACCATCCCGCTTAGCCGGGTCGAGATCGTTACCCAATGGTCTCTCTGGTGGGGCGTCACCATGATGGTCGTCGGCTCGTTGATCGCGCTCGCCGGCAAACCGGAAATCTTCACCAGCGTCTTCAAGAACCTGCGCGGGAAAAAGAAGAAGCCGCGCGGCGAGGACGTGCTCGCGCATATCGAGCTGCCGCTCTGGATATCCTACGTCGGCGTGCCCGTCCTGAGCGTGCTTGGGACCTGGCTCACCCACCTCTTCTTTGGCGTGCCGGTCGGGCTCGCGCTTCTCTCCCTCCCGCTGGTCATCATTCTCACCGTTATCTGCGTTAACTCCATGGCGCTCACTTCCTGGACCCCGACCAGCTCGCTCAGCAAGATCACCCAGTTCTCCATCGGCGCGATCGACCGCACCAATCCCGCGTCCAACCTCATCACCGCCGGCATGACCGCGGAAGTCGCTTCCAACGCCGGCAACCTCCTCTCCGACATCAAGCCCGGCTACATGCTCGGGGCAAAGCCGCGCCAACAGGCGATCGGCCATTGCATTGGGATCGTTTCCGGCGCCCTCGCCGCGACGCCACTTTTCTTTCTCCTCTTTCTCCCCGTCGGCCCGGATGGCACCCGCAGCCCGGCGACCATCGTCTCCGACCAGTTCCCCATGCCCAGGGTCATGGAATGGAAAGGCGTTGCCGACCTGATTGCCCGTGGCGTCGCCACCCTGCCGGCGTCCGTGATCGTTTCCATGATCTGCGCCGCCGTGCTCGCCGCCTTCATCGAGATCATGACCATCATCCGGAAAAAACCGTTCCCGTTATCCTCCGTCTCGATCGGGCTCGGCGTCATTCTCCCGCCCGACGCCTGTTTCGCGATGTGGATTGGCGCGATGTTTTTCTGGTGGATGGGCCGGCGCCATCCGAAGGCGGGCAGCAAAGGCAACCGTCTCTGGGTGGACAGCGCGGAACCGATCTGTGCCGGCCTCATCGCCGGCGCGGCCCTGGTCGGGATCGCCAACGCCATCGTCATCGCGTTCGCCAAACAAATTTTCTAGAGTCGGCCAAATGCCCGGCTCCCGGATGCAACTGGTTCGTGGCGACATCACCACCCTCGCCGTTGACGCCATCGTGAACGCGGCGAACACGAGCCTGCTCGGCGGCGGCGGAGTCGATGGCGCCATTCACCGCGCCGCCGGTCCCGAGCTTCTGGCCGAATGCAAAACGCTCGACGGCTGCCGCCCGGGCGAAGCGAAGATCACGCGCGGCTACCGGTTGCCCGCCCGCTACGTCATTCACACCGTCGGCCCGATCTGGTCCGGCGGCGACAACGGCGAACCGGGAATCCTCGCGAGCTGCTATCGAAACTCCCTCCAGCTGGGTGCGGAGAACAACCTCGGCACGATCGCCTTTCCTGCGATCAGCTGCGGCGTGTACCGCTACCCGATCGCCGATGCCGCCCGGATCGCCGTCGACACGACCACCGAGTTTCTGAGCGAAAACGATTCGATCGCCCAGGTCACGTTCGTCGTATCCAACGACGACATTCACGCCGCTTACCAACGGCTCCTGTAGGCGCAGCCCCACCTACGCCTTTCGGCCTATTGTGCTCGGTCCGGCGCGTCCTCATGATGCCCGTCCAATCTGCTGATCACCCCCTTGCAATTCCCCCCTTCCCCCCATGAACAACTCGCTTCTTCGGCGTGCCGCCACGTTTGCCTGCATCCTCATCGTTTGTCTCGCAACGCGCGCGGCCGCCGTCGAAGCGCTCCTATTACAGGACACCTACGTCGATAACGGCACCACCGGCGGCAAACCGCCACCGAACGCGTCCAACTACGGCGCCGGAATCGATCTCCGCGTCTTCAAAGGCAACGGCCGGCTCGGGCGGACCTTCCTGAAATTCAGCCTGGCTACTCTTCCGCCCGGCACATTACCGAGCGATATCGCCCACGCCCGTCTTCGGTTCTGGCTTAATGACAACAGCACCATGGCGGGGTCGATCACACTTACTCCGGTGACGACGGCCTGGGACGAATACACACTCAAGGACAACACCACCGGAGCTCTCACCTTCGCCGCGCCGAAAATTTCGGACCTGCCGATTAGCTCCGTTAACAACTTCGCCAGCATCGATATTACCGATTGGGTAAAAGCCTGGCTCAGCGGAGCCATGATCAACGAAGGCATCGTTGTCGAAGCCAGCGCAACGACCTCTTCTCTCAATCTCGCATTCGACAGCAAGGAATCGAACCAGACCAGCCACGAACCGCGGCTCGAGATTTCTCTAAGTAGGGTCGGACCGGCCGGACCACAAGGCCCACCGGGCGGCGCTGGAATGCCAGGACCCATCGGTGCCACCGGACCCAAGGGTGAAACCGGAAACGTTGGGCCAGCTGGCGCGCGCGGTGAGACAGGGGGGTCCGGGCCGCAGGGCATTGCCGGAGCCAATGGGACGAAATGGTATTCATGGGCGGGCGCGCCTGAGCAGAATCTCGGCGCTTTACTCGACTACTATCTCGACGTCACGGGCGGAAATATATGGCAAAAAGTGAGCAACGAAGGCGGATCTGTCTGGGCCCTCCAGGGAAACATTCGGGGAGCGCCGGGACCTGCTGGGGCTGAGGGTCCTGCTGGAACGCCGGGTCCGGCAGGGCAGGCCGGCATTCCAGGAGACGCCGGGATGCCCGGTCCGCCTGGCCCCCCGGGCGAAGTCGGCGTCGAGGGTCCGGCTGGTCCCGCTGGTCCGGCAGCCGTCTGGCCCACTAGGATCCAGCCCAAAGGCGATCTATCGATGGGTGAATTCACGCAAGGCCCGCCGCCTTAAGACCCGCTAACAGTCCCGCTCCCCCCAAAACATGAAGCGATCAACCCGCCCCAATTGTGGCTCGACGCCCCGCCGTCGTTTGGTTGTCGCGTTGCTCGCAGCGATCGCAGGTCCGGTTCTTGTTTGGGCGGCCCCTTCCTGGTGGAGCGAACGCGGCGTTCTGACCGGCGTGCCGGGGGATGACTTTGCCCCCATAAACCAGGGGCAATTAAAAAATATCGCTCGAGCCGCGTCACAGGAAATGGACGCGAAGCTTTCCGGTGGTGCGGGATCCGCAATTCACAATCTAATCACGGCTTGGACGACCCACATTCCGGGTTCGAACGACTTTGCCCCTGTCAATCTCGGCCAGGTAAAGAACGTAGCGAAACCGTTCTACGATCGCCTGATTGAACTTGGTTTGGCTGATGTCTATCCCTGGCAGCGCTCGCTTTCCGCTCCCGAGGATTTCACGATTGCCAATATCGGGCAGGTGAAAAACCTGTTCAGCTTCGATGTCCCAACCCGCAACGTTCTTGACGACGCGCGGGCCGATCGGTTAACCGGAAGCGGCTCCTCGGGGAACCTGGTGTTACATTCGTATGCGGTGTGGATCTGGGGCAATCGTCTAAGTCCCTTGACTAACAATTTCGATCGCGACTATCCGCGCCGTTTATCGGGATTGGCCGCCGTGAGTTCAGTGGGTGCCGGGCGACATCATTTTGTCGTTTTGCACAGTAATGGCGCGGTGTCGGCTTGGGGAGAGAATGCCTTTGGGCAACTCGGCGACGGGAGTTTCACAGATCATTCTGTGCCAACCCTGGTTCCTAACGTTTCCGATATCGTTTCAGTAAAAGCCGGCTCCAATCATAACCTGGCACTCAAACAGGAAGGCACCGTTCTGGCATGGGGCCGCAATTCCTATGGCCAGATCGGTTCTGGTGACCTGAACGACAGACCGGAGCCCACATTAGTTGTCGGATTGGATAATGTCGTAAAGATTTCGGCAGGCTCTGAACGAAGCGTGGCCCTTAAGACCGACGGCACGGTTTGGGCGTGGGGCTACGACCGTTACCTCCACGGACACGATGTCTTCAACCTTACTCCCATAGTTATCGAAGGTCTGGACTCCGTGGTTGAGATCGCAGCAGGCTACGAGCACACAGCTGTAGTGAAATCAGACGGAAGCGTTTGGGTTTGGGGTGCCAACTACTATGATCAACTCGGGATTGGCGGCACTCATTATCAGTTCGAAGTGACTCCAGTTCAGATACCCGCGCTCTCGAATATATCTAAGATCGCGACCGGTGCGTTTCATACGCTCGCTTTGGCTGCGGACGGCACCGTTTGGGCTTGGGGTTACAACTTCGACGGGCAGTTAGGCGACGGAACAAATCAGCCGCGGACGACACCAGTGCCTGTCGTCGGATTGAGTAATGTCGTCGCTGTCGCGACCGCAGAGAGTTACTCAATGGCTTTGAAGGCGGACGGCACGGTATGGATTTGGGGAGATTTTGCGCCCGGGGCACTGGGGGGTACGAATTTGCGCGTCCCGCAGCAGGTAGGTCTTGGTCTGTACGACCTAAATCACAACGCGATTGATGATCGATGGGAAATGCAGTTCCTGGGGGATTTGAACCAGCCAGGCAATGGAGATCTTGATGGCGACGGATCTTCTAACTTGCAGGAATACCTCCGCGGCACCGATCCGCGCGACTATTACAACGGCACGACTCCGGTCATTGAGATAGTCAGCGGCAACAACCAGTCAGGCGACCCCGGCACCTACCTCACCAGGCCGTTTATTGTTCGAGTTCGATCCGCTCAGGGACAAATTTTGGTCAATGCGCCGGTAAGCTTTTCGATCTCAAATAGTTTAGGCGCACTTACACTCAGTGCAGGCGGCGCGCAGGAAACAAGTGTCACAAGTCGAACCGATTCGAAAGGCGAAGCACGCGCCTACCATTTTTTGCCACAAGGAGCTGGCATGAGCAGCCGCACGGTCGCTCGCGCTGGGTCTAGCGAGGATTCGGGGGCAGTCACTTTTCGAGGTATCGCGCGGTTCAAACCACCCCCAACCCCCACGGCAACGCCGGACCCGAATCAAACTCCAACGCCCACGCCGGATCCCGGCGCCACGGTCACGCCAACTCCCGCACCGCCCTTTCGCTACGCTATTATCGATCTCGGCCGTGACTCGTATCCGGTTCGAATCAACAACCAAAGCACTATTCTCCTCGCAGGCCGCGATTCCAATGGCGAATGGGGCAATTTCCGTTGGAAAGGCGGGGTTGCCGAACGCCTGACTTATTCCGGACCGCATGACGAGATCTTGCTAGCCGACATCAATGACCGGGCTGACGTGGTAGGTTATCTTCGCACTTACAGATGGCTCAATAACAAGGAGAATGAGTTACGGGCAGGGCTGTATTGGCCGGCTGCGAGCAGCGCGGGGATCAAGATCCCTGCCCCAACCCCGTGCCGGAACTTTAAGGCGCAAAAACCCGGGACTTTCAGATTCGCGCAAGTCAATGCCATCACCAATAGCGGTTTGATGTTTGGCGAATCATCTACTGACTCGGTCAATGGCTTTCTCTTCGACGCCATAAAGGTACTCAACGCCGCAGTTTGGACACTGGCGACACCGTCGCCGGCAGCATCGCCCGCAGCGTCCCCGACACCGTCACCTACTCAGCTTAGCAACGCCCAGGCGGTTAATGAGCCAGTTGGTAGCGACATTTCTAAGTGGAAAAATTCAAGCGATTCCGTCCTCAGAGCGAATGCGCAGGGTCATTACATCGGAAAGAAGTTTATCCCATCTCCGACCATGTTCGGGTTTCTCCAAGGAACGGAAACTGGGATGATTGACGGTGAAGCTGTTTCGTTCTTCCCGGTGGACCTCAATGAAGGGGGGCTCAGCGTTGGAAACCACTCGTCTGGGAGAGCGATGGTGATCAGGATGCCGGAGCCCACTCCCACTCCGAGTCCCGGCGGGCCGTCTCCGAGCGCGTCGCCGAAGATGATTGAGCTGGTCTTCGAAGGAGCCAAGCCGCTCGCGATCAACGATCATTCCATCCCGATAGCCTCACCGTTAATGTCGGTGCCCACACCAGGGGCGTCCCCCTCTCCCACAGCAACCCCCCAACCAACGCCCATTCCCGCACCCCAAGTGCTGTCCTGGGTCGAGAACGCGTTGGTGCTGTGGGAGCTCCAGCCGGATGGCAAAACTTGGCATCCCTTTGGCTTGGAAGAAATGATCCCCTCTATGGACGGCTGGCAATACCTGGAAGCCTACGACATCAACGATGCCGGCGTAATCGTCGGCATCGGCTGGTACACCGACCCCGCCGACCCAAAGGCCAGAGGCGAATACCACGCCTTCATGCTCGCGCCCATCGAGCTGATGGTCGACGGAAATCGTGACGGAGAGATGTCGTTCGACGACCCAGCAGTTCACGCCGCCGATGCAACTAGCGAAGAGAAGCCGTATAGATTTTGGGTTAATGACGACGATGACGGCGCCCCAGGCGATCCGGGGGACCATGTTCCACCGTCATCACCGGATTATGCTGATGGCATAATTCGATCTTCGCGTGACCTCGAAGATTTCGCACGCCTGCATGTAAATCTCCGCGGGTTAGAGAGCGGGTTACAGACAAACTCTGTTAAAGCGGTCTTCGAATGGAAGCAACACACTGGCGCTCCGAAAATCAAACTGTACCGAGCACTCTCTGCTGGCAGCAGCTATTTGACCCAAGAATCGATTGCTGCGTCAGCGATGCTATTCCCTTTCAAGGACGCACTCGGAGAAGTCGGGCCCGGGACCCCTTTTATCGCACCACAAGACTTCTGGGTCGGCCGGCCTCTTGTATCGAGCATCCCAAAAACGTTGCCAGACGCTTGGTTCCTTTTTGAAGGCAGTGGCGAAGGTACGGGCGAACTAATAATCGGTTTTTGGGTCGGTGGGCGAAAAGTTGGTGAGACACCAGGGGCGTGGCTTGATATTAAGAATATCAAACGGTTATTTCAGCGCGCTAAAGGAACTCCTCTTGACGGAGTTGCGGCACCTTGGAGCGCAGAAAATCCTCTGCCGACAGCTTACGTTGATGACCCCGCGGGGTACGAGTTTGCTAAGCCGCCCGATGAAGATCCCGAACTAATTATCTTTGTCCATGGGATCCATGCGCCGTTTTCCTCAGTTGACGCTTCGTACCGCTACAACATCAATACCGCTGAAACAGTCTTTAAACGTTTATGGCATAACGGTTACAAAGGCCGGTTCGCACTCTTCAAATGGCCTGCTCTCAATCCCGCGGGATATTTTTTGAACGGCACCGGCTTTCAGTTTAACCAAAGTGAGTATCGCGCCTTTAAATATGGAAAAGGTCTGGCTTTGTTCGCGGAATCTTTTCCTGGTGATTATAAGAGACATATCTACGCTCACAGCCAAGGCAATGCTGTCGCGGCCGCCGCCTTTCGCAACTATGGATTAAAGGCGAAGACATGGCTTGCAACCCAAGGCGCAATCCCCATAAGTTGTTTTGATCGTGACTTGCGACATAATATCTTCAGTTACGTAACCCCCGATTCCGCGCCGGACCTCGGATATCGAGGATATTTGGACGACCGTGTTCAGACACGCATCGTAAATCTTGCGAATACCCAAGACACGGTTACCGGGAAAGTTTGGGAACTTAATCATGAGCTTTTCAAGCCAACGGTCCACGTCACAGGACTAACTCGAATTGAATACTGGTTTTTTAGTCACCCAGCCGAAGTGCGCTTGAAAACATTTTGGGGCACCGTGGAATTGAACGGCCGCACAGTCAACGATCCGCATGAATCCATGGCCATGGCTGTTAAGTCGCGGAGCAGATCCATCGCTCATGGAGTAGACGTCCGCGGGAAAGTCGACGAGATCGTGGATTTGCATGAAACTTTCGGGTTTGGCGACGAACACGGTTCGCAGTGGGAGCGTTCAATCCAGGACGGACCACTACGCTACTTTCAGCGGATTGTAGATGAGACCCGCTGAACGAAAGCGCTTAGCGATCATAGCCGTCGTCCTTATGCTGGCGGCCATAGCGATTTGGCTAGGACTTCGACTTCCGGTAAAACGCTTTGCGGCCGAACCCAGTTATGATGCCGAGAGCACAGTCGTCAAACCCGGTGATAACGCCGTGGGAGCCACACCCCCTCGTGTCGAGCCGACTGTTGTTGCAACCCCGGCCCCACCCGACGATCGCCAAAGAGTCATCGATCAGGTGGAAGCCACGCCGATCGTTTTCTTTGGCAAAGCCTTGGACCAAGATGATTTGCCAATAGCTGGCGCCCGGGTTACATACACCGTTCACCATCTCCGCTTCAGAGGCAACCCATCAATCGACGGACCGATTACTGACAAGGACGGCAGATTTGAAATTCGCACGCAAGGTCCCTCGATTACGGTCCGTGTGTCTCATCCGCAGTTCTACCAAGGGAAGGACGCCGAGCGTCACCTTGACTATAGCAGTACAACAACTGCCGGTCAGAGCCACCCCCCTCCAACGCGAGACAATCCGAGCATCTTTAGACTCGTCAAAAAGGGACAGCCTGAAACAATTATTCAGATACCGTCCCGGCAACTTCGATTGCCACTGGACGGACAACCAGTAGAGGTTGGTTTTGGCGAAGAATCTGCGAAGATTAGTGTCAGCCTTGGTTCCACGAGCATCGCAGTCAGGCCAAATGAATTTCGAGCCTTCGACTGGGCGGTTCGTCTAGCGGTTCCCAGCGGCGGCTTGATTGAGCGGCTAAATGCACTCGACTTTACGGCCCCAGAAGCTGGTTACCTGCCCGAGGTAGAAATCAAAATGGCTGTAAACGGCAACCCGCGGTGGTCGTCTAGAGTCAATCGGGATTACTTCATTCGATTTGCGAACGGCAAATTCGGACGATTCGAGATAACCGTATCGGGAGAGACGGGGTTTTGCCGATTCCAGTCCTACTTGAACCCTTCTGGATCTCGCAACCTGGAGGTGAATCCGGCTAGCGTGGCCACGAGGGCGGACTCAAGGCCGGAGTGAAAGGTCAGCGAGAGCGCGTGAATCTCCTGAATGGTGCGCATCTAAGCGGCTATGCATTCGATACGTTACATAGTGCCGAATATGAGTTGACTGTGCAAAAGACCGCGGCGTTTTACAACAGATTACTTGAAGAGGTCGATATCCCTTTTGTGCCTTGAAACGTTCGAACAGATTTTGGCTCTCCGCCGCTGGAATTGTTGTCGGGGTGGCGCTCCTGTTGGGCTTGTCATTTCGCTTCGGACGGGCTCCGACGGAAGCACCGGCGGTCGACTCGGATAAAGAGGATCCCGTCGCTACGGGGCAACGCCAGTCCACAGTTGCGACGCCGCTAGCGTCCCCGACGTCTTCTCCGCACATCTCGGATGCGCGAGCGCGGCAAAGCTATGTTGCCGCATTCATGAGTCCGATTTCGTTTGTCGGGAAGGTAGTCGACGAGAAGGGTGATGCGGTTGCCGGAGCAACTGTCGACTGGCGAGCGAACAATAACCCTGATCCGGCCAACCCTGGCACGGACGGCAGCGTGAGTAGCGACGAAAACGGTATCTTCAGGATTTCTTCGAACGGGATCGCCCTGTTCGTAAAGGTATCTAAAGCTGGTTACTATTCTTTCAATGATGCTAGCAATGGCACCAATGCATCTGCAGGTCAGTTCAGTAATGCAATTGCCTTGGGTAATACTGACAGGCCGATGGGAACGGAGCACGCTCCGGCAATGTTCGTTTTGCGGACGCGCGGCGACACTGCGTTCCTCATCCATGTGACCGACCGTCCGATTCAGATACCGAAGGACGGCACGCCAGTCGACATCGCGCTGGATGCGGGTAAACGGGTAGGGTTCGGGAAGGGACACCTCCGAATTGAATGCTGGACCAACGACCAAAACAAGGACGGTCGTGGGTCCTACCCGTGGCGATGTCAGGTTTCTGTTCCAGGCGGCGGGTTAGCCCATCGACAAGATGAATTCGCTTTTGAAGCGCCTCTCGAAGGATACAGACCTTCCGACGAACTGGCGCCTGCACAGGATTGGTCACCTGTTGCGGAGCGGCAATATTTCGTAAAAACGGGCAACAGCCACTTCGCTCGTGTAAGTCTTCGCATGCGAACGGGCGGCGAGCACTTCCTCGTCATCGAATCATATTTTAATCCCGTCCCACACTCCCGGAACCTCGAAGCGCAGGAAGGCAATTGAACCCCCTCTGGCCCCCGTGCGTTTCGCGGTTGCTGGTCAAAGTCACTCTCATCTGTGCTTTAGGCAAACAGTCTGGATCGATCCTTTTGGTTCTCGTTGTGGTTCTAATTACCGCCGCTAGGTTGGCGCGGGATTATGGTAAACGCGCCGACAAGCTGCCCAAGGATGCCCCCTCGCCTACAACACCTACTACGAGCCTCGCGCCTTCGGCATTGACGCCGGCGTCGTCGGTGCTTGCGCCCCAAGCCGATGTTCTGCAGGAGGAGCGCTTTCGCGCGGCTTTCAGTACGCCGATTTCCTTCTACGGACGCGTGACAGATCAAAACGGAATCCCCGTCTCGGATGCAGATGTGAAAATTGCTGCAAACGACAAGGCTTTCGGCGGAAGACCTTCGGAATATTCGATGAAAAGTGACTCTAACGGCTTGTTCTCGATCACCGGGCTCAAAGGCATAATGCTCGCCGTTGAAGTCGCAAAAGCCGGATATCATGTTCTCCCACCGGCGGACGACAAAGTGACCTCCAGTGGCGTTTTTGACTATGGCGTGTCGTCCATCCGTGGGCCTCATCGTCCTGATCCGGCAAATCCAGTTCACTTTACGTTGATTAAGCGCGGGGCCGTCGAGGCCCTTGCAAAAATTGATCGCCGGGATTTTCGGATCCAGCGCGATGGCTCTCCGGTCGCAATTTCGCTGGACTTACATGGTCAGCATCAAGTCGTGCTTCGCTGCTGGAACGAAGAACTTCATCGGCCTGCAGCTCGCCGCCAATACGACTGGCGCCTCGAAATTGCCGTTCCCGGCGGCGGCTTGGTCGCTCGAATCGATGCTTTTGCGTTTGAAGCGCCAGCCGACGGCTACCTACCAATCGATACGATTACCATGCCGGCCTCGCTCGGTGATCGATGGCGCTCGTCCGCCGACCGCTCCTATTTCATTCATTTCGACGACGATACCTTTGCTCTGGCAACGTTAGAAATGCATGCCTCTGGCGGTCACTTTGTCGTTTGGGAATCCTATTTCAATCCGAAGCCAGGCTCGCGTAACCTGGAGCCCACTCCGCGTTAATCGCTTGCAAGAAAGAGTGGCGCCGGTCCGCGCCGACGACCGAACGAGGGATCGACAACAAGCTCCGTCGACTTGGCGACTATTGCTACGAGCACGAACACGCCCCCAGGAGCGCCCCAGGAGGAGCGCCCCAGGAGGGGTCAGTCCTTAAGAATCGAAGCGAGCGATGCGGGCATTGACAGTGCCGAGCTGCGGCGAGGATGGCACTTGGGAGGGGAAGAGTTTCTCAGCCGGCTGTTGGGTCGATTGAAAGGAAAGGCGACCGAGGACCCATTGCGCGCGGGCGTGCCGAGACCGGTGCTAGTGGTCGCGCCACTTTACGCTGCCATCTTCGGCGCGAGATGGCTCCGGTCAGTGGACTTTACCTCGTGGCGGTGATCCGAAGTTTTTCAGTTCACGTCCGACCTGCTTAACACGCCTTTCTAACCAATCTAAAATGAAAATTTTCTTCCAAAGACACGCGCCGTTGGAGGCCTACCAATTTTGACCTGAGGAACACCACTTCTTGGTAGACCCGCGAGATGGAGTTGCCGTTGCCGAAACATCCATTGCCGCCAAACCCAGCAGTCAGGCATTTCTCCAGCTCACTTACAACCAACTGGCCGCCGGCGCAGCCGACGAAGACTTCCGGATTACCTCCGGACTTCACGGCGCAGTCTATCGCGATCTGCGCTTCCGCATTTGGATTGAGACCACCCATCACCGAGGGCCCGAGGGCGCATACGCCGATCTTCCAGTAGTCGGGCTGCTGGCCGTGGGCGGTGCTTTGTTGGAGGCAATTCACCGCGTCCATAAGCTTTGGGTCCACCCGGGCAGTGGCGAGGCAGACCGGATACGCGGCCAAATTGTCGCCGTGTTGCTTGTAGCAATCCCGGACTGTTTGGAGGTTCGCCTGGTCTTCACCAGTCAGGTTAGCCGCCAGCATGCACAGCGCCTTCTCCTTGTCCGTCGTGCTCGATGTCGCGCATTCGAAAGCCAGCTTTTCCTTCTTCCCCAAGGACCCCGTAGCCACACATTTAAAAAACGCAGTCCGGTCTCCAGCGGCCGTGCTCAGGCATTGTTGCGCCACGGTCGGCGCAACGCGGACTGGCGGAAGATTGTACATCCCTTCGGGAATGGTGGCGGTTGGGAGATTTATGATTGCCGGAGGCGACGTAGCGACCGCCGCACCGTCGAACCCGGCAGCGACAGGAACGAACTGGGTCGGCCACACGGGAATCGGTGGCCGAAACCGGGCGAGAAACTGTGGAGCGAACTGGCAAGGCCCAAGCACGGTAACCTGACCAACCGGTGAGATCGTTATCAGGCTGCTGTTGCGGGCTACCCAAAACTGTTGTCCGGGGATAGCAGACCGAATCGTTAGTAAGTGGATGCCGGAAGGGTCAGGCGCCGCGGCGATATAGTATGGGGCCATGCCGGGCCCGGCCGGCCGCTGAATTACCTGGATAAACGGTTCAACCGGCCCACCCGGATAGAAGGATCTCGTCGCGTCAACCACGTCGAGAGTAACATGAGCGATGTTATCCTGGCAGACCCCTTGTTGGGGGCCAAACTGGACCGTCGGCTGTTGCGCAACTCCCAGACTGACGGCGCAAACGAACAGGAGGGTGCTTGCCGCGACGAGTAGGAAACCGGCAATCCGGTGGATAAGACATTTTAAGTTTTGGAAAGATGTGGTTCTCATAAGCGTTTACAGGAGGTGCCGGTTTTGTCCGTCCTAGCCTTCTACGGAATCCGGCCGCTCGAGTTCTGCGGAAATGCGCGGACATCGAAAAAGGGGGGGCAGGAGGGGTCAGTCCTTAAGATTGACACACCATCGGGGAGCGGATAGCGATTGGGGAGTGCCCCGCCAGATCAGGATCGAGTACCCCGGAGCCATTTATCACGTAATGAGCCGCGGGGATCGCAGGGAGGCGATTTACTCAGTAGGCCGGACAGCCAGCTCCGGTTGATGACACCCTCCGAAGCAGACCTGCTAAATTGGACGAGCGTGAACGACAACGGCTATCTGGCGCCTCTGTTGCATAACGACATGAACCAATACACCGGGATCAACGGGTGGGTGCCCCAGTACGATGGGAATTTCAACCAGAAGACCACCTACGCCGGGCCGACTTACGTTTACAACGCGCTCAACCAAGTGGTCGGCGGCAGTATGCAATGCACCTACGATGGCCTCGGCCGTTGTCTGCGCCGGACGATCGGCAACACCACCACCCTGTTTGCGTACGACGGCTGGAAACCGGTCACCGAATACGATGCCGCGGGCAACCTGGCCGCGCGCAACATCTACGGAGCCGGCCCGGATGAGATCCTGATGCGCGGCTCAGGCCAGGGCTGGTTCTTTTATCATGCCGACAGACAGGGAAGCATTACCGCGCTCCTCGGCCTCAACGGCACAGTGCTCGAGACATACACTTACGACGCCTTTGGCCGGCCCACGATTCTCGGCCCCGGTGGCGCTCAACTTCAAACCTCGACATGGGGCAACCGGTTCATGTTCACCGGCCGTGAGTGGTTCTCTGAGCTTCAGGTTTACGATTACCGCCATCGCCTCTACAACCCCGACACCGGGCGCTTCCTTCAGGTTGATCCGCTTGGCCTGCAAACGGAAGGAGCGAAGCTAAGTCCGGAGCAAAAAGCGTATTTCTGGTCAGGAAAAGCTCCCGAGGCTTTCGGCAGCTCTGAGATGAACCTCTTCCGCTACTGCGGCGATGATCCGGTCAATTGGACCGACCCTTTTGGGTTGCTGATATATCGCTTCAGCAAGGACTATCCTGAGAGGGGGCCTGGAGGCAGAAAGGCTATAGAGCGTGCAATCAAGGAACTGCAACGATCGAAAAAGGGTCGAGAGATACTTGCGGCTGACGGTGTAGCGACTATCCGCCCGGTCAACAGGGAACACCCAAAAACTGTTACTCGGTATAGCCTCAGCGACAATATTTTTGATGTATACCTCGATCCCACGGACTCTCGCTTCCAAGACTCGGCCACCTTCAGAGCGTTGTCAAAAAGCCCCGGTGAGTTGCCAGAGGACAGCCCTAGGGGGCGGGCCATAATTTTAGGCCATGAATTTGCGCACGGCGTATTTAAGGCCCTAGATGAGCATGACGGAGGTCGCAATATTCGTGATAACGAAAATGCCATACGTAGAGAGCTCGACAATCACCCGCTACGCCGCTCCGATGGCGACACGAAATTTCATCCCTAATGACTAACCTACTCATCTTTATTCTTTGTCTGACTCTGTCGGGATGTATCACCCAACCACAATCATTGGTCGTTCCGCAGCGGGGGGACCTAATCCAGATTGCGAGAGGTGAAATTGATCGACGACATATTCACCTGCCGAGTGATTGCGCGGTTACGATCCATGAAGGGGTAACGGTTTCTCCGGTGGACAAGGCGCGCGAAGAATATTTTGTTAATTTCACGTTCGCGCACGGCGGCCAGCGGGGCGTTATTTACAGAGTAGTCATAGATAAGCGTTCTGGAAAGGTCGATGACTTCCTTGATTATCGGGATACCATTCCCGGCGGCAGCACAGTAGGGGTCAGTCCTTAGGATTGACACTTCAGGCGTCGTTGGATAATGCGTTGAGGTTCTGCCCCGCCAGAGCAGAATTCACTATCCCGGCGCAATCTACCACGTAATGAGCCGCGGGGATCACCGCGAGGCGATCGTGTGCGGAGACGAGGACCGCCACGCTAAGCTTGAGGAGGGTGGCGCAACGCCTCAACGTTGGGACGTGGACAAACGTATCCAATCTGCTTCACAACGCCGGAAGGTTGCAATCTTAAGGACTGACCCCTTATGACCGCGCGGTATCTTCGCGGACGCTGTCGGGTTAGGCTTCCGCCCCAGTCAGAAAGCAAATGTAGTTTCAGTGGAGTTTCAAACTTTTCAGTTGAGATACAACAACCAGCCTGTGTCGGTCCCGACTGTTTTGAAACACGACGTCCGGTATACAAACGGGAAGCTCCAGGTCCTTGTCACGGTTGTCACGCCATGAAACTGCACAGATACATTTCGGGCAATGCCAGAATGCTCCTAATCGGAAGCTTCTTCGTAACGTGCCGGTGCGTGATGGGACAGGAGCTTCCGAAGAATGATGCTGCCTTGTATAATTTATCCGTTGACAACCGGGATCTGTTGCTTCGCGACATTCGCCCTCTGCTCAAAGCGACGCGTACCGCAGGGCGGCTGTATATTGCCTCGAAATGCCTGGGAGATTCGGAGGATGTTCTATTTTTCCCACGAATCGAAGTGAACCCAATCCAGGGGAAACTAGGGGCGGCTGCCGTGCAGCAGGCTGTTGCCAACAATAAGAATTCGAAAGTTACCCAACGGCGACCGGGAGTGATCGGAATATGGATCGGCGACATTAGTAACGACTTGCTTAGCACCAGGATCCATGTGCTCAGACTAGGAGATCTGGAAAGGTACAACTACACAAAGGCCATAGCGGCGATTATTGATGCGAAGGAGGTTCAGGCGAAAATGCGCGACGCTCGAATCGACGCGGTCCCGATGGTCGCCAGTTATCCGTTAGTATATCCTGACCCAAAGCTCCCGCATCTCCCGGCGTCCATGACGGATGTGACAGTGGACGAGGCGCTTGACCGCATTGCGCGGACGTTTGGAGGGTTGGTGATTTACTGGGAGTGCAAGGGCGAAAAGTCTACGCGGCTGTTCTCTCTTCTGATGCATGAAATATAGACAGCTCGTGAAAGTAATTCCTCTGCCGCGCTGTTCGCACCCGCCGATCCCGCACCTGCATCCCGCGCGGTATAACGGAATCGGGGGGCAGGAGGGGTCAGTCCTCAGGGCTAAATAGGGGTCAGTCCTTAAGTTTGACACAACATCGGGGAGCGGATAGCGATTGGGAAGTGCCCCGCCAGATCAGGATCGAGTACCCCGGAGCTATTTACCACGTAATGAGCCGCGGGAATCGCCGCGAGGCAATCGTGTGCGGAGACGAGGTCCGCCACACGCTAAGCTTGAGGAGGGTGGCGCAACGCCTCAACATTGGGACGTGGACAAACGTATCCAATCTGCTCCACAACGCCGGAAGGTTGCAATCTTAAGGACTAACCCCTTCCGACCCTCAATTACTCGCGTTAACCCCAGCGGCAGCAACGTGATTGTTGTGCCTAATGATTTTCGACCGAAATCCGAGCCTTGAAATGAGAGCAAACCGGGAACACAAATAGCGGCCAGTCTTCAAAAGCAAGGCGCGGGGGCTACACTCACGGTTGCTTATCCTATGGAACCCGCACGCGTATTATCAACCATATGCGGAAATGAGTGAACGTGGTGGCTCAGTAATGGCCGCTGCGGTCAACCGGAGTGTTCTGGAACCATGAGAATGTTTCGATGGAGTTTTGTAGCTTTGCTCTTACTGCTCACGATGTGTGATGGCGCAGACCTGTCGGGTGCATGGATCCAGAAAGACATTAAATGGGTCGATGTCCCGGCGGATATCGCGGCGCACGAGAAAGTGGGCAATGGCGGGATCCTACATTTCCAGGATGACGGCTCCTTCGCGCTGATCTATTGCACGATCGGTCGGAGATCGAAGGAATACAAGATAAGTGGCGGGGATCCTCGGGAGGTACATCGGGGAACTTGGAAGCGCAAAGGCGGGCAATTCGCAGTCACCTACCGTCTCGTTGAAAAAACAATTCGGGCCGTAGGCGAAAATCTGCAGGGTGCCATAACTGATGCTACAATAGAGGTCAGGCAGCGTCGTCCGGTGACATTGATCTTTGAAAAGAAAGCTTTTGTTCGACGGCCGGAACTCGACAAGAGTGCCGCGGAGGCGGCCCTGCTTGCACGATAGCGCCTGAGCAGAATGGGGGCCCGGATGGGGTCAACGACTGCTTAGACGGCAAGGGTAACGTCGGGATTTCCAAAGGCCCCAGAAATGACGAGTCACAAATCCAGTTCCACCCGCTTGAAAATGAACGTGCACGTGCACGCATTTTCGTCTAATTCTCGTTAGATGCTGAGCGTGTCGCCTTTCACGAAATTCGCCATCGGTCTCGCCGCAGTGTCCGCGAGTGGCTGCGCACAACCAATAGGCATCGAGACCGTGGAGATGTCCTCGAAGGAGGTCGCCAGCATGGTCGCGAGTCTCAAGTCGAAAGATGCCATCTTCATTTGGGACGGCACTTCGGCGCTAGTCATGGCAGCGCGCGTGACAGATTCAGTGACGCAAAGACCGATCTCTGGAGCGACAGTCGAAGCGGTCCGCGTAGGCGGTCGCAACACTGAACCGCTGTCTTCTAAGCATCCGAGCGCGATGCCGCCGAAGAAGAAGACCGCCCGCGACGGACGCGTGAGTCTTGTGGCATACTTTCGTGCTGCCGGCAGCGCCGATGGGTTTAGCGTTTTTGTCGGAGATTCTTTCTTGCGCGTTGACGCACCTGGGTATCACCCGAAGAAGGTTCGCATTTCGCCGATCGTCCGACTCGACTTCGCGCCCAAGACAAAGCACTGTGAGGTCACTCTCCCAATAGCACTTACCCACCAGTGAGCGCGAACGCATCTAACCAGGCGATGGAGCGAACGGCGGACCGCTGTGCGTTCACATTTCAGATGACTTCCACCTCTTCACCCGGAGCGACGCACGGCCTCGTCCGCCGTCGCTCATCTTGTTCTCGTTAGATGCTAAAGCACGCGCTCACACTCACCGTGTTGCTAGTGGCCACTCAGGCGTTGTGTTTCGCACAGGATAATCCAGTGCCGAAGGAGAAGCGGACTTGGGGAGCCACTCGGTGGAGAACAGTGGAGAAGTT
>DATLNB010000056.1:0-45787 GCA_035536995.1 Chthoniobacterales bacterium | reverse complement strand
TCGAGTCTTACCAAAAGGGACTCGCCCTCAGCGTCGAAATCGGGGACAAGCGCGGGCAGGCCTCAGCCTTGGGTGGGCTTGCAGCGGCTCACGCGAAGAAGGGCGACGCCAACAAGGCCATCGAGTTTTACCAAAAGGGACTCGCCCTCAGCGTCGAAATCGGGGACAAACACGGGCAAGCCTCAGCTTTGGGTGGGCTTGCAGCGGCTCACGCGAAGAAAGGCGAAGCCAATAAGGCCATCGAGTTTTACGACCGCGCACAGGCGCTCAATGGTGAAATCGGGGACAAGCGTGGGCAAGCCTCAGCCTTGGGTGGGCTCGCAGCGGCTCACGCGAAGAAAGGCGACGCCGACAAGGCCATCGAGTCTTACCAAAAGGGACTCGCCCTCAGCGTCGAAATCGGGGACAAGCGCGGGCAGGCCTCAGCTTTGGGTGGGCTCGCAGCGGCTCACGCGAAGAAGGGCGACGCCAACAAAGCCATCGAGTTTCACGAAAAGGGACTCACTCTCAGCGTCGAAATTGGGGACAAGCACGGTCAGGCCTCAGCCCTTGGCGGGATTGCGGCCGCGGAGGGCGCGAAAGGCAGCGTAGAGAAGGCCATCGAGTTCTACGACCGCGCACAGGCGCTCAATGGTGAAATTGGGGATAAGGTCGGGCGAGCCTCTGCCTTGGGTGGGCTTGCAGCGGCTTACGCGAAAAAAGGCGACGCCGATAGGGCCATCGAGTTTTATCAGATGGCACAAGCGCTAAACGGCGAAATTGGAGACAAACGCGGGGAAGCCTCGGCCCTCGGTGGCATTGCGGCGGCTCACGCGAGAAAAGGCGACACTGACAAAGCCATACAGTTTTTTGACCGGGCACAGGCGCTCAACCGGGAAGTCGGAAACAAGCGCGGGCAGGCTTCAGCCCTCTGCGGTATCGCGACAGCGCATGCACGGAGAGGCAACTTAGACAAAGCCATTGAGTTTTATCAGAGGGGTCTCGCCCTTAGGCTTGAGACAGGAGACAAGCGCTGGCAAGCCTCAGCTCTTGGCGGCATTGGAGCGGCGTACGCGAAAAAAGGCGACGCCAATAAAGCCATCGAGTTCCATGAGAGGGCACTCGCTCTGAGCTTGGAAATCGGCGACAAGCACGGGCAAGCCTCGGCGTTTGGCGGTATTGCGGCGGCGCACGCGAAAAAAGGCGATGCTAACGAGGCCATCGTGTTTTACGAGATGGGACTCGCCCTCAGCAGCGAGATGGGCGACAAGAGAGGGCAAGCCGCGTCACTTGGCGGAATGGCGACCATCAATGCAAGATCAAAGGATCCAAAACGTGCGATCAAACTCTATTTGAAGGTTCTTGAGTTGAACGAACAAATCGGCAATCGATCGTTTATTAGCACCACGTTGCGGCAACTATTAAGACTTGCCGGCACCGTAGGTGATCAAAAACTCAAGCAATGGTGCGAGGATCGGCTTAGAGACCACTGGTAATATACGGCTTATGGGGCGGAGCTTATCGGGTCCTTAGCTTTAGCCAATATTGCTTACAGGAACATCGGTAGAAAATGGGCCGCGCTCGAAGCGCTGGTCAAGAATCCGAAGCGGATCGACCTCGTCGCCGCCGATCTAGTGCAGCATTACGAGCGCCGACTCGAAGCGATGGAAGGCAAGGCAATGACGCGATCGCGACGCTGCGTCCCGAATGGGCAGCGGTCCGAGCGACGACGACAACGGCGAGTCATACGTCGCGAAGATTGTCATGACCGGCATCGCTCGAACGATCTGACAGTCAGACCCACTTCCAAACTCACTCTCGCTCGAAGACCGTGGCCAAGCCTTGTCCTACCCCGACGCAGAGCGACGCGATCCCGCGCGTGGCGCCGGTGCGAGCCATCTCGTGGATCAGCGTCGTGGCCAGGCGGGCGCCGCTGCAACCGAGCGGGTGACCGATCGCAATCGCGCCGCCGTTGACGTTCAATTTTTCGTTGTCGATGCCCAGCTCGCGCTGGCAGGCGAGGGCCTGCGCCGCGAACGCCTCGTTCAACTCGAACAGGTCGATGCGGTCGAGCGTCAGGTTCGCGCGCAGAAGCGCCTTGCGGATCGCGGGCACGGGTCCGAGCCCCATGAACGCGGGATCGACGCCGGCCGCGGCGCTCGGACCGATGAAGGCGATCGGCTGAAGACCCAGCGATTTGGCCAGCCCGGCTTCAACGATGAGCAAGGCCGCCGCGCCGTCGTTGATACCCGACGAATTGCCAGCGGTCACCGTGCCTTGGTCGTCTTTGGAGAATGCGGGTTTCAGCTTGGCGAGATTCTCCAGCGTCGTGTCCGGCCTCGGGTGCTCGTCCACGCTGACGAGGGTCGGAGCGCCCTTGCGCTGCGGAATCTCGACGGGCACGATCTCCTGCGCGAACTTTTCTCGTTGGTGCGCCGCCGACCACCGTTGCTGGCTCTGCAGCGCGAACTGATCCTGATCCGCCCGGCTGATCTTGTGCTGGCGGGCGACATTCTCGGCGGTCTCGCCCATGGAGAAGGGGTGATGCAGCGCCGCCATGCGAGGATTGACCAGGCGCCAGCCGATCGAAGTGTCGAAGATCTGCTGCGACCGGCCGAACGCGGTTTCCGCCTTGCTGAGCACATAAGGTGCACGGCTCATCGACTCGACGCCGCCCGCGATGAACACATCGCCGTGACTCGCCTCGATCATGCGCGCCGCGATGTTGACGGCTTCCAGCCCCGACGCACAGAGGCGATTCACCGTCGAACCCGGCACGGACGCGGGGAGGCCCGCCAGCAGCGCGGCCATGCGCGCGACGTTGCGGTTGTCCTCGCCGGCCTGGTTGGTAGCGCCGAAGTACACATCCTCGATCAAGGCGGGGTCGATGCCGGATCGCGCCACGACGGCCTTGATGATGTGGGCGGCCAGATCGTCGGGGCGAACCGACGCCAATGCGCCCCCCTGCCGGCCGACAGGTGTTCGGAGAGCCGTGATGATCGCCGCACGCCTTTGCATCAGATTTGATCGCGTCGGTGCACGAGCGATCACTAGAACAACTACATGCCCAAGTCTAGTGCACTGAGTTTATGAAAGTGAACCCGCTGCCGTGGTGCATACTTTGCAAAGTGCGCCTAAATGCCGGGTGCCCGCTGTAGCAGAACTTTCAAACTCAGTGCGCGAGGGGCGACACTCAAGGGCTGAATTACCCGCTCCTATTTCGAGGCCGTCGCGAGAGCCGTCTGAAAATGCGGCTTAGGGCTTTTACAGCCGTTGCTTCGAACGCCAATAGCCCAGCGTTTCAACGCTGGGTGTGACGCGATATAAGAAGACCGAGTCCCGTTTGGGACGACAGAGGCCTTCGACGGCGCGAGGGCCTCGAGCTTGGCCTACCCGTTTCTGCCGTCCCTCTCGGGACTTGGCCAAAATATTTTCTGTTTACCCAGCGTTGAAACGCTGGGCTATTTTCAATCTGCCGAATCGCCATGGCCACGTTCGAAGCCCCTGATTTCTACAACCTCGAGGAACTCCTGACGGGGGACGAGCGCCAGTTGCGTGATCGGGTCCGCAGTTGGGTCCAGCAACGATTCCTGCCTGTCGCCGCACAGCACTATCGCGACGGTACGTTCCCGATGGAGCTCGTCCCGGAGCTGGCGGAGCTCGGTGCTTTTGGTCCGAGCATAAAAGGCTACGGCTGCGGCGGGCTGGGGAGTGTCGCCGCGGGCCTGATAATGCAGGAGCTCGAACGCGGCGACAGCGGCCTGCGCACGTTCGCCTCCGTGCAAGGCTCGCTCGCCATGATGGCGATTTATCTTTTCGGTTCGGAGGAACAAAAGACCGGCTGGCTGCCGGCGATGGCGCGCGGCGAAAAGCTCGGCTGCTTCGCGCTCACCGAACCCAACTTCGGCTCGAATCCCGGCGGGATGCGTTGCCGCGCCATGAAAACCTCCGACGGCTATCGACTCACCGGAACGAAAAAATGGATCGGCAACGGAACGATCGCCGACGTTGCAATCGTCTGGGCGAAAGTCGAGGGCGAAGAAGGCATCGATCCCGAGAGTGCGAAAGCCGTCCGCGGTTTCCTAATTGAGAAAGGCACGCCCGGGTTCAACGCGGCGTTAATCGAAGGAAAGCTTTCGCTTCGCGTTAGCCTGACCGCGGAGCTGGAGTTCAACGACTGCGCCATCCCAGCCAGCGCGCTTCTTCCAGACAGCCGCGGCCTTCGTTCGCCATTGCAATGCCTCAACCACGCTCGCTACGGAATCTCCTGGGGCGCAATCGGCGCCGCCATGGGGTGCTACGACGAAGCGCGGCAGTACGCAAAAAGCCGAATGCAATTCGATCGCCCCATCGGCGGTTTTCAACTCGTGCAAGCCAAGCTCGCCCGCATGCTCACCGAAATCACCAAAGCGCAATTGCTCGCCCTGCGTCTCGCCCAACTAAAAGACGCCGGCGTCGCGCAGCATTACCACATTTCCATGGCGAAAATGAACAACGTCGAGATCGCGCTCGACGCGGCCCGGACCGCGCCCGACATCCTCGGCGGGGTCGGCATTCTGGATGAGCGTCAATGTTTCCGGCACATGTGCAATCTCGAAAGCGTGAAGACTTACGAAGGCACGCACGACATCCACCTGCTCGTCCTCGGCGAGCACATCACCGGGATGCCAGCGTTTGGAGGATAGGCTTCCAGCCTGTCTCGGACAGCGGGCTTCCAGCCTGCTGATCACGGATTAAGGTTTCGCAAACGACAGGCAAGATGCCCGCCTCCGAGTCAGGCTGGAAGCCTCGACTTCCGTTACGCTGTCGCGCTGCCCTCGTCCGGTGTCCCAAACTGGATTCCCTGGGCGAGCGGAAGTTCCCGAGAAAAGTTGATCGTGTTGGTCTGGCGTCGCATGTAATTTTTCCAAGCGTCACTTCCGCTTTCGCGGCCGCCGCCGGTGTTCTTCTCGCCGCCAAACGCGCCGCCGATCTCGGCGCCACTGGTGCCGGTATTCACGTTCGCAATCCCGCAATCGCTGCCGGCCGCGCTCAGGAATTTCTCCGCCTCCCGCATGTCGTTGGTAAAGATCGACGAGCTCAGTCCCTGGGTCACGCCGTTGTGAATGGCGATCGCTTCATCGAAATCACGATAGGTCATGAAATAAGCGAGTGGGCCGAAAGTCTCCTCCTGCACAATTTCGAAATCGCGCCGCGCCGTCGCGAGACAGGGTTTCATGTAACAGCCGCCCGGAAACTGTTCGCCATCCAGCTTCTCGCCGCCGTACAGAATCTCCCCTCCTTCGCTCTTCACCTTCTCGATCGAGCGCTGGACGTTCTCGAGAGAAGCCTGGTCGATGAGCGGCCCCATCAAAGTTTTGCGATCGAGAGGGTTTCCGATGTTAACGGATTTGTAGGCGGCGAGGAGCCGGTTGCGCACTTCATCCGCCACGGACTCATGCACGATGATGCGGCGGGTGGAAGTACAGCGCTGGCCCGCGGTGCCGACCGCGCCGAAGAAGATGGAGCTCGTCGCCATGTCGAGATCGGCCGTCGGCGCGACGATGAGCGCGTTGTTGCCGCCCAATTCCATGACCGTGCGGCCCAGACGGCCGTGGACCTCTCTGGCGACATCGAACCCCATCCGGGTCGAGCCCGTGGCCGAAACCAGCGGGATGCGCCGGTCCTGCGCCAGCTTGCGGCCGATTGAGGGACCGTCTCCGATCAGCAAGCAAAAGATCCCGGGGTCCGCGCCTGTCTCCAGGCAGACGCGTTCTGCGATCTTGATCACAGCAATTGCGGTTAACGGCGTTTTTTCCGACGGTTTCCAGATCGTGGCGTCGCCACAGATCGCTGCCAGGGCTGCGTTCCAGGACCAGACCGCCACGGGGAAATTGAAGGCAGAAATGATGGCAACGAGTCCGAGCGGATGCCATTGCTCCATCAGGCGATGATTCGGCCGTTCCGATTGGATCGTCAGACCGTAAAGCATCCGGGATTGGCCAACGGCAAAATCGCAGATGTCGATCATCTCCTGCACCTCGCCTTCGCCCTCGGCGATGATTTTGCCTGACTCGAGCGTGACCAGTTGCCCGAGCTCGGATTTCAGGTCGCGCAACGCGTTCCCCAACTTGCGCACGGTCTCCCCGCGGACGGGGCCCGGCGTCACCCGCCATTTTTCGAAGGCTTCCTGGGCGCGCGTGATCGTCTTCTCGTATTGTGCGTCCGTAGCCGTCCGAACACGGCCAAGAAGTTTCCCATCAATAGGCGAGAACTTCTCGATCACCGGACCGCTGCCCATCCAGTCGCCGCAGAAGGCGCCTGGGTTTTCGTCAGTGATGACGAGTTTTTTGAATAAGGGACCGGTTTCCATATGTGCGCGGCCGGGATCGCTGATTCCGGCTACAGCTTGGTCTGCCGGCACTGGGCGCGGAGCAGGCCGATCGCCTCATCCACAACTTCCGTGGTGATGTCTAAGGCTGGTCGAAAACGGATGGAGCGATCGCCCGATTTCAGGACGAGCAGGCCGCGATCGAAGAGTCCCTTCCAAAATTCATCGCGCGTCTCCGGGTCCGGCAAATCGCAGGCTATGAAAAGGCCGCGCCCGCGCACCGCGCTGATCAGAGTCTCCTCGTTCTGCAATTCCCGGAGCGACTTCACAAAGTATTCGCCCACCACACGAGCGTTCTCGACGAGATTTTCCTTCTCGATGATCCGCAGGAAATGCGTGGAGCGGATCATGTCCGCATAATTGCCGCCCCAGGTGGAATTCAACCGGCTGGGGAGCCGGAAGCAGTTGTCCTCAACTTCGTCGAGGCGCGGCCCGGCCATTACGCCGCAGACCTGCACCTTCTTGCCGAAAGCCATCAAGTCCGGCACGACGCCGAAATGCTGCGAGCACCAGGTTTTGCCGGTGGTCCCGAGCCCGGTCTGCACTTCATCGAAAATGAGCAGCATCTCGTTCTCATCGCAGATCTGGCGCAGCTTCTTCAGGAACTTTTCTCGGAAATGGTTGTCACCGCCTTCTCCCTGGATCGGCTCGATGATGATCGCAGCAATATCGGTCCCGCGTTCCTCGATGAATTGCCGAATCTCCTCCTCGGACCGCTTCTCTCTCCCGATAACGTCAGCTTCACGATCGGCTTCCGGCAGGGAAAAATTAATGCAGGGATTGGAAACCCGCGGCCATTTGAATTTGGCGAACAAATCCGTTTTCCGCGGATCGGTGTTCGTCAGGCTCATAGTGTAGCCGCTCCGCCCGTGGAAAGCATGCTGGAAGTGGAGGATCTCCGTACCCCGTTCGCCGCGACCTGCCGCGATGTTCTTCCGCACTTTCCAATCCATTGCGGCCTTCAGCGTGTTCTCGATGGCAAGCGCGCCGCCTTCAATGAAGAGATAACGCTCCAGCGGCGGCAGCCCCGCCACGCGGGTGAACGTTTCGACGAATGTCGCGTAGCCTTCCGAGTAAACGTCGGAGTTCGCGACCTTGATCGACGCGGCCCGTCCCAGTTCTTCCCGGACGCTCGGATCGGCGAAGTGCGGGTGATTGTAACCGACCGGCATCGAGCCGAAAAAACCGTAGAGATCGATCAGGCGCGAGTCACTCGCGGCGTTGTAAAGATAGGACCCACGGCTCTTCTGGTCGTCGATCACAATCCGGAAGCCATCGAGCAAAACATGTTGCTCCAGGGTCTCCAACGCCCGCGAAGCCGCGTCGGTGTTTCTGTTCTTCGTTTCGGGTTTGCTCTCGCTCGGGCGGCTCCGCGGTGAGGTGCGGGCCGACTCCGTGAGCACGGGCGGCATACTCATCCGCTGAGGTTAGCTGGGAGGCAAGGAGCGGTCAAACGAGGTTCCCTGTAGCCCTTCCCTGTAGCCGCTTCGCTGTGCGAAGCGTTGGGGTAAACGTCGCGCACTCTCACGTCGCCCACAGGGCGACGGCTACAGGGCAACGGCTACAGGGCAACGGCTACAGGGCGACGGCTACAGGGCGACGGCTAGAACGAGATTACCGGCGACAGGTACAGAGCTAAACAATCCCGCGCCGGAGCTCCTCGTGCTTCCCAGCGAGAAGTTCCTGGGTAAGCGCGTAGCCGGCCTTGTCTGCGTTATCACTGGTCCCAGCGAAATGCTGGGCAATGCGGAGACGGGCCGACCTGCAGAAATAGTGGGTTAACGACAAAATTTCGGCAGCCGGCTCGCCGGCATCGATCTTGGATTGGGCAAATGCGCAGGTTGCGTTCATCGCGAAAAGTTCGGTGGCGACTCCCACGAAACGCGACAGGAGAAGCTGTTCCCGATCGAGCTTGGGCCCGAAGCGCATCATGGCATGGAAGAGCCCACGGGCCAGCTTCCGGCTGGTGGATGCGCCATAATGAACGTGGTCCCGGAGATCGGCATGCAATTTGTCGAGGTTCCCAGCGTTGCCGCCGAACCATTGTCTTGGATACCAGCGCGTATAGAACGACCCTGAGCTGAACATCGATTTGATCCGCGTCGTCATTGGCAACTGGGTATTGAAAATCGCCCCACCCACCTTGAGATGCGGATCAAGCGCCTCGCGGGCGATGAACAGCCGCATGATCTCGCTCGACCCTTCAAAAATCATATTGATCCGGCAATCCCGAAGGAACCGCTCGACCGCAATCGGTTCTTCGCCGCGTCCCGCCAGGGATTGTGCGGTCTCGTAACCACGGCCGCCCCGGACCTGCATCGCTTCATCGGCGATACGCCAGGTCATCTCCGTGCACCACATTTTGCACATGGCGGTTTCGATTCGCAGATCGCCCGCTTTCCGATCGACCATTGCCGAAGTCAGGAACGTGATGGCCTCCATCGCGAAGGTGTTGGCGGCCATCTCCGCGACTTTGCCCGCGATTGCGGAATGCTGGCCGATCGGCGCGCCCCATTGGATCCGTTCCGAGGCCCATTTCCGGCAGATTTCGACCAGCCGTTTCGACAGACCGACGCAGGCTGCTGGAATTGTCAGACGCCCGGTGTTGAGCGTGGTCAGCGCCACCTTTAATCCCTGCCCTTCCTTGGCGATGAGATTCTCTCGCGGGACCCGGACATCAGTGAACTTCACGATCCCGTTGTAAAGCGCGCGCAAACCCATGAAATGGCAGCGATAGGTGATCTCGAGGCCTGGCGTATCGACGTCGACGATGAACGCGCTGATTTGTTTGCGCTCCTTGCCGTTGACCATTTTCGGCGGCGTCTTTGCCATCACCACGAGCACGCCCGCCTTGATCAGGTTCGTGCACCAAAGCTTCTCGCCGTTCAGGACCCACGCGGTGCCATCTTCCGAAAGGTCGGCCCGCAAGCTCATGTTCGCGGGGTCGGAACCCGCGTTCATCTCGGTAAGAGCGAACGCGGAGATTTCCTTGCGCGAGACTCGCGGCAAATACTTCGCTTTCTGTTCTTCAGTTCCGAAGATGAGGAGCGGTTGCGGAACGCCGATGGATTGGTGCGCGGAGACCAGCGCGGTCAGGTTCGCGTCCCAGCTGCCCAGGAGCATCGCGGCCCGGCCGTAGTTGACCTGCGAGAGCCCAAGCCCGCCGTATTGCTTCGGGACTTTGATTGCGAACGCTCCCATCGCGAAGAGCTCGTCGATATTCTTCTGCGGGATCTCGCCGGTCCGGTCGATTTCATCCGCATCCACGTTCTCCTGCAGATATGCTTTCAGCTCGGTGAGAAATGGTTCGCCAGCGGCCACGTCTTCCGGACTTTGAATCGGGTACGGGAAAATCCGATCGAAGTCGAACCGCCCGATGAACAGATTGCTTGCGAAACTTCCTCGCTCGTCCAACGGATCGCGCGAGCTTTCCGCCAGTTCCAGTGCCGCCGCCTTGCCGGCCGACATCTTTGACGTATCGATCACAGAGGCCGCTGCCGGCTTCGCGCTGGTCTCTTCCGCAATCTGCTTTTCCGGTGCTTCGAGCGACGATTTCATACTTACTTGCCTCCGTAAAATGTAGTGCCGTCCTGGGCGTGCTGGCGAAGTAAATCGCAGGCCGCAAACTTCTCCCCCGCCCGGGAATGGATGCCATCCATGTCCGTCACCACTTTCTTGAGACCGACGCTTTCCGCGAACCGCAATGGACCACCGCGATAAACCGGAAAGCCGGTGCCGAGAATCATTCCGTAATCCGCGTCTTCCGGCGTGGCAACCACCTTTTCCTCCAGACACCGTGCCGCCTCATTTACCATCAGATAGACCAGGCGATTGGTGATGTTCTCGAGCCCGAATTTTTCTCCGGACTCCTGGCGCCATGGTTGTAACGCTTCGTTCGGGCTCTGCTGTTTGCCCTCGTACTTGTAAAACCCGGAGCCGGTCTTGCGGCCGAGGAGCTTCTGCTCATACATTTTTTGGAGGATTTCCGGCGCGTGATTACGCGAGCCGTAGGCCTTCTCCAGGGTCGCCGCGATATCGACGGTAATGTCCACTCCGATCTCGTCGATCAAGCGTAGTGGTCCCATCGGCATCCCCCATTCCAGAAGCGCGCCATCGATCTCCTCAGGGCTCACGCCATTTTCGAACAACTCCGCAGCATCCAGCAGGTAGGGAAAGAGGACGCGATTGACGAGGAAGCCTGGCGAATCCTGGACCAAAACGGGGAGCTTCCCGACCTGGCGCGCAAAGGCCAGGGCGCGCTCGCGGACGTCGTCCGCGGTCTGCCGCCCTACCACTACTTCGACGAGCTTCATCCGGCTTACCGGATTGAAAAAATGAAGGCCAACCACGCGCGCGGGCGTCCCGGTGCTGGTCGCGAGGTCGTCGATTGGGAGCGCGGATGTGTTCGTGGCCAGGATCGTCGTTGCCGGTGTGTTGGCCGCGAGATCGGCGAAAATCTTCTTTTTAATCTCAAGTTTTTCGGACGCGGCCTCGATCACGATCTGGACATCGCGCAACGGCCCGGGCTGGGTGGAGGCAACAATCCGCGCGCGACCTTCCTTCGCCTTCTCCTCGCTCATGAGGCCACGCTTGACGGCGTCCGCGTACGTTTTCTCTATATTCGCCAGACCCCGGTCAATCGCCGCCGAATCGACGTCACGAAGGATCACGGAAACGCCGCGTGAGCTTAGCCATTGCCCGATCCCGGACCCCATCACCCCGGCTCCGATAACCGCAGCGTGCGTGATCTTCTCAGCCGGCGCTTTTGCTGAACCTTTCTTATATTTGTCCCCGAGAAAAAAATTCCGGATCAGGTTTTGGGTCGCATGGGTCGCACCGAGCTCACTGATCGCGTCCACCTCCATGGCGAGCGATTCCTCCACTGAGGAATCCGAGGCCCGCTTGATGATCTCGAACGCGCGCGCCGGGGCTTCGTTTCCGCGAACTTTCGGTGCGCTGAGTTCCTGCGCGGCGGCCGTTGCCGGAGCCCCCGCCTCCATTTTGCGTTTTCCTTCGGCTAACTTCTTCCGCGCGGCGTCGAGCATTTGGTCCTTCGGAACGACCTCATCGACCAATCCCAGTTTCAGCGCGTCCGCAGCGCCGTAAAGTTTCCCTTTCAAAATGACCTCAGCGGCAGCGGCTGCACCGATCAGCCGCGGCAACCGCGTGGCTCCGCCCCAGGCCGGGACCAGGCCGAGCGTGGTTTCGGGCAAACCGATCTTCGTCGCCGGCTCGTCCGAGGCGACCCGATAGTCACAGGCCAGGGTGATCTCGTAGCCGCCTCCAGCGCACGCACCATGGATAGCCGCGACCGATGGCACCTTCAAAGCAACCAGCCGATTGAAAATTTTTTGCCCTTCCGCAATGAATCCGCGCATCTCGCCGGTCTGTGCCTGCTTCAGCAGCGTCTTAAGGTCGGCTCCGGCGATGAAGATCGATTTCTTCGCCGAGGTAACGATCAGTCCTTTGATCGCCGGATCTTTTTCGATCGCGTCCACGTGTTCCCTCAGGTTTTCCATCGTCGCCGCATCGAAAATGTTCGCCCCGGACTCAGGCCGATCGAAGGTCAGGACGCAAATTCCGTCGTCGCCGGTTTCTCGCCTGATCATGGAACTGGTGGCTGTCGCGGTCATCCGGGTCACTGTGGCGAGATTCGCTCAGATTCCAAGGATGGGATTGGAGTTGTGGAGTGATGGATTACTGGAGTAATGGCCTCGCCGGTTTGCTTTTGATTACTCCATTACTCCAGCGCTCCATTCTGCTCCCTGATTGCGCATTGCGCAGCCGAATGTTACAAAGCTCGGGCCGCTCCTGAGCGCTCGCACGTGCTGATGTTATGGTCGGGAAAATTCTCCTTCCGGAAATTCGAGACCTGATCGCGGAGCGGAACTTTGGCGCTCTGCGGACAATCTTCGGGGAATGGCCGCCGGCTGATGTCGCGGAGCTGATTCTCGACCTCCCCGAAGACGAACAGGTCATTATCTTTCGTCTGCTCCCGAACGCCCTGGCCGCTGACGTTTTCGAATACCTCGAGCTCGACGCGCAACAGCAGTTGCTTCGCGCAATGGCCCACGAACAGGTGGCCGCCATTCTCAACGAGATGTCGCCAGACGACCGGACGGCGCTTCTGGAGGAAATGCCGAGCGCCGCCGCGCGCCAACTCATCCGGCTTCTAACGCCGGAAGAACGCCGGGTTGCGCAGACGCTTCTCGGTTATCCCGAAGACAGCGTCGGCCGGTTAATGACGCCGGACTTCATCGCGATCCATGACGATTGGACCGTCCAGCAGGTGCTCGATCATGTCCGCGAGTTCGGCCGGGACAGCGAAACGCTCAACGTCATCTACGTCGTCGATGAACGCGGGCGACTGATCGACGACCTCCGGATGCGGGAATTTTTGGTCCGTCCCCTCGAAGCGAAGGTCAGCGAATTCCGAGACCGCACTTTCACGGCGCTAAAGGTGAACGACACCCAGGAGGAAGCGCTGAACGCGTTCCGGAAGTACGACCGGACTGCACTGCCGGTGATCGATTCGAGCGAGGTCCTGGTCGGCATCGTCACGAGCGACGACATGCTCGACGTCGCGGAGGAAGAAGCCACCGAGGATATCCAGAAGTTCGGCGGCATGCAGGCCGTCGACGAACCTTACATGCGGATTCCGTTGCTGGTCATGGTCCGGAAACGCGCAGGCTGGCTCATTGTCTTGTTCCTTGGGGAAATGCTGACCGCCTCTGCGATGAGTTATTACGAGGGAGAGATCGCGAAAGCCGTCGTCTTGGCTTTGTTCCTACCGATGATTATTTCCAGCGGCGGCAACTCCGGTTCGCAAGCCTCGATGCTCATCATCCGGGCGATGGCGCTGGGTGAAGTTACGTTGCGCGACTGGTTCCACGTCATGCGGAAGGAGATCATCTCGGGCTTGCTGCTCGGTCTTGTGCTTGGTGTGATTGGTTTCCTGCGGGTCGCCCTGTGGGCCCAATTTTCGTCGATCTACGGACCGCATTGGATGCTGGTCGCGCTGACGGTCGGCTTTGCTCTCGTTGGGGTGGTCCTTTGGGGATCGCTCTCCGGGTCGATGCTTCCCTTCATCCTGCGGCGCGTCGGGGCCGATCCGGCGACTTCCTCCGCTCCTTTCGTAGCCACTCTCGTGGACGTAACCGGTTTGGTTATCTATTTCAGCATTGCCTTGCTTATCATGCGCGGTGCAATGCTATAGACCGAATGAACGCGCGGGTACTAATTGCAGGCCGTCTGTCTCAGCGAAACGCCCTACCCTAGGATTCTATGTTCTCGATCCGTAAATTCTTTGGACACGACGAAAAATTCTTTGATCTGCTCGAGGCGAGCGCCCAGCAGGCCGACAGCAGCGTCCATCATCTCGTCGCGCTGCTCGGAAAGCTCGATCAGAGCGAGGGGCCCCACAGCCTGGACGAGTTCGTCCAGAGCAGGCGGGAAGACAAACGCATCACCCAGGAACTGACCGAACAGCTTTGCAAAACGTTCATCACCCCGCTCGAGCGCGAAGACATCCAGGCCCTTGCCGCCGCCCTCTACAAGATTCCTAAGACGGTCGAGAAAATCGGGGACCGGATCCTGATTTTCCCGGCCGACCTCCATGGCCGCAACTTCAAGAAACATCTCGAATTACTGGACCAGGCGGCGGAAGCCGTGCTGGCCATGGTAAAAGAGCTGCGTAAAGGCACCGACATTGCGCGAGCCCGGGAGATGAATACGCACCTCCAGACGATTGAAGGGGACGCCGACAATCTCGAGCTCGAGTTATTGCACGATCTTTACCACGGAAATTACGACGCCAGGCAGATCGTCTTTCTGCGGGACCTCTACGATCTTCTGGAAAAGGTGATCGACCGCTGCCGCGATGCCGGCAACGTCATTTTGCAGGTGGTCCTCAAGCACTCCTGATCCGCAACCAAACGCCGGCCGCATGATCCTGTTCATCATCGTGGTGCTCGCGGCCATCGCCTTTGAGTACATCAACGGCTTTCACGACGCCGCGAACGCCATTGCCACGGTCGTCTCAACGAAAGTGCTGACGCCACGCCTGGCAATCGCCCTGGCGGCGTTCTTCAATCTGACGGGCGCGCTCATGGGCACCGCAGTCGCGTCCACCATCGGGAAGGGCATCGTAGACGGCAAGGCCATCGACATGAAGACGGTCCTCTGCGCCTTGCTCGGCGCAATCATTTGGAACCTCCTCACCTGGTGGCTCGGCCTTCCTTCCAGCTCCAGTCATGCGCTCATCGGCGGGCTTTGCGGCGCCGCCCTTGCCACTGCGCACGGTGACTGGTCGGTCCTGAAATGGAACACCGGCCTCGTGCCGAAAGTCGTTATTCCGATGTTCACCTCCCCCCTGATCGGGTTTGCTCTCGGCGCCCTTCTGATGGCATTGCTCTTCCTGACCCTGCGGACACTGACGCCTCACGTAGTCCATTCGATTTTTGGAAAACTCCAACTGGTCAGTGCTGCGTGGATGGCCCACAGCCACGGCACGAACGACGCGCAAAAGACCATGGGCATTATCGCGCTGGCCCTTTTTACCGGAACGAAGACCGGCGTGTTCAACGATCTGCCGCCGATGTTCCACTTCCTGAACACGCCCGATTTCCAAATCCCGAAATGGGTCATCCTCCTGTGCGCGGCGACGATGGCGGCAGGCACCGCCGCCGGTGGGTGGCGGATCATCCGCACGCTCGGGCATAAGATGGTGAAGCTGCAACCGGTCCACGGTTTCGCCGCCGAGACGACCGCCGCTGTGATCATCCAGGCGGCAAGCCATTGGGGCATTCCACTTTCGACGACGCACGTCATTTCGACTTCGATCATGGGGGTCGGCGCGATGAAGCGGTTCAGCGGAGTTAAATGGGGCGTGGTCGAGCGCATCGTCTGGGCGTGGGTCTTCACCCTCCCAGCCACGGCGCTGATTGGCTACGTGCTCGAACGGCTGATGCGATAGCACGCTCATCCGCGAGAAGGATGAAACGGAAGCCCTCCTGGAAGTTGCGCGTTGCGTTTTGGATCCTCTTGTATTGCGTCATGATTGCGCTCGCCCCGTTGCCGGACAGGCTCATTCTGTTCCCAACGACCCACCGGCTCGATCCGGGCCGTGCCGAGCGCAAGGCGATCCGGTTTCAGGATGGCGATCTCGAAATCTGGGTGGGGCGCTCGGCCTTGGTGGAGCGACGCGGTCAGCCCGAAATTTTCGTTCTACGATTTTACGGCAATGCGGACCGGGCCGATCGATGGGTCGCTGCCGAAGCGGAGATGTGGAACAACCGTGCGGTCGAAGTATGGGGAATGAATTATCCCGGCTTCGGCGGCAGCACGGGGCCTGCCCGGCTCGCCCGTCTTGGACCCGCGGCCCTGACGGCTTTTGACGAATTACAAAAAGTCGCCGGCGCCCGCCCGGTCGTTGTCTACGGCGCGAGTCTCGGCACGACTACCGCCCTCCACATCGCTGCACAACGAAAGCCGGCAGGGTTGATCCTGCATAACCCAGTCGCGCTGCGGCAAATCATCCTGCGTCAGTTCGGCTGGTGGAACCTGTGGCTCTTCGCCGGGCCGATGGCGCAGAAAATTCCACGCGAACTCGACAGCATCGCCAACGCGCAAGGGAGTCATGGCCGTGTGATTTTCCTTCTCGCGGAAAAAGACGAAGTGATTGCGCCCCGGTTCCAGCAACTCGTCGTTAACGCCTACGCGGGGGAAAAACGAATCATTCCCCTGGCTGGCGCGTTGCATAACGACCCAATCGAAGGGACAAGTCTCGCGGACTTCCACGGCGCTCTCGACTGGCTTGTGCCCAAGCAGACATCGAGCAACTGATCCGCGTCGTACTCTTAGCAGCATCGTTGGCTACTTCGCCAACTGCTCGATCACGCTCTGCATGCCGCTCACCACGAGCGCGAACCTGTCATAGTCCAGCTTGTCCGGGGTATCGGCTCTCGAATGATAATGCGGGTAACGAAAGGGCGCGGTGTCCGTCACCATGATGGCCGGATAACCGCATTGCCAGAAGGACCATTGATCCGACCAGCCGATACCTGGAATGACAGCCGGCAACGCCGCGCCTTGGGCCGGAAGTTTGCCAGTCTCGCGAAACATCTTAATCACCTTCCGAACCAGCCCGCGCGACGGAACATTCCCCACGAAGCCAATGAAATTTCCGGTGGTCGGATAGAACAGGCCCAGCCCGGGCGCTGGATAAACCTGCGAACCAGCGGCATCTGAAAAATACCCGATCGTTTCAAGGCTGATCATCGCCGAAATGCGGTCGCCTCGCGCCTTGCACGCCTTTGCGTAAACCAGACTCCCCATCTGTTCCGACTGAAAATACGGCGGTTCTTCATTGGCGAAGGCAACGAACCGCAGCGTCTGCCCGCTCGTTTTCCCCGCAAAACGACGCGCCAGGGCGAGAAGTGCCGCAACCCCGCTGGCATTATCGTTCGCGCCCGGCGATCCAAAAACTGAATCGTAATGCGCTCCGATCAGGACAATTTCCGGACGCGCTCCTGGAATCTCGACTTCCAAATTGTGGCAGGCACGTCCGCCAATCTCGTAACTGTAACGGCGAGCCGGCAATCCCATCTGGGTGAACGACGCTTCAATGAACTGCGCCGCCGCCTCAAGCTCCGCATATCGCGGCAGGTTTCTCTCGCCGATTTCTCCGGCCAGCTTTTGGACATCGCGAACCAGCTCTCCCCGCAATGCAACCTCCGCTTCGTTCAAGGCAGCCGCGCTCGTAGGATTACGACCTGGCATTCTGATCCCAAAGAACCAGACGACCGCGGCAATGACAATCAAAGCCGCCGCAATCCGTGCGACGCTACCGAGCAATTTCCGCGAACGCAGGGAACGAATCATCGTTTAACAGAATTCTGGATTCCGGTTTAACCCGAAACTTGATTTTACGCGATTTTCAGAACATAATTACAGGCTCATGTTTCCGTCCCAGCCCAAAGCATTCGTGCGCCTCCTCCCTTTACCGATAATTTTCTTCCTGTCGTCCCTGGTCGCGGGCTTCCTGGCCCCGCGGTGCGATGGCCGTTCGGTAGGTTTTGAAGACACCGGAAGCCTGCTCCAGAAACGTACCAATCACACCGCCACCTTGCTGCAGGACGGCACCGTTCTCGTTACCGGCGGTTCCAAAGACTTTAGCCCGGGCGGCGGCAACGATCTCACGAGCTGCGAAATCTACGATCCTGCGACTCGGACGTGGACATCCACCGGAAACATGGCCAATCCACGCCACGAGCACACGGCGACGTTGTTGCCCAATGGCAAGGTCCTCGTCGTCGGAGGAGCGGTAGATTATCTTGATGATTGGGCAACCGCGGAACTGTACGATCCGGCGACCGGGACCTGGACACCAACTGGCAGCCTTAACGTCAGCCGCCGTGCTCACACGGCGACCTTGCTGCCCGGTGGCAAGGTGCTTGTTGCCGGCGGTCTCCACGGCGGCTTGACCAGCGGCTATGACGCACTTTCAACCGCGGAAATCTATGATCCGGCGACCGGAACTTGGACATTGACCGGATCCATGGCCCAGGCCCGCGGGCACCATGCGGCGACGTTGCTTTCCAACGGTAAGGTCCTCGTGGTGGGCGGGCTTCCGACATTTTCCGGAGCCGGCAATCCGCCGATCAAGAGTGCCGAAATTTACGATCCGGCCAGTGGCGCCTGGACAACGACGGGCAGTCTCAATACGGGACGCTGGAGTCACACGGCGACCGTGCTCCCCGATGGCAGGGTGTTGGCAGCGGGCGGTTTTGGTGATGGCGCCGTTCTCATGAGCGCGGAGGTCTACGATCCGGCAGCGGCGATTTGGATCCCCACCTCCAATCTCTCCGTGGGCCGCGCCGAGCACACCGCAACCTTACTACCTAACAACAAAGTGCTCGTCGCTGGAGGCTACCCTGCAGGCTCTGAAGGAGGCGGCAGTACCGCGAGCGCGGAACTTTATGATCCGGCCACGGGGACTTGGACTCGGACCGGCAGTCTAATCACCAGCCGCCGCGAGCACACGGCCACCTTACTGCCGAATGGCACAGTCTTGATCGCTGCAGGCCTGAAGCAGACGAACGCCCTTACCTATCTCGCAGCCGCGGAACTCTACGTGGAAGCCACCCCGACGCTTCTGAACATCTCCACGCGCCTGAACGTGCAAACGGGTGAGAAGGTTTTGATCGGCGGTTTTATTATTACCGGCACCGAGCAGAAAACCGTGGTGGTGCGAGGCATCGGTCCTTCGTTGCCGGTGCCGGGAGCGCTGGCCAATCCAGTCCTTGAAGTCTACTCCAGCGACGGTGTGCTTCGCGGCAGCAATGATAACTGGCGTGACGCTGAGACCCGCCAGCAAATCGAAGACAGCGGACTCGCCCCTGGCAACGAGCTGGAGTCGGCGCTCTGGGGAGTCATCAATCCCGGCGCATACACAGTGATCCTTTCCGGTAAGGATGGAGGAACGGGTGTCGGGTCGGTGGAAGTTTACGATCTCGATGAGCCCGCCGATTCGAGGCTGGCCAATATCAGTACGCGTGGTTTTGTCGATACCGGGGACAACGTCATGATAGCGGGACTAATCGTCGGCGGAGGCAGTCCATTTGGCACGGCCAACATCGTTGTCCGTGCCCTTGGACCCTCCATTCCGGTGGCAAATCGACTGGCGAATCCGACGGTTGAACTGCGCGACGAAAATGGAGCTGTCATCGTGTTCAACGATGACTGGAAATTCCGATCCGACGGCAGTTCCCAGGAAGCGGAAATTCAAGCGACGCGCATTGCACCGCGGAACGATTCGGAGTCCGCCTTCGTGAAGCGACTCGGAGCCGGCAAGTATACCGCCATCGTCCGCGGAAAAGACAACACCACGGGGGTTGGTTTGGTGGAAGCATACCACCTGCAATAGCCGGACTAGCCGATCTTTTTTCGGAACCGCAGGGCGCAGATGCAGAAGAGGAACACGGCCATCCCCGTGATCAGGGCGAGCGATTGCCAGTATTCGAAGAAGTTCGCTCCCCGCAGAATGATGGCGCGGATGAGCGAGATAAAATAGGTCGTCGGGAGGATCGAGCCGAGGGCGTAGAAAATCCAGGGCATGGTTTCGCGCGGGAAAATAAACCCGGAGAAAAAGACGCTCGGGAGCACGAACATCATGGACATCTGGAGCGCCTGCATCTGGTTCTCCGCCTTGGTCCCGACAAAGAGACCGATGCTGAGCAGAGCGAAGCAGTAGACCAGAGTCGCAAAGAGGAGCGCGATCACGCTCCCGGCGATCGGCACCGCGAAAAGGAATCGCATGATCGCAAAGAGAAGCATGGCCATGAGCATCCCGATGCAAAGATACGGAACGAGCTTGCCGAGCATCAGGCCCCAGCGGCTCAGTGGACTAACGAGTAGTTGTTCCAGGGTGCCGCGTTCGCGCTCGCGAACCACCGCCATCGCGGTCGCGAAGGTGGTCCCGATCTGAAGCACAATCCCAATCACGCCCGGCACATAAAAGTTCGGGCTCCGCATCGTCGGGTTGTAAAGCATTTGAGCGCGGATCTCGACCGGGATCGCCCTGCGTCCGGTTTCGCGCATCATCATTTCAACTGACTGGGTGAGGGCGACGCCGAGCGCGGTGTTGAGCGCTTGCAGGGCCGTCGTGGAGTTCGATCCGTCAATAAGCAGCTGCACGCTCGCAGGATGGCCCCCTCGCAGGTCGCGCGTGAAATGGGGCGGAATTTGCATACCGACCGTGGCCCTGCCTTTCCGGATCGTGCTCGCCATTTCCTCGACATTCTGGACTTCGCCGACAATGCGAAACGTCTCGGTGTTAACGAAGCGATCGAGAAACTGACGGCTCTCAACGGTGCGATCTTCGTTAAGGATCGCCATGGGCATGTGTTTGACATCGTTATCGAGCGCGTAACCGAACGCGATCATTTCGATCAACGGCGGGAAGAGCATGAAGAACAAGGTCATTGGGTCCCGCAGCACGGTGATGAACTCCTTGAACAGGATCGCGTTGAGGCCGCGAAAGGGAGCTCGTTTCATTTAATCCCCGCGGTCGATCGCAGCCTCTTCTGTAGCCGCTTCGCTGCGCGAAGCGTGAGAGCAGACGTCGGCCCAAACCCGGCGTCGCCCACAGGGCGACGGCTACAGAAGAGTTTCCGGTTCAAGCCGCTTTCTCCTTCTGGTTTTCACCCGCGTGTTTTGCGGTCAGCGAAACAAACACGTCCTCCAAGGAAGGCCCAATCTCGTGGATCTCGGGACTGGCGATCCCAACGCTTTGCAGTTTCGCGTCGATCTCTGCGCGCCGGACGCTTTCATCCACGAGGAGGTGCATCGATTGGCCGAAGACCGTGGCGTTCAGCACGCCCTTGACCTCGCGCATCGCGCGCAACGCAACCGTGACATGATCGCATGTCACATCGAGGCGGCGGGTTCCCGGCGGCGTGATTTCCGGCATTTGCTTCAGGTCGTCGGGTTCGCCGCAGACAATGAGCCGCGCCATGTAGATATAACCAACGTGCGAGCACCGCTCTGCTTCGTCCATGTAATGAGTCGTCACGAACAACGTCATTCCCTGGCCGGCAAATTCGAAGAGCAGATCCCACAATTCCCGGCGCGCGACCGGGTCGATGCCAGCGGTCGGTTCGTCGAGAAAGAGCACGGTAGGTTTGTGCATCAACGCGCAGGCCATGGCGAGACGCTGGCGCCAGCCCCCGGAGAGCAAGGCGGCGCGCCGATCCAGATACGGCTCGAGGTGGGTGATCGCGATCAGCTCGTCGCGGCGACGTTTCAGCTCGCGATCCGGAATGCTGTAGAGCTTCCCGGAAAAGACCAGGTTCTCGTTCACAGTCAGCTCGTCGTAGAGCGAAAACTTCTGCGACATGTATCCGATCAGTTCCTTGGTCCCCTCGCCCTCGCGTCTGATGTCATGCCCGGCGATGCGGCCCGTGCCTTCCGTCGGTTCGAGAATGCCGCACAACATCCGAATCACGGTGGACTTCCCGGATCCGTTCGGGCCGAGGAACCCGAAGATCGAACCGCGCTCCACGGAGAAGCTGACGCGATCGACCGCAGTGAAGTTCCCGAAGCGCTTGGTCAGCCCTTCGCACTCGATCATCGCGTCACTCATCGGTTTGTAGGGCGTTTCTGTGAAACGCCATCCTCTTCGTGGCGTCTGGCACAGACGCCCTACAAGTCGTGGGCATGATTCATTTAACGTTGGCGAAAAAGATATCGGCGGACATACCTGCCCGAAGGGCGTCATCTTTGTTCTCGAGACGGATCTTCACACCGAAAACCTGTTTGATCCGGTCTTCGACGGTCTGGACATTGCGCGGCGTGAATTCCGCCTTGCGATTGATTTGCTCGACGAACCCGTTGAAATCCCGATCCGGGTGCGAATCGACGCGAACCCGGACCTGTTCGTTTAGCTTGATCAGACCAAGCCACGGTTCCGGAACATAAACGCGGACCCAGAGTCGATCCGGCAAAATAAGCGTGGCAACTTCCCGGTTCGCGGGAAGGACGTCGCCCACTTTCACGCTCAGGATCTCAAGAATGGAATCGGCCGGCGCCACGATCTTCATCTCACGAATTTGAGCATCCATGTCGGCCAGCTGCGCTGTCGCCTGTTCAACCCGGGCCCGCGCCGCTGCGATATTCTTTTCCTGCGCCTTCGCCGCACTCAGCGCGCGCTCCGCTTCGCTCGGGGAAACGGTATTCCGCCTGAGTAAATCCTGCTGGCGCTGGGCATCCGCCTTCAAAAATTCGAGGTGCGCGCTTTGCGCTTCCACATCGTGTTGAGCGGTGTTGATCTGCGCGGCGGCCATCTCGCGACGCGCTTTCAATTCGGAAGCCTCCAGCTGGACGATAACGTCGCCGGCTTTCAGCGTATCTCCTTCCCAGGCGAAGATTTTTTCCACGCGGCCCCCGGAGCGAGGGGCAACGTGCACCTCATCTACTTCGATCGTGCCCGAGACCGCGTTGCTCGGGCGCCGGCAACCGCCCGAGAGACAGACGACGCCGCAAGCGACAGCCCATATAACCTGAGTAGCTAACGAAACGCGCATCGAAAAGTTGCGCGACATTATGTGCCGGAAACGGTAGGAAAGGAAATGGCTGGTTATTCGAAAACGCCACTCGCCCAAAAGCTTGGAATCAAGGCCGGGATGACGGTCGCGGCCTTGAATAGCCCTCGGGGTTATCGAAAATTACTCGCCCCTTTGCCGGCGAAAGTTTCGTTTACAGACGAGGCGATTGCAGGATCGGAGTTCGTCCATCTTTTCGTGACCGAACGCAAAGCAATGGCAGCCGAGCTGAAAGGGTTACGCAAGCTCCTGGCGGATACCGGGGTGCTCTGGGTGTCCTGGCCGAAGAAGGCGTCCGGGGTAAAGACCGATATCACCGAGGACGTGATCCGCGAAGTTTGCCTCCCGATGGGGTTGGTGGATGTCAAAGTCTGCGCGGTGGACGAGACCTGGTCGGGTTTGAAGTTGATGATTCGGCGGGAGAACCGCGGGGGCTAGCGCTTCCGCCGCAGCACACTGCGAAGGCGCACGCCGGTTAGACAAAATGACGGGCGTGTGAAAACTGACCGGATGAGCACGCGTATCTTCGACCATATTGATCTCCGGGTTCGGAACCGCCAGAAGGCGCAAGCGTTTTACTCGCAAATCCTGCCGGCCATCGGGCTTCGAGTCGATAAAAGCGGCGAGAAGTGGGGATTATTCGAGGCGGAGGGAAGCCTGGCGGTTGATTTTTTCGGCTTTACCGAAGAGGCCGGGCACGAGCCGAACGGAAACCGGATCGCGTTTTGGGCAGGGAGCCGCGAAGCCGTGAACAAGGTCGCTGAAATCGTTCGGAACGCGGGTGCGAAGAATGTGGAAGGTCCGGAACTTTGCGTCGAATACAGTCCTGGGTATTACGCCGTTTTCTTCGAGGACCCGGACGGCAACAAGCTGGAGGTGTGTTTTCGCGAGAGCGCGACCGCCGCAGAGTAGGCTCGACGGCCGGCCGGAAGCGGGTGCAATCCGACTAATACCATGGCGCGCCGTCGATAAGTGATCACGGCGCCGGCTCAATTCCAAACTCGCGGAGGACAGGCATGGTGGCTTCCATTGGGAGACCCACGACGTTGCTATACGACCCATCGATCCGTTCGATAATATCGCGTCCGTGGCCCTGGGCCGCATAAGCGCCGGCTTTATCGAGCGGGTCGATCTTTGCCAGGTAACGGCGAATTGCGCGTTCACCGAGCGCACGAAAATAAACTCGCGACATCTCCTGGAAGCTCTCGGTCCGTCGGCGCGAAAGCTGGCTTATGGTGACAGCCGTCCAGACTTCGTGCGCCCGCCCATTGAGCCGGCCTAAGATCCGGACAGCATCGTCAATATCCTCCGGCTTGCCCAAAACGTCGCCATCTATCGTGACGAGTGTGTCCGCGGCAAGGACGACTGCCTCAGGAGTGATCTGACAGATGCGGGCAGCTTTGCGAGCGGCGTTCCAAACGGTCAGCTCGCGGATGGTCAGCCATGGATGCGAAATCTCGTCATCGGCCGGTGCAATGACCTCGAACCGGTAACCGGCTTCAGTCAGCAATTCACGTCTTCGCGGCGAACGCGAAGCGAGGACCAAACGCGGCTGCACCGGTCACGGCTTGGCCGACGGGGCCGGCGCTGTTTTTTCGGTTGAAACGTCGAGCATGTTCGGCATTTTCATTTCCTGGAAATCCTTTGGCGGGACAAACTCCGCATCGCTCAGCGCGTCCCGTTTCACCGTTACAACCGTGCTGGTAATTTCCTGGTCGCCGGTTTTCACGTGCGTGCGCAGGGGAAATCCCGGCAAATCGCGGTAGTCCATCAACCCCTTGGCCAGGTCGTTCAACGCAGTAGGAACCACCGCCTGGAGCTGCTTCATGATTACGTCTGAATCCGGGAAGCCTGGGGCGATCCAGTAGCTCGCCTTGAACAGCTTTGTTTCGGCAACAAACTCTTCAGCCTCGTAGCCATTGATCGTCATCTTTTTGCCTGTCGAGGTGAGTTTCATTTTTTCCGCGGTATCCCCGCCATACTTGGTAGCGAGTTCCGCCACTGCCTTGAGCGCATCCGCGGACATGCGGATGAATTTCTTCTTCGCGTTGAGCAGTGTGATCACTTCCCCGCTCTTGCCCTGAACAATGGTGGTGGCATCCGGCGTTGCTTCGACCCGGATTTTGTCGCCCTTGACCTTCATCACGATTTCAGTCGCCGAGCCCATGCCCTCGACCTTCTGGATAATAGTGAAATCCGCGTGGGCAGACGAAGCGAGCGCAACGACCGAAGCGAGCGCAAGGAGATTAACTTTCATGTCTAACTAAGGTTCTGAACGCGCCCAAGTGCAACCGCCGCAGAAAGGACTTGGCAGCGGCAGGGAGCAGGGTCAGCTTATTCGCCGTCGCGGGTGTAGCTTAATGGTAAAGCTGTAGCCTTCCAAGCTACTGACGAGGGTTCGATTCCCTTCACCCGCTGTAAAATCCCGACAACGTGCAAAGCACGTTTCTCTTCAGTCGCGGCGGCGATTGCGGACCCGGTTCGCGTGAATCCCGCGGCCGGCAACCAGCGCAATCAAGGCTGCCCCGCACACCCAGGTCGAAGCTTCCGGCACTGGCGCGGCGGTCAACGTTTCTGCGTCCGGAGCGGCAAACCCGGAGGTGCCGGTTTGGCCGCTGATCCCGACGAAGCTGGACGCCGCGAGCATGAGGTAGTTGTTGGTTCCGGTGAAGGCCGGCAAGCCGGGGAATCCGCGAAACTCGCCTCCGGCGTCGGTGATTACCACGGAATTTTCTGCCGGACCGAGCTCGGCGTCGTCGTCGCCCGAAGGCGTTGATCGTTGTGACTGATTGAGGGAGACAACTAAGGCCCGCGCAATCGAGGCGGCACGTTGCGCCGGGTCTTCAGCGGCGGGTTCAAACGGAACGGCTCGGGCGTCGTAAACCGGGGCATCCTGGGTAGTTGCGATGGAATAACGAGCCTCGCCATGGCTGAAACTGCTGTAAGCCAGAAAGATCGACCCGCCGAGCCCGGCTACCGCGAAGGCAAGGATCGCCGGCAAAGGCAGTCTGGGGACTGCGATGCGGGCAGCGCGATAATGTTCGGGAGCGACGGCCATAACGTTTTCCGATTCCGAGCGGTGGGCAGCGCTGAAATTGGAGGCCTTTGAAAAGCATGATTTGTTCCGGCCACTATGAAAATTCGACACAAATGGGCCTGTCGCGCCGAAAAAATCGCCCGCCCCAAAGCACAGGGCCCCCGCCTCGCCTGGCGCCGGGCTACTGATCGGGCGCAATCACGTCACGATGCCGCCAGGTGTACCGAATCCCGGAGTAAACCGTGAGCGCCACTGTAATCCACACAAGGACCGGCCCAGCCTCGTACCAGCCGCGGTACCACCATCCACTGTCCGGGTCGCCATAGTGCAACTCCCGCGCTGCAAGTAACCCGAGAAAGAAGATGACGGTGATGATCTGCCACGACGTCTTGTGTTTGCCGAGCCGCTCCGCCGGCAACACCTGGCCCCGCGCGCTCGCCATCAAACGCAGGCCCGTGATCAAAAATTCGCGCCCCACCACCGTTGTCGCCGCCCAGGCTGGGATCGCCTGCATTGGCACCAGAGAGATGAATGCTGCCGCCATCATGACCTTGTCCACCAGCGGGTCCATCAACTTTCCGAAATTGGTGACCGACCCGTAGCGCCGCGCGATTTCGCCGTCGAAAAAGTCGGTCACACCGGCGATCAGGAAGACCACGAAGGCGGTGGTCCGCGCGTAGGGCCAGCTCAAATTCAGCATGAGAACAAAAACGACCGTGAGGACCAGCCGGCTGACGGTTAATCGGTTCGCCCAATTCATGTCCGCGCCACTTCTTCTTCCAAAATCTCGTTCCCCGGCGTCATGGAGTCTCGAAAAACCGGACGCTTCCAAATCGGCACAACTCGCTTGAGTTCATCCATGATCCATTGACAAGCGGCAAACGCTGGGCCGCGATGCCCGGCAGAGACGCGTACCACAACTGATGGTTCCCCGACAGGGACCCATCCGATTCGATGGCGCAGAAAAACCGTGCGGGTCTCAAATTTCCGGGAGGCCGATTCTGCGACCATCCTCATCTGGTGCTCGGCCATTGCCCGATGTGCCTCATATTCAATCCCACTCAACTCGCGCCCTTCTTCCAATGCCCGGACAGCTCCCCAAAAAACCACCACCGCGCCGGCTTCGGCATCGGGTTGAGACTCAGGCAAAAGAAGCACGGACTCAGTGAGTGAGACTTCACAAACGGAAATTGCCATGGCCTGTTGGAACCGAATAAAGTTGATCTCTCGCCGACCGCCGGTGTGGTCAAGGAGATACCAAAATGAGCACGAATCAATGTGATATCGGACTGATCGGTCTCGCTGTCATGGGCGAAAACCTCGTCCTCAACATGGCATCGAAGGGGTTCAGCGTTGCCGTGTTTAACCGGACCTGGGAGGTGACGGAAAAATTCGCGGCCGGGAAAGCGAGTGGAAAAAACATTCAGCCGGCAAAGACGATGGAGGAATTTGTCGGGGCGCTGAAACGGCCGCGCAAAGCCATGATCATGGTGAAGGCGGGCGGCCCGGTGGACGCGGTCATCGGCCAGCTCGCGCCACTTTTGGAAAAAGGCGACGTCATTATCGATGGCGGGAACTCGCTTTTCACCGACACTCAGCGGCGCTCCAAAGAACTTGAAGCGCGCGGCCTCCATTTCGTGGGGTGCGGCGTCTCGGGCGGCGAGGAAGGCGCCTTGAAAGGGCCGTCGCTGATGCCGGGCGGTCCGCGCGAATCCTGGGAAATTATTGCGCCGATCTTTCGCAAGATCGCGGCCCAGGTCGATGGGGAACCCTGCTGCCGTTACATGGGCCCGGATGGCGCCGGCCATTATGTGAAGATGGTTCACAACGGGATCGAGTACGGCGACATGCAATTGATCTGCGAGGCTTACGCAATCCTCAAGAATGTCCTCGGCCTGAGCGGCAGCGAGCTCGCGGAAATTTTCGAAGAGTGGAACCGGAGTGATCTCGACAGTTACCTGATTGAGATAACGTCACAGATTTTTCGCAAGATCGATCCAGAGACTGGTAAGCCACTGGTCGATGTGATCCTCGATAAAGCCGGCCAGAAGGGAACCGGATTATGGACCCTGCAATCGGCGCTCAGCCAGTCCGTCGTGATCTCGACGATCAACGCCGCGGTAGAAGCGCGCGTTGTTTCTTCGCGAAAGGATGAGCGGGTAGCGTCCTCGAAGATTTTGCCGCAGCCGCGAGCGCCGAAGTTTACCGGCAACCGAGACGAATTGATCACGGCGATCCGGGACGCGCTTTATGCATCGAAGATCGTGTCCTATGCGCAAGGAATGGAGCTGCTGGGCGCGGCCAGCCTTGGTTCGAAGTGGAACCTAAACTTTGGCGACATAGCGACCATCTGGCGAGGCGGGTGCATCATCCGCGCGAAATTTTTGGATCGGATCAAGGAAGCGTATGAGCGCGATCCGCAGCTGCACAATCTGCTGCTCGACCAATATTTCACCGGAATCATCGAGCGCACCCAGGACAACTGGCGGGTGGCGATTTCGACGGCAGTCATGCACGGGGTGGCTGTGCCGGCGTTCAGCGCATCGCTGGGATACTTCGATAGTTATCGCTCAGCCCGCCTGCCCGCGAACCTGCTCCAGGCGCAACGCGACTTTTTCGGCGCCCACACTTACGAGCGGGTGGACAAGCCTGGCGTGTTCCATACCGAGTGGATGGAATCCGGTAAAGAGCCGCCGGAAAAGGCCGCCGCGCCGAAAAAGCCGGGAAAACGGCAGGCAGCGGAGTAAGATATCTGTGTCATGGCGATTTACGTTTACGAAACCACGGACACCTCGAAACCCATTCGCCGTTTCGAAGTGCAGCAGAGCATGAAGGACGAACCGCTGCGAACCGATCCGAAAACCGGCGAGGCCGTGCGGCGGGTGATTTCAGGCGGGTACGGCGTTCACGTTCGCGGCGGGTCGACAGGTCCATCAGTCGGGTCCGTTGGTTCGCATGGTTGCGGGCCGGGCTGCGGCTGCGGTTAGGCACTAATGAAAATCGTGCGACTCACTTCCGATTAAGTGTTCGTGCGCGAGCGGACGAATCTTTTCAGCTTTGATCAGGACGACGTTATCGGTGTTTTGGACCTGGCCTTCGATCAGAAGAAACGGCTCCTCGGTCAGGAGCAGGCGCATTCGCTCAAACAAATCCGGAGTAACGATTGCGTTCGAGACGCCGGTCTCGTCTTCGAGGCTGACGAAGACAAACCCTTTCGCGGTCCCCGGACGCTGACGGCAAATAACGTTGCCGGCAATTTGAACCGTAGCGCCGTGCCGGGCTGATCGGAGGTCGGAGGCGCGCCAGACATCGGGCAATTGCGCACGCAATAATTTCATCGGGTGCGGACCGGTCGTCAGGTTCATGGCCGTGTAATCGGCCTTTACGCGTTCCGGCATGGACATGGGCAGGAGCGGCGAGCTGTAGCCGGGATCGCTCATCCCGGCCTGTCTGCGGCCGGGCGTCTTAGGACCGGGATCAGCGATCCCGGCTACAAATAACGGCTCGGGCGGTTGCTCCTCCACTTTCCACATCGCCGAGCGGCGATGTTCAGCGAAGCAATTCAGCGCGCCGAGTTCGGCGAGGGTGCGTAGCTCTTCCTTCGAAAGGGCGACCCGCCGTTTGAAATCCTCCAGCGAGATGAACGGTGCCCGCTCTCTCTCTGCCACCACCGCTTCGCCATGCTCTTTCCGCATTCCGTTCACCACGCAAAAGCCGAGGCGAATCGTGTCGTCGGAAAGAACGGTGCAAAGCGAGCTCGATTCGCGGACGCAGACCGGCAGGACATGAGTGGCATGGCGCTGGGCGTCTTTCACGATCGTGGCCGGGGTGTAAAAACCCATCGGCTGGTTATTGAGCAAACTGGCATAGAACTCAGCCGGCCGATGGACCTTCAGATACGCGCTGCCATAAGCCAGGATGCCGAAGCTGATCGCGTGCGACTCGGGAAATCCGTAGAGCGCGAACGAGGTGATCGATTGCAGTATCTTCTCGATGACATTCGGCGCGACGTTGTTCCGCTCCATCCCCGCTCGCAATTTCACGCTGACCTTCCGCATCCGTTCTTCCGAACGATGAAAACTAAGGGCGCGCCGGAGCTCTTCCGCTTCGCTTCCGGAAAAATCGGCCATGATCATGGCAATCTTGAGCATTTGTTCCTGGAAGAGCGGGACGCCGAGGGTGCGCGCGAGGATCGGTTCCAACCGCTCATCGAAGTAGGTGACCTTCTCCCGCCCCGCGCGACGGGCCAGATACGGGTGAACCATGTCGCCCTGGATTGGGCCCGGCCGAATGATCGCCACTTCGATAACGACGTCGTAAAAGCATTTCGGCTTCATTCTCGGCAGGGTCGCCATCTGGGCGCGGCTTTCGATCTGGAAGACACCGATCGTATCCGCTTCCTGCATGATTTTGTAAGTCGCCGCGTCGTCGGTCGGAATGTGGGCCAGATCGATGGGCCGGCCGCGCTCCCGGCAAAGCTCGAGCGCATCCTGCATTACCGACATCATCCCGAGCCCGAGCAGGTCCACCTTCACGATCCCTAGATCTTCGCAGTCGTCCTTGTCCCATTGGGCAACGACCCGGCCCGGCATGGAGGCGTTTTCGAGCGGCATGATCGAGCTGAGCTTTCCCTGGCAGATGATCATCCCGCCGGAGTGCTGGCCAAGATGCCGGGGCAAGCCGTAGATCGCCTGGTAAAGCGAAATAAAAGCCGGCATCCGCGGATGCGCCGTCGGCAAACCGGCCTGCTCAATCTGGGCCCGCAGATCGAGGGTGTGGGGAAAATCGCCACTCGCGAAAAGGTGCGAGAAACGATCGAGAACGTTGGAGGAAAAGTTGAGCGCTTTACCGATCTCGCGCGCGGCGCTTCGTCCGCGATAACTGATCACGTTCGCGGTCATGGCTGCGCCGTGTTTGCCGTAACGGCGATACACTTCCTGGATCACACTTTCCCGCCGATCGCCGCTCGGCAGATCCAGATCGATATCCGGCCAGCCTTTGCGGCTCTCGCTCAGGAACCGCTCGAAAACGAGATTGTTGCTGACCGGATCGACTGGCGTGATCCCGAGGCAATAACAAACCGCGCTGTTGGCCGCGCTGCCTCGCCCCTGGACCATGACGTTGTGTTCCCGGCAGAAATTGATCAGGTCCCAAACAATCAAGAAATAACCGGAGAATCCGAGCCGCGTGATCAGGCTAAGCTCTTCTTCCAGTTTTCGTTTTACCGCGGTGCTGATGGAGCTGTAGCGCTGTTGCGCCCCGAAAAGCGTGATCGTGCGAAGGAACGAATTCATGTCGTGCCCGGCCGGGACCGGAAACGACGGGAATTCGTAGCCAATATTTTCGAGCGAAAACTCGAGGCGGTCCGCGAGACGCGCGGTGTTTTCGATGGCGTCGGGGCGATCGGGAAAAAGGGCGCGCATTTCGGCGTCGCTCTTCAGATGGCGCTCGGCGTTCTCGGTCAGGAGGGTGCCGGCGGCATCGAGATGAGTGTGTTCCCGAATGCAGGTAAAGACATCAAGGACCTGCCGGCCGTAGGGACGTGCGTATTGGACGCCATTGGTGGCGATGATCGGGAGGCGGAAGTGTTCCGCCAAATCGCAGAGCTGGCGGTTGATCCGTTCTTCCCCACGGATGAAATGCCGCTGGATTTCGACGTAAACGTTTTCGCGGCCGAACGCGCCGATGAAAAACTCCGCGCGCTTCAACGGAGCGCGGTGAAATCTTGACGGCTTAAAGCCGTCAAGACACTGCGAACCAAGGAGTGTAACGAGGCCGGACGCAAATTCCGGCAGCTCGCTCCATTGCACTGCGCAATCACCTTTCGCGGCGCGAAGGTGCGCGTCGGTCAATAGTTCGCATAAGTTTTTGTAGCCGCGCCGATCCTTAACCAGGACCGGTACCGTGCTGCCGTCTTCCATGGTTAATTCGGCGCCGACAATCGCGCGCACACCGTGCTCGCGCGCGGCGACGGCAATGCGTTGCGCTCCATAGACGCCGTTGCGGTCGAGCAACGCCATGGTCGGCATCTTCAGCTCAGCCGCTGTTTCAGCTAATTGCTCGGGAAAGGAACCGCCCCGGAGGAAACTGAAGGCACTGCACGCGTGAAGCTCGACGTAGGCCATGACAACGCCCTAGTCATAGATTCCATCGAGCGCCCATTGGCCGTTGCTCGAATGACATTGGCAAAGCGCGCCGTTGTCCAGCTGCAGGTCCCATTCGGCCTGGCCCCAGGCGTTTTGGTCCCACCAATTACCGGACTTCAGGTACGGACCCTTTGCGCGACGAACGGTTCCTTCCAGCTTCGGAGCGCGAAGATTCGCCGGGCGTTTCTTTGCCACTGAGACGGAAGCAGGCACGGGCGAACGGAAGCGGCGCAAGGCGGCTCCACGCAACGGGGGCAATGACGCAGTTCTTTCCGGGACACGCCAGGCGAATGGGTCCATTCGAAATGCGTCAGGCTTGTGCGTTTCTTCCAGGACAGGGGTCCCGACCCGCTCGGCACCGAGCAAGCCGGCCAGCCGCGCCAGGGTTTCGGTCAACCGCGCCGGATCACGGAGAGCGCTCTCGAAAAGATGGAACTGCTCGAAAGAGGGCTTGGATGTTTCGGCCTGGAGCGTGACCGCAATGATGGGCGACGCGGAAGTAAACGTTTCCAAATGGGTTTGCAGCATCCGGAAGAGCACTTCCTCATTGTTCGTCGGCTCCGGGATCTTGAACTGGTGTTCGTAACGGCTCTTGTCGCCAAACGTAATCACCAGACGCAGCTCGCTGGCGACGAGGTGCAGCGTTCCCAGGCGCACGGAAAATTGCTGGAGAAACCGCCGTAACATGAAGAGAAGCGGCTCGCTCGTTTCGATTTCGTTTTCGAACTCGAACGCTTCCTCGAATGATTCGATCACCGGCACCAGCTTGAGCAACCGGGTAGTTTTTCCGGTGGCGCGCCCCCAGAGCTCAACCCCGCCCGGCCCCAGGCGATTCGCGACTGCTTCTTTCCCGAGGGCCGCGAACTGGCCTAACGTTTCAATCCCCCACCGATGGAGAATATCGAGAACGCGACGGACTTCCTCCTCGCGCTCTTTCGCGATCTTTTTCGACATCGCACCCATGGCCGCGGCTCATCGACCCTGGGAGAGAAGCCGCGCTCTTGTTTCCTCCGGGAGCGACGACCGATTCAACCAGGCGGCCGCGCTGGTGGGATCGGTATGGAGCCACCCCCTCACGATCGATTCGAGCTGGGCCTCGCGGGCATTCGGGTTCTCGATTGTTTCCGCCCAGGCGACCGCGGTTTGCGGCTCCGAGGCAACAATTCGGCGGGCGTAGGCTGAAACTGCCGAGTCGCGGGAAGGGCCGGGTGCGAGCGTACTCAGCCACGAGCCGGCTTCGTGGGGACTGCTCTCCGTCCAACGGTTGATCAGGCTCTCCAAGGCTTGCTGGCGCACCTTGCCTTCAGGCATCGAGACCGCCCATTTGCTCGCGGCCTCCGGATCGCTCCCCGCCCATTGCCAGATAATGCCGGCGGTCGCATTTGTCTGCGCTTCCGGAGTGGAAAGACGTTGAAGAAGTTTTGCGGCCTCACGCGGATCGGACTCCGCCACCACCGCAATCAAGCTCGGCAACACAAAATCGCGGACGGCATTATCAGACAACGTTCCGGCCCAGGCGAGTGCCGCCTGGGGATCGTTCCGGGCCCATTGCCGGGAAACGTTTTCGAGAAGAGTTTTGCGGCCGTCCACGTCGCTGGCCTGCAAGGCAAAGTTTGCGGCGGCCTGCGGGTCCACGTCGCTCCATTGCCCAATAATATTGGCCATGACCGTCTGGCGCTGCGGACCGGACGGAAGTTTCTGCGCCCAGGTGACGGCGCTTTGGACATCGGTGGAGGCTAATTGGAGCGCGATCGACATGGTGGCTTCTTCCTGGGCCTTGCCCGGCGGAAGAGCCGAAATGAATTGCGCTGCCGCGGTTGGATCCACCTGCACCCAACTGGCCAGGACAGCGCGCAAGGCATTGCGTTGAGCGTCCCCGGTCGCGAGGCTCTGGGCCCATTCCAACGCGCCTCGCGGATCGGTCTGGGCCCATTGCCGCGCCGCATTGGTAACCGCCTGATCGCGAACCGTTCCGGGCGGCAACGTTATGATCGTCGCCGCAGCTTGCTGCGGATCCTTCGTGGCCCAGTTGGCTAAAATGGTTTGCAATGCATTGGTGCGCCCCTGCCCGGCCGGCAACGTGTTCGCCCAGGCCAGGGCGGCTGCCGGGTCCTGGTTCGCCCAGGTCGAGCCGATCACCTGCCACGCGCTATCGCGATTAGCCCCAGCCGGCATTTGGGACGCGCGGTCCGCTGCCGCCACCGGATCCGTCGTCGTCCATCGGCTAAAGATCGGCCAATACAGATTCTGCCGATTCCGCCCCGGGGGGAGGCCTTCAAGGAAAGCGAGCGCGTCTTGCGGATCTTTTTCTGCCAAGGCCGCCACGACTGTTTGCAGGGCCTGCTCACGCACCGGTCCGACCGGCAACTGTTTGACCCACGCGGTCGCCGCGGCCGCATCACGCTCAGCCCACCCGGTGACCGCGCTGGTTAAGGCCCAGTTGCGCGAAGTGCCCGGCGGCAGTCCTTCCGCATAAGCGATTGCGGCCAGCGGTTCCAACTCCGCCCAGCGCGCCACGAAAAGCGAGACGAGCATGCTTCTCTCTTGCGGCTTCGACAATGTCTGCACGAAGGCGAGCACTTCGCGGACATTGCCGGCATCGATCGTTTCGGAAAGTTTGCTAAAGGTCGCGTAGGTATGGCGACTAGCGGAGCGGCTTAGCGCGTTTTTGATTTTCGCGATGATTGCTTCCGCGGAAGCGGGGGACGCAGGATCGTCTTGCGAACGAGACCCGGTGTCGGGATTGGCCGGGGGCAGAGAGGTCGTAGATTCCTTTACAGCCGGCGCGGAAAGCGGGGGTGGCTCAGTTCTCGTGAGCCGTCTCTCAGGGAGAGATCGCTCCTTTTTCACAAGGTGAACGGCAATCGCACCGCCAATCACAATCAAACCTGTGGCCGCAAAAATTTTGGTGTTCATGAATGCTGCCTTTGACGTGAACATAGTATGTTCATTTGATCATATGAAGCAATTACTATTTGCCGGCAATTTTGTGCCCACAATTCTCCCCTTCACTACACGACGTCCATCGGGCACTTCGGCAACGCCTGCAAAAAGGCCCGCCCGTACGGCCGGGTCACGATCCGGTTATCCAAAATAACCACTATCCCCCGATCGCTCTTAGTCCGGATCAATCGGCCCACGCCCTGCCGCAGCTTCAGGATCGCCTCCGGCAACGAATACTGGCTAAACGCGTCGCCTCCCCGGGCCTCGATCAGTTCCAGCTTCGCCTCGATCAATGGGTGATCCGGGACGGCGAACGGGAGCCGAGTGATGATCACGTTGGACAGTGCTTCCCCCGGCACATCGACTCCCATCCAAAAGCTATCCGTCCCGAACAGGACGCTGCGTGGCGTCGTTTTGAATTGCTCCAGCAACTTGCCGCGCGGTGCCCCCTGGCCCTGGACGAGCAGCGTCATGTCGTTCTCTTCGAAGAACGTCTCCATTTCACCCGCCAGCTGTTGCATGACGCGGTAGCTCGTGAAGAGCACAAACGCCCGCCCTTCCGTTTCCGCGACGAAATGGCCAACCCAATGGGCCAGCGCCTTGGCATAGCCCGCATCCCGCGGGTCTGGCATTTTCCGGACGACGAACAGTTTCATCTGTTCGGGAAAATCGAACGGGCTTCCGAGCTGGAGCGCCTCGACTTCAGTCGCGCCGATCCGTTCCCGGAAATAGGCAAGATCGGGCCGGCCGACCGAGAGGGTCGCGCTGGTCATCACGCAGGAGCAATCTTCCCGAAAGATCATCCGTTCCAGGACCGGCGCGATGTCGATCGGGGCGGCGTTCAAGGTGATGAACTGCGCGGTTTTCCCGGTCCGCTCGACCCAGTACACGTAACCCTCCGCGCCTTGCTCGAGAAAAGTCACAAGACCGACCCGGGCGTCGTGGATTCGGCGGCCCATCTCCTGGAGCTCGGCCTTGAGAAATTCGTCCTCGTTCCGTTTTATCACTTCGGCAATCCGCGCCTGCAGGGCAACGAGCCGGCCGGAAATGGTGTCGGGCGCGAAGTCCGCCTGGCGAATCCGGACCTCGCGTCCCTTACGGAAATCGCAACGTTCATCGACGCCGCGGAAAAAGGCATCGATTTCATCGACCAACGAAGCCGCCAACGTCACGCCCGCCGCGTCGCGCGTCAGGGTGAAGAGCCCCTTCTTGGTTCGTGCGTTGTAAAGGCGCTGAACGGCGGCGCGGAGGCCGTATTGCGAAACTCCGATCCCGATCTGACGTGAAGCAGTCTGCTCGACGGTGTGCGCTTCATCGAAAATCACGAAGTCGTTCGGGAACAGATAACCGCTTTCCCGCTGAAGCTGCTCTTCCGGGCTGCCCAGCAGCATGAAAAGCAAAGTGTGATTGATCACGACGACGTCCGCGGCGAGCAAACGCTTTCGGGCTTCCTGGAAAAAACAATGCGCGGACTGGCCGCAGGTCTTGGCCGTGCAGATATGGGCCTCGCTGCAAACCTGCGTCCAAACCTTTGGGTCAGGCTCGATCGCCAGATCGCTCAAGGAGCCGTCCCGGGTCGTGCGCGCCCATTCGGCTATGCGCGCGAGCTCGAGCGCCTCCGAATTGGTGAACAGCTCGCCCGCCTGCTGGATCGCCCGCTCCAGCCTTCTTGGGCAGACGTAGTTCTGCCTGCCTTTCATCAACGCCGCTTCGAATTCGACCGGCAGAACTTTCTTGAGGATCGGGATGTCCTTATTGAGCAGCTGTTCCTGAAGATTGATCGTGTGGGTGGAAATAATCGCCTTCTTCTTCTGCTGGATCGCGTAAAGGACGGATGGCGCCAGATAGGCGATCGATTTTCCAACGCCCGTGCCCGCTTCCACGACCAGATGCCGCTCTTCCTCGAGCGCGTGGGCGACCCCCACCGCCATCGCCTGTTGCTCCGGCCGGTACTCGAAGTTCTTCGCCTGCGAGAGCCGGCCAGATTCTGAAAAGAGAGCGCGAACTTCTTCAATGAAGTCGCTCTCGAGTGAGTCTTTTAGGGCGATCACGTTGCGAAAGGGCGATTTGTGGATGAGCTAATCGGGGGCTGAGGGGTAAGGCTAAACTACAATCGAAATCGAAATTCGAAAATTTAGATGAGACTTCTGGATCGCTACGTCCTGCGGCACTTTCTTCAGACCTATCTGTATTGCATCGCCGCGTTCGTCTCCATCTGGTTCATTTTCGACGTCAGCGACAATATTTCGGCATTTCTCGACCAGCGGATCTCACGGACACTGATCCTTAAATATTATCTCACCCAGGTTCCCCAGATCCTCGTCATTATCCTGCCGGTCGCCCTCCTCCTCGCCTTTCTCTTCAGTCTCGGCCGGATGTCGCGCTCGAACGAAATTGTCTCGATGTTGACGGCCGGAGTGAGTTTGCCCCGTTTGCTCGCGCCCCTCCTTTTGGCCGGCCTGCTCACGACTGGCCTGAGCACACTCCTAAATTATGCGCTCGCGCCCCATGGGGAGTTCGCCCGGAAAAAGCTGCTCGAGGATCCGCAGTCCCACCGCCAGCGAATGGGCGTGACTGCTCAGATCTTCCGGAACCGGACTGATAACCGGACCTGGTTTATTCAGCGGTTCCAACCGGGCGAGAACATGTTCAACAGCGTCCACATCGTCCAGCAGGATGAGAACGACAACGTCGTAACGAGCTACATCGCGACCAGGGCGCTATATCATCCCGAGAAGCATGCCTGGGATTTGCAACAGATGAGGACCGTCCATTATGACCAGGCCGGTAATATCACCGAGATCATCCCTTACACCGAGTCGCTCATGATTACAGATTGGAGCGAGACCCCGTTCCGCCTGGGCAGCGCCAACGTTCGGGCGGAACATCTCAGCGTCCCTGAGCTCCGGGATTATCTTCAATTCAATTCCGATTTCCCGGCCACCCTGCTCGCGCCTTTCGCGACGAACCTGCAACACCGCTTCGCTTTACCGTGGACCTGCGCAGTGGTCGCCCTTATCGCTAGTTCCCTCGGTGTCGGATATTCCCGGCGCGGCATTTTTTCCAGCGTGGCCGCCGCTACGCTCCTCGTCTTCGCCATGAACTTTGTGATTCACCTTTTCCTCGCCCTCGGCGAAGGGGCCCGGATCTCCTCCGCCGCCGCGGCCTGGACGCCGAACATCATCTTTGGCGCAGTCGGTTTGATCCTGCTTTATTACCGCGCCACGAACCGCGAGCCGCCCCGGTTCGGTTTTTCGCGGCTCGCCCGATGATGAATCCAGCGCTGAACACCGAGTGGCCGATCAAGCATCGCTCAGATGCGTGCGCGAGAACCGAGCGTCCGTTCGAGCCAGGCGAGCAATTTTACACCCTCTTATTTCGCGAAGGCGATGGCTTCCGCCGCGAAGACATCAGCGAGGAGGCCTGGGCGCAACGGAACGAAAACATCCGGCCGTTTTCATTCTGGAAATCCCGCTACGAACCGCCCCCGCCGATTGCTCCGGAGCCCCTCGCGAAGGAGAACGCGGAAGAGCTGCTCCGTCGTCTCCTGGCCGAGAACAATCCCGCGAACGCCAATGCGTGTTACGTCCTCGCCGTCATGCTGGAAAGAAAACGCGTCCTGAAGCAGGTAAAGGATCAGCAACCGGAGGGCAGTGGGGTGCTGATCTACGAGCACGCAAAAACTGGCGACGTTTTTATTGTTCCAGCGGCCGAGCTTCGTCTCGATCAAATCGAGCATGTTCAGGAAGAGGTCTCGCAGTTGCTGAAGCGCGCCTCCTAAAGCTGCAACCCGATCAGCGGATCGCTTCCGGAAGCCGATAGAGGCGAAGCTCGTCGGAATCGAATGCCCAAAAGGTGAGCTTCGCGCCTGGCGGAAATGCGGCTTTCGGGAAGGTGGACTTCCATCCGGCCCACAAGTAGTCGTTCTGCCGGTTCAACCGGGCAATGTCCCACCTCGGCTCGCGCGCGTTTGAGATTGCGAAGATTGTCGGCTCGACGCCCGCCCCTTCGTAGCCGATGAGGACGCAATCTGCCGGGCGGCCCTTGGTCTTCAGAACAGCCCAGCCCGATGCCTGGTAAAGATCGTTTGTTTCCGTCACGCGCTCGCATATTCCGCCAACCGATCGTCCATCGTCGCCTTCATGAGGCAGCTCACTTAAACGACTCGAGCGAGCCAGGCCGGGCCGGAGCAATTTTAAATCGTCAAGCGCAGCGGCGTTCGTCACGACGTGATCGGGCCCTGCTGGGAAAATCTTTTCCTTAATGATGGGGCGCGCATCAAGGACTCTGCTGAAAAGAAGCGCGCCTTTACCGAGCCGATAATCCGCCGAATACGACCGGAGAAAGAAAAGGGTATTTGCAGCCGCGATGCGCAGCGGGACCAAATAGGCGAGCACGAGGATCGCAGCCATTAAAAGCCCGAAGCGTCGCGGGCCCGGCCCAAGGGAACGCCGATTGTTGAACACGACCGCGACGAGCCCGATCAAGCCAAGGGTGAGCCCTATCGAAAACGGAACATACCGGGACGCCAGGGCATAAGAGGCGCCATACTCGACCCGGCCAAGGGCAGCCAGGACCGCGCTCCCGATCGCATACAGGACGAGCGCGAACCACGGCATTACTTTCGCCAGAAATTGGCGGTTGCGAACCCGGCGAATGGCGTAAACGATCGACCAGCCCAGAACAATAAGCTGCGCGAGTCCGAAAATAATCGCCGCGGTGCCAGGGCGCTTGAGCATTGAATAGGCAAGCCCACCGCCCAGGAATTGCAGGATGAAGCTTACGTATTCGAGCAACGAAACCGCCGGGCCGAACCTGGGCAGCTCAGTTGGTTTCTGATAACCCCAGAAATAGATCCCAACGCAAACGGCTGCGGTCGTTATCCACGCGACCAGCCACGATCGCCAACGCGGACCGCGTTCCGAAATCAAAAGCACCGGAAAGGTCAAACCCCAGAGAAGCTGGCCATGCGCGAGGGTAAAAGTGCTCGCCGTCGCCAGCACCGCGCAAATGATGAACTGCCAGACCCTCGCAATCGGGGCCCGGATCACAGCGAGCGTGGTCGTTAAAAAAAGCAGCGGCAGGAACGAAGGGAATCCGGATGCGAGAATCCAGAGCTCGTAGGGTAAAGGTGAAAACAGGGTCAGCACGACCAGCCAGAAGGAAACCGCCAATCCCAACAGGCTAAGACCGAGCCGACGGAGAAGAACGAACAGCGCGCCGGCCGTCAACCACCAGGCCCCGATGGAAACCAGCATCTGATCGCGCACATTCCATTCGGCGCCCGCGGTCAGAAGGAAAATCAGGTTGGGAAGAACCGTGCGCGCTTCCTGTTGCTGCTGAAAAAGGTCGGCGAGCTTGAGCTGGCCCGTGTGGGCCTTCACGATCAGCGGCGCGATCGCCCAATCGTCGAGAGCCGGGACGTTCACCGCGTAACGCCGAAGAAGGACGGTGAAATGGACCATTGGGATGAGCGCCACCATCCAAATGACAAACAGGACCAGCTTTGGGCGCTGCCGGGCCAGGGAAGCGAACCGCGCGAAGGTCGTTTGGAGCTGCTGGAGGAAGCGGACAAGAACAGGCCGGGGCAGCACCCAGCCGAGCGCCCCCGCCGCGAGAAGGACCAGCAGCGATGTGCGCAGACCGTTGGCCATTGCGCCAACCGTACGAAGTCACTTCCTCCGCATCAACCTTTCTCCCTCCCCTCACCCGCGAACTTGTGGCAGATTGCCGCGCGATGACGTCGGTTTTGCCCTGGTTTTCACGATCGCGGTTTCCGCTCTACCTGGCTCCCATGGCTGGAGTGTCGGACAAAATTTTCCGCCAGTTCTGCAAGGAACGGGGCGCCGATGTCCTCGTCACCGAATTCGTTTCGGCTGAAGGCGTCTTTCGCCGGAACGATCGGACGCGCGAATATCTCGACTTCGACGAATGCGAGCGGCCAATCGGCGTCCAGCTTTTCGGCGGCGATGCCGAGCACATGGCGGAGGCCGCGAAACACGTCGTTGATTGGGTGCGCCCCGATTTCATCGATCTCAATTTCGGCTGCCCGGTCAACAAGGTCGTCGCAAAGAACGGCGGCTCCGCGCTTTTGAGAGATTGCCCCGCGCTGGCCGCTGTCGCCGAAGCGGTCGTCCGTGCCGTCGCACCGGTCCCTGTCACGGCCAAAATCCGGATTGGTTGGGACGCCGATTCAATTAACGCCCCGCATGTCGGGCAAATCCTGCAATCAACCGGCATCCAGGCCGTAGCAGTTCACGGCCGGACCCGTGCACAAGGTTACTCCGGTGAAGCGGACTGGAACGTCATCGGCGAAGTCGTCTCGGCGGTTTCAATTCCCGTGATCGGAAACGGCGACCTGACCAGCGGCGCTGACGTTATTCGCCGCCGGGCTGAGACTGGCATTGCGGGCGCGATGATCGGGCGCGCCGCAATGAGCGCTCCCTGGATTTTCGACCAGGTGAAACATTACCTCGCGACCGGCAACCACCTCCCTTCGCCCAGCCTTGAAGAAAAATGGTCCGTGATTCAACGGCACTGCGAGCTGGCCGTCTCCGAATGGGGCCGCGAAGACCAGGCCATGCGCTCGATGCGGGCCCGTCTCATGGCTTACTCAAAATCCTTCCCCAACGCCAAATCGCTTCGCGAAAAATTCCAACACGTCTCGAGCCTCGCGGAGATCGGCGCCATCGCATCAACTCATCTGCAGCTTCAAGGAGCGGCGGTTTAAAACCGCCGATAATTGCCGTGCCCGACTCCGCCACCGTGACTTCGCCGATTAATTACAAGATCGGCAACGAACGCCTGATCAAAGTCACGGAGAACGCGTCACGGAAACTGAATTCACTCCTGGAAAAACAAGGACGGTCGACGGGAGCCTTGCGAGTGGCAGTGATCGGGGGCGGCTGCTCCGGGTTGCAATACAAAATGGATCTGGTGGATGGGCCTGCGAATCGCGACATCATGGTGGAATCGGCCAATGTCCGGGTGGTCGTGGATCCAAAAAGCGCGCTTTTCGTGAGCGGCTCGCTTTTGGATTACAGCGACGATCTCCAAAAGGGCGGGTTCAAGGTGACGAACCCGAACGCGGTGGCGCATTGTTCCTGCGGCGAGAGTTTTGCCGCATGACCGACTATTTCGCGGTGCTGGGTCAACCGCGCACGCCATGGCTCGATCCAGAAGAGCTGAGAGAGGCTTTTCATCGCAAAACCCTCAAGGCGCATCCGGATGTCGCGACTGCTGGTGAACCACACGACTTCACAGCGCTCAACGAGGCGTATCAAGTCTTGCAGGATCCGAAACGGCGGTTGCAGCATTTACTGGAACTGGAGGGGACAACGCCCGCCGCAGGACAGCCGATCCCGCCGGACCTGGAGGAACTCTTTCTTCGGATTGGCGAAACGACCCAGCACGCGAACACGGTTGTGCAGAAAATGCGGGACACGGCAAACGCGTTGAGCCGCTCACTATTGAAGCCGGAAGTGATGCGCGCAGAAGGTGAGGTGGAGCGGTTACGGGAAAAAGTGGAGACGCTTCTGGACAACGCCCGCCTGCAATCGCGCGAGCTTACCCGGGAGGCCGCGTGGCGCAGTGACGTCGCTCGATTGTCAGAACTGTATTTGCGCCTTTCGTATCTCGGACGCTGGAAGGCCCAGCTTGATGAGCTTCAGTTTCAGCTATCGTAGACGCACGTTCATTTGAACTTGCAGCCCTTGCGCGCGTTCGCTATCGTTAGGCCATGTTGACCGAGCGGCAACGCGGCGTTCTGGAGTTCATCCAATCGGAGCAGCGCGAAAAAGGGATCACGCCCAGCACTCGCGAGATTCAGCAGCATTTCGGCTTCGCCAGCCAGACGTCCGTGATGCAATACATCGCAACCCTGGAGCGGAAAGGTTTCCTCAACCGGCAGGCGCGGAAAGCCAGGGCGCTGATCACGCCCATGCAAAAAGTCCGGATCACCGACATTCCCATTTATGGGCAGATTCCCGCGGGCATGTCGGCCCTCACCGAGGAGGACATCGAGGGCCACGTGTCGCTCGATACGCCTTCGGTCAACGCTTCGAAGAATGGGCGAACATTTGCCCTTCGGGTCCGGGGCGATTCCATGATCGACGCTCACATCCTCGATGGCGACATCGTGATTTTGGAAGACCGCAAGGACGTCCAGAACGGGGATATTGTGGCTGCCTTGATCGATGGAGAGACGACTCTGAAACGTTACGTAACCGAGCATGGGCGGCCATATTTAAAGGCGGAGAACCCGGTTTACCCAAATCTTGTTCCGGCGCGCGAGCTGCGGATCCAAGGCGTGATGGTTTCGCTGGTCCGGAAGCAGATGCCGGTCGCGCGGCGGAAACGCAGCTAAGTCTTCGCAGGGAAAGCCGGGCGCGTTTCACGGCGCTCACAAGTTAAGAGGCGTAATGTTCTATTGAACATATATTGAGCCTATGCCATTCTCGGACATGGGGGCGAGCAGCAAGCTGATCGATCTGCGGCAGTTGCTCGCAGAACGGTTTCCGCAAACCCTCCCGCCAGCCGCCACACCCCGTTTCCCGACCGGAATCCCTTCCCTTGATGATTCCATCGGGGGCGGTCTGCCCAAACACGCCATCACTGAGCTCAGCGCTCCGCGGCTAAGCGCGGGCAGCGCTCTTCTGATCCACGTCCTTCTCCAAACCGCGCATGAAAACGGAATTTTTCTCGCCCTGATTGATGGCCGCGATTCTTTCGACCCGCATACGAGTAATCGCTTCGTCCTGCCGAATCTGCTTTGGCTGCGTTGTCACCAGGCTGGCGAAGCAATCCAGGCCGCGGATTTCCTGCTTCGCGACGGCAATTTCCCGCTCGTCGTCCTCGACCTGGTTTTAAACGGGAGCGAAGAACTGCGAAAAATTCCGCAATCCCATTGGTATCGGCTCCAACGGCTGGTCGAAGCGGCGCCGACAGCCTTTCTCGTCCTGACTCGCCGAAGCATGATTGGCAGCGCTCAGCTCAAGGTCTCGCTCGAGAACGCCTGGCGCCTCGAAGATCTGGAAAACGAAAACGTAACTGACGGGTTGCGGGTCCAGATAAACCGGGTCCACGGCGCGCGCGAAATCCTGGCGAGGGCGGGGTGATGTTCGCGACCATTTATTTGCCGAATTTTTATCTGCAGGCGGCGCTGCGCCATCAACCCGAACTATTCGAAAAGCCGGTCGGGTTGCTCGACGACGAGGAAAAAAAGGCCGTGATTATTCAGCTGAACCCAGCCGCGGAAGAAGCGGGAGTCCGGGCTGGAATGACGCCGAGCCAGGGCCTGGCCCGGACGCTCGAGCTGATCATCAAGGTGCGGAGCCACTCCCAGGAAAAGATATTGGAGAATGTTCTCCTTCATTTCGCCGGGAGTTTATCGCCTTACGTGGAAGCTACGGGCCCCGGGCTGGCGACCGTGCAGTTTACCGACAGTAAAAATATCGCGGGGAAAGTGAGGCGAGTGATCGACGAAATGGAGCGATCTCAGATCGACGCGCAGGCAGGCATTGCTCCCACGCCTGATGCGAGCTTTCTTGCGGCCCATCTGGCCCGCCCGGTGGCGCATATCGAGGATGCGCGAGAATTCCTGGCTAGATTGCCGGTGGATATTCTTTCCCTCACTCCATAACGAACCGGCAATCGCACGCTGGGAACGGGACCTGAGTTAAACAGGTGCCGGCTCTGGTTTTCGCTCGATGAACACTCGGTAAACGAGCCCCGCCAGAGCCCCGCCGACGAGCGGGCCGATCCAATAAACGTAATGCGCTTTCCAGAAGCCGGCGGCAACGGCCGGACCAAAAACACGCGCAGGGTTCATCGCGGCCCCCGTGAGCGGACCCCCGAATAAGATATCGAGCGTGACAGTGGAGCCGATTGCGAGGCCAGCCACCCGTCGGCCGCGCTCGTCCACGCCAGTTCCGTGGACGACGAAGACGAGGAAGAAGGTAAGGATCGTTTCGATCAGGATGCCTTGTCCCGGGGTGAGGGCGGCGGCCAGTTGCGGCGTCCCATTCACGATCACGTCGCGATCGTAGATTCCAAGCAGGATCAATGCGGCTGCGGTTCCACCGAGGAGTTGTGCGATCCAATACCGAATCGCGTCAGGGATAGTCATGTGTCCGCCGCAGACAAGACCAAAGGTAACCGCCGGATTCAGTTGTCCCCCTGATATGTGCATGGTGGCAGAGACAAACGCGGCAATCGTCAGGCCGTGCGCCACCGCGACCGCCAGGGTGTCGTGGCCGGCTGTTTTGATAGCGCCGATCCCAACGAAAATCAGCGCGAAGGTTCCAATAAACTCAGCGATACAAGGGCGAAGCTTTTCCATTGCGCCATCCAAGCAAAAGGACGCGCGGATGACAATGGGTGTTATAGCCGCGCAGTTTCTCGTTCCCGAGCTCCAGATTGGGAATGCAAGTGTGCCGGAAGCGTTGTTTCCACGCGGCAAGAGCGCTGGGAACGACAGGCGTCACCCGCAGCTGGGCTTATCGAAGCGGAGCTTCGCCGACAAGTGCGTTCCCAAGCTGGAGTTTGGGAACGTGGGAGCAGCTAGCCCCCGGCGAAGTCGGGATATTTTTCGCGCAACTGTTTGGCGACGCGATCGGCTTCTTCTTTTCGCCCTGCTTTCTGGTAAGCGAAGGCTGCCTTTTGTAGGGCGCGCGGCGTGATCGCCGGATCATCGTAAAGCAAGGCCACACCCATGAATGCCTTTCCGGCCTCCTCGAAATTCTGGCGCTCGACCTGAACGTCCCCGGCGAGCAATCGGGCCTCTGCGTTGACGCGGCCTTCCGGCTGGAGGCTCATGATTTCCTCAGCGATCTTCTGCGCTTCGTCTGGTTTGTGGGCCGATATCTTGGCTGCGCCCAGAGCGAGCAGGGTCTTCGCTTTGGCCGCCGGGTCCGTCGCTACCTGCAGATATTTTTCGTAGGCGGCCTCCGCTTGCGGGAAATTCTTCAACTTCGTCTGCGCGTCAGCCAGGTAGAACCAGAAATCCGGCTTCACACTGCCCAGGTGTTCGCTCTTGCCGAGCAGCTCGAGAAAACGCGCCGCGGCTGCATAGTTCTTCTCGTTGTAGTATTCGAGGCCGAGCCATTCCAAAATTTCCGCCGGGATTCGGGCCTCCGGGCTCGCGGCGACATAAGCATCAACTTCCTTTGTCAGAGCGGCGCGGTCCTGTAGATAAAAGTAGGACGACACGATC
>DATLNB010000055.1:0-36153 GCA_035536995.1 Chthoniobacterales bacterium | reverse complement strand
CTTTCGGATCGTTGGTATCTACAAACGCCTCAATGGCTTGAGGTGATACGATGATCGTGAAAAATGTTTCGGGCTTCACATCGAGCGAGAACGTCTTCAATGCCGTGTCGCGATTGCCCTTTTTATACACAGCGAGCCGATACGCTCCCGGTGGGAATGCTATGTAACTTGAGTATTGATAGGCAGTGCCGCTTAATAAACTCGGTCCCGATTTGTCGTCGACCTTACACACCTCGAACGATCCATTTGTGGCCGGGGCCATATCCCAGAATCGGATATATCCCATTTTAGCTGCCGGCGGATCCCCTTGGCCTCGGGCGGGAAGACAACACGCAATCAGCAAGAGTGAACTATTCGCCAGCGTAAAGAATTTTGACTTCATATTTGTCGGGTTTGCTGAATCGTGTCGCAGCAGCTGGATCCCACGTGGGATCAGAAGGCGTCCCGGCATTCCAGACGGGGTCGATTCGAAAGGTCACTTTAAGCTGCGAGGTCGACGTGACGGTTGGACTACCGCTCGCGCCTTGCGGAACCAGGGACTGGCCAACCGCGTAAACAGTGAAAATGTTTCCTCTTGTAGTGATTAACTCCGCCATTCTGCGGAACAGTTCTTCGCGTCCACGGTCATTCGCTGTAGCGGTGTTGACCCCGGCAACCAAATCCGTGCCCGTGTTGAATAGTGGCAACTCGGATACCTCACCGCGTTCCGCAAAAGGGCCTGCCGTGGACCCGAACTGGCCCGAGTATGCCGTCGCACTTGGATCGTTTCGTAGCCGCGCCTGTATCTGTCTGACAAGCTCATTGATTTTGTCAGCAGCATCCGTCGGGTCGGTATCGAATCCTTTCGTCGAGAGACTCGGGTCTGAATCGGGGGATGCCTGAAAGGCGTAACCATACAGCGCGGTCTTTAATGCGGCGCCGCCGTCGCGGTTAACGCCATTGATGTTGATGCGGCCGTCGAGCTGTACGAGATCAGTCGTCGAAAAGAAATCCGCCAGGCGCCAGGCTGCCCACTCCCGACTGGCAGAATTACTATTACCGTCCCACAACCCCGCTGTGTTTGTCGTCGCATCGTACCTGTCGGACTGTCCTACCTTTAGGGATCGGCCTCCGCTGCGGCTCAAGAGAATGTTATTACTGTCCCCTTTAGTGCGGACTGGATCGAAAATATCACCAAGCTGACCGATCGAGGAGAGATTAGCGTTAGCGATAACAGCGGGTGCGGTGGGGGCCCCTTGCGCACTGCTCGATGGATCGGGCCACACTGCCGGATTGACATACGCTAAATTAGGAGCACCGAGCGAACTGTTGGCAGGAATGTGACTGCTATCCAACCCTGAATCATAGTAGCGCGTTTTATCAAAGTTGGCCGCCCCACTGTTGAGATCAAAATTTATCTGTTCGGCGTTGGTTCGCGGATCGCCTGTCGTCGCGATTGGGGTAGGAATTGCGCTGTTCCCCCTGAGCGAGGATCCCCGAAAATGATACTTGGTTTCGTCCAGTCGATTCTCCGCAGGAGCGGGCGGAGTGGGATTGTCAATGTTTACGGAAATAAAGGATCCAATCGCACCGGCACCCCAGGCAGATTCAAGAATTCCGAGATCGTTGCCGAGAACGAGCTCGGTCTCATAATCTGTCTGTCCGGTAGTGCGTGTTATTATGTTCAAACGCAGTTCGCTACCGCTCTTCTTTTGCGTTTGCCCTGAGTATGTACGCAGACCGGTTACACCGTTATCGGGCGTGACAGGAATATTATAAACGCGTGTGAGATCAGGCGTTAAAGGCCCCGTGACGGGCGTGGAGGCGCTTGGCGTGCTGAAGGGCTGGGGATCTGTTGTGAGCACTACCACAGAGCCAGCTGGAAATGAGACCAACGAGGAACTGTCTGCCAAGTTTCTTGCCGAATTAAGTGGAAGCTTGATATCACGGGACGCTCCAGCAGGAATATCACTCAGCCCGCCCGCGTCCCAACCGGGTTGGTCGGCGATTAGCAAAAAGGGATTTGGGCCAAGCTCCGTTAACGAAATATCCCGATTGGACGTATTCCAGAATTCTACATAGTGATCGATAGTGATCGTGTAACTGGCAGACGCGCCCGTGCGCGGCGCGAAAGCGACTTGTCGGACGCGTAATACGTATTCTTGGATAAACGGGACGTGCTCTTTGCCTATGGCGATGATTTCGCTAGCTCCCGATGTTCCTCCACCGCTTGTTTCTATAGGGTGGGTCGGCGGCGTTGTCCATAACGCCCCTGCCGGCGGAGGACCGATTCGAATGGTGTATGGTTTGACAGGCGAGGTGGTTGGGTCCCCATCGTTATTTACAACGGTGGGTTGAGAGTCCGCATCTACGTAATCGCGAATATTCGCGGCAATCTTGTTCAGATAAATCGTCCGATGTGGCGCCGCGCTTGTCTCCGGCACGTCGAGCGAGTTCTTATCGGCAGCAGTGCGGTAAAACCGTTGGCCAAAATTAGGCAGGTGGTAAGTCACGGTCTTTATGATTTGATCGAGTTGGGTCCTGATTGCAGCCCGATCGGTGGAGCCGCTAACAATTTTATTAAGGTTTATGCGTTTAGAACCGCTTCTGGACAGATTCGATGCTCCAGAATGAATCGTGGCCACGAATTTTAGTGAATCGGCAAGCGTTGGCTGATCTTTTACATGATTCAGCGCACGATATTCGAACAGTAGAGAATTCGGGAAAGAGGCGCGGAGCGATGAGGTGTCATTGGCAATTGTATTTGGGTCGGTGCTATTCAGAGCGGTTTTAAAAAGCCCTTGCATGGGAATTTGTGTGGGAGTGTCACCGAGAGTATTTGAACCCCGCAGAGCGGTTCCCATGAGATTCGCGTTGGCCTTGAAGCTTTCATCTTCCATCCAATAGGCATAACGAGCAGTTACCTTCCCATCTGAGTTAGTCAGATTACTCCATTGCGCACGCAATTCCGGTCGCGCGACCGAGCCGGGCGCGGCGCCTATCCACCCCTGCGTGTCCCCGCTGAATCGCGCGTGGTTAACGTCATATGAGTTGGCAGCGTCAAGCAGTGGAAGCGCAGAGCGAAGAGCACTGAGACGAGCAATCTGATTCCCATCCGGTACTGGTGACGGTACTGGCGTTGGCTTTGCCTCGGCACCCGAAATGAGCGGAACCACAAACAGCGAGGGGACGGGAGTAGGTGCCGCGGGGGGCGGATTGTTTAGTGTTTCAGGTGTTTGCGGGCGGTAGTATAGAACCGTCCCGGTGTACTGGAGTTTTCCACTGGCATCTGTGACGGACTCCCACGCCGTCGCGGAGTCGGGGAAGCTTTTAAGAAGTTCGACCAGGCGCGTAGTGGCCACATTCACGGCGGTTTCGGCGGCAAGGTCGGCTTTGCTCCTGTTGGCGGACGCCCGTGAAGTAGCGCGTTCAGATGTGGTGCTCGACAGGAACGCGACCGCCATGATGGTCAGGAGCGCCAGGATGACGACCGTGATTATGAGTACAAACCCGGAGGACTCCGCTCTTCGAGTAATAGCGCGCATCAGGGACGCTGGTGCAGATTCACGCGGACAACGAATTGTTGCTGGTACGGCAGGACAGCGTTCTTGTATGCAGGATCATTGGGGTCCTCCCAAGTTGCCGCCGAGAAAGTCATATTTCGAATTCTCCGAGCCGCGGCCGCGCTCATGGACTTGAAGCGGACCTCTATCCAACGCCATTTGGTGGACGGATTGGCTGTCGGCGCTTCCGTGGCATACTCTGTTCCCGGCACGAATCGCAAGTCCCACGCACAGGAGGCAAGTTCTTCCTCGTTTGCAGCCGTTTTGGTGAACAGCGCGCCAAAGTCTGCGGGTTTCTTAGCGAGGCTTGTCACGACAGTATCGCTGTCACGAAAGAGTCGCTTCAGTGAGTATGTTTTAGAGGCAGCGTCCCAAACGCAATAGAACCCGACGACGCAAAGATCGCTCTTGCCGCTATTCGGGATTGGCGTCACGGCGAAGGCTTCTTTCGCGAAGCTGCCGCTTCCATCGAGGTTCGACAGAGTGAGCATTTGCGCGTCGCCAGTCACGTGTGCGCGGCCCAAGTCACGATCAATGATCTGGAGGGCAGCGCGGGCATCACGAAAGCTGTCGATCTTCTGATCGGCTGATTGCCACTGTTTTCCCGCCGCCGTGAAGACCCCGCTCAACATGACGACGATCAGTACGGTGACGGCGATCGCGACGAGCAATTCTAACAGCGTGAATGCCGCCGGCGTTTGACGTGAAGGCTTGTGCATCTCAGCCGCGGTTTCGCGCGATGTAAAAGGTTTCGACACTACCTTCCGAATTAGATTTTCCACTAATGCGCATTTGGATCTTATTCAATTTGCCTGGGCCCATCTTGCTGCCCGCCGAGGTCACTGCAGGGTCGTTGTCGAATTTCATCTCGATTGTGTAAATCGCGTCCGGCAAGGCAGGATCGCTACTGATGGTCGGCTCGGTCAACGACGGGTAGCTGACATAAAGCTTCCTGCTGTCGGTCGTCGTAAGCGTTCCGAGGTCGAGCGTGATCCCGTAACAGTTGACGCTGGAGAAGGTTTTTGTCTGAGCCTCGATTGTCGCGAAGACAGCGCTTGTTAGAGCTGCCGCACGCGTATCGCTCACGCTGGTGCGATTGGAACTCAAGCCGGTTGGAAACACGCCGAGAATTCCGACGAGAGAGATGGCAATGATTCCCAGGGCGAGCACGACTTCAATCAGCGAGAAACCGGTGCCCCGATTTCGATGATTAAAGAAATGGATCGACATACCGCGCGCGCCCTGTGAATCGGGCAATAGTTACCTTGTCGAATTTCTGACTCGTTCTTTGGACCTGATCGGTATACGTCGGGACGCCGCCCGCGTCCACGTTACCCGCAAAGACATTCGCGAAAAGTATGTTCGGGTCACTTGGAGAGCTGACCATGCCGTTTGCATCGAATTTGATGAAAGGCAGGGCGACCGGCGCAGCTCCGATTTCGCCCGGACACGTGAATGTGACGGCGGGCGTTGCAGCGGGGGCCATGAGTAAACCGGTGTTGGGCTGAAACGAGATTCCGGTCGGGAGAAAGTGCCACTTCGTGACGGCAGTTGGCGCGAACGTTTGACCGTCTGCTTTGAAAACGATGTAGGCCTTACAACGGTATTTTTCGGGAGTCGTTTGATCGGCGAACACGACATACGTCGCGTTGCCGGAGCTGACCGCGAGTGAACGCGCTTGCTCCAGCAGATTCATGACGTTGCTGACCGCGCCTTTTTGGCCTTTCGCTTTCGAGAGCGATGTCACTGAGGGGACCACCGCCACAAGTAGAACGGAAATGATTCCAATGACGACCAGCAGTTCCATCAACGTGAATCCCCGCTGAGCGTGCCGTCTTTCCACGCAGGGAATGTAGCGGGACGGCAAAAAGCTGAAAAGCCAGAAAGGAAAAGCGCCTGGAAAGCCCTAAAAGCTGAAAAGCTGAAAAACTGACGGGAGGGACAAGGTCGGGGCGAAGAAAAATCTGAAAAACTGAAGCCTGAAAGACTGACCTGGGGCGAGGTTCAAGGCTGATGAGTTCAGCATCTCAGCGTTTCAGTTTTTCAGCGTTTCGCAGTCCGGGTCGGGCCGAGGCGGTGATCCACCTTCGCCGAGGCGCTACGGCGCGACGGGGAAATTTGCAAAATTGAGAAGAATTGGCGGTTCGGCGCGGAAACGGGGGCATACTTCTAGCTTTTTAGCGCGGCGCTGTGCTGGAACACACGTCACTCTCAGAGGAGGAGCATTCTCAGATCGTGCAGACGATCGAGATGTTTGAGGTCATCCTCCAAACGCAACCGGACGATTATCAGTCACTTGAGATCCTGAAGGAGGCGTACCGCAAGGTGGGGCGCGTGGAGGATTCGCTGAAAACTTCGCGCCGGCTGGCGGAAGCTTATTTTAATACCGGGTCATACACCCTGGCGATGCAGGAGTGCGAAGCGATCCTGGTGAAGGAACCGAACGCGCCGGAGATCCTGGCGATGCTGGGCGATATCGAGACGCGGCTCCAGCAGTCCGGCCACGAGATCGTGAGCGGCGGATCGAAGACGGGGTTGATCGCAACGCCGAAGAGCGGCAACGGAGTGAACGGATTGGTCCATGGCGGGGCTGGCCCGGGTTCGCTCATCGATCTTCAAACGAGCCGGAGCCCGGCGACTTTGCAGGACCGGGGCGACGAGCATCTCGCGAAATTTTTAGTCATGCAGCAGCTCTTCCCGGAGGACGAAGTGGCGGGGGCGCTGGAGACCGTCAATCATCTGAACAGGAAGCTGACGGGCCAGGGGCTGGCGGCGTCGTTGCTGGACAAGCTTTGCCACCAGGACACGGATAGGCTGGACGCGGCGCTCTCGGGCTTGATCGACCGGACGAAGTTCGCCTTTGTGCCGATCGAGTATTACGACGTGGACCGCCAGATCCCCCGGATGTTGCCGGATAACCTGACGCTGGGCCGGCTCTTTTTGCCGTTCGATTTGATCAGCCGCACGATCATGATCGCGTGCACCAACCCGTTTGACGCGGCGGGGCGTGAGGCGGTGCAGCAATCGCTGGATTACACGGTGACGTGGTACCTGGCCCGGCCGGGAGCGATCGTGAAATCCTTGCAGGACATCTACCGCCTCGATTCGAAGGCGTAACCGCGGAAAGATCATGAGAAGCAAATCTTTCGCGGAACGCATCGCTGATGTCCTGATCGAGGACGGGCTCCTGTTGCCAAGCCAGCTCGACGAGGCAGTGGGGCTCCAGCAAAAGGAAGGCGGGCGGCTCCTCAAGATTTTGACGGACAAGCAGTTCGTCACCGACCAGGACATGACGGTGAGCATGGGGCGTTGCCTCAACACGCCGCTGATCAACCTGGCGAAGCTCCGGGTGCCGGAAGAGGTGATGTCGCTGGTCCCGCGGGACCTGGCGAAGGCGAACAAGCTGGTCCCGATCGCGCGGTTGAACGGGAAGTTGTTCGTGGCCATGGCGGACCCAACAAACGTCCTCGCAGTGGACGACGTGAAGCGCCGGGTGCAGCTCGACATCGTCCCGATGATCGCGACCGAGAAAGCGGTGGCGGATGCGCTGGCGGGAGTCCATCACGGCGGGGCGCGGATGGCGGAAGTGCTGAAGCAGGTCGCGGAAGACGCGGCCGCGGCGGGCGAGGTGGAAGTCCAGTCGAAGAAGGACTCCGAGATCGATCTCGACCGGCTGGCGACGGATTCGGAAGACGCGCCGGTGATCAAGATCGTGAACCTGATCATGGTCCAGGCGGTGAAGGAAAAGGCGTCGGACATTCACATCGAGCCGTTCCAGAAAACGCTGAAGCTGCGTTACCGAATCGACGGTGAGCTGGTTGCGGCGGAGTCGCCGCCGAAAGCTTTGCAGCTCGCGATCACCTCGCGCATCAAGATTCTCGCAGGCCTGAACATTGCCGAACGCCGGATCCCGCAGGATGGCCGGTTCCGGATCAAGGTGCTCGGCAAAGACATCGATCTTCGTGTCTCGATTCTCCCGACGGCTTACGGGGAGAAGATAGTTATCCGTATTTTGGATAAGACGGCGTTGACCGGGTCCATCGACCAGATGGGCATGGATGAGTCCACACTAGACAAGTTCAAGAAGGCGATCGACGCGCCGCACGGGATGATTTTGGTAACCGGGCCGACCGGTTCAGGAAAAACGACGACGCTTTACTCGGTGCTGCAGGAGTTGAACAACCCGCAGTACAACATCGTGACGGTGGAAGACCCGATCGAATACGAGCTCACGGGGATCAACCAGGTCTCGGTCCGGAACGATATCGGGCTCGATTTCGCGTCTGCCCTGCGGTCCATCCTCCGGCAGGACCCTGACATCGTGATGGTGGGTGAAATTCGTGACAACGAAACCGCGGACATCGCGGTAAAAGCGGCGTTGACCGGTCACCAGGTGTTGAGCACGCTGCACACGAACGACGCGGCCGGCGCGATCACCCGTCTGGATGACATGGGGATCGAGCCGTTCCTAATTTCCAGCTCGGTCATCATGGCCTGCGCCCAGCGGCTCGTTCGCAGGATCTGCTCGAATTGCCGCGAGGAATTTGTCCCTGAACCGGAGATGATCGGGCGGCTCGGCGTGGAGATGCCGGAAGGCGCGGTCTTTTATCACGGAAGCGGGTGCGACCGTTGCAAACACCGGGGTTATCTCGGACGGCTGGCGCTGATCGAAGCGCTGCCGGTGAGCGAGGCGATTCGGCGGTTGATTATCAAGCGCGCGTCCTCGGCGGTGGTGAAGAACCAGGCCATCAGCGAGGGCATGCGGACGTTGCGGATGGTCGGCATCGATAAGGCCCTCGAGGGAGTTACGACGCTGGAAGAGATCTGGCGGGTCACGGCGGAGGACCATTAGACGAAGCCGATGACGATTCCATTTCTTAGCTATTTCAGGCGAAACAAGAGCAACGGCGCCGCTAAAGAAGAAGCGGCGGTGGCTGCTGCGAAGCCGGCGCCGCCGCGGGTGGATAAGCCGAGCAACGAGCGTTTCAAGAAGACGGTGATGCCGAGCGCAACCCGGACGGTGCCGTCGCAGGACCCGTTCGAGATGGCCTCGCGTTCGACGGCCCTGGGCGGACAAACCGCGGGCCTGCCACCGGGGCCACGGACCGTGTCTTTTTCGCCCACCTCACCGGCAACTGCCTCGCGTGACTTGCCCCCCGCGGTGGCGCTCGCGCTCGAGCCGACCGTTGAGCGAGTGATCTCGATGGAGCTCAGCGATGTGCTGACGGAAATGCCGGAAGGTTATTGCAAACCGACCGAAGCGATCGATACCCGCCGCCATGTTTTGCTGAAAGCTTCGGAAGTGGAAAAGGGGATGGCGAGAGGCAAGCCGTCCGTGCCGTTGATCACGCTTTACCAGCAGGTGCCCGAGATTTTCATTCGGCGGATTGCCGATTCCGATAATTCGGAGCTGCCATTGCCGTTCCAAAAGGTGCTCGACGCATTTGCGAACATGCACGTTCGCAGAGACCAGGAGCGGGCCAACGCGGTGCCGCAGGTCGAGACGCCGTTCCTCAAGGTAACGCTGGAGGACAACCAGAAATTTGGGATCGAGATGGAGCCGCTCGAGACGATGGAGATGCCTCCCGTCCGCCTGGAGCCGCCGACAGCCGAGGCCTTCGCAGCAGCCGAGCCGGAAGAGGTAGCCGACGCCATGTCCAAGATGGGCCCCGCGCCCGCGACCAACGGCCAGGCCGCCCAAACCCAAAAGCGCATCCCCTTCAAACTTTCACCGAATGGAACGGACGCGCCCGCACCTGAGAGTGTTCCAGCCTCAAGCGGGCCGTCCGTTCCAAGTTTACCTTCGCCGACCGCACCAGTCTCGGCCGCACCGACGCCGCTGCGCATTCCATTCAAGATCGTGGCCCCGGCTCTCGACGAAGAAGAGCCGAAACCGAAAGGGGAGCCGTGGCTGACGAAAGAAAGCATGGCGGCGGCGGACGGGCCCGCGGCGGTGCAGATGGCTGAGCCGGTCGCGGCCGAGCCGGTGCGCGAGGCGGGAGTAAAGATCTCGCTGCCGTTGTTGCCGATCCTGAAGAATTTGCCGCCGATGCAGTTGACCAGCGATCCGGGGTGCGTGCCGCCGGACGTCAACCTCGAGCTTCCATTTGCGCTGATCGAGCCGCAGCTGGCGTCGGGCCGGATCAGCGTGACGGCGAAAGTGTTTGAGGTGAGTTTGCCGGTGAGTTTCCGTGGATTGTTTCAGGCGGGGCCGGGCGCGGTCGATGTGGTTCTGCCGCTCCAGGAAGTATTGAAGAATTTGCCTGCGACTTCGCTCCGGATGCGGGACGACCAGGAGGAACAGGAAGCGGGACAGAATTTTGCGACGCCGTTCTCGGCGAAAGCGGAGGAAGACGCGAAACGATTTAACGTGCCAGCGGCGCCGGTAGCCAGGCCGGTGGTGCCGGAGGCAGTCGAAGCGCCGAAGGCGGAAGTCCCGGCGGCAGTGGCACCCGCGGCGGACAAAAAGAGCGAGCCCGAAGTGTCGCAGGCGGCCGCGAAAGACCGCGCTGTTGCTCCGGAAGCGAAAGCGGCGGACCCGGTTGCAGCGCTCAAAGCGAAAGCGGCCGGTATCATCGCAGACCTGGAATCGGCCCCGGCCGAAGAGAAGTCGGGTGATCGGCCGCACCGGACCCCGCTGCAAGTGGCGTTGGATACGGACGAAAAGCTCGATGCCAAAGGCGTGGTCGCGCTGGTCAACAAGATCCCGGGCGTGAAGTCCTGCGCGATCCTGTTCGGCGATGGTCTGAGCCTGGCCGGCAGTTTACCAGCAGAGCTGGAAACGGAGGGGATTTGCGCGATGGCGCCCTCGTTGATGCAGCGGGTGGAAAATCATTTGGTCGATACCAAACTCGGTCTGCTCCGCGGCATGACCCTTTCTTGTACAAAGGGCGCAATCACTTTTTATATGCACGAAAACCTTTGTCTCGCCGCGCTGCACGCCGAGCTCGATCTGCCGAGCGAGACCCGTGAGAAACTCTCCCGGATCGTGCACGAGCTTTCCCGAAAGTATTCTCACCCCGTATAAGCCGCCGCCATGTCGATCATCAATTACGCGAGCCGCGAGATTCAGTTCAAAATCGTTTACTACGGACCAGCGCTCTGTGGGAAAACGACGAACCTCGGCTACATCCACAAACGGATTAACCCGGAAAACCGCGGCGACCTGGTCTCGCTCGCCACCGCGGCCGACCGGACCCTGTTCTTCGACTTCCTTCCGCTGAATGCGGTCGTGATCAAAGGATTCGTCACCAAGTTCCAGCTCTACACCGTGCCGGGCCAGGTCATTTACAACGCGACCCGCCAGCTCGTCCTCCGGAGCGTGGATGGGGTCATTTTCGTGGCGGATTCGCAGTGGGAAAAAATGGAGGAAAACGTCGAGAGCTTTAAGAACCTCGAAGACAACCTGGCGAAGCAAAACATTTCGATCGACGAGATTCCTTACGTCCTTCAGTACAACAAGCGGGACCTTGAGAACATCGCGCCCGTCAACTACCTCGAATACGTCCTGAACAACCGGAAGAAGCGCGTGCAAAGCTTCGAGGTTGTTTCCAGCAGCGGGCAAAACGTTTTCGCGTCTCTGAATGCGGTCTCGCAGATTTTGCTCCACAAATTCAGCAAGCAAAGCGACATGCCGAAGACGTCCCCGGCGCCGGTCGCAATCCCGGTCGAACCAGCCGCGAAGAAAGAAGGCGCGGCGGTATGAACGCGATCCCCTGCCTGACGATCCAGGATGTCGCGAACCTCGACGGTGTTCTTGGCGATTTTCTAAAAAAGGCGGAAGCCGAGCTGACGGTTGTGATTGACCGCGGCGGAAACGTGATCTCGCAGTTTGGCGACATGACGGTGATGGATGTGACCATTATCGCGGCGCTCGCGGCAGGATCGTTCGCGGCCACGAAAGAGCTGGCCCGGCGGATCGGGGAGGTGGAGTTCAACGCCCTCTATCACCAGGGGAACGGCAATCATATTTTCATGAACTCGGTCGATGACGACACGATCATGATCACGGTTTTCGGACGGCGGACGACGGTTGGCCTGGTCCGGTTTTATTCCGCCAGCGCGGCGCAAAATGTGGGCGCGTTGCTGAAGGCGTTATCGACGGGCGGCCACGGTTTCGCGTTCGAAGCGTCGGATATCACGGCCGCGCCCGTCTTCGCGGACAAGTGATGTCGCCGGGGTCGGTGATCCCGGGCCTCAGGATAGCAACTTGGCCGGGATCACCGATCCCGGCTACAACATCAGATCTTCGATTTCGCCCTGCCAGGGCCAGTCTTCCGCATCGGAAACTAACCCGGCACGGACAGGGTTGTCCCGGACGTAACCCCATTTTTGGCTATAGCTCTCGCTAGAGCGCAATACGTGATCGAAGAACTCTGACTGCCAAAGCGCGCCTGTCGTTTTCAGCGCAAGCAGGATACGTTTGCTGCTCCATTGCTTCCACGCCTGTAAAAAAGTGGCCAACGGCTTGGCCTCCATCTCTGGCGAGCAGAAAAAATGGACGTGGTCTGGCATGATGACATAACGCCCAATAGCCCATCCGTGACGCTCTCGGGCGCCGCGCCATTCTTCAACGAGGATCGGAGCGACCTTTGTCAAAGTAAGAACGCGCATACGACGGAAGGTGCATGTCGTGACGAAATAGATTGGATGATCAATCCAAATCCGGTGGAGGCGCCGGAGGTGACGATGCACGCCTCGTTGTAGCCGGGATCGCTGATCCCGGCAAAGCACAATCGTCCCGAAGCCGGCCGGGATCACCGATCCCGGCTACAAGATCAACCGGCGAACTCCGTCGTCACCAGCGTCGCGTTGTGGCCGCCAAAGCCGAAGGAATTGTTGATCGCGATTCGCACCTTCTTTTGCTTCGCGACGTTCGGGGTGTAATCGAGGTCGCACTCGGGATCGGGATTCTCGAGGTTGATCGTGGGCGGGATAACGGAATCACGAATGGCCAGGGCACACGCGGCGGTTTCAACCGCGCCGGCGCCGCCTAACAAGTGGCCAGTCATCGATTTGGTCGCGCTGATCGAGACGCGTTTCGCGTGGTCGCCGAAGACGGTTTTGATCGCGCGCGTTTCGCAGATGTCGCCCAGCCCGGTCGAAGTGGCGTGAGCGTTGACGTAATCAACCTGGTCCGGCGTGACGCCGGCATGATTGAGCGCCATCTTCATCGCGCGCACCGCGCCTTCACCGTCCGGCGGAGGAGCCGTCATGTGGTGAGCGTCGGCGGAAAGGCCGTAACCTGTTAGCTCGCAGTAAATCTTCGCCCCTCGCGCTTTCGCGTGCTCGAGCTCTTCCACGACCAGGACGCCGGCGCCTTCGCTCATCACGAAACCGTCGCGGTCGCGGTCGAAGGGCCGGGACGCGCGCTCGGGCTCGTCGTTTCGAGTGCTTAACGCCTTCATGGCGGAAAACCCGGCGAGCCCGATCGGGATGACGGACGCTTCGGCGCCACCCGCCAGGAAGATGTCGGCGTCGCCGAACTTAATCATGCGCCACGACTCGCCGATCGCGTTATTTGAAGTGGCACACGCCGTGGTGATGGAAAAGTTCGGGCCCTGGAGGCCGTACTCCATCGAAATCAGACCGCTCGCCATGTTGCTGATCAGCATGGGAATGGTGAAGGCCGAGACGCGAGAGGGCCCTTTCATGAGCAGGACGGTGTATTGATCCTCGAGTGTTTTGAGCCCGCCGATTCCGCTGCTCACGATCGAGCCGAAGCGGGTTCGATCGACTTTCTCGAGATCGATGCCGCAATCCGCGATCGCCAATTTCGCCGCGCCCATGGCGAGGTGGGTGTAGCGGTCTGTTCGCCGGACATCCTTCGGATTCTTGAAATAATTCTTGGGATCGAAATCGCGGATCTCACCGCCGATGCGGCAATCATAGGCGCTGGTGTCGAACGCCTTGATCGGGGCTATGCCGCTGGCGCCGTTTTGCAGATTATGCCAGAAGGTTTCCAGCTCGTTACCGATGGGCGTGAGAACGCCGATGCCGGTGATGACGACTCTGCGATCGATGTTCATTTAGTGATTTAGGGACTTGGTGACTTAATGAATTTGAATCGCTAAACCACTAATTCGTTAAGCCGTTAATTCTACCGGGTTCCCATCCCGACGCTCTGGACTGTCTGGAATAGTTTTCCTTCAGTCTTGATCGAAGGAGCGATGATGATTTCGGTCTGTTGAAATTCCGCGACGTTGCTCGCGCCGACGTTGCCCATGCAGGTGGTGATGGCGCCGACAAGATTCTGGCTCCCGTCGTCCACTTCGGCCGGGCCGAACAGGATCTGTTTCAACGAACCGGTGGCGCCGACTTTGATTCGAGTGCCGCGCGGCAGATTGGCGTGGGGCGTGGCCATTCCCCAATGATAGCCGGCGCCCGGCGCTTCGTAGGCCTTGGCGAAGGCGCTGCCGACCATGACGGCATCGGCTCCGCAGGCGAGGGCCTTGCAAACATCGCCGCCCTTGCTCATGCCGCCGTCGGTGATGATCGGAACGTAGCGCGCGGTTTTCTTGAAATAAGCGTCACGCGCAGCTGCGCAATCAACAGTGGCCGTGACTTGCGGAACGCCCAGACCAAGGACGCCGCGCGAAGTGCATGCAGCGCCGGGTCCGACCCCGATGAGCACCGCGGCCGGCCCGCATTCCATGATCTCGAAGGTGACGTCGTAGCCGACCGTGTTTCCGACAATGACGGGGATGCGCATCTCGCGGCAGAAATTTTCGAGACTGAGCGACTTATATTCCGACGACAGATGGCGAACCGTCGAGACAGTGCTCTGGACAACGAAGACATCAGCGCCGGCTTCCTGCGCGATCCGCCCGAACTGCTCGGCCTTTTGCGGGATTGAGCTGACCGCGGCGATTGCCCCGCCGTCTTTAATTTGTTTAACCCGCGCCGCGATCAAATCTTCCTGGACCGGCTCCTGGTAAATTTTCTGGAGGAGCGCCGTGATTTCGCCCTTATCGGTCTCGACGACCTTGTGCAGAACTTCCTGCGGATTTTTGTACCGGGTCTGAACGCCCTCGAGATTGAGAACGGCGAGCCCGCCGAGCTTGCTCATCTCGATGGCAAATTTCACGTCCACGACGCCGTCCATGGCGCTGGCCATGATCGGGATCTTGAGCTCGATCGGGTCGTTGTCTCGCCGCGGGATCCGAAACGTCGTATCGACCTCGTTCGGGTTGATTGTAACGCGGCCGGGGACGAGAGCGATCTCGTCAAACCCGTAGGTCACGCGCGCCTTGCGATTGCGGCCGATCCACATTCCCATAATTAAATTTGCTCCGGTTTAAATCGTTCGTTCAAGCTTCCGCACCGTGGACACCGCGGAAGTAAAGCGGGCGTTCGATCTTCAAACTCAAACGCGCAGATCACGCACCGCAGCCGGTAACGCAAAGCGCGACGCTCGCGACGGCGACGGTTCCACTCTCCAAATATCCAGAGGAGAAAAACCGCCGCAAGAAAAACCAGCAAATAGATCGTGACCAGCGCGGAGAGACTGACTGGAATCACGGGGCGTTGGAGGGGGGGCTGGGCGAAGGTGGCGTGGCAATATCGTTGCCCCACGCGACGGTGGCGGTGGCCCAGATCAGCGAGTCAGGACTGGCGGATGCGGGATGAGGGACGGAAGGGAAGCGGGCAGCCTTGATGTAGTTGTGGGCCTGGGCGTCCAGGCTGGCGTCGCCCGAGGAGGTCTGGAGAAAGCAATGACGGACGTCGCCATGTCGGCCCACGGCGACCAGAAAGTGCGCGGTCTGGGGCGCTTCCCGGGTGCCAGCGGAAAACTTCAGTTCCGGGATCTGGGGCGGGATCAATGATTCAAGCTCGGCAGAGAAACGGATCACGGTGGGTGCGGGCCCAGCGGTCGCGGGTGGGGGATGGGATGGCTTCTCGATCGGCGCCGGCGGTCGCGCACTTGGAATTCTCAGAGCCGGGGGCGGTGGCGGGAGATCCCGTAAACGCGGTTGGTGGCCCAGGTAGGAGGGGGCGTGCTGGATGGTGGGAAGGACAAGCGCTTTCGTTTCCGGGAGGGGCTGGGTGGTTGAGGCCAGAGCGGGATCTTCCGCCTCGACCCAACGAAGAATGAGCCGGCCTTCGTCGGTGTTCGGCGCAATCAAGCTGACCCGGCCGGGCGGCGGGAGAAGGGCAACGGCCGGCGGATAGATGATTTGAAACAGATAAAAGCCGAAGGCATGCAAACCCAGCGACCCAAGCAGAAACCCGCTGAGGGTCCATTTCCCGCGGCCTGGCTTTTCCCAGCGGAAAACAAGTTCATCGGGCGGCGCGAGCTGCGAATTCATTTCGGAGGAGCCGTGGCAAGGGCGACCGAGGTGATTCCGTGCTCGAGCGAAAGATTGGCAACTTCGATGACGAGTGAGTAAGGGGTGAGGCGGTCTGCCTTGATGATGATCGGACGCGATTCCTTCTTCGCCTGGTCAAGCAGGGGTCCCAGTTGGTCGAGCGCGACTTTTTGATCGCGAAAGTAAATGGCCGGTACGGCACCGCCGGTGATGCTGATGATTTGCGGGTTGATCTGCGGGCCCAGGGTGAAGCGCGACAGCGGGACGGAAACGGAAATACCCGGCTGGAGAATGAAGTTCGAGCTGAGGAGCAGGAAAAAGATGAGGAGGAAAGTGACGTCGAGCAGAGGAATCGCTGCGAGCCATGCGAAATGGTGCTCTTTCGTCCGGGAAAGCTTCATGCGTGCGGCCTGCCGGCCGGAACCCTAGCGCGCTTCGCGTTCCGTCGCGGGTTGCTGGAAAGTGATGATGTCGCCCTTCGGTCCACGATCGGTGAGCATGTGGACCACTTCGATGCCGGCCCGTTCCATTTCATGCATCAGGGAGTTAACTCGCGAAGACAGGTAGCTGTAGGCGATGAAGGTGGGGGTCGCGACGACCAGGCCTGCGGCCGTGGTGAGGAGGCTCTTATATATACCGTTGGATAATTCCGTGACCGTGGCGTACCCGCCGTTTGCCGAAAGGGTGCCGAAGGCGTCGATCATTCCGGTCACTGTTCCGAGTAAGCCAAGCAATGGCGCCACGTAGGCCAGGGCTGCAAGCACGCCGAGAAACCGCTCCAGTTTTGGAACTTCCAGTTGACCGGCTTCCTGGACGATCTCCCGCAACTCGGCCCGGGGGGCGTCATGCCGAATGATCGCGGCGTGAATCACCCGCGCGACCGGCCCCGGGGTGCCGGCCGACTCATGGAGCGCTTCCGCGAAATTTCGCCGCTGCAGAAGATTAGCCAGGCCCTGGAGAAATTCGCCGACGTGAATGCTGGCCCGGTGAAGGTAGAGCAGCCGCTCCGCAAATACGGCGATAGCAATGACGCTGCACGCCAGGATGGGCCACATAAGGAGCCCACCCTTCTGGATGTAGTCGATCATTCGGTTTTGTCTTAGCCGCCTTTCCGCAGGAAGGCAAGCCGAAGGCCAAGGCGGGCGGCTAGCGACGTTTGCTGGAGGGGGTCGGCCTCGGGGCGAGCCCGGGCGTTTGCCGCGTCAGCTTCCCGGCGGCGTCGTAAACGCTGTAGCCGATCTGCCTTCCAATTCGGTCATAGGCATAAACGATCTTGCTCCGGACCACGTCGCCGTTACCGAATTGCGTTTCCTCGCTGAGCCGGCCGGCCTCATCGTATTTGTAAGCCGTTCTGAAGCGGAATTGATCATCGGGCCCGTAAACCTCTCCGCTGGCGAAGCGGCCGGCATCATCCAGCACGTAACGAATCTTGCCGACCAGCTTTCCGTCCCTGGCCGTGGTGGTGGCGGTGGCGCGGTGTTTGATCGAATCGAATTCGTAAACGGTTTTGCTGCCGTCTGCGTTCATCGAGACTGTGACGCGAATCGCGTCGGGGGTGGGAGAAACGAGCTGGGCCTTGAGGAGCGGGGTGGCTGCCAGGGTGACGAGAGTTACCGCGCAAAACCGGGCGAGCATTGGGGAACTTACGGTGCGGGAAAAAGGGGGCAACGGGCATTAATTTGTATTGACCGGCGGTACGGAAGGTGGTTAGAAGTGGGGGGAAGTGGATTGAAATGGCACGCCTATCCGCTCGCGCATGGACGACAATTCTCAGCCCCAAAAATTCTTCGCCGGCGAGTTCCGTCATTCCATCGACGAAAAGAACCGGATCACCATCCCTTCCCGATGGCGCCGCGATGAGGGCGAAGAGTTCATCATTCTTCCTGAACCCCAGCACCAGTTCCTCGTCGTCATGTCGCAGGAGGAGTTCGGCCGGATGAGCGCAAAGGCGGAAAACGACAGTGCCATTTCCGCGCGCGACCGCCGCGTTTTTCTCCGCCATCTCCACTCACGGGCCGAGCACGGAACCGCCGATCGCCAGGGGCGCCTGGTCCTTCCTGAGGACATGTGCCGTCAGCTCGGGCTGAAAGGTGAAGTGGCGCTCGTGGGCGGCCGCGGCCGTTTCGAAATTTGGAACCTGCAAAAGTGGAAGCGGGCGCACGAAGAAGAAACCGCAACCTATCAACATGTAGCCAACGTCATAGGGCTCTAGGGACTTCTGCATGATCAACGCACTGTTATTCGAGCGGCCAATCTGGTTCGCCACTGGTCCGTTGGAGATCGAAGAGGAGGCGCAGGAAATGGAGGACTTCACTTATCATCGGCCGGTGCTCGTGCGCGAGTCCGTGGAGTTGCTGGCGCCGCGTCCCGGATCGGTTGTGGTCGACGGAACATGCGGGGGTGGCGGGCACACCGCTGAAATTTTGCGAACCGGCGCCGATGTCGTAGCGCTGGATCAGGACCCGGACGCGATCGAGCACGCCACGGAAACCCTTGCCGAGTACGGCGGCCGGGTCACGCTTTGCCAGGCGAATTTCCGTGAAGCCGGGCGTGTCCTGGATGAGCTCGGGATTGTCGGCATCGGCGGAGCGCTTCTCGACCTCGGCGTTTCCTCCCGGCAATTGGAAAACGCCGTCCGCGGTTTTAGCGTGATGCGGCAGGGACCGCTCGATATGCGGATGGACCCGCGGCGGGAACTGACGGCCGCGAACATTGTTAATTACTATTCCGAGGAGGACCTGACCCGGATTTTCCGTGAGCTCGGGGAAGAGCCGGCTGCCCGGCGGATTGCCAGCCAGCTGGTCAAGCTACGCAAGGCGACCCCGTTCCAAGATACGCTCCAGCTCGCAAAAGCGATTGAGAAAATTGTCTGGCGCCACGGCCGCCGCCATCCAGCCACGCAAGTCTTCCAGGCCTTGCGGATGGAAGTGAATGAGGAGCTGACGGCGCTCGAAGAAGGGCTCCGCGCGTTGACTCAACGGCTTGAGTCCGGTGCTCGCTTTGCGGTGATCACGTTTCATTCACTCGAGGATCGGATCGTGAAAAATTTCTTCCGCGACCGGAGCCGCGAATGGCTGGACCGGCCTGAATGGCCCGAGCCGCGGCGCAATCCCGATTACGCGTTTCGTCTGGTCACCGATAAACCGATCGAGCCAGGCGAAAACGAGCAACGCACTAACCCGCGTTCGCGCAGCGCCAAGTTGCGCGTCGCTGAGAAAATCTGATGCACGCGCCCCGCCGTAAAAACTTCAACTCGGTCAACGCCGCTTCACTCGCGCGCTGGTTCGTGATTACCGGATTCGTGGCCCTAACCGGATTGATTTACGTTTACCTGACCCTGCAACTCTACCATCTGGGGGACCAGAAGAAGGCGCTGGAGAACGAGCTGACGAGTCTGCGTTCGCAAAACGATGTCGCGAACGTTCAGATCGCAGCTTTGACGTCCCGCTCGGCCATGCAGCGCCGGCTCAAGGAGGGCTATTTGAAGATGGTCCCGATTGCCGAGCCAAACATCGTGCGTCTGAATGCGCTCCAACCCGCCGGGGCCGAGGACGCTGTTCTGCCAGTCTCTAACAAGCGTTCCGGCAGATGAAGTGGAACTGCCGAAGTCGTTGCGCGCTCGTTTGCCTCGGCTTCACGGCTCTCTTCAGCATCTTTTCGTTCCGGCTGGTTTATCTCCAGATGATCAAGCACGACGAGTACGCCGGGCTTGCCGCCGAGAAGCACGTTTACAAGCAGCCGATCTTCGCCGAGCGCGGGACGATTCTCGATGCCAACAATGAAGTCCTCGCGCATAACACGCCGGTCGAAACGGTCGTAGCGGACGCGACTCATCTTAACAATCGGGAAGCAACTATCCCGCTGCTCCGCGACGCGCTCGAATTGCCGGCGAATGAGTTAACCGAGAAGCTCTCGAGCGAGCGCCGCTACATCGTTCTGAAACGTGAAGTGCCGGCCGCGACCGCAACCGCCCTCCGGGAAAAACTGCGGGCCGCTAATCTGCGCGGAATCTATTTCGAGCGCGATACGACCCGGATTTACCCGAATGGGTCGATGCTCTGCCACGTTATCGGTTTCACCGATTTCGAACACCGCGGCATCCAGGGGGTAGAGGCGTCGATGGAGGAATATCTGCACGGCCAGGACGGCTACCGGTTCATCGAACATAATCGGGCCGGGCAGGAGATCGTGCTTTACCGCGGGCAAGAACGCTCACCGCGGGATGGCTACCGCGTCCACCTGACGATCGATCTGAATTTACAAAATATCGTTGAGAACGAGATCGACGCTGCCGTCCGCGAATTCTCGCCGCAAAAAGCGACCATCATCCTGATGCGCCCCCAGACGGGCGAAATCCTGGCGATGGCGAACCGCCCGCATTACGACCTGAACCAGCGCTCCGAAGCGAAGCCAGAACAGATGAAGAACCGCGCCATCATCGACATGATGGAGCCCGGCTCAACGTTCAAGATCGTGACCGCCGCCGCAGCCCTGAACGAGCGCAAGGTTCGTCCGGACACGACCCTGTTTTGCGAAAACGGCCTCTGGAATTTCGGCGGGCGCCCGCTTCACGACCACAAGGGATACGGCGAGCTTAGCGTCCAGGACATCCTGATCAAATCGAGTAACATTGGCGCGGCCAAGCTCGCCCTGACTATCGGCGAGCAGAAGTTCTACGAATACATTCGCCGGTTCGGATTTGGGGAGCGGACCGGAGTCGAATTGCCGGGGGAGATTCCGGGTGTGATTCGTCCGCCTCAATCCTGGAGCAAAATCTCGATCACGCGTATCCCGATGGGCCACGAGGTGGGGGTGACGCCGTTGCAGATGACGGTGGCGATGGCGACGATCGCGAACGGCGGCAAACTGGTTACGCCGCGGGTGGTCAAATCGATCACGACGGAAGACGGCAAAACCGTCACGACATTTTCACCCACGGTCTTGCGCCAGGTGATTTCGCCGGAAACCGCGGCGCAGGTCGGCAAGGCGCTTCGCGGAGTGGTGAGCGACCGGGGCACGGCGGCCGCGGCGGCGGTGCCAGGATTCACGATCTCGGGCAAGACGGGCACTGCGCAAAAAGTTGACCCCAAGGGCGGATACGAGCACGGGAAATACGTCGTTTCCTTTTCGGGTTACCTGCCGGCGGACAAGCCTGAGTTTGTCGGCCTCGTTGTGATCGATGACGCAAAAACCAGCAACCCCGAGCTGAATTATGGCGGCCTCGTCGCCGGGCCGATCTTTGCTCGCGTGGCCGAGAAGGCCGCCCGGTATCTCGATCTTCAACCGCATGAAGATCCGCCCAAAGCGACTGTCCCCGGTCGGATGGCCTCAACCAATGCATCCCACCGTTGAGCGCCCTGCGCCCATTTGAACATTTCGCATGCAGCTCAAAACACTTGTCGCAGCCATTTCCGCCCGCCAAATCATCGGGCCGGCTGATCGCGTCGTGGAAAGCATCGCGTATGACTCGCGGCGTGTGCAGAGGAATGGTCTTTTCGTCGCATTGCGCGGCGAAAAAAGCGACGGCCACCAATTCATCGAACAGGCCGTCGAAAAGGGCGCCGCGGTCATCGTGACGGAACAGGCCGTTCAATCTCCCCGAGCTACCTGCGTAGTCGTGGAGGATACGAGGTCTGCCCTGGCCGATCTCGCCGCGACCTTCTATGACCGGCCGGCCCGGAGGCTGAAGCTGGCCGCGGTGACCGGGACCAATGGAAAGACAACCACCACTTTCCTCCTCAAACACATTTGCGAGAAGGCGGGGTTGCGCTGCGGCCTGCTCGGGACGGTCCGTTACGAGATCGGCGACCGCGTATTACCCGCAGTCCGAACCACGCCGGAGTCGCTGGACGTCCAGGAGCTGCTCAGCCAAATGGTGAATGCCGGCTGTAAAGCTGCCGCGATGGAAGTCTCATCGCACGCGATTGCCCAGGAACGCATCCGGGGGCTGGAATGGGACGTAGCCGTCTTCACCAACCTGACCCAGGACCATCTGGATTTTCACGGGACGATGGAAAACTATTTCGAGGCGAAGGCTGCGCTGTTTACCGGGCTGATCGGGCAAAAATCGAAGACGAAAGCCGCTGCGGTGATCAACCTCGACGATCGTTACGGCGCCCGTTTGATCGATCGGCTCGATAAACAAATTCCGGTCGTGACCTACGGAATGGGAGTGCAGGCCGACTTTCGCGCTTCCAATTATCACGCGGAATTTGGCGGCACCTCGTATCAACTGGACGCCAGGGGAAAAAGTTATCTGGTCCGTGTTCCTTTGATCGGCCGCTTCAACGTCGCAAATTCGATGGCAGCGCTCGCTGCGGCCTCGAGCATGGGAATCAGCTTGCGCGAGGCGATCCTGAGCCTCGGACGCTCCCCACAGGTCCCAGGAAGGCTGGAAGCCGTCCCCGCAAAACGGCAATTCCAGATCTTCGTAGATTATGCGCACACCGACGACGCGCTCCTTAACGTCCTGAAAACCCTGCGCGAATTATCGCCCCGAAAACTAATCGTGGTCTTCGGATGCGGGGGCGACCGGGACAAACAAAAGCGGCCGCTGATGGGCCAGGTCGCGGACCAAAACGCGGACTACAGCATCATTACCTCAGACAATCCGCGGAAAGAAGATCCTGACGCAATCATTGCCGATGCCGAGAAGGGATTTCGTTCCGATCGCTACGAAAAGATTGCTGACCGGGCGGAAGCGATCGCGCGAGCTGTGGAGCTGGCGCAGCCACGCGACATCGTCCTGATCGCCGGGAAAGGTCATGAGGCTTACCAGGAATTCGCCGATCACACGGTCCCGTTCGACGACATCCAGATAGCGCGCCGAGCCCTCGACAACCGGCCGCTGGAGTTCGGCTCATGAAGTTTGCAAGAGCGACCGTATGGAGCCGCTAACGCTCGAACAGATTGTAACGTTTGCCGGCGCGACGATTTCAGGCGGCGCGCCGAAGGTCACGATTTCCCGTGTCAGCACGGATTCACGGACGCTCCGTAACGGCGATCTCTTTGTGCCTTTGAAAGGCGCGAATTTCGACGGCCACAAATTCATTAAACAGGCGGCGGAGCGCGGGGCCACCGGCGCGATGGTGGAAGAAAGCTGGCGCGGTGAAGTTCCGACCAACTTCGCTTTAATCAGGGTTGCCGACACCCTTGTCGGTTACCAAACGCTGGCCGCGAATTACCGCGCGTCCCTGGCCCTGAAGGTCATCGCCATCACCGGCAGCAACGGCAAGACCAGCACAAAAGATTTCGTGGCCGCAGCGCTCGGCAAGAAATTCCGGGTCACGAAAACGGAGGGCAACTTCAACAATCACGTCGGATTGCCGCAGACCATGCTGGCGGCGAATCGCGATGATGAGATCGCGGTGTGGGAAATCGGGATGAATCACCCGGGCGAGATTGCGCCGCTCGCGAAACTGGCCGCGCCGGATGTCGCAATCATCACGAACATCGGGGTGGCGCATATCGAATTCATGGGCAGCCGCGAAGCGATCGCGCAGGAAAAAGGCGCGCTGGCGGAAGCAGTGGGACCGGAGGGCGTTGTGATTTTGAATGCCGACGATCCGTTCACCGAGATGATCGCAAAGATGGCGCGCGGCCGGGTCGTTCTTGCCGGGATCGAAAATGGTTCGGTCCGGGCTACGGACATCACACAGAATGCAACAGGCTCGGAGTTCACCATTCTAGAGGGCGCACACCGCTGCCGCGCGCAATCGCCGGTCCCTGGAATCCACATGGTGCAGAACGCAATGCTGGCGGTTGCGGCCGGGCGCGCCTTTGGCCTTTCGCTCGAAGAATGCGCAGCCGGGCTTGCTTCGACCCCGCTGACCAAGGCCCGGCTTCAGATCAAGGAAATCGCCGGGATTCAGTTCATCGACGACAGCTACAACGCGAACCCCGATTCCATGAAGGCTGCGCTCCGGACCTTGGTGGAGCTGGATACCGACGGACGCCGGATCGCGGTCCTCGGTGAAATGGGTGAGTTGGGAGAAGAATCCGAGCGTGGCCATCGTGAGGTAGGCGAAAGTGCGGCGACCCTCCGAATCGATCAGTTGATCGCGGTCGGATCGAGCGGCGCCACAGTTCTGGCGGACGGCGCCGAGAAGGCCGGACTGGAAAAGACGGTGGCTGTCGCCTCGCCGCGCGAAGCGGCGCTGATTTTGGAGAAGGATGCGGTCCCCGGTGATTTGATCCTGATTAAAGGGAGCCGCTCGGCCCGGATGGAGCGCGTGCTCGAGGAATTCGCAGGCAAACCGCGGACGGAGGGCGTCGGGCCATGATGTACTACCTCCACCTCCTGAGTGATGAGGTTAAGGGCTTTAACGTTTTCAGTTATGTGACGTTTCGCGCGGTTGCGGCCGCCGTCACCGCCTTCGTCTTGTCGCTGGCCTTCGGGAATTTCGTTATCCGGAAGCTCATTTCGCTAAAGGTCGGCCAGCCGATCCGGACGGCAGACGAGGTCCATCGCCTGGCGGAGTTGCATAGCGCTAAGCAAGGGGTCCCGACCATGGGCGGTGTCCTGATTATCGGAGCAGTGACGGCCTCGAGCGTGCTCTGGGCGCGACCGGACAACCGGTTCGTCTGGCTGGCGCTGTTCAGCATGATCTGGTTAGGCGGGCTCGGTTTTGTCGATGATTACCTCAAAGTCTCGAAGAAACATTCCGGTGGGATCAGCGGACGCTTCAAGCTGATTGGCCAGCTCGTTCTGGCCTGCATCGTTGCCGGGGTTTTCCTGACCAACCCGCTTATTGAAGTCCAGGCACGCTCCCTCTATCTGCCGTTTTTCAAAATCCCGGTCGTCCCCGACATGGGGTTGCTGACCCTCGTGTTTTTCGCCTTTGTCATTGTCGGCTCTTCCAATGCGGTCAACCTGACGGACGGCCTCGACGGACTCGCGATTGGCTGCACCATCACGGTCGCGTTCGCCTACGCGCTGCTTTCTTATGCTGCCGGGAATTTCCGGATCGCGGAATACCTCCAGGTCCCGTTTTATCCTCAAACCGGTGAGCTGGCGGTGATTTGTTCAGCCCTGGTCGGCGCAGGGCTCGGGTTCCTTTGGTTCAATTGCCATCCGGCGAAGGTGATCATGGGCGACACCGGCGCGCTGGCCATCGGCGGCGTGGTCGGCGTGATTGCGATTTGCTGCAAACAAGAGCTGCTCCTCGCGGTCGTGGGCGGGGTCTTCGTTCTCGAGGCTGCTTCAGTGATCCTTCAGGTCCTGAGTTTCCGCCTCACCGGCAAACGGATCTTTGCCATGTCGCCTTTGCATCATCATTTCGAGCTCCGAGGCTGGAAGGAAAACACTGTCATCGTCCGGTTCTGGATTTTGTCGGCCATCTTCGCGCTTCTGGGGTTGGCGACGCTGAAATTGCGCTGACGTGAAATACGAAGGAAAAAAAGTCGCGGTCCTGGGAGCGGGTTTGAGCGGCACCGCCGCGGCGCTTTTGCTTCGAAGCGAGGGCGCGCAGGTCAGCGTTCTCGACAGCGCCGATGAGAGCAAGCTTCTCAAGTCCACGATCGAAAACCTTCGGGCGCGTGGCATCACGGTCCGCTCCGGTCCGGGTGCGGAAAGCGATTCGTCACCGTACGATCTGGTAGTCCTGAGTCCCGGGATCGATCCACTCTCCCCGCTCGGCAGCCACTTTCTGTCACGACAGATTGAGACAATCGGAGAGCTCGAGCTGGGATGGCGCTCGGTGGATGCGCCTGTCATTGCGATCACCGGGACAAACGGCAAGACCACAACCACCGAATTGCTGGCCCAGATGCTGAACGCCTGCGGGCAGCGCACCATTGCCTGCGGCAACATCGGCAAGCCGCTCAGCGAAGTCGCGCTCGAAGATCGCGATCTCGACGTCCTCACCGTCGAAGTCAGCTCTTTCCAGCTGGAGACCATCACCAGCTTTCGCCCCGCCGTCAGCGTCTGGTTGAATTTCGCCCCCGACCATCTCGATCGTTATCGCTCCGTCGCAGAATATCGCGCGGCCAAGCTGCGCATATTCGATTACCAGACGGCGGAGGACATCGCAGTCATCAATGCCGGGGAGTCGTTGCCGAAGGTCCCGGCCCGAACCGTGAGTTTCAGCGCCTACACGAACCAGGCTGATCTGCGCTTCGAAAGCGGTTCGATCGTTTATCAAAACCGGCCCGTCCTGCGCATGTCGGACACGAAACTGCGGGGCTCGCACAACATCGAGAACGTGATGGCCGCCATGGCCGTCGGTATTGCACGGGGATTGACCTTCGAACAGATGTTGCCGCCGCTCCATGCCTACGAACCGCGGCCCCATCGTTGTGAATTCGTTCGCGACCTCGCCGGCGTCACCTACATCAATGATTCGAAAGCGACTAATCTGGACGCGGTCGAAAAGGCGCTTCTCTCCCAGAATCGCAAGGTGGTGCTGATCGCCGGCGGTAAGGACAAGGGATTTACCTTTGAAACCCTGCGACCGCTCGTCGCTGAAAAAGCGCGCGCCGTTATCCTGATCGGGGAGATGGCCAGCCGGATCTGCGCCGATTGGAAAGATGCGGCGCCTTGCCAAATCGCGAGCTCGCTGGCCGACGCGGTGGAGCGCGCTCATGCCCTCGCTCAAGCTGGCGAGGTCGTCCTCTTTTCCCCCGGCACATCGTCCTTCGACATGTTCAAAAGCTACGCCGATCGCGGCGATCAATTCCGTGCCCTGGTGCGGGCCCTACCTAAATAAGCCATGAGATTACCAAGCCTTTTTCCCGCGAAGAAAAAATTGCGCGCCTCAACTGCGCGCCGATCACTCGCTGCGGCGGACGAAATGGACTACGAGGAGATGTCCGAGCCCAATATGAAGTTGTCGCGGGCTTTGCTCATCGTGCTCGTCCTTCATGTCGTGGCCGTCGCCGGAATCATTGCGTTCAATGCCATCAAGAGTCGCCAGGCTGTTCTGCCGCCAGCCACTACGGCGAAGACGACCGCGCAAACGTCCGTCCAAAAGACGGCATCAACGCCGGCGACTGCTGAGACTGTTGTAAAGCCGCGCGACGAAACGGCGCCGGCAAAGCCGGCCGTGAAAGAAGAACGCAAAGCGATCCCTGTGAAACCGGTCGCGGAGACTACGGCGAAACCGGAAAGCAAGAAGACCTATGTCGTGGCCAAAGGCGATACCCCGGTCTCGATCGCGAAGAAATTCAAGATCACGTCCGCGCAATTGCTCGCTGCCAACGACATCGAGGACGCCCATAAACTGAAAATCGGGAAGAAGCTGATTATCCCGGCGGCGAAACCGACAAAGAAATCCGAAAAATCTAATTAGTGATGGACTGCGAACTCAGGGAGCGCCGCTTCCTGCGCTTCGCGCAACAATCTGAATGCATCGCAAGAGCGCTTATTTTTTGTTCCTGGCTGTCCTCGGGATGCTGGTCATCGGCATCGTGATGCTGTTCAGCACGAGCGCGTTCGCGAAGGACACTCACGGCGACATGTATGTCTTTGTGAAACGCCAGGCCGTCTGGCTCGTGGTAGGACTCGTGGTCTGCACCGTGGCGGCGATCGTCGATTACCATTTTTGGTTGAGGACCTGGTGGATCTGGCTCGGGCTCGCTCTTGTCGCTCTCGCTTTTTGTTTCGTTCCCCACCTTGGAATGCGGATCAATGGCTCGCGGCGCTGGGTGGCCCTGGGTCCATTCACTTTTCAGCCGTCTGAGATCGCGAAAGTCGCGGTCATCTTCTTTCTCGCGGCGTGGTTTGGGGCCCGGGAGAAAGAGAGCGGCCGGCTGGTTCAAGGCTTCCTTATCCCGTTCGCCATCATCAGCAGCTTGCTGGTCCTGATCGTGATGGAGGTGGACCTCGGAACGACGGCGCTGATCGGAGCGACGATGTTCGTCATGATGTTCGTAGCGGGTACGCACCCCGCCTTGCTCGGGCTGCTTTCGCTGGCGGGGCTGGGCAGCATTTTGTTCGTCGCAACCCAGATGTCGGAACGAATGGGACGGCTCGCCGCCTTTATGGATCCGGAGCGCTTCAAGGACGACGCCGGCCTTCAACAAATGCAGGCGCTGATCGCGTGGGGCAGTGGGGGAATGGAAGGGCTTGGCCTCGGGAATGGCCGGCAGAAAATGCTCTACCTGCCGTACGCCCATACCGATTTCATTTTCCCGATGATCGGCGAAGAGCTCGGATTACGGGTTAGCCTGCTCGTCGTGTTTTTATTCGTGGTGATCATCGTTTGCGGAATGATGATTGCGCTCCACGCCAAGGACCGACCCGGCTTGCTCCTGGGGAGCGGGATCGTTTCATTGCTTGGTCTGCAGGCCGCTGTGAACATCGGCGTCACGACTTCACTGTTGCCTAACAAGGGTCTGCCGCTGCCTTTCGTGAGCTACGGGGGATCCAATCTGGCGGCCTGCCTCTTTTGCGTGGGGATCCTTCTGAATATTTACCGGCAAGGAGTGCTCGAGCCCGCGAAGAAAAAAAGCGCGATGGTTCGGGTCCGGACTACGCCACGGATATGAGGAATTGCAGATTTATGATTGCAGATTGCAGATTGTCGAAAGCGGCAAACGGCAATCGGTTTGCAATCCGCAGTCTACAATCTGCACCCGCCCAATGAACACGGTGATCGCATGCGGAGGGACGGGCGGGCATCTGTTCCCAGGGCTCGCGGTTGCAGAGGTCCTGCGGGCGCGCGGGCACGAAGTGCTGCTGTTCGTCTCGGAAAAGGAAATCGATTCGCTCGCGATCTCGGCGCACTCCGAGTTTCAATACCAAAAGTTGCCCACTGTGGGGCTGCCTTCGGTTTTCTCGCCGAAGATTTTAGGTTTCGCCGGGCGCTTTGGGGAGAGCCTTCGGGTCTGCCGGGGAATTTATCGAAAATTCAACCCGCACGCCGTCCTTGGGATGGGCGGGTTCACCTCGACGGCGCCGGTGTTAGCCGGAAAAATACGCGGCGTTCCAACCTTCATTCACGAATCGAACGCCATCCCGGGAAAGGCGAACCGGCTCACGGCGCGCATGGTCCGCGCGGTTCTGCTCGGATTCAAAGAGTGCGCGGCATTTTTTCCGAACGCCCGGACCGAAGTAACCGGAACGCCGATCCGGAAGGAGCTCCAACCGATCGAGCAAAAGGAAGCGCGGCGTCGACTCGGATTGGATGAAGATCTCACCACGCTGCTCGTGATGGGTGGGAGCCAGGGAGCGAGCGGAATCAACCAGGCGGTGATCAAAGCGCTGCCCTTCCTGCACGACGTGCCGTTGCAGGTGATTCATCTGGCCGGAACGCGGGACGAACGCCTGGTCGCTGATAATTATCGTCGCGAAAAAATCCCGGCTTATGTTGCCGCTTTCCACCACGCCATGGAGGAAGTCTACAGCGCCTCCGACCTGACCATCGCGCGTTCCGGCGCCGCCAGCCTCGCGGAGCTGGCCGCCTTCTCGCTCCCCGCGATCCTGATTCCGTTCCCGTACGCCGCCGAAGATCACCAGACGCGGAACGCCGAGATTTTCGTTCGCGCGGGCGCGGCCGTGCTGCTAAAGGAAGCCGACCTCACCGCCGAGCTGCTCGCGCAGAAAGTTCGGGAGTTGATCGGCGATCCGAAGAAGCGCCAGCGTTTCGCGGAAGTTTCCGCGCTTCTCGCCCCAAAAAATGCCGCCGCGCTCGTGGTTGAAACGATGGAAAGATATACCCAATCGAATCATGACGCTCGCCTCTGAATTGAATCTTTCCGAGATGCTCACGCGGGAGAGGCACCGCATCCATTTGATTGGGGTCGCAGGCAGCGGGATGAGCGGCATCGCGGCGCTGCTTCTCGAGCTCGGCCACGACGTGAGCGGCTCTGATAAAGCGGTTTCGTGGGAGGTCAACCGTCTGCAACGCCTCGGCCTGCGCTTTCGGGCCGAGCACAAACCCGAGGACGCAGCGGATGCCGAGCTGGTAATTTATTCGTCCGCCATCCGGGAGACGAACCCGATCCGCCAGGCCGCGACCGTCGCGGGCAAACCGCTGATTCGCCGGGCCGAAGCGCTGGCCGCCATAATGTCTGGCAAACGCGGAATCGTCGTTGCCGGCATGCACGGCAAAACGACCACTTCGGCCATGGCCGCGCATGTTCTGCGCGAAGGCGGATTGCATCCGTCCCATTATGTTGGCGCTGAAATCCCGCTGCTGGGCTCGAATGCCCACTGGGACACGCGCGGCGAATACTTTGTGGCCGAAGGCGATGAGAGCGACGGCACCCTGCGCTTCTTTAAACCGGAGCACGCCCTCATCCTCAACGTCGAAGAAGAACATCTCGACTTCTATGCGGACCTGGCCGCGATCGAGGCGGTTTTCTTGCAGCTGCTGGAACAGAGCAGCGGTTCTGCCTTCTATTGCGCCGACGATCCCCATGCCGCGCGGCTTTGCCGGCAGCATCATCGTTCCATTTCCTTTGGCTTTGCCGAGAGCGCGGATTACCGCGGAGCCGATATCGATCTGCGCGATTTCGCGTCGGTCTTCTGCGTGTACCGGCGCGGAGAAAAACTCGGCGAGGCGGTCCTGAATGTCCCCGGGCGTCATAACGTAAGTAACGCCCTGGGGGTTATCGCCCTGGCCAGCGAGCTTGGCGTTTCCTTTGAAAAAATCGTCGCCTCTCTCGGCCGGTTCCAGCACGCCCGCCGCCGTTTTGAAATCAAATATCAGAGCGAACGTTTTCTTCTGGTTGACGACTACGCGCATCACCCGACTGAGATTTCAGCGACCCTGGCCACGGCGCGTTCAGCTGGGCGGAAAAGAGTGCTGACGATGTTCCAGCCGCATCGATACTCGCGGACCCAGGCGCTGCGGCGCGAATTTGGCCGCGCCTTCGATCACGCGGATCGGGTTGTGGTGACCGATATTTATGCCGCGAGCGAAAAGCCGTTGCCGGGGGTGAGCGGGCAAACGATCGCGGACGAGATCGCGGCGCACGGGCACCGGTCCGTCACTTATCAGCCTCGGCTTGACCGGCTCCATTGCGACCTTGGAAACATGATCGCGCCGGGAGACCTGGTAGTAAGTCTTGGCGCGGGGAACATCCACGAACAGCTCTCGTCCCTGGCCGCGGACCTCGTGATTGCGGAGCGTCTCAAAGCGATTGTCGGTGATGAGGGCGACGTAAAACTTTACGAGCCGTTGGCGAAACACACGACACTGCGGGTGGGTGGTCCCGCTCAATTCTGGGCGGAGCCGCGCACGGAAGCGGCCTTCGCCGAGCTGATCCGTTTTTGCCGGCAGGAATCGCTTCCCTTGTTCGTTCTTGGCCGGGGTTCGAATCTGCTTGTTCGCGACGGCGGAATTCGCGGTCTCGTCATTCACCCATGCGGCGGCGAATTCGAGAGGGTCGAGGTTTCTGGAAACGAAATCAGCGCGGGCGTCGGGGCAAAGCTGAAACAGGTGGCTTATGCCGGAAAAGGGGCGGGGCTCGGCGGGCTCGAGTGGATGGAAGGAATCCCCGGCGCGGTCGGTGGCGCATTGCGGATGAATGCCGGGGCAATGGGAGCGCAGACTTTCGACAATGTGGTTCGCGTTCGTTGCCTGGATCAGGAAGGCAATGCTCACGAAAAAACGCCGGCAGAAATGGAAGTGCACTATCGCCATGTCCCGTCGCTGGAGCGGAACTACGCTGTCTCGGCTGTTTTTCGCGGGACTCCTGCTGCCGCTGAGGAGATCGAGCGCCGTCTGGATGAATCCCAGGAAAAACGACGAACGAGCCAGCCCGCCGCCAAAAGTGCCGGGTGCATCTTCAAGAATCCCGCGACGATCCCAGCGGGGAAACTGGTGGATGAGCTCGGATTAAAGAACACGCGCGTTGGAGAAGCGCGGGTCTCGGAAATTCACGGCAATTTTATCGTGAACGACGGCAGCGCCACGGCCCGCGAAGTCCTGGAGCTGATTGCGAAGATCCAGGAGACGGCCCGGAGCAAGCGCGGAATCGAGCTCGAAACCGAGGTGCAAATCGTGGGGGAGGAAGGATGAGCGCGATCCCAGGAAAAGTGGCGGTTCTGATGGGCGGGCCCGGCTCGGAGCGCGATGTCTCGATGGCGACCGGAAAGGGCGTGGCCAAAGCGCTGCGGTCGTTAGGCGCAGACGTTACGGAAGTGGACGTGAGAGGGCCGGACTTCGATTTGCCGGCAGACGTCCAGCTCGCCTTTCTGACCATACACGGAACCTTTGGTGAGGACGGGCAGATCCAAAGGATCCTGGAAAAGCGCGGGGTGCCGTATACCGGCGAAGGCGTGAGTGAAAGCGAAGTGGGGTTCGACAAAATTCGTTCGAAAGAACTGTTTCGCGAACACGGCGTGGCGACCCCGTATTGGCAGACCATCAAGCTCGGGCAGCGTCCCACCATCCCAATTCCGTTTGTGATCAAGCCTCCGCGCCAGGGATCGACGGTGGGCGTCCATATCATCAAGAACGCGCGCGAAGTGGATGCCGCGATGGCGGAGGGGTCGAAATACGATGAGGAACTCCTCGTCGAGAAATTCATTACAGGCAGGGAGCTGACCGTTGGAATCCTCGGCGACCAGGTCCTGCCGATCATTGAGATCATCCCGAAAGGCGGATTCTACGATTTCAATACCAAGTATCCCTTTCTGAATCCGACCGCCGGCGCGAGCGCCGAGCACGTTTGTCCAGCTGACATCGGTCCCGAGAAAACCAGGGAGGTGCAGGATCTCGCCTTGCGCGCGTTCCGCGCTCTCGGATTGAAAGTTTATGCGAGGGTGGACGTCCTGTTGCCGGAGGAGGGCGAAGCAACCGTCCTCGAAGCCAACACGATTCCGGGCATGACCGAGACGAGCCTCCTCCCGGAAGCCGCCGCCGTCGCGGGAATCACTTATCCGGAATTGTGCGCCCGGATTATCGAGCTCTCGGGGAAGCGTCAGCCGGCGAAATGAACGCGAAGAATCAAAGAGTCCGGCCGCGGAATGAGCGTGTATCCAATACGCGCCAGCGCCGGCAGCAGCATTTGCTCGATGTGCGGGTCCGCTCGCACAAGGCGACGCAGCATCGCAATCGGCGCGTTGTCGTGCTTCTCTCGAAGGTCGCTCTCGTTCTCGCCCTCGCTGCCGGCGTGGTTCTCGGCGTCCGCTATGGAGCGAAGCATTTTTTCTTCGAAAACCCGGACTACCGGCTGAGTCAGATTGAAATTCAGACCGACGGTGCCTTGCAACGCGACCAGATCCTGAGAACGGCTGAGCTCCGCGAAGGGGAAAACATTTTCCGAGTCAATCTCGCCCAGGTGCGCGATCGCCTTCAGCAACTGCCGCAGGTCGACGAAGTGCAGGTCCTGCGAAAACTGCCGGGCGAAATCGACATTCGCATCGTTGAGCGCAAACCGATTGCCTGGATCACTTCCGAGAAACAAATTTCGGATCCTTTTGCATCCGAAGTCGCTTTTCTGGTGGACGCGCGAGGCGTTCTGATGAAAGAAAAGAAGTTGTTGCCTGAATATCTCGGCCTGCCGTTGATCACGGGATGCGCGAGCGAGTCGCTCGAGCCGGGAAAAACTGTCGAATCATTCGAAGGCAAGGCCGCGCTCGAGCTTCTGCGGTTGAGCACGCGGAGTTTCATGCAGACCCGGTTTTTGATTCGTGAGATCGATGTCTCGAAGGGCTATTGCCTGGTCGTCTCGGACAAAAATCACAGCCGCGTCACGTTCGGATTCGATAATCTCGATGCCCAGCTGGAGCGGCTCGAGCAATTCCTGGTTTACGCCGACGATTCGAAGCGGGAGCTCGCCACGGTCAACCTGATGGTGCAACGGAACATTCCCGTGACCTTCGGGCGCAACCCGGTGGATGTGATCAACGAGACGATCGATCCCGACGAGGAACCACGAATCATGAAGGCGATTCCGGTTCACACCCCTGAGAAAAATGAGTCAACGGCATCCGCGAAGGCGCGTCCGAGTGCGACGCCCAAAGTACGCAAGGCGGTCCCGTTGCAGAAATTCAGAAAGGATTAGGAGCGAAGCATGGCGAGCAGCGATCTCATGGTGGGCCTGGAAATTGGCACCTCGAAAATTTGTGTAGTGGTCGGGGAAGGCCGGCCGGATGGAACGATCAAGATTCTCGGGGTCGGCCAGGCACCGTCTCGCGGGGTAAGAAAGGGCGAGATCGTGGATTTCGAGACCGCGATGAAATGCGTCCACGAAGCCGTGGTCGATGCGGAAACGAAAAGCGACGTGATGATCCGGAGCGTGTATGTCGGCATCGCCGGTTCGCATATCCAGAGCTTCAATAACCGCGGGTCAGTCACTTTGCCGGAAGACCGGGACGAGATCGACGAGCAGGACATCGAGGACGTGAAGATCAATGCACGGGAAGTCAGCATCCCGGCGCAGAACGCGTTTCTGCACTCGATCATCCAGCATTACCACGTCGATGGGCAGGATGGGGTCCTGAATCCGATTGGCATGCTGGGGCAAAAACTGGAGGCCGATTTCCACATCATCCACGGAGTCCGGACGCGGATCCAGAACACGATCCGTTGTATAAAAGAGCTGCCGCTGGAAGTGGAGGACGTCGTTTTTACGGCGCTGGCTTCCGCGCAGGTTGTCCTGACCCAGCACCAGAAAAATATGGGCGCCCTCGTCATCGATATCGGCGGGGGAACCAGCGATTACATTCTTTATGTTGATGGCGCGGTAAAGCAGAGCGGCGTTCTGGCCGTCGGCGGCGATCATATTACGAACGACATTTCGATGGGCCTTCGCATTCCGATGGCCCGCGCGGAGAAGCTCAAGATCGAGGAGGGCAGCGTTATCCTGGGCAATTGCCTCCCGGGCGAAACGGTTTTGCTCAAGGATGATTCCGGTTTTGCCGGGAAGGAGATCGAGCGGGAGACTCTCAACACAATCATTAATCTCCGCCTGCGCGAGACCTTTGAGCTCCTCAAGCGCAAGCTCGAGGAAGAGCCGTTCATTAACTACATCGGCGAAGGAATCTTCATCACTGGCGGGTGCAGCCACCTCAACGGCATCGATCATCTGGCCGAGGAAGTTTTCGAGCTGCCCGCGCGGGTCGCCCACGCTCAAACCATGTCCGGGTTGACCAGCGCATTTGAGAATCCGCAGTTCTCCGCCGCGATCGGCCTGATCAAGTACGCGCAAGCGATGCAGACCGACCGGCGCCCCACTCGCGGGTTCGGACGGATTTTCGGAAAGATCTTCAACGGGATGAGATCATGAAGAAAGCTCCAAGCACCAAGTTCCAAGCTCCAAAGAAGCTACAAACATCAAGCTCCAAACCGTGGAGCCGCGGGGGGCGTGGGGTTTGGATCTCTCTTTGGAGCTTGGTCCTTGGAATTTGGAGCTTTAAAAATGATTCAATTGAACCGTAACTACAACCTGCCCGAGAAAGCAGAGGAAGACATTCCCATCAAAGTCGTCGGCGTCGGCGGGGCGGGATCGAACGTCCTCGATCGGATCGTGCTCGATGGCCTGGACAAGGCCGACCTGATCGCGGTCAACACGGATGTGCAGTCGCTCGCCAGCTCAGTGGCGGCGCACAAGGTCCAGCTGGGCCGGACCGTGACGCGTGGCCTCGGCGCCGGGGGCGATCCCGAGGTGGGCTACAACGCCGCGTACGAATCGGCCGATGAGATTCGCCAATCTCTGACTGATGCCCGGATTATTTTTGTCTGCACCGGCCTCGGAGGTGGGACCGGTTCAGGTGCGGCGCCGGCCGTGGCCGAGGTGGCGCGCGAGAACGGCTCGCTCGTGCTTGGTTTCGCCACCTTGCCGTTCACTTTTGAAGGGAAACGCCGGTTGGCCCAGGCGAACGAAGCGCTCGCGAAATTGCGGGAACACTGCGACGCCGTCATTTGCTTCGAGAACGATCGGATGGGAGATCTCGTCGCGCCGAAGGCGGGCATCCATCAAGCGTTCGCAGTTGCCGATGCAACGATCAGCCAAAGTGTGCGGTCGATTGTCAGTCTGATTCAGCGGCCCGGCCTGATCCGGATCGGGTTCGACGACCTCCTCTGTGCTCTGCGGAGCCCAAGCGGTCGTTGCCTTTTCGGGTTCGGCGAATCGGATTCGGATAATCGCGCGCACGATGCGCTCACCCAGGCGTTGAAAAATCCACTGATGGATCGGGGCCGGATGCTGGCAGACGCCGCGAACGTCCTCGTCCAGGTTTCGGGCGGCCCAGGCATGACGCTGACTGAAGTGGAAATCCTGATGCAGGAATTGGGGCGCCATATTCGCGACAATACGCAGATCATTTTCGGCACGGCGGTCGATTCACGGATGGGGAATCGTCTAAGCGTCACGTTGATCAGCTCGCTCGCGCCTGAAGACGAACCTGTCAC
>DATLNB010000054.1:0-96305 GCA_035536995.1 Chthoniobacterales bacterium | reverse complement strand
CTTTGCGTCATCGCCGCCGATGAACAGGATACGAAAATCTCTATCGAACACGGTCATGCTACCGCCTGGAAAATTTTCCACTAAGGCGCGGTAGCGCTCTTCTGTTTTCCTGATCGTGCTCTCGGCTTCGCTCGAGGGACGCTGGTTATCTTCGTCGCGCAATTCCACCATGAATTCTCAGCCCGCCTTCGCGCGCCTGGGTTAGCCTACTCATTTCGACTCCGAAAAGCTCGAAAGATTGCGTCAGATCGACGCGAAGTCTAAGCACCGCCAATTGGTAGGGTATCCCCCCTAAGGCAAATAAGGAACGGGATTAGGGAGGCCCGGCGCCTCGTTTCTCTCGATTTCCTGGTATGCGGGTGGGTGAGCAAGTAGCGACCGCACGGCGGTTAGGACTGGGCCGCCTGCCCGTCGCCGTTCGGTGAGCGTTGTATGAACAGGTTCCCCCAGATGGTTCCTCCAGCGCGATACCCCGGGCTTCTCGCCACGCTGCCCGTCAGCGCTGCAATCGTGGCAATTTCCGCCGGCGTCCTGGTCCTGGTTGGATGGGCGCAGGATTTGGAAACTCTAAAACGGGTTCTGCCTCGGCTAGTTGCCATGAACCCGACGACGGCCCTGCTCTTTATCCTTTCCGGAGCTGCTCTTCTCCTCATCGCGAAGCCGGGTCCGGCGCGTTTAAAGTTCGCCTCGCGCGCTTTGGCAGGTGTGGTGGCATTCGTCGCACTGATCAAGTTCGTCGATGTTTTTGCAAACTGGCTCCCAAACGTGGACACCGTCCTGTTTGCCGCCAAACTCCAGGACGTCCGCGATCATCTGCCCAACCGGATGGCGCCAAACACGGCTCTCAATTTTTTATTGGTCGGGCTGGCCCTGGCGACGGTAAACGCGCAGAGAAAGCGTTTCTCGTTTTCCCAGGCCCTCGCCATCCTGGTGGGGTTTGGCGCCCTCCTTCCGATCACCGGCTACGCCTACGGCACCCGCGCCTTCCAAGGCCATCCGGCATTCATTCCGATGGCAATTCATACGGCGGTTGTCTTCCTCATTCTCGCTCTCGGCGTTTTTTTCGTTTCACGCTCGGCGCCGCTGACCCAGGTATTTCTGAGCAATGAGCCAAGCGGGATCCTGGCCCGGCGTCTATTTCCACTCGCCGTCATTCTGACCCTCTGCCTCGGCTGGATCCGGCTGTGGGGCGAACGCCACGATCTTTACGATAATGAATTTGGCACAGCGCTGTTCGCCATTGCCCTGAGCATTCTCCTCGCATTTTTGGTGCGCTGGGCAATCTGGACGATCGGCCGCCTGGAAGAAGAACGCGCGGCGGCGAACCTGCGACTTCAAGAGCTCAACCGCCGCAAGGACGAGATGATCGCGGTCGTCTCCCACGATCTGTGTTCGCCGTTGACCGGGTTCCGGATGGTGATCGACCTGCTGCGCGAAAACCCAGCCGAGGCGTCCGGCGAGCTGTTGGATCTGATGGATCATTCCGCGAAACGTATGGTCTCGATGGTTCGAGGCCTCCTCGATGTGGCCAAGCTTCAATCCAACGCCGCAGCGCTGGAATTCGGCGATGTGATCGTCAGCGAAGTGATCCGCGAATCGATGGAGCCGTTGAGGATGAACGCAAACGCCAAACATATCAGGCTCGAATTGGTCACGGCCCCGGACGAGCCGGTCATCCGTGCGGATCGGCTCCGTGTCTCGCAGATTTTCAATAACCTGCTGTCAAACGCAGTGAAATTTACCTCCGACGGCGGGGAGGTAACGGTCACCGTGGCGAAGCATGGGAAGGGGGTTCGCGCCAAAGTGCTGGACACTGGCCTGGGCATCCCGCAAACCGATCTGCCCCATGTGTTCGATAAGTTTTACCAGGCGAGCACGAAATCCACAGCCGGCGAGACTGGGACCGGCCTGGGTTTGGCGATCGTTAGGGAACTGGTTTTGCGGCATGGCGGACGCATCGAGGTGGACAGCGCCGTCAACCGAGGAACTACCTTTACTTTGTTTTTGCCGGCCGAACCGCCTCCGCAGGCGGCACTGAACCCGGAAACGGGCGGGCCACGCAGTGCGTAGTTTCCGCAAGTTAGCTCTGCGTGCCGGCTGCTCAATGGAAGGGCATGCGTTATTTCCCCAGCCTCGTAATTGGGACACTCCTCCTCCTGCCGGTCGCCGCGCCGGCCGCCACCGTGGTGGCGACCAATTACGGAACTCTCTTGGGTAAAACAATCTCGAACGCGGCGGAGGCGACGGCTATCGGCTCCGTTCCCGCATCGTCGCCCTCCGTGACGATGCAAACGGACGGGACTGCTTTGAGTGCAGCGTTGGATTACCCGGACATCCATATCCCGCTGGCCGTGGTGGGAGATGCTTTGTTATCGCGACCGGCCTGGATATCGCAATTTCCAGCCGACGTTTCAAGCGGCTCGGATTTTGCCATCATCTCCTCTGCCATCGGCTCGAGTAATCACGACTGGCCGGATCAGGTCGCTCCGATTCCAGAACCTTCCACTTACCTGGCAGCCTTGCTCGTCTCCGCGGCGTTAGCCTGCCGAATCGCGGGGCGACGGCTTCCGGTTCGACCCGACTTGGCACGCCATTTGCGGTAATTCCCCTCATGGCTGCCCCGCAACCAACCCCTTTGCTCACCACTATTCGCCTCGACATCGAGCGATATGGCCAGAGCGTCGTCGCTTGCGACCGGCTGCTGGAGCTCATCCCCCCGACGGAGCCGATTGCCGCCCAATTCGGACACATTTTTCGAGTGGCCGAGCGCGAACGCTGGAGTTTTGAGTTTCGTAACGATGGCACCGTCCGGTTCGCCGGTCTCAGTCCTAGTCCGCGCGTAATTCCTCGCTGGCCCGAGCCCGGCTCAGCGTCGGCTGGTCTTGCGCGGCAAGTTTAAAGGCGCACGTCGCCGGAGAGCGGCGAAGCATTGTTTCGAGCTGCCGACCCCGTTTTTCGGTTCTCCGCGGGATATCGCGGCCACTGAAGTTGAATTATACTCCGGCGAATGACCTGCCGGTTGACCCTGCTCCCGCTTGCCGGCGTTCTTTGGTTCGCCCAAGCGCTTTTGGCCGGCTCACTGCCTCATCCCGACCACGTCGTCGTGGTGATCTTTGAGAACAAATCTTTCGGCCAGATCATAGGGAACCCAGGGGCGCCAAACATCAATGCCCTCGCGGCGGAAGGCGCGAATATCGTTAACTCGGCGGCCGACCCGGGAGCGGCGACGACTGGCTCTCACGCGTTGCGGCATCCGAGCCAGCCCAATTATCTCGAGCTTTTCTCCGGTTCAAATCAGGGAGTAGTCAGCAACGGCCGACCGGGGACAGTCGCGGAACCGTCTTCACCGCCGCTGCCGTTCAACACCCCGAACCTCGGGGCGGCTTTGATCGCGAATGGATACAGTTTCGCGATCTTCTCGGAGAGCCTGCCTTCGACGGGATTCGACGGCGACTTCTATTCGACGGAGCCGGGCCAGAACCAGTACGAGCGAAAACACAATCCGGCGGTGAATTGGCAGGCTCCGGACGCGCCGGCCAACAATCATCTACCGCCGAGCGCGAACCAGCCATTCGTCGCGTTCCCGAAAGACGCGGCCGGTTACGCCGCGCTGCCGACGGTGACGTTCGTCGTACCTAACGAACAAAACAATATGCATGACGGCTCGATCACCCGGGGCGATGGCTGGCTGAAGACAAACATTCTCGATGGCTATTACCAGTGGGCGAAAACCCACAACAGCCTGCTCATCGTGACATTCGACGAGGACGCCTCGAACACGCCTTCGAACCAGATCACGACGATCTTCGCCGGCGCGCTCATCCAACCGGGCGATTATCCCGAGACCAATATCAATCCTCCGGATGCACGGCCGGCCGAAGGGTACATCACCCCCACTGGCACGGCGATGAACCATTATAATCTTTTGCGAACGCTGGAGGACATGTTCGGCCTTCCGACGATTGGAGGCTCCATCAACACGCCGGCCGTAACAGACATTTTCCGGCCGCCCTCCGCGAAGCTCCTCAATAGCTCGACGCGTCTGCGGGCGGGCACCGGGGACGACGTCCTGATTGCCGGCTTTATCGTGGGTGGTCCGTCCAAGAAACAGGTCATTGTTCGGGGACTCGGCCCCTCCCTGCAAGTCGCGGGCGCATTGGCCGATCCGGCGATCGATCTACGGCGCAGCGACGGGACGACCGTGGCGGCCAACAATGATTGGCAGGAGACCCAGCAAGCGGAGCTCGCCGCGAGCGGCCTTGCGCCGGACAATGAGCGCGAATCGGCTATCGCCGTGGCGCTTGATCCGGGCAGTTACACGGTGGTTTTGTCCGGCCAAAACAACACCGCCGGGGTAGCGCTGGTGGAAGTTTATGACGTCGACGGACAATCCACGCCTCGTTTATTGAACCTCTCCACTCGCGGTCGTGTGCAGACCGGAGATAACGTCATGATTGCCGGCGTGATTCTGGGCGGAACCGATTACGCGCGGCTGATTTTCCGCGGGCTTGGTCCCTCAATTGCCGTAAACGGAACGCCGCTGCCGGCCCGCTTGAGCGATCCAATCCTGGAACTGCACGATGGCAACGGGACCCTCATTCGATCGAACGATGATTGGAAGGAGGCGCAGAGCGCTGAGATTCAGATGAGCGGACTTGCTCCTCACGACGACCGCGAGGCCGCGATCATTGCGAACTTCGCGCCGGGCAAATATACCGCCATTTTGCGCGGCAAAAACAACACAAGCGGGACGGGGTTGGTGGAAGTCTACAAGTTGAACTGAGCCGGCGACCGGCCGGGGTCCGGGATCACGGCTCCAGTTTTAACGGCGTTCGAAGAGCGACTGCTTCTGCGATTCCTGGAGGGCGCGTTCCGTGTTCCGATAATCAGCGGACAGATAATGCGGCATGAAAAATTGAAGCGAATCGTCCTGGGATGAGCCAAGCGGGATGACCATGTATTTCCAAAATCGCGAATAATACCATGGTGAACGCGCCATCGTTTGTTCGATGTCGCGCCTCACGTCCAGCTGTCGCTCGAGATGCTTCATGAACAGGTCGGGTACCGAAGGCCGCTGGCGGAGCTCGAAGGTGCCGGTCACGACCAGCGGCGGCAGCTCAATTTCCTGCGCCCCTGCGCAGGTTAAGGCAATCACGAACAGCCCTATGAAGCCGGCCTTTCTCACCTCGGCCAGTTTCTTCCAGAAGGCGCCGGAACCCAACTAAATTTTCCGCGGACACGAACGCGCGCTTGGATATTTTCGGCGGCTTCCCTAAGCTGAAACCGGGGTCCGAAACAGCGACAACGGTGCAACAAAAAGAAGATTATGTCCTCAAACTCCTCGAGGATGCGGGGCTCGTTACCCGCTCTCAAATCGAGAAGGCCAAGGCGCGTTTGAATGGCAGCGGCAATGCGGTCGATCTTCTGATCAAGGAGGGGGCGGTGTCAGAGACGGACGTTTCGCGGAGCCTCGCCGCCCAGGCCCACATGGACTGGGTCGATCTCTCGGCCAAAGTGATTCCGCCGGAGGTGATCAATCAGATCCGGGCTGAAGATGCCCGGCGCTTCAAAGTTATTCCGGTCGGGTTCGGCGAAAGCGGCCTCATCGTGGCGGTGAGCGATCCGCTCGATATCGATACGATCGACAGCCTGAGCTTTCTTCTTCAGCGCGAGATCGAGCTGGTCTGCGCGAGCCCGGACAAAATTCGGCAGGCCCTGATCAAATATTACGGCACCGCGGACGAAGCATCGGACGTTCTCGTCCAGCAAATCGGGCACGACGTCGATCTCGGCCTTGAGATCACCGAAGGCGGCAGCCTTGAGAGCCATGACGAAGCTGACGCGCCGATCATCCGGATGGTTTCCATGCTGCTCATCGAAGCTCATCGACTCGGGGCGAGCGACGTGCACCTGGAGCCCCTCGACAAAAAATTCCGAGTCCGATTCCGGATAGACGGTGTTCTTCAGGAAATGCAGGCGCCGCCGAAACGGCTGCAATCGGCCATCGTCAGCCGCCTCAAAATCATGACCGGATCGATGAGCATAGCCGAGAAACGGCTGCCCCAGGACGGACGGATCCAGGTCAAGATCGCGCGGAAACCGATCGATCTCCGCGTTTCCACGATCCCGACGAACCACGGCGAAAGCGTGGTTATGCGCGTGCTCGACAAATCCAGTCTCATGCTGGGCCTGCCCGAGCTCGGCTTCTTAAGCGACGACCAGGAAACGTTCGAGCGTCTCCTCCGCCTGCCCGACGGGATCGTGCTCGTGACCGGCCCGACCGGTTCGGGAAAGACGAGCACCCTTTATTCGTGCCTCAATTACATCAACAAACCGGACCGCAAGATCATAACCGTCGAAGAACCGATCGAGTACCAGATGACCGGCATCAACCAGGTGCAGGTGAACACCGACGTCGGCATGACGTTCCCGGTCGCGCTTCGCTCGATCCTACGGCAGGCACCGAATGTCATTATGATCGGCGAAATTCGCGACCTCGAGACGGCCACGATCGCCACTAACGCCAGCCTTACCGGTCACCTGGTCTTCAGCACCCTGCATACAAACGACGCTCCATCCGCTGTGGCCCGCCTTGTCGACATTGGCGTCCAGCCTTTCCTCGTCGCTTCTTCGGTCCGCGCGATCATGGCCCAGCGCCTCGTCCGGCGACTGTGCGCGAATTGCCGGCAACCCGGCGAATTGAGCGAAACCGACCTGCGCGCCCTCAACCTGGATCCACGGCAGGTGGACGACGCCCAGGTGATGAAACCCGTCGGCTGCGAAGAGTGCCGCAATACCGGTTACAGAGGCCGGATGGGCATCTTCGAGATTTTTGTCATCGACGACAACGTCCGCCACATGATCAACAACCGGCGTTCGACCCTGCAGCTCCGCCAGCGCGCTCGCGAGCTCGGGATGCGAACGTTGCGCGAAGATGGCGTGCGCAAAGTTCTCGCCGGCCTCACCTCGGCGGAGGAAGTGATTTCAATAACACTGGGAGATGTCAGTTAACTGCCAACCACCAACTTGTAGGGCGTCTAAGTCAGACGCCACGGATTTTGGCGGCGTTTCACAGAAACGCCCTACAACAATTTTCTGGCTGCCATGAACGCGCAACAGGTTGCCGACATCTTCATCGAGCAACAGGTCCTCCAGCCTTCGCAGGCCGAGGACGTGATCCAGGAAGCGCAGCTCAATGGCAAATCGATCGAGCAAGCCTTGATCGACAGCGGCTTTGTCGATCATCACGGTTTTTACCAGGTCATCGCCGACGCTCTCGGGACCGATTTCGTCGAGCTGGGAGACGCCGACATTGCGCCTGAGATTTTGCGACTGGTTCCAGGCGGCCTGGCCCGGCTCCACCGCGCGCTACCGGTCGCGAGCAGCGATAACACTCTGAGCGTCGCCCTGGTCGATCCGCTCGACCTTCGCGCCGCCGAAGACCTGCGATTTGCCCTCGGCAAAGACGTCCACGTGGTAGTCGCGCCGACGGACGAAATCGAGGAGCGGATCAAGCGCTACTACGGCAGCGACAGCTCGAGCATGGAGGACATCCTCAAGCAGCTCGGCGAAACCGGCGAGCTGCTGTCGGTGCGCGGAACCGATGAAAGCGCCTCCGCAGTCGAGGCCGACGCGAATGCCACGCCGATCATTCGCTTCGTCGATCTGATCTTGTTCCAGGCCATTCAGGACCGGGCGAGCGACATTCATTTCGAGCCGTTCGAGAACGAATTCAAAATCCGTTACCGGGTGGATGGGGCGCTTTACGAGATGGCCCCGCCGCCGCGGCACCTCGCGCTGCCGGTTATTTCGCGAGTGAAGGTGATGGCGAATATGAACATCGCCGAGCGCCGCCTGCCGCAGGACGGCCGCATCCAGAAAAATGTGGCCGGCCGGGCTGTCGACCTGCGCGTCTCGACGCTGCCGACGCAATTCGGCGAAAGTGTCGTGCTCCGCGTCCTCGATCGCTCGACGGTTAACCTCGACCTAGAAGCGCTCGGATTGCCCGACTACATCTACGAATACGTTATCGAAGCGATCAATCGGCCGAACGGTATTTTCATTGTCACCGGCCCGACGGGCTCGGGTAAAACAACGACGCTTTATTCCTGCCTGCGCCGGATCAACACGATCGACTCGAAGCTGCTTACGGCGGAGGAACCGGTGGAATACGACCTGGAGGGAATCGTGCAGGTCCCGGTGAATGAAGCGATCGGGCTCACCTTCGCGCGAACCCTGCGAGCTTTCCTGCGGCAGGACCCAGACCGGATCATGGTCGGCGAGACGCGCGATCTGGAGACGGCGCAGATCTCCATCCAGGCATCGCTTACCGGGCATCTGGTTTTCACGACTTTGCACACGAACGACGCGCCCGGCGCAATCACCCGGTTGATCGACATGGGGGTCGAACCCTTCCTCATCTCATCGACCCTGGAAGCTGTCCTCGGGCAGCGCCTTCTCCGCAGCATCTGTCCGCAATGCCGGGCCACCTATCAGCCCAGCGAAATGTTGCTCGCTCAGCTCGGGCTTTCCCGGCGCGACATCGGGGACCGCAACTTCTATTACGGAAAAGGCTGCGATGCCTGCAACCAGACCGGCTACAAAGGCCGGAAAGGCATCTACGAATTATTGAAGATCACCGACCCGCTCCGCGAGCTGATCAACGAACGGGCGCCGAGCGTGACCTTGAAAGAAAAAGCCGTCGAGCTCGGGATGGTGACGCTCCGGCACGACGGGTTGCGCAGCATTTTCGCCGGCGACACGACGATCGAGGAGGTCCTCAAATATACTTGAGCCTCTGATGAACCGGATTTTTCACGGATGGGGACACAGATTTTCTTCAATCCGTGTTTCATCCGTGTAAATCTGTGGGCTGAAACGTGGCGCGCTACACCTACATCGCACTTGATGCGCGTGGACAGGAATCGACGGGGCTGGTCGAGGCCTCAACCACGAATGAAGCGATCGGCGAGCTGAGGCGGGCGGGCTATTTCCCGACTCACGTTTACGAGGAAGGTGCGGCCACCGCGCCGGCGCAAGCCAAGGCGGCAGCCCGGCCCAAGAAAACGAAGGCGCCCCGGGCCGAGCGAAAGTCCAAAGGCACGAACATCGTTTTGTTCCAGCGCAAAACGGTCAAACCGAAGATCCTGATGATCTTCACCCGCCAGCTTGCGACTCTGATCGACGCGGGCCTCCCGCTCCTGCGTGGGCTGAACGTGCTCGCCAAACAGGAGCGCGACGCAACCCTCAAAAAAACCATCGATAAGCTCGCCGACTCGGTCCAGGGCGGGAGCACGTTCTCGGAAGGACTGGCCCAGCACCCGCGCATCTTCAACGATCTTTACGTCAACATGGTAAGGGCCGGTGAGCTTGGCGGCGTGCTCGAAGTTGTCCTGACCCGGCTGGCCGAGTTCCAGGAAAAAGCGCAAAAGATCAAGAACAAGGTCATGGCAGCGATGGTTTACCCGATCATCGTGCTCGTCCTCGCAGTGGGAATTCTAACCTTCCTCCTCGTTTTCATCGTTCCCCGCTTCCAGGCGATTTTCCACGACATGCTCGGGGACAAGCCCTTGCCGGCGATCACGGTTTTTGTGATCGGCATCAGCGGATTCGTGCAAAACAATTGGATGATTTTGCTCGGCGCTGTGGTGGGGTCGATCATCGGTTTCAAAGTCATGTCTCGAAGCCGTGGCGGCCGTGCCTTCCTCGATCGGGTAAAACTTCGCGCCCCACTCTTTGGCGATCTGCTTCGAAAGACCGCGATCTCGCGCTTCTCCCGCACCCTCGGGACCCTGGTCACGAGCGGGGTCCCGATTTTGCAGGCCCTGACGATCACCCGGGAAACCGCTGGCAACGTCGTGATCGCCGAAGCGATTGGGCAGGTCCACGACAGCGTTAAGGAGGGCGAATCGATCGTGCTTCCGCTCGAGGCCAGCGGGGCCTTCCCACCGATGGTCATCAGCATGATCGACGTGGGAGAAGAGACCGGCCAGCTGCCCGAGATGCTATTGAAGATCGCAGAGGTTTACGACGACGAAGTGGACAATTCGGTTGCCGCTGTGACGTCGATGCTCGAGCCCATGATGATTGTCTTTCTCGCGCTGATCGTCGGCACGATCGTGATCGCGCTCTTCATGCCCTTGATCAGCATTATCACTGAATTGCAGCAGCAGGCGTGAGCGGCGAAGCCGGAATGACGAATGACGGAATGAGGAATGACGAAGGAAATTCGTCGTCTCGCGAGGCCCGTGGGTTCACGGTTATCGAGTTGCTTGTCGTCGTTGCAATTATTGTCGTTCTAGGAGGACTCGTTCTCGGGACAGCCGGTTACGTCCAGAAGAAAGGGAAACGATCGCGTGCCGAAGCCGAGATCGCTGCGATCTCGGCGGCGTTGGAGAATTACAAGGCGGATAACGGCGTGTATCCGAGCAGCGCAGAGACCAATTCACTGTTCCCAAACAGCGTGGGAGACCCGACTGACGCGAAGTATCGAGCTGCGAGCCTGGCGCTTTATAAAATGATTAGCGGCGACGCCGATAACGATCCGACGCGCGCGGCCGAATCGAAGGTTTATTTTCCTTTCAAGCCAAACCAGCTCGATCCTACCACGCAGACTCAGCCGGTGACGTTCATCAAAGATCCCTTCGGTTTTTCCTATGGGTATTCGACCGTGAAGAGCTCGGCTCCATCTGGTTCCGATGGATACAATCCAACGTTCGATCTGTGGAGCACCGGGGGCAAGGCTGGGCCAAGCCAAGCGCAGTGGATCAAGAACTGGTAGGGACGGCGCGCTGCGCCGTCCGCTGCCCGGCGCGAAACGAATCCATCACCGCGTGTCCGTGTGGACGACGATCACGACGCGGCGATTCGGTCGTTGCCGCTCGATCTCGATCTGTTCTTCGGGAGAATTCACCGGCACAGGGCGCGGCGCGACGAGGAATTTGCTGGCACCGTAACCCTTCGCTGCGATCTGCGCGGGATTGATTCCCATTACATCGACGAGGTACGCCTTCACGCTGTCGGCCCGGCGCTGGCTTAGCTCGAGGTTGTATTCCGGAGAACCAAGGGAATCCGTGTAGCCTTCCACCGTGAAGGTCGATTTCGGGTTGCGCTTGATCAGGGTCCCGAGTTTCTGGAGCTGGGAGATCGCGCTGGTTTGCAGATCGGCACTGTCATAAGGGAACAGTTGGTCGTCCGGCATCCGCAGCTTTGTCCCAGCGCCAAGAGGACCCTTCTGGGAGAGGAGCGAATCGAGGTCGCTGAATCCAGGGACTTTGTTGCGCGTCGGACCGGCGCTATCGCCGGGGAGTTTATTGAAAGTGTTCGGACGCTTGATCGTCGTGCTGGTCGCGAGCTCGGTCCCGGTCAACGCCGGCTGCGGCCGTCCAGAAGTGGCGGAATCGTTCAGCAAATTTTGCTCACGCGTCGCATTCGGGCTCTGGGAAAGCGTTTGGGCACTGCTCTGCTCGATCTCGGTCATAACCGAATCGGCATTCTGTTCCACCTTTGGCGTCTCCGGCAAAACGTCCCGAGTATCATCGGGCAAAGCCGTCGTGGCGTGAACGTCGTCCAGAAGCTGATCAAACGATTTCTTCTCGTCGGGAAGCTGCACGTCCGTCTTGTCCGGCTCGGGCTTTGCGGCCGGGTCTCCCTGGTCGACGCTCGGCTTTTCGAGCGGTTGGGTCTCGACATTCTTCACCTTGAAGGTGGGCACCTGGACGCGGTCCTCGATTGGACTCTTTACCGACAGAAAATTGGTCCGGTAAAAATAACCGCAAAGCGCGCCGTGCAGCGCAAGCGAAACCATCAGGCCAAAAAGGAGCCAGCTGCGCTGCTGCCTGCCTTGCAGCAACGCCTCATCGAAGTCGAACTCAGACGTTCTCATATACCCGCAAAACGAACCGGCCTGCGCCGTTTCTTGTCAATCCACCAGTAACAGACATCCGCCAGGGCTCGGTGTTCACTCTTCGGAGGGTCAGGCCCCGCCCGATCGCGTCCGCGCAATGAAGGCCTGGGTCGCGCGGCGAATCTCCTCGCCTACCCGCGCTTCCGGTGAAACGAACTTCGGGGTGAACCACGGGAACAGGCCGATCAGGTCGTGGGTAACGAGGATCTGCCCATCGCAATGCGAACCGGAACCAATGCCGATGGTCGGAATTGAAAGCGCTTCGGTGATGCGGCGGGCGGTCTCGGGCAACACGATCTCGAGGACAACCGCAAAGGCGCCCGCGTTCTCCACTGCGATTGCATCCTGTAAAAGCGCTTCCGCTTCCGCCGGGGTTCGTCCCTTAATCTTGTAGCCGCCTTCTTCACGGACACTTTGCGGAAGCATCCCGATGTGGCCCATGAGCGGGATGCCGGCCGCCACAATCGCCTCGATCTGCCGAACGTGGCTCTTGCCGCCTTCCAGCTTGACCGCCTGCGCGCCGGCTTCGATGAGGGCGCGCGCCGACCCGACTGCCTGCTCCGGGGTATCGTAGGTATGGATCGGCAGGTCGCCGACCAGGAGGGCGCGCTTCACTCCGCGAGCAGCCGCCCGGGTATGATGAATCATTTCCGCCAGGGTTACCTCGGTGGTGTCCTCGTACCCGAGAACAACCATGCCTAACGAGTCGCCAACAAGAATGATATCGATCCCGCTCTCGTCGAGCAGCCGGGCGGTGGGGTAATCGTAAGCCGTCAGCGCGGTTATGCGCTCGCCCCGCCGTTTCTGCTCACGAAAATCGTGCATGGCCGGAGACCCTACCACTCCAACTGGAGACGCACCACTGCCGGAGTTGCGGTTAGTGCGCGGAGCAATTGCCCCACGGAATCGGCCTGTCCCGGAAGAACGAGGTCCGGGCGAATGTCCGCAAGCGGCCGGAGGACAAACTCGCGTCCGAAGATCCGCGGATGCGGCAATTGCAATCGGGGCGCCGACATCACGGTGTCGCCAAAATAGAGAAGGTCCAGGTCGATGGTGCGCGAGACGTTCCGCGCGTGATCGCCAGGACGGCCGAGCGCTTTCTCGATGGTCTTCAGCGCGCTCAACAACACTTCGGGCTGGCCTTCGTATCCGATTTCGATCGCGGCATTGAGGAATTGCGCCGCGCCCGGCTCACAGCCGACAGGCTCAGTTTCATAAACCGCAGACGACATCATTGGAGGCAGGACTCCCCCGAGAGCTGCGATGTCTTTGCGCGCATTTCGCAGATTGACCAGGCGATCGCCGAGATTCGAACCGAGCGCCACACCAGCTCTCATTTTTTACGGCGTAAGTCCGTCAGGTGGCTGATCCTGATTACAGCCCCAGGACATCTTCCATGCTGTAAAGCCCAGCCGGTTTTCCCACAACCCAGCGTGCTGCCCGCAATGCCCCGGTCGCAAACGTCTCGCGGCTCGCGGCCTTGTGGGTCAATTCCAATCGCTCCCCGGCCCCGGCAAAGGTCACCGTATGATCGCCTACGACGTCGCCGCCTCGGATCGAGTGGACCCCTATCTCGTTTGCAGGACGCTCGCCAACCAAACCTTCCCGCCCGTGGGCGACATTCGCGCCGTAATCGAGTCCGCGGACCTCGCACAAAATCTCCGCCAGTTTCTTTGCGGTCCCGCTCGGGGCGTCCTTCTTCGAGCGGTGGTGCGCTTCGACGATCTCCAAATCAAAACCGTCCCCGAGCATTTCGGCCGTCTTCCGGCTCAGCCAAAAGAGAGCGTTCACACCGACGCTGAAGTTTGGCGACAGGACGACTGGAACTTCTCCGGCCAACTCCTCGATGGCGGCGCGTTCCTCGTTGGAGTGGCCGGTTGTTCCGATCACAGCCGGCTTTTTCGCTTCCCGGCAGGCCCGAGCGAGCGAGAGGGTCCCGTTCGAGTGGCTAAAGTCGATCACCACGTCGCAATGAGTGGTATGTGCCGTCGGATCGTCTCCCAGGTCGAGCGCCGCGGCGATTGACGCATCCATCTTTTCCGCGGCAGCCGCGATCGCCTGCCCCATGCGACCCTTCGCGCCCAGCAACAAGACGCGGGTTCGCGTGTTCACTCCGCGCCCTCGAAAGCCGCCAACGTTCTGCGCAGGCGTTCCTGGTTCGGTGCGCTCATCTCGCAGAGCGGTAACCGGCACTCCGCGGACATAACGCCGCGCCACGACAATGCCGTTTTCGTCGGCACAGGATTCGGCTCCATGAACAGATCCTTAAAAACCGGAAGCATCCTCAGGTGCATCTCCCGCGCGCTCTTCGTGTCGCCGGTGCGGAATGCCTGGACCATGGCGACGACTTCCGCGGGAAAGAGGTTCGACGCGACACTGACGACGCCCACAGCGCCGACCGACAGAAACGGCAAAGTCAGCGAATCGTCTCCGCTTAGAATTGTGAACGCTTCCGGCAGACGGGACCGCAACTCGCTGACCCGGTCCACGCTGCCGCTGGCCTCCTTGATCGAGACGATATTCGCGCAATCCATCGCCAGGCGCTCGACTGTTTCCGGTCCGATGTCCACTGCGCAACGGCCCGGGATATTGTAGAGCATGATCGGCGAGGCCGTGGCCTGCGCGATTGCCTGAAAATGGCGAAAGAGACCTTCTTGGCTGGGCTTGTTGTAATACGGCGCCACCACGAGCATGCCATCTACCCCCATTTTCTCCGCGGCACGGGTCGCAGCGATGGTAGCGCTTGTCGAATTAGAACCGGTTCCGGCGAGAACCTGGCAACGTCCTTTCCCCACTTCGAGCGTGATCCGGATTACCTGCTCCCGTTCGGCTGCAGAAAGAGTGGGCGATTCTCCGGTGGTGCCGACAGCTATCACTCCGCTCACGCCATCTTCGATTTGATCGTGAACTAATTTCTCAAGCGCCGCGACGTCGATCTCCCCGTCCCGAAACGGAGTTACGAGCGCAGTGTAGGTTCCTCGAAACATCGGAGGTTACTCTAGGCCACAGATTTGCACGGATGAAACACGGATTCCGGATCTTACAAATCCAGGGTGCCTTCGAAAACAAACTCTGCCGGTCCGGTCAGGGTGACGTTCTTGAACTGTTCGCCTTCACGTTCGAAATCCACCTTGAGCTCGCTCCCGCCCCGAACGAGGACGCTAATCGGGCCGTTCAACTTCTTCACCGCGGCATAAATGAGAGCGCTGGCAACAACGCCAGTGCCGCAGGCCAGGGTTTCGTCCTCGACCCCGCGCTCATAAGTGCGAATCGCGATCTGACCTTCGTTGCGTTCCTGCAAAAAATTGGCGTTCGTTCCCTGAGGCACAAACATTTCGTGTCGGCGAATGGCTGAACCGAGGTGTCGCACGTCGACCGTATCGAGGTCTCCAACCGGGACTACGACGTGGGGCACGCCGCTATTCACAAAGTGCGCCGCAACTTCGCAATCAGGCAGGGGGATCGTGATTCCGACACGCAGGTCTCTCGGTTCACTCATTTTCAGCCGGACCAGCTCGTCCTGCAGGGTGGCGCCAATCACGCCTGCGGGCGTTTCGAATGAGAGCGCACTCATCGGCCCCGCCACCCGGTCGGCGTAGCGTGCGAAACATCGAGCGCCGTTCCCGCACATTTCAGCCTCCCCGCCGTCCGCATTGTAGTAACGCATTTTGAAATCGGACCCGTTTGTTGCGCGCTCGAGAAGAAGAATTCCGTCCGCGCCAACTCCGCGATGCCGATCGCAAATGCGCGCGATCTGGGCGGGGGCAAGCTGGATGTCCCCCAGCCGGTTATCAATCATCACGAAATCGTTCCCGGCCCCGTTCATTTTCGTGAATCGCAGCATGGCGCTTGGTAGCACAATCTTCAGCGGAAGCCAACTGGTAGGGACGCCGCGCTGCGGCGTCCGCTGGACCGGAGAACGCTGGTCGACGCAGTGCGGACGGCGCAGCGCGCCGTCCCTACCAGTTGCGTATCGGCCTGCCGGTTCTATTGGTTTGGAAACACTGTGAAAAAGTTTCTTCCCGCCATCCTTGCGCTGGTCTGCGCCTGCACTGCGGCGAACGCCCAGGTCGCCCCGGGCCGCTACAATGATCTGATCCTCGAACAGGTCCGCCAGATGCCCCAGGGTGGCCGCTATTCGGCTTCCCGAGTTGCAACCATTCGCCTTCAGTCTGCCGCTCACTTTGAATCCGGAAAATTTTTCGTCGTCCCGGATGCGGCCTCGCCGAGCTACTGCTCTGGCGCGACTTATCTCGTTTTCATGAAAACGATCGAAGCGCTCCGGACCCGCGGCGCGCTTCACCTCGATTACGCGACGCTCGAGAGCCTGATGATCCGCAACCAGCGCGATGGTGAAGGAATCTGGGGCCGTTGGAATGCGAACGGACCCGGCACGGCCCGACTCTTCCACGAGATGGATATTGGAACGAACTTCGACGATTTCGCCGAGGCGCAACCGGGCGATTTCATGAAGATTTTCTGGTCGCCCGAAGTGGGCCGGGCTGAGCACGGGCACTCCGTGATTTATCTCGGGATGGAACGAAAGGCTGGCTTGGATTACGTGCGGTTTTGGTCGAGCAATATTCCGACCGGATACGGGGAGAAGAGCGTCCCTCGATCGAAAATCATCAACGCGATTTTCTCGCGGCTTGATACGCCGGCAAATCTGTCACGGGCCGTGGAGGCGCCACCAATCGACAAGTATCTTGCGAGTCTCCTGAGCGTTCGCTCGAGCTTTCAGGAAGCGAAAGCAAAGTGCGGAATGTGACGTCGCGGAGGGATCACACGCCTCCCTCGGCCCGAGCTTGTTTCACCGCGACGATCAGGGATCGGACGTACTCTCCGATCGCCGCCGGCAGATCTGCGTGCCCGGCTTCCTCCCCGATCCGCTGGACGATAGCGCTGCCGACCACTACCGCGTCCGCAAACCGGGCAACTTCTCGCGCCTGATCGGGCGTGGAAATTCCAAAACCGACAGCTATCGGCAAGTGCGTCTCAGCCCGAATCTCGCGCAGACGATCGCCTAGTGACGAGCTTACGCTGCTCTGTGCGCCGGTCACCCCTTCGCGCGAGACATAATAAATGAATCCCGCCGCTCCCTCACAAATCGCCTTGATCCGGCCCGGGGGCGTTGTTGGCGCGACGAGGCGGATGTGCACTGGCCCTTCGGTGCCCGGATCTTCTTCCGGCGGAAGATCGAGAATCAATAGTCCGTCCACACCGGCAGCCTTTGCTTCACGGTGAAACGCGTCCCACCCGAATTGAAAGATCGGGTTCAGATAACTGTAGAGAACGATAGGTATTGCAGAGCGCTGACGGATCGCGCGGACACAATCTAAAACGCCGGCCAGGGTGCTTCCCGCCCGGAGGGCGCGTTGGGCCGCGAGTTGATTTACGACTCCATCAGCCAGCGGATCCGAAAACGGAATCCCGAGCTCCAAGATATCCGTCCCTGCTTTTTCGAGGGCAATAGCGATGTCGACTGTGTCGCCCAGGCTAGGGTCGCCCGCGCAGATGTAGGCAATGAAGGCCCTCTCGTCCCTCGCTCGCAGGGTTGCGAAACATTCATCGATCCGATTGCCCATCAGCGGTAACCTGAACGGTCCAACCGCAAATGGAAGAGACGAAATCAGAGCCGGTAAAAACGCTCACGGTGAATGAGATCTACCACTCCATCCAGGGCGAGAGCACCTGGGCGGGTCAGCCTTGCGTGTTTGTCAGGCTGACGTTCTGCGATCTGCGTTGCAACTATTGCGACACCGAATACGCCTTCTACGAAGGCAAAAAACAGACGCTCCCGGAGATCGCCTCCGCGGTCGCTGCATTCGGGTGCGGGCTCGTCGAGCTCACGGGGGGCGAGCCCCTCCTTCAGAAAAACGTGCTGCCGTTGCTGACTATGCTCGCGGACGCCGGCCACACCGTGCTTCTCGAGACCAGCGGCGCTCACGATATCTCGGGAGTGGATCCCCGCGTCCATCGCATCATGGATTTGAAGACGCCCGGGAGCGGCGAGTGCGCCCGGAATCTTTTCTCGAATATCGATCATCTAACTCAGCGGGATGAAGTGAAGTTCGTGATCGGCTCGCGGGAAGATTACGAGTGGTCTCGCGAGCAGGTAAACCGCTTCGGGTTGGCGCAGCGTTGCCGGGCCGTCCTCTTTTCGCCGATTTTCGGCCGGATCGATCCGCGCCAGATTGTCGATTGGATCCTGGCCGACAAGCTCTCCGTCCGCTTCCAGCTTCAGTTGCACAAGTTCATCTGGACTCCAACGCAACGAGGCGTGTGAACGAAATGACGAAGCACGACTGAATGACGAAACGCGGTTGCAGTGTCACGTTGGCTACCAATGCGAGTTCGGTTAACCAAGGATTTTCAGTTTGAGGCGGCGCAGACGCTGCCGAAGGCGCCGGAAAACCACAAATGCCGTCGTATGCACGGGCACAGTTTCAAGGTGGAGATTTCGGTCGAAGGTGAAGTCGACCCGCCGACCGGTTGGGTTTACGACCACGCGGAGATCAGCCAGGCGATGAAGCCGCTGCTCAAACAACTCGATCATTCATATCTCAACGAAATCGAGGGAATGGAAAATCCGACGATCGAGAATATGGCCGCGTGGTTCTGGGAAAAACTGGAGCCGCTCTGTCCCGGCCTTTGCGAGATCGTCGTTCACGAAACCCCGACGGCCCGGTGCGTTTATCGCGGGGAATAATCTCCATTGTAGGGCGTTTCTGTGAAACGCCGGGTTGAGATCGGCGTCTGACACAGTCGCCCTACAAACCAGAAAGTGGAGCGCGAGCGCTTAATACTTCGGCGCTTTTACAGTGCCAGTCTCGATCGCGGATTTTCGCTGGGCCACGATTCGGTTCGCGATCTCTTCCACCATTTGCTCCAGCAGCATCCGTAAATGCGTGTTCGGCCGGAAATCAGATGGCGCAATGTGTTTCACGCGGTCGGCGTGAGTCGAGAGTTGATAGCATTTCCGGAAGCCGGCCCGTGCCGGATCATCGGGATTATAGACGGCAATGGCTTGCCCGCCGTTCTTCTTCATCACTGTGAAACACGGCACGTCAGTCGGGCCGTCGCCAACGTAAACCATGTTCGGGAACGGAATCGGGCGAATCTCGGCGTCCATGTGATCATTCACATCCTGCGTCATATCGAGGAGCCCTTTGTTGATTCGAAAGAGGTATTGGGTCTTCTGGGTGTGACTGATAACCCGCTTCGGAAACGTGATCCGGCCCTGGTCGTCCTCGTCGAACTCGCACCCGAACACCGCCCGGACATAGGGCTGCAGGCGGCTGCCATCGATCAGGATTTTCAAGCCCGAGGAAATGATGTAGTGCTCGACTGAAATCCCATGCGCGACGTGCTCGTCGGTCAGAAGCCGATTCTGGAACTCCTCGAACATCTCGGGGATGCCCTTGTAGAAATTTAGCTTCTGGCCTAACGCCTTCAGGGCGGCGTTCGTCGGCCGATCCATCGCCAGGGCATCGAGCAACACCTTCATGTAGGCCAGCTCGTTGTCATAGCCGTCTTCCCGCACCATCTCCGAGCAGCGCCGCCAAAAATTTTCGGCATTGATCCCGAAAGCGGGGAAGACCGTCTCGTCCTGCATGTAGCTCGGGCTGAGGGTCTGATCGTAATCGTAAACGATCGCGATCGTGTTTTGCGGCGTGGACATCGGGCGGCTGACTAGGAAGACAGGATTAACAGGATTTAACAGGATTTTTTCTCCTGAATTCAATCCCGTTAATCCTGTAAATCCTGTCTAAATTTTCTCAGGTGAATTTCCCAAGCGCAAAACAAAGTCGGCGAATAACCCCTCATAACCGTCTCCCCTTTCCGGGTGATACTGGACGGCGAGGGCGAAGGGATAATTGCGCAGCCGCATTTGCTCAATGATGTCGTCGGTCTGGCACCAGGCTTCGACTTCGAAGCCGTCGCCGAGACGATCCACAGCCTGATGATGGGAGCTGTTCACCAGGTCGAGGCGATGCGTAGCTGACCGGTCGTTTCGGAGCGGTTGAACGTTCGCATTCTTCATCTCTGGCAAATTGTGACCGGGAATGTCCAGCCGAAGCGTGCCGCCCAGCGCCACGTTCATGAGCTGCAGGCCTTTGCAAATCGCGAATATGGGGAGGCCGCGGGCAACGGCGTCCTTCGTTGCGGCAAACTCCCAACGATCGCGTTCCGGGTCGATATCGGCATCGAGGATCGAAGGATCGGGGACCGGCTGGTTCAGGAATTCCGGTGCGACATCGGGGCCGCCGCTGAGGAGCAGTCCGTTCATCTTTTCGAACGGCACCTCCTGGGTCCGGGCATTCCAAAGCCGGACATTTGGATGTTTGGCAAAGGCGCGACGAAACCATTTGTCGTCTTTCTGGCGAATCCAGGTGGCAACGTGCGGCATGGCCGACTTTGCGACCCTTCATCTCCGTTGTAAATAGCAGCCCGCCCAAGATGGAACTGGAAGACAAGAGCAAGACATTGAAAGACGCCTGCGAACGCGTCATGGGCGACAGCAAAGCGGTCGCCTACGCAGTTGCCTTACTGGATTACGAAGATGGTTTCCGGTTCGCGATTAACGGGGACCGGGCATTCCATGCCGCCAGCACAATCAAAGTCGCGCTTCTCCTTGCGATCGGCAAAGCGGTCGATGAAGGCGTCATCCGCACCACCGACACTCTCCACGTCCGGAACCGGTTTTTAAGTGCTGTTGATGACACGCCATACCGCATCGATGCGGAGTCTGACGGCTACCCGCCCCTTCACAGGCTCGTGGGGCGGACCGCGAAGGTTTCCGATTTAACGGAATGGATGATCGTTTCAAGCAGCAACCTCGCGACCAACCTGCTGCTCGATTACGTGACGGTGGAATACGCGCGAGAGGTGTTGCGACGGGCCGGCGTAAACGGCGTGGAGCTTCGTCGCGGTGTCGACGACACCAGAGCGCACGAGCAACGCTTCAATAACGAGACGAGTGCCGCTGGTCTGCTCGAGCTCTTCGCAACCTTGCGCGGCGATTTCCTGTCGAAACAAAGCCGCGACCTGGTGATCAACATCCTCCTCCAACAACGGTTCAACTCGATGATCCCGGCGCCGCTGCCTGCCCACGCAAGCGTCGCTCACAAAACCGGCGAGATCTCGACCGCCTGCCACGACGCCGGCATTGTTTATCTGCCGGAACGCGAGCCTTACATACTTGTCGTTCTCACCGAAGTGCCCGCGGAAAGTAATGGCCGACGGGAAACCGTGGCGAAAATATCGGAGGCCGTGTTCGTTTCCCTGACGGCAGTGGAGGTGCGGTCGTGAGGGGCCCGAAAGACCTCGTTCCCGTCGATGGACTCGAGCTGTCGGAGGGACATCGGCAGGCGCTTCGACCCGGTGAACGCGTGACCGATAGTGACGGACGGGTCCGCCATTTGCCGCGTTTTTTCTTTGCGGTTCCGAGCTGGGAAGAGGCGCGGTCGCTGCGGGTGGCAACGCATTTTAGTCTTTCCGAATTGATCACGGTCGATTCTCGCGAGAATGACCTGGTTCTGCGGACGTTTCCGCACCATGTCCCCTGCGCGATCCTGGCCCTGGCCCGCTATCTCGAGCATTTTCGAAGGGAAGTGGAGGCCCCGGTATTTGTCAGCGCCAATGGCGGCTACCGTTCGCCGGCCCACCGGCTGGACAGGGGTCCATCGCTTCACCATTGGGGAACCGCCGCCGACATTTACCGGGTGGGCGACACTTACCTTAACGACGAGAGATCGATCGCCCGCTACGCTTCGATCGCGAACTCGCTAGGCGGCGAAGTCCATGCCCGGCCCTACGTTGGCGGCGACGATCATCTTCATGTCGATCTGGGTTTTCTCACTCTTGTGCCAAGAGAATGCAGCGAATCATAAAGACAGATCGAGCCAAACACGGTGCGCGCGATCACCTCCCGCCGCCGCGCGCGGTCATCGGATTGGAAGCCGAGTTCAGCCTGATCATCGATGGTGTCCGCCAGCTCCCGGAAATGATTTTCGGCACGGCCCAGCAATTGATCCGGCAGAAGATGCTGCCCCGCACCGGGCGCTCATTTCAGCTGCCCTCCGGTGGCGCGATCTATTTCGACACCGGGGTTATTGAAGTCGCGACACCAATAATCGAAGTCGAGCCAGGCTGTTGTTATCGCGCGACCCGGCTGCTCTGGGAACAGATTGAATTCGTCGGTGAAGAACTACGGCGCTGGGCGTCCCGGAACAAATGCGAGGCCCGCCTCCAGGGTTTCAGCACCCATTACAACTTCTCCTTCGAAAGCGAGCGCGCGTCGGTGGATCGAGACGCGCGGCGGCTGGGATACCTGCTCGCCCATATTCTGCCGGCCCCGGTGACGCTCTTGGCGGCGAATCGCAAGAGCACCGCGGTCGGCGTCCGCCCACGCGGTAAACGGATCGAAGTCACTGCGGATTTCACACCGGACGCGGCGTTGATGCTGGCGACTTGCGCGTTTATCGCGGGCGCCGCCGGAGTGGCTAGTGGGTGGCCCGATTACAACCTGGCGCAATTGGACGCGCACAAGATCCCGAGGTTCGCGCGGTTTCAGCTCCGCAAGCACTCGTCGCGCAAGGGTTGGCGGATGACGAACGATTCACTCGGACACGATCCGTTCACCTCAGACATAAATGCCCCGATTTGGAAACTGCGGGACGGCCGGGTCGTAAGTCTGAGGCAGATCGCGCACGAAACGTTGCGACCGTTTCGGGCAAGCATCCGGCGGGTCAGCGACCTGGAGACTTTGCGCCACATCGAAGCGGTGTTCGACGGAAACGCACGTTCGCTACTCGACTTTCCGGAGAGACCGGATGCCTACGACGACGCTGGTCATGCCTGGAATTGGAGCCGGCGCCGGATGCGGCATTGGCCGCGATCGGCCTACGAAAAGGTGATCCATCGGGTGATCGCGCGGCAACCGATTCGCATCGGCGACAAGAGGTATGTGGCGGAGCGAATGCAAGGCTGGTACGAAGTGGTATTCCGCGAATCAAAGACGGGGACGCGACGAATCTTCAACCTGGATCATCTGGCAAAGCTGATGGCGAGAAAGAAGGGCAAATAGAAGCTCCAAGCTCCAAGCTCCAAGCTCCAAGCTCCAAGCTCCAAGCTCCAAGCTCCAAGCTCCAAGCTCCAAGCTCCAAGCTCCAAGCTCCAGGGAAGCTCCAAGCACCAAACAGTAACCCACCCCTCGCGCCCAAGATCAGCGTGCCCCGCACCTTTGGTGGCTTGGGATTTGGCGCTTCTTTGCAGCTTGGCGCTTGGGATTTGGAGCTTTCTTTACAGCCCCATCAGCTCGCGAACGTATTTAACCGGCGGGCTGCCGAACGACAGCACCGTGTCGTTGTATTTCTTCAGGTCGAACTTCGCTCCATCACGCGCCTTCGCCTGTTCGCGCAAGGCGAGGTGTTCGGTAATGCCGACGAAATAAGTCGAAAGCTGGGCCGAGCTCAGCCGGGCACGTTTCCATTTTGCGACCGCTTCGCCCTCCTGCTGGAATCCTTCCTTCATCATGACGTCGAGTGCTTCCTGTTCGCTCATGTTCCCGGCGTGGATCGACTGGTCGATGATCGCGTTGCAGATAACCCGGAGCCGCATCTTGAGCTGCTGCATCTTCACTTCCGGACCGCCGTAACCTGCTTCGACCATGAATTGCTCGGAATAAACGGCCCATCCTTCGATGAACGTTCCGCTTTGGAAAATCGCGCGGACCATGGTCGGGCCCTTGAATTCATTTGAATGGGCGAGCTGCAGATAATGGCCCGGCATTGCTTCGTGCACAGTCAGGTCGCGGACCATGAAGTTGTTATACTCCCGGAAAAATGACTCCTTCCGCTCCGGCTTCCAGTCGTTAGGCGTGGGCGCGACCGCAAAGAACGTCTTGCCGGTTTTTTCAAGCGGCCCCGGCGAATCGCAGTAGGCGATTGCCTGCCCGCGCTTGAACTCAGGCATCACGATGATATCCACCGGCGTAGTCGGGACCCGGACCAGGTTCTTCGATTTGCAGAACTCAGTCGCCTCTTTCAGGACCGTCTTCGAATATCCAACGATGGTGTCGTCATTCGGCCGCTGCTCCGCGAGCTTGTCGAGCACTGCGCTCGTCACTTTTTTCCGGTCCGCCAGGGTCGCCTCGTCCGCGTTCGGGAATTGCTTTTTGTAAAGCGGCAACGCCGTTTCATAGATCGCCTTTTGGGTCTGCTCGAGGTCCGTCCGCGCCGCCTTCATCAGGTCTTCCATGGACATCTCGGAGGCGAGGGCGAAGCGCAGCTTTTTCCGGAACTTGTCCGCGCCGATGCGGAAATCTGCCGTCGAACGAGGCAGCAGATCGTTTTGCAGCCAGGTTTTGTATTCGGTCAATGCAGCAATCGCCTTCTCCTGGACCGGGACCAAAGCGGCTTTCGCTTTCGGAGCTTTATCCAGGGTCTCATTGAGCCCTTCCTTGATCAGGGAAATGGCGCCCTGGGTCTGATCAATGGCCGTCTCGGTGTTAACCTGTGGCGGATTCTTCAGGTTCGCTTTCGCCTGCGCGATAACACCCGGGATCTTTTCCAGCCGGGCCAGAATGCTGGCCGCGCGTTTTTCGGCGGGCGCGAAGTCGCGCGCTACCAGCAGATAAAGGCTGTTGGCGAGGCTCTCATTGTAAAGAATCGGGTTCCACTCGCGCTCCTTGAGTTCTTCGATTCCGAAAATCTCGTTGTCGACGTTGTCCTTCAAGAGGCGGACATCCACCCGGTTCGCGCCGGTCAGTTTAGTCAGGTCGCCAAATTGCTCGAGCTGCTGCCGCGTTTCCTTTGCCCTGGCCAGGGCCTTCGCGACCGCCTCGTCTGAATAGTCCGTCAGCCTGTCATCAAACCGATGGTCCCCGAGCGCGGTGGCGTACTCCGGGTTCGATTGGAGAAGCCCTTCAATGTAATCCTTGGCCAGCTTCTGGAAGCGATCGTCCTCGGGAGTAGCGAGCAGGACGCTGGCAACGGCGAGATGGATACAAATGACAAGTGCGAGAGCCTTCTTCATGAAGCAAAGGTACGGAGCGCAGGGAAGAACGACAAACAAATATGCGTGTTGTCCGGCCGTGTGCGCCAGAGGCCACTACTGCGGACGACAAGATGAGGAAACGGACGGCGAGCTGGTCTCGGCGCTCTAAGTCTACGTTGGCGTGCCGCCCGCCAGGAGGGGCTCGGTGACGCGTTCGTCTTCTTCCACTTGCGACTGGAGATACGTCCGCTCCTTGTAGTGCTTGGAGACAAAAATGTAGATGATAGAGGTCCCCAGCATGAGCAAGGTGAAGAAGCGGAAGTAATTCGCGCCCTCCAAATTCATGCCCATCGATTTAAGCTTCGGGATGAGGAAGCTGATGATCGAAGGAATCTGATTTCCCAGCGAGATCGACAGGAGCCACATAGCCATGAGAAGGCTCTTCATCCGGTTAGGCGCCTGGGTGTAGGCAAACTCCAGTCCGGTGATAGAGACCATGACTTCACCCGCCGAGAGGATGATGTAGGCGAGGAATTGCCAGCCGACCCCGGGCCGCCCGCCGTGATCGATGTTCAGCTGGATCATCCAGATTATAACGAAGGAGATGGCAGTGAGAAATAAGCCGATCCCGATCTTGCGGATCGGCGTCAGTGGGAAGACCCGGCTGATTGCGGGATAACCCCAGTAGTTAAACAACGGAATCATCGCGAGGATAAAAATTCCGTTCACGACGTTGACCTGTTCCGGGAGAAAATTAATGCCCATGAAATGGAGGTCCATTTTCTGGCATTGGATGGTCCATTCGCCCCCACTGCTCTGGTCCCACAGCGCCCAGAAAATCATCGTGAACGCGAAGATGATCCAGACCCGCGCAAGGACGCTGCGGCCCTCCTTGCTCGCGACATCACGGAGAAACCCGAGTCCGCCCGGGGGAACGTGCACCATCTTATTGCGACCCATCCAAAAGATAATGGTCGCGATCAACATGAGAACGCCCGGTAATCCGAAGGCGTATTTCGGCCCCCAGTTCGGGTCGCGGAGCAAAACCGGGCAAAGCCAGATGGAAAAAGAGGAGCCCAGGTTGATGGAAAAATAGAACCAGCCAAAAACCCGTTCGATCAGGTGCTTGTTCGATTCCCCGAATTGATCGCCCACGTTTGCGGAGACACACGGTTTGATACCCCCAGCGCCCATGGCAATCAGGAATAATCCAATCGCCAGCACCCATTTCTGGCCGAAGGCGATCCCGGCCTGGGTATCCATCAGCGCGAGCGTGAAATGACCGAGGCAGTAAACAATCGAGAGGTAAAAGATGGTGCGATACTTTCCGAGCCAGCCATCCGAGATAATCGCGCCGATTAGCGGCATCCAGTAAACCGACGAAACGAATTGATGGAACCAACCCTGGGCCTCGTGCTGCGGCATCCCCTCGAGCACGCCTGATTTGTTCACGAGAAACTGCGTCATGAACCCAATCAGGATGGTGCGCATCCCATAGAAGCTGAAGCGTTCGGCGCCTTCGTTCCCGATGATGTACGGCACGCCCGGGGGCATCCCCGTAATGTTTGGGGGGGACGTCGCGTATTTTGGACTGGCCATGCGGCGGCTCCTTTTAGCTACGGTTTTGGTTTGTCCGGGAAGAAGTTCGCCGGGCTGTTCGGCGGAGCGGGCGTCTGGGCGGTATGAGAATGGTGGGTGGTGGCTTGCGACTGGTCGGTCTTGGAATCGTGACGCTCGGGGGGGGCGTCGGCCTTATGCTCGGCGTGAGGGTCCGCGTGCTGGTCGCCGTGGAGCTCGCCGACGTGATGACGCTCGCAGGAAAGGAAGAAGACTAACGAACCGGTTGCGAGCACGAGCGCGGTTCTGCGAAGAATAAATCGCATAAGGTCTGGCACAGTAAGCGTCTCCTCTCGCAAGGCGCAAGAAGGAATGCTCCACTCCGCATGGTAATCGCGCCCGCGCTCGTGATTGGTCGCCGCTCTCGCTTACCGATCACGAGCAGGAGCACGGGAACGAACACAGCGGTTTGCGAATTGAAACGCGCAACCGCCGCATTAGTATGAGCTGTAAGTGGCTCGCCCCGTAAAAAGCAATGCATGGAACGAAGTCTTTGCGCTGATTCTTCTCATCGTCGGGACGCTGCTTTTTCTTTCCCTTATTTCCTATACGCCCAGGGACGTCCCGTCATGGGTCTGGTTTAGCCAGGTCTCGTCGCCCAACCATCCGGCCCAAAACTTCATCGGACCCTTCGGCGCGATCATTGCCGGGTTCTCCTATATGATGCTGGGCGCAGCATCATATCTCCTTGCTGTTGTCCTGCTCGGCTTCGGCGGTGCGAAATTGTTTTACTCCCGGCTCCGGGTCACCCCGCGGGTCGGGTGGATCGTGCTTTTCATCGTTTCCGGCGCCTGCCTGCTTCAATTGCAGACGCAACATCTCCAGGGTTGGCGGGCCTTGTTCAATATCCCCGGGCCCGGTGGCTGGGTCGGGTTCTTCATCGGCAAAAAAATGCTCCTTACCTGGATGGGGGGCGTCGGCTCGTTCATCCTCCTCTCCGGACTTTACGTGAGCAGCCTGATCCTGATGACCGGTCTGCGGCCGATCCATATTGTCCGGCAGACCGTGGCGGCGATACGCCAGGGGATGGTCAAACTGCGCGAAGCCCAATTGCAACGCCGGCTGCGGAAGTCCGACCTGAAAGAGCGGCTCGCCATCAGTCAGCAGGAGCTGGCGAAACAGCAGCGCGTCATTGAGAAACAATTGAAGAAGAAGGGCGGGTCGGCGCCGGACCCAGTCGGCGCCGTAGTGCCGCCGGAAGAGCTGGCGAATCGGCCCAAACCAAGGGTGGTCGATACAACCGCGCTCCCCAGCGAGCCGGCCGCCAAGAAACCTTCCCTGGCCGAGCTGCGGGCCGCGGAAGCGAAAGCGAAAAAGCAGGGCGGCCTAACGAGCCAAACATGGGATGCCGCCAGTTACACTCTCCCCGGGATTGACCTGCTCGACGCCCACGACACAGAAGGACGGACCGTTGCGGATCCGGCAGAACTGGAAGAGATCCAGAAGGTCCTTATCGAGACGCTCGGACAATTTGGGATCGCGGTAGCGGCGGGCGATATCACCAAGGGACCTACGATTACCCGGTTCGAAGTCTACCCGGCAAAAGGTGTGAGGGTGGACAAGATCGTTTCCCTGGAGCGCGACCTGGCCCGGGCGACCCGCGCCGAACGAATCAATATCCTGGCGCCGATACCGGGGAAGGACACAGTCGGAATCGAGCTCGCGAACACCCGAAAGGTGAAGGTGACCCTGCGCGAGCTGCTCCAATCACAAGATTGGGAGGAGGCGCGGGCGAAGTCGAAAATTCCGCTCGCGCTTGGCAAAGACGTCTACGGCAAGACGATCATCGCCGACCTGGCCCAGATGCCCCACTTGCTCGTCGCCGGCACGACCGGCAGCGGGAAGAGCGTGTGCATCAACGCGCTGGTGGCGAGCATGATCTTACGGTTCACGCCGGAAGAGCTTCGCTTCATCATGATCGATCCCAAGGTGGTTGAGATGCAGATATTCAACTCACTGCCGCACCTCGCCTTTCAAGTTGTGACGGACCCGAAAAAGGTCCTGCTCGCCTTGCGGTGGGTGATTGACGAGATGGAAAAACGGTATCGGATTTTTGCGCAGGCCGGAGTCCGCAACATCACAAGCTTCAATGCAAGGCCGCCAAAAAAGACGCAGAAAGAATTGGATGAAGATGTAGAGGCGGGTGTCTCACCCGCGAACGGTCGCCCGGATCCGGCGAATGCTCGCGGCGGCGCGGCTGAGACAGCCGCCACTACACCGATCCGCGTCCCGCGGGACGACGAGCTCGTTATCCCGGATCGGATGCCCTACATCGTGATTATTATTGATGAGCTCGCGGACCTGATGCAGACCGCGCCGGCCGACGTGGAAAGCGCGATCGCCCGCATCACCCAAATGGCGCGCGCCGCGGGGATTCATCTTATCGTGGCTACCCAGACACCGCGGGCCGACGTCATTACCGGCGTGATCAAAGCGAACATCCCGAGCCGGATCGCTTTCCAAGTCGCCTCGAAGATCGACAGCCGCGTGATCCTCGACGAAAACGGCGCCGACCGCTTGTTAGGCCAGGGCGATATGCTCTATCTGCCGCCCAGCACTTCGCGCCTGATCCGCGCCCAGGGGGTCCTGGTGACGGACGATGAAATGCATCGCCTGGTCGAATTTGTCTGCGCCCAAAGTCCGCCCACGCATGACGTCTCGATGCAGGATAAACTGCAATCAACCAGCGTTTCCTCGGACGAAGACGTAACCGAAGAGGACGAGGAGCTGGTCGAGAAATGCCTCGAAATTATCCGGCAGGAAAAGCGCGCCTCCACCTCCCTCCTCCAGCGCCGGCTCCGGCTCGGTTATACGCGGGCCGCGCGGATCGTTGATATTCTGGAGCAGCGCGGCATATTGGGTCCCGGCGAGGGCGCGAAGCCGCGCGAGATTCTGGTCGACCTCGACGCCGCGGTCTAGCCGGCGTCACCACGCACTCATTTTTTCATGGAAGGTCTTGGCAAAAAACTTAAGGAAGCCCGGCTCGCCCGCGGTTTAACGCTCGATGAAGCGGGACGGCTCACGAAAATCAGGCCGGGTCGGCTCGAGGAGATTGAGAACGAGGATTTTTCGCAGTTCGCCAGTCTCGCTTACGCGAAAGGGTTCCTCCTCATTTACGGGAAGTTTCTCGAAGTCGACGTCAGTCCGTATCTCGAAGCTTTCGAGACGTCGGAGACGGTGACGGTTGACGGGTACTCGTATTTGCAGGATGCGCCCGACCCGGAGCCCGTCCGCCCCGTAACGGTGCGGCGCCGGAGCAGCGGCGGAAGCGGTATGGGGGGCGGAGGCGGGCGTGGATCGTTCATGCCGTTAATTATCGGCATTCTCGTCCTCGTGATTGGTTTCACCCTGATGAAGTGGGTCCTGCAAATGCAGCGGCTCAAGCCCCGGCCAACACCGGGTCCCGGCACATCGCCTGTTGCAACCGCAACTGTGTCCGAGAGGATCGTCGCGCCCCAAGCCCTGCCGGTCGAGTCCGTGACGCCCGGTCCGGCGACGTCCGTGGCCCCACCGCCCCCGAGCCCAGTGGCCAGCCCGAGCCCCTCAATCACACCTTTCGTTCCCGAGCCGACGTCAGCCGAGCCGGAAGTTCGCCGGGCCGAGCCGGTCAATCCTAACGAAAACGTTCCCATCCCCACTCCAACACCTTCTCCCAAACGATCCCCGCGCCGCACGAGTCCAACACCGCCCGCACGCCCGGTCATCAGCGGCACTCCTCCGCGACCCAACGTGACCGCGACGGCGCGGCCGCGGTAACGGTTTAAAACCAAAGGATGAGCACTGAAACGGCACCACCGCCGCCGAAGGTCGGAATGATCAGTCTGGGTTGTGCCAAGAACCTGGTCGATGCCGAGATTATGCTCGGGAGCGTGGTGCGGAGCGGGATGCAAATCACGGCGGACGCGGATGACGCAGACGTACTCGTCGTTAATACATGCGCATTCATCGAGTCGGCCAAGGAAGAATCGATCGACGCAATCCTGGAGGCGCACCAGCAACGCGGCCTTGGCAAGAAAGCCGGGCAAAAGCTGATCGTCAGCGGTTGCATGTCGCAACGTTTCTCGCGCGAGCTGCGGGAGGCGCTGCCGGAAGTGGATGCATTCGTCGGGTTGGATCAGGTCAGCGAAATGGGCGCCATCGTTGCGCGGGTGTTGAGCACTGAGAACGATCATGGCCATTCGTTCGTGACGGAGCGGCCGACGTATATCCCGAACTACGACACGCCGCGTTTCCGCCTGACGCCTTCGCATAGCGCGTATCTGAAGATCGCGGAGGGGTGCAATCATCCATGCAGCTTTTGTGTCATACCGCAGATGCGCGGCCGGCATCGAAGCCGCCCGCCGGCCTCGGTTCTGGCAGAAGTGAGGGCGCTCGTCGCCGAAGGGGTGAAGGAGATCAACCTGATCAGCCAGGACACCACCTACTACGGAATGGATTTATGGGCAGAAAAGGCCGGACCGAGGCAGCCGGTGGATTCGTCGCGCGGACCAACCCTGGCGGCGCTGCTCCGTGACATCCAGCAGGTCGAAGGCGAATTCTGGGTTCGTCTGCTGTACACCCATCCGGCACATTGGAGCGACGAGCTTATTTCTACGATCGCTGTCTGCGACAAGGTCGCCCGTTATATCGACATACCCCTCCAGCACATCGAAGAAGGCATGCTCGGGCGGATGCGCCGGGAAACCACCCGCGAACACATCGAGACCCTGATCACGCGGATCCGGGCCGGCATTCCGGGCGTGGCGCTCCGGACTACATTTATTGTCGGTTTCCCGGGGGAGAGCGACGACGCATTCGAGGCGCTCCTCGGATTCATCGAGCGAGCGCGGTTTGAACGCCTTGGGGTATTCAAATACTCGCCAGAGGAAGGCTCGCGCGCGGCCAAAATGCCCGAGCACGTTCCGGCCCGGGTAAAGAACGACCGCTATCGCCGGGCGATGACGTTGCAACAGCGGATCGCCCGCGAAACGGCCGCCGCGAAAATCGGGGCCGAACTGCGGATGCTGGTTGACCAACCCCTCATCGCGCGCACCGAAGCCGACGCGCCGGACGTAGATGCGCGCGTCATTCTCTCGAAGCCGGCCCCGGTCGGTGAATTTCTCACGCGCAAAATCACGGGCAGCCGCGGCTACGATCTGCTGGCCTAAGGAGCTTCGTCCTGATCGGAGCCATCCGGCTGCGACAGATCAAATTAACAAGTGACAGCGGCGCGTCCTTTATGCGATTTTCCTTAAAGGGCGTCTGATTGTCATGGCTGAACCGAAAAAGGAAACTGTTCGCATCGCACTTCCGCCACGCCCGGAACATGCCGGCGCCGTCCCCGGCACCTCGGGACGCGACACGGCCCGGATCGTTCTTCCTTCGCGCACGCCTGCAACCCCAATCCGCCGCGTTCCTCCCAAAATTACTCCTCTTCCCGTTCCCGAATCCGCTGCGGCACCCCCCTCCTTGACCCCGCGCCGGCCTCCGGTTATTTCGCCGGCTCCGGCTGCGTCGTCGCCTTTGTTGCAGCCCCTGCCGAAACCGCCCGGCCTCGCGGAAAACCGTTCTCCGGGCCTAATCCGCCCCACCCCGGTTCGGGACGATGGGTCGTCCTCAGCCGCGGCTGTAAATCGCGGGCCGAAAAAGGAAACGGCACGGATCAGTGTCTTGCCGCGGCCGACTCCTCAACCGGCCCCCGCCATCAACATGACCAAGACGCAGCCGCTGCTCATCCAGCCAGCGGCTGGAGTGCAACCCGCGCCCGTCGTCATTACCTCGCGCCCGATCCCGCGAGCCGATGCAATCCCGCGGCCGCTTTGCTGGGGTCTCTTCGGCGTTTCCGCTGTGATTTTTCTGATTCAAATTTGGAATTACGTCGTATCGTAGGGAATGGAAAATTCCACTACGATCACTCTCGACGATTCCAATTTTGACAAAGAAGTGACGCAAAGCGCGCAGCCAGTCCTGGTCGATTTCTGGGCTGAATGGTGCGGGCCCTGCAAAATGATCGCGCCGCTGATCGACGAGATCGCAAAGGAAAAAGCCGGGTCGGTCAAAGTCGCGAAGGTGAACGTCGACGAGAACCAGAGCCTTTCGATGAAATACAACGTCAGGGCGATCCCAGCCCTGCTCTTTTTCAAGAACGGCCAGCTTCGCGACCAGGTCATCGGCATGACGAGCAAGAAGGACTTGCTGGGTCGCCTTGAGGCATTGGCCTAACTCGCAGCGACTTCACGGGTGAATCGTGATCCGCAATTGTGAATCGGCCCTCGCACGATTCACGAATTACCATTCACGATTCCACTTTCTTGAAAAGTGCGCCCGGCGCGGCTCGAACGCGCAACCTACAGCTTCGGAGGCTGTCACTCTATCCAGTTGAGCTACGGGCGCAGTGAGCCCCGATTATAGTGGGCGGGCGAAAAATCACAACCCGGCTGGCGGCGGCCTCCTGCTCTTGCTCCTGATCTCATCATGACCCTGATCTTATACTGAGAGATCCGGAGAAGGATCATGATCAAGAGCAGGAATGGAAATTTGCATTTCCGCTTTCCCCGAATAACAGTGTCCGCCCCGCTACTCCCCCTGGGAGGACTCATTATGAACACGATTATCGACGCCATTGAGAAAGAGCAGTTCAAGACGGACACGACCAAGTTCAAGGTTGGCGACGGCGTCCGGGTCCACACCCGCGTGGTCGAGGGCGATAAGGAACGAATTCAGATTTTTGCCGGCATCGTAATCGGCCGGAAGGGCCGCGGGCTAAACGAGACTTTCACCGTCCGCCGCATTTCCTATGGCGAAGGCGTCGAGCGCGTGTTTCCGCTGCATTCGCCCCGGATCGCGAAGGTCGAGGTGGAAAAAGAAGGTCGCGCCCGCCGCGCGAAGCTGAATTACCTCCGGAACCGCAAGGGCAAGGAAGCGACCGCGGTGCGGGAATAGAAACGTTGAATCCGTCACGCTGAATATTTCAGCGTTTCAGTTTTTCAGCTTTTCAGTATTTTCCCCCGGATGTACCGACGTTGCGGTTTCCGGCACGAACGCAAACTCCGCGCCCTCGGCATCTCCTCCATTGCAGGCATCGATGAAGCGGGTCGCGGGGCCCTGGCCGGCCCGGTCGTAGCGGCTGCCGTTATTCTCCCGGAGAAATTCAAGCACCGGAAGCTGAACGATTCGAAACAACTCCTCCCGGAAAAACGGCAGGCGATTTATGACGATCTGATGGCGAACACCGCCATCGCTTGGGCTGTCGGCATCGTGGATTCGGTGGAGATCGATACCATCAACATTCTGCGGGCGACCCACAGAGCGATGCATCTGGCGTTGGCCGGACTCGCCATGGAACCGCAGCATGTCCTGATCGATGGCCTCCCCGTTTTTCCATTTCCCCTGCCCCAAACCGCGATCATCGATGGCGACTGCTACAGCCTCACGATTGCCGCCGCCAGCGTGATCGCCAAGGTCACCCGCGACGCGATTATGCGCGACTTTTGCGCCCGGTTTCCGCACTATTGTTTCAGTCAGCACAAGGGTTACGGCACCGAACTCCACCTCATTAAACTGCATGAACACGGGCCTTGTCCGATTCATCGCCGCTCTTTCGAGCCGGTGGCGCAGCCGGTCTTCGAGTTCGCCTCCCCGGCATCTCCGGCTTGGCACCCGGGGGGAGAACCTGGCCTGCCGGTTCCTGCGGAGGAACGGCTACAAAGTCCTGTATCGTAACTTTCGCGGCCGAACGGGCGGGGAGGTCGATGTAGTCTGCCGGGATCGCGACACCCTTGTCTTCGTCGAGGTGAAAACGCGGAGCCGGGAGGATTTCGGCCGGCCCCTCGATGCGGTCGATCGGGACAAACGGCATCGGGTGGCGCGGGGCGGTCTGGCGTGGCTGCGCTTGCTGGACGATCCCGACATCCTGTTTCGATTTGACGTCGTCGAAGTGATCATCGCGAAGGGCGCCCAACCGCGGCTCGAGATTCTCCGAAACGCGTTCTCCTTGCCTGAACCGTATCTGTATTAATGACGAAGCGTGGAACTCGAAAGGCACGCAGCCGCTGGTTCGTCATTCGTCATAGATTCATTCCTTCGTCATTCATTCTTACCCTCCTGACTTCTTCGACGCTCTCGGCCGAATCTCCCCTTGCTCCCCCGAACGCGGACTGGAAACACGACGCGCCCGGGGTCCGTCATAAATATACTTCGGCAGATTTGCCTGCACCCTTCACTTCTGAATCGGCAAGCAACAGTCCGAAGGAAGTGAAACGCCCCGCCGGGGCTGAACCGAAAGTGCCGGCAGGCTTCAAGATCGAGCTTTACGCCAGCGGTTTTTCCTATCCGCGCTATCTGCTGACAGCCCCTAACGGCGACATCTTCGTAACTGAAAGCCGCGAGAACAGCATCAAGGTTCTCCACGACGAAAATAACGATGGAAAACCCGACCGGACCGAAACGTTCGCGGACACCGGCATGACCAAACCATTCGGTATAGCGTTCCATCCGTCGGGGCCGGACCCGGAATTCCTTTACGTCGCGAATACGAACGGCGTCGTCCGCTTCCCTTACCGCAACGGTGACCTGAAGGCCCGCGGTCCGGTCGAAAAACTCAGCGCCGAACTTTCCGGCGGCGGTTTACTTCGGGGCGGCGGCCATTGGACACGCGACATCGCCTTCTCGCCCGACAGCAGGAAAATGTATGTCTCCATCGGCTCGCTCTCGAACGTATCCGACGACTCGTCGGAAGCGGACCGCGCGCGAATCTTCGAATTCAACCCGGACGGCACAGGTAAGGAAGTCTTTGCGTGGGGAATTCGGAACGCGGTTGGAATCAAGTTTCGACCTGGGACAAACGAGCTGTGGATGAGCACGAACGAACGCGATGAGCTGGGCGAAGACCTCGTGCCCGACTATATCAGCAGCGTCCGGCAGAGCGGGTTTTACGGCTGGCCCTGGTTCTATATCGGGAACCATGAGGATCCCCGGCACAAAGGGAAACATCCCGAGCTTGCTGAAAAAGTCATTGTCCCGGATGTGCTCGTGCAAAGTCATTCCGCGACTTTGAACCTCTGCTTTTACGACGGCACCCAATTTCCTCCTGAGTACAAAGGCGATTTATTCGCTGCCTTCCACGGCTCGTGGAACCGCGAAAAGCGGACCGGTTACAAAATCGTGCGGGTTCCATTCGATAAAACGACCGGCAAGCCGCGCGGCGATTACGAAGACTTCGTCACCGGGTTTGTAACCCCGGATGGAAACGTCTGGGGCCGGCCCGTTGGCATAACGATCGCGAAAGACGGGGGTCTGCTCTTTAGCGAGGACGCCAACAACACGATCTGGCGGGTGAGCTACGGGGAAAAGTAAAGTCGCTCAAACGAGCAACTCGTAGGACAGAACACTCAGGCAATAGATCGATGCGGTCTCTACCCGCAGAACGATCGGACCAAGGGTGATCGGCCGGCAACCGTGGCTGCGCGCGAGCGACAGTTCCGCCGGGGTAAAGTCGCCCTCGGGCCCAACGACCATCAGGACACTCCGGGGCCGGTCGCCGTGCTCGGCCGAATATTCGGCCAGGATTTTTTTAAGATGAAGCGCGTCGGATTGGAGCGACCCGATGAGCTGCAAATCGAAACGGCGGTTCTGCTTGAAGAATTCAGCCATCGACTGCGGCACATGGACGCGCGGAAGCCAGTCCTGTCCACATTGCTTGGCTGCCTCGATTGCGACGGTCTGCCACTTCTCCTGCTTCGACGCTGCGCTTTCGTCATCGAGCCGGACGACCGTCCGATCCGACAAAATGGGCGCGATCTCAGCAGCTCCGATCTCGACTGCCTTCTGCACGATCAAGTCCATGTTTTTTCCCTTGGGAATAGCCTGGGCCAGCGTGATCTGGCAACGCAACGGCTCGACCCGCGCTTCGTGCAACTTGCGAAGGCTGACTTCTCCCCCGGACATTCCAGATATCTCAGCGGTCAGCTGGCGGCCGGCGCCGTCGAAGACGACGAGCTTATCGCCGCAGTCCAGCCGAAGGACATTCCTGCAATGGTGGGCTTCGCTCCCGGTCAGCGCCAGCGGTTCCGACCGCCACTGGTCGGGAGCGAGATAGAAACGATGCATGAAACGCTAACCAAAAAAGTCGCGGGCGCGCTCGAAGAAGCTTTTGTGCAAAGGAGAATTCTCGTCTCCGCAAAGGGCGGCGAATTCCTCCAGCTTCTGGCGTTGCTCACTGTTTAGACGGGTGGGCACTTCGACCAGAAGACGGGCAAACAGGTCGCCGCGATCGCGCGAGTTCACGTTGGTAATGCCTTTGCCACGCAATTTAAAGACCTGCGAGCTCTGAGTTCCCGCCGGAACCTTGAGACTGGCTTTGCCTTCAAGAGTCGGCACTGCAATTTCGCCGCCGAGCGCGGCCAGGGTGAATGAGACCGGCACTTCACAATAAAGATTGTCGTCCTCTCGCTGGAAGATCGTGTGTTCCTTGATGTGTATAACGACGTAGAGATCGCCGGCCGGGCCGCCTCGAATTCCGGCTTCGCCATTACCGGAGGAACGGAGACGCGAGCCATCGGAAATCCCGGCCGGAATCTTCAATTTGATGCGGCTGCTGTTCTCCATCCGCCCTTCGCCATCACAAGTGCGGCATGGTTTTTCGATGATCTGACCCACGCCTCGACAACGCGGGCAGGTTTGCGAAACCTGGAAGAAACCGCGCGAGCTGATTACCTGGCCGCGGCCGCCACAGGTCGGGCAGTTGATCGTCCGCGAACCGGGCTCTGCGCCCGACCCGTTGCATTTGGCGCAGGTATCGAGCTTCCGGACCTCGATTTCCTTGTCCACGCCGAAGGCCGCCTCTTCGAGCGTGATTTGCATGTCGTACCGCAGATCGGATCCGCGTTGCCGTCCCTCGCGATCCGTGGTTGCGGCGCCTCCGAAGAAAGTTTCGAAGATTCCGCCTCCACCGCCACCTCCCCCGAAAACTTCGCGGAAAATATCAAAGGGATCATGGAACCCGCCGCCCCGCCCCGCCATGCCCTGGGCAAACGCAGCGTGGCCGAAGCGATCGTAGGCGGCACGCTTATCGGCGTCGCTCAGGACATCGTACGCTTCACCCAGCTCCTTGAATTTTTCTTCGGCGTGGGGGTCATCCGGATTTTTGTCCGGATGATATTTGACCGCAAGCTTGCGATAGGAACGCTTGATCTCCTCCTCGCTGGCGCCCCGCGAGACGGAAAGCACTTCGTAATAATCGCGCTTCTCGGTCGGCATCGGTATAGGTCGGATAGGTCCTATATGACCTATGAGCCGCTCGAGACAACCACACTCGACGGCCGGAGCAGCCGATCCTTCATGCGATACCCGCGCCGGGTCTGACGAATGACGGTTCCTTCCGCAGCTTCATCGCTCGCCTCGTGCGCAATCGCTTCGTGCAAATTAGGATCGAATTTCTGTCCGGCGGCATCAATCGGTTGGAGGCCGTTATCGGTGAGAAAATCCATGAGCTGCTTATGGACCATGCTCATGCCGGAAAAGACGGGAGACTTCTCGCCTTCGTTCCGTGCCGCTTCGAGCCCGAGCTCGAAGTTGTCCACGATGGCAACGAGCCGCTCGAGAAGCGAAGTGTTGGCGTACTTGATCGCTTCCTCTTTCTCGCGAGCCGAGCGCTTCTTGAAATTCTCGAAGTCTGCCTGGCTGCGAAGAGCAAGATCGCGAAAGCGTTCCAGGTCGGCCTGCAAACCTTCGGAGCCATCATCAGGCTGCTCCGACTCATTCCCGTCGGCCGTAGAAGCGTCGGTACGCTCGTTGGGCGCTTCCTCGCTCGAGGGCGGTTCTTTTTTTTCCTCGTCAGGTTCGGTTACGGGGATTTTTTTCATGTCTTGCGAATAGCGATCAAAGTGATGTCGTCGTTCTGCGGCTGGGCGCCGACGAAAGTTCTTAACTCGTCGATCAACCGGGTGATAATCGCAGGCGCCCCTTCCGGCGCGCTCGCGCGTATGCAATCCATCATCCGGTCGGGGCCAAATTCGTCTCCGTTTACGTCGAGCGCTTCAGTGACGCCATCCGTGTAGAGAAGGAGGCAATCGTTCCGGTTGAGCGTGAGCGCGAAGTCGCCGGTTATCCTATCGAACACGCTTCCACTGTCAATTCCGAGGACCATTCCGGGGGGCTTAATCGGCGAAGCCGCGCCGGTCGCGCTGTCGAAAACGATCGGGGCGTCGTGCCCGGCGCGAGACAGGGTAATTCCCCCATTGGCATGATCGAGAATCACGTAGGCCATGCTGATGAACATGTCCTCCTTGATGTCGGGATAAAGCTGCCGGTTCACCTTTTGAAGGACCTCGGCGGGGGAGGCGTTTCCGGCGGCCTGGCTGCGCAACACGCTGCGGCAAATGGCCATGATGATGGAGGCGGGGACGCCCTTGCCGGAAACGTCCGCGATGGCGACACCGAGCCTGTCGCTATCAACATCGAGATAATCAAAATAGTCGCCGCTCACGTGTCGCGCCGGGATATTGATCCCGCTGATCTCGAATCCCGGAATGACCGGGGATTCGCTCGGGAGAAGGATGCGCTGGATGTCGCGGGCAATTTCCAGATCGTGGTCGAGCCGTTTTTTCTCGTTGGCCTCCGAATAGATAATCGCGTTGTAGAGGGCGAACGCGGATTGCTCGGCGATGGATTTGAAGACAATGAAATCGCTCGGGGTGAAGGAAGGGCTAGACGGACCGTTGCCAAGCGCGAGCACACCCATGTTTTGTTTCCCGTAAAGGAGGGGGGTAACCATTACTGAAGCTGCGCCTAACGAGGTCCCCCGTAAGCCGGCGAGTTCCGGCGCATTCGCGAGATCAGTCAACAGGATCGGCTCGCGAGTCTGCCAGATCCGCCCGATGACTCCTTCCCCGGGGGCGATGGCATGGAGCCGGAGGTAGTTTTCCAGGGTGGTCGAATCAATCGCAGCCTGCTGCAGGACCTCGGTAGGAACGTCGATAAAAGGCGGGGATCCTTTCGAGATAAAGGCCGGCGCCAGTTTTCCGCCGGCCCGCTCCATCATGTAAAGTGCCCCGCCCTGCGCATCCAGGACCCGGGCGGCCCCTTCCACGATCAGCCGGTGCAGATCGGCTGCGCGGATTGTTTCGGTAAAGGCCTCTCCGAGGCCATGAAGAAAATCGAAGACCAGCGTCTCTTCGATTTGGATTTCCTCCTTCGACCGCTCCAGCTGCCGGATACGGATGCGCTGCTGCCACCAGGTGAAGGCCCATCCCGCAAGCGACGCGATGAGGAGGCCGAGGAAAACGATTGGCCACATGCGCCGCGGGGACGATCAGTTCGACGGCGTCTCGTGATGGAGGTCTTGTTTCAGGTAGTCGAGGACATCTTTGAACTTGGAGATGTTTTCGGGCGCGGCATCACAGAGCGCCTGGTGGGCATCGAGCATGTCCGCGTTCACCTGCTTTTTCTGGTCGGTGGGAGGAGTGCCATTTCTCTCGCCCCTGAGTAACTCGCATTGCGGCGCTGCGGTCCCGTTGCTGTGGATCTCGAAAATCTGGTCGAGCCCGAGCCCGGTCAGAAGACTGCGACTGCGCTCGCCGCAATGGACGACGTGCAGATGCCCCTGGCCAAGTTCCTTCAAACGCAGGGCCACGCCGGCCATCGTTCCCATGAAGGTAGAATCCATCATGGCGCACTTTTCCAGATCAACCACGAATTCTCGATAACCGCGATTGACCATCTCCCGGGTAAATTCCTTGAGGTTGCCGCTGTTGAGGAAGCTGCCCCTGCCCTCGACCTTCACCCAAACGGCATCGCCGTTTACCCCGACTTGGATTGACGACTGCACTGCGAGGGAAAATTACAGGGTTGCAGGGGGGACTGTCAACCGGAGGCGAGCGGATCGGCTAGCCCCCCTCCTATTCCCAGAGATACGACCGGTTTTCCGCCACGATCTTTCCGTGCTCGATCAGTAGACAGCGCCAGGCGGTGACCCGGCCATCCTGAAAGTAATCGTCGCCGATGATCGCGAACTCGGTCTTGAGATTGCCCCGGGCATTCGCATAGGAGATTTCACGCGCCTGAACGAATGAACGAAGCTTCTCCTGCCGATACTCCAGACGGACGGTGATGTCGGCGGGACGCTTTGCCCGCCAGAAGAAATCAAAGTAATTGCCATATCGCTGGTACTTGTCCGCGTTCGAGATGGCGCCGTGCAGGCGATAAGTCCGTTCGAATCCGAGGGAGGCCTCGGCGACGCCGGCATTGTTCGATCCCGAGGAGGAAAAGAGAGAACGCTTGGTTTTCGGCGGCGTCTCCGTCAGGTGGAAAAGTTTCGTTTTGCGAAATTCAAAATCGCCGTTCAGCGCAACTGGCAAAGGATCCACTTTGGTGAGGATCTTTACAGGGGGCGCCGCGCAAAGGGTGCTTGCGATCGCCATGAAGAGGACCCAGACACCAGCTGTTTTCACGGGCTAAGGAAACGGGAATAGCGCGAAGATGTCAAAGACCGGCTGACCGCGTAGATTTTGTGCCGTGATTGAAGTTCGTTACGACCGGGGGGTTTACCTTCCGAGCCAGGAGATCTGGCTCGACCCGTGGGACCCAAAGCCCTTCGCCTTCGTTTCCCACGCCCACAGCGACCATATCGCGCCGCACGCCGAGATTATCGTCTCCGAGAGAACCGCGCGCCTGATGCAGGCACGGATGCCGGGCGAACGGCACGAGCATGTCCTCAACTTCGGAGAGCAAACAACCGTCCGCGGCCTGGACGTGACCCTGCTCCCGGCCGGGCACATCTTCGGGTCGGCCCAGTTTTTCCTGGAAACAAGCGACGATTCTCTCCTCTACACTGGCGATTTCAAATTGCGCCATGGACGCTCGGCCGAGGTGGCGGAATGGCGGCAGGCAGACACTCTGATCATGGAGACCACATTCGGTCTGCCGCGTTATCGATTCCCTCCCACGGAGGAAGTGGTTGCGCACATCGTCGCGTTTTGCCGGGATGCGCTCGATGCGGGAGCGGTGCCAGTGCTGCTTGGGTACTCGTTAGGCAAGGCCCAGGAAATCCTCTGCGCCCTGGCCGGCGCAGACCTTAAACCGATGCTGCACGGTACGATTCATCGGATGACGCGCATCTATGAACAATTCGGCCAGGCCTTCTGCGAGTACGAGCGTTACCAGGCGAACGACGTGGCGGGCAAAGTTCTTATCTGTCCGCCGAGTACGAACCGGTCACGGATGCTGGAGAAAATTCCCGAGAAGAGGGTCGCAATGATCAGCGGCTGGGCGGTCGATCCGGGCGCAATTTATCGATATCAGGTCGATGCGGCCTTCCCCCTTTCCGATCACGCGGATTACCCCGACCTGATTCGGTACGTCGAGCTGGTAAAACCTAAGCGCGTCCTGACCCTGCACGGCTTCGCGGCGGAATTCGCCCGCGATTTGCGGGAACGGGGAATCGAAGCGTGGGCTCTGAGCGAGGAGAACCAGATGGAACTGACGCTCGTAGGGAAAACTGCCCGGGGCATCACCGCGGGAGCGCAGCTCGACGCGGCCCGTCCAGCCGCCGCTACCGGATCCGAGTTTTACGCCTTTGCTGAAATCGGGGAGCAAATTGCGGCTACGCCCGCGAAGTTGGAAAAGGTGCGATTGCTCGCGGGTTACCTGCGGACCCTGGACACGATGCAGCTTCCGATCGCGACGGTCTATTTCACCGGAAAACCATTCCCGCAAAGCGACCTGCGAACGGTGCAGGCCGGATGGGCGGTCATACACCGCGCCCTCCTCGGCGCCACGAAAGTCGGCGAACCCGAATTCCGCCGGATGGCGAGCTCGCATGGTGACGCGGGAAAAACCGCGCTGGAAGCACTCGAGGGACGCACCCACCCCGAGCCGTTTACGTTGGGAGAATCTCGCGAGCTTTTTGAATCTCTTCACAAAATCCGGGGGCCACTGGGGAAAACCGAAACGCTCCAGAAGCGGCTTGCCCGTTTGTCTGCTCGCGAGGGCCAGTATGTCGTAAAAATCCTGACGGGCGACTTGCGAATCGGGTTACGCGAGGGCCTCGTCGAGGAAGCGATCGCGGCCGCGTTTTCGGTCCCGCTGGATGACGTCAAGGAAGCCAACATGCTGCTGGGCGACCTCGGAGAAACAGCTGCGCTCGCCGCAAAAGGCGCATTGCAAACCGCGGAGCTTTCTCTTTTTCGCCCGATCAAAAGCATGCTGGCGAGCCCGGAGCCGACTGCCGAAGCGATCTGGGCGCGCTTCGCTGAACCAGGTGAAGACAAGACCGTTTACGTCGAAGATAAGTTCGACGGCATCCGCGCTCAGCTTCACCGCGGTCACGACCGGGTCGAATTTTTCTCGCGCGATTTGCGCCGGATGACAGACCAATTCCATGATCTGGCGGAGCACGCCCGGGGGTTTGTGGCCGAGGTCATTCTCGACGGCGAAATCATGGCTTTCGAGCACGGAAAGAAGCTGACCTTCTTCGACCTGCAAAAGCGGCTTGGCCGAAAGAACGAAGGCTCGGACCTATTCGCCGCGGCATCGGCGGACGTGCCGGTTGTGTTCGTCGCATTCGACCTGTTGTGGCTCAATGGGGAGTCATTCCTGCGCCGGCCGTTGCGCGAGCGCCGCGAAGCTTTGCGCACCGTAGTATTGCCTCTCGGGATTCAAATTGCGGAAGTTTATCCGGCGCATTCCGCCGACGAAATCGAGAACGCCTTTCAGCTCGCGCGCCGCCGATTTAACGAAGGCCTGATGGTAAAGGACCCGGCGAGCCTTTACTCGCCCGGGCGGCGCGGCTTGTTCTGGTTCAAATTAAAGAAAGAGCTCGCGACCCTGGACGTTGTCGTGGTCGCGGCTGAGCTGGGCCATGGCAAGCGCAACCATGTGTTGAGTGATTACACTTTCGCCGTTCGCGATGAGAAGACGGGAGAGCTTCTCACCATCGGAAAAGCTTACAGTGGATTGACCGACGTAGAGATCGCGGACCTGACCGAACATTTCAAAAAACAAACGATCTCGAACCACGGTCGTTATCGCGAGGTAAAACCAGACACCGTTCTGGAAATCGCATTCGACTCGATCCAGCCAAGCACCCGGCACGAGAGCGGTCTTGCCTTGCGGTTCCCGCGAATCAAGGCGATCCGCCGGGACAAGAGCGTGGACGCTATCGATACGTTGGCCTATGCGCGCTCGCTTATGGAACAGCGACACGCGAAAGACCTTTGAATATTACGCGGTGTTAGTTCGGCTGGGTCGACGTCTCAGGCGTTGGCGTTGGGGTCTCGCCAGGAACGCGGGGCCGACGATTGCGCGCGCGATCCTCAGGCGCAGCGGGTGCCGACGCGGCCGCCGGGTCCGGTGTGGTCGCCGTTGATGGCTGAGTATCGACCGGCGGGGTGGTAACTGGCGGCGGTGTCATGCGCGGCGGCATTCGTCGGGGCACGTTCGGTGGCGCTGATGGAGCGTCGGCCGTTGCGGGCGTGGTCACTGGCGTAGCAGCGGGCGTCGCCAGCGGGATCCGTGGCGCTATGCTCGCCCGGGTTGCGGGGGTCGTCGGGGGCACGCTTGGAGCGATGGACGGTGCCGGTGTAATTGCCGGGACGCTCGCAGCGGGACTGGCCGGCGGCGGGGTTCGGCGCTGAATCGGCGGCGAAGCTGGCGGCGTGGACGCGGCAGGGGCGGGCGTCGTAACCGGCGTTAGTGCGGGACTCGTTCGTGGCGCGATCGAGGGCGAAGGACGGACGCGGGTTACCGGAGGCACAGACGGGCTCGCCACCGGGGTTGGCGAAGCTGCGGCTTTCGGGCTGGCTGCCGGGACGGTCGGCACTGGCGTGGCGGAGGCCAGCGGCGCGATGGATGGTGTTGCGCGCGGCGCCATCGAGGCGGAGGGCCGCGTTCGTGGCGATGCAACTGGCGTTGGGCTCGCGGTCGCGGCGGTGGCCGAACTGGAAGCTGTTGGACTCGGCGACGGTCTTGCTGACGACGCTGCGCTCGCCACGGGCGACGCACTCGGCGACGGTTTTGCTGACGATGCTGCGCTCGCCACGGGCGACGCACTCGGCGACGGTCTTGCTGACGATGCTGCACTGGCCACAGGCGACGCACTCGGCGACGGTTTTGCGGTCGAGGTTGCGCTCGCGGCAGGAGATGCGCTCGGCGACGGTTTTGTGGTGGACGTTGTGCTGGCCTCAGGCGATGCGCTCGGCGATTGCTTAGGCGTACTCACCGGCGAAGGGCTCGAAGCTGCCGGCGTTGGGTTCGCCGACGCGGGCGTTTGCGCCGCGGTTGCGGCAGCAGTCGAAGCCGGCGCAGGTGAGCTTGTCGTTGTGGCCGTTTCTTCCGGTTTCACAAAACGTTTCGACGGAGCGTTTGGAGGTGGCGTTGCTTCGGTTTGGAATTTCGTTCGGGCGCGGTCCGCCGCTGAGCGGTCCGTTATGGCGGTCCAACCGTTCTCGATGCTCACGTCAACGACGCGTTCCCGGACGCGGCGCGGGCGCTGGAATTCACGCACCTCGGTAATGCGTGGAGCCGACACTTCGAGCTCGTCACCCTCGATCCGGGCCTGCTCCGTGTCCGCATCCCGCTGCCAACGGAGGCGAAGACGCTGGATCGGACGCGGACCTCTGGAACGGAGTTCCTCGTAGCTCGGCCCTTCATTTACGATCCTGGTATTGGCAAACGTGATTCGAGTCACGTTCGTAGTCTCGACGGCGATCGTGATATTGCGCTCGGACGGAACAATCGCCCGGCGCACATGTTCGGAGCCAAATTCGTTGCTCGAGACGAATGCGTATTGATCCGGGCCAATGTCGTAATAATTGTCCGCCCAATTGTGGATCCCGTGGCGGCGGTCAAATCGCGCTTCGGGCGGGAGTGGCGCCCAGCCGACGTAATCCTTGCTCGTGCGCCAGGAAACCCACGCAGGGCCCCATTGAACGCCAGGCACCCAGACCCAGCCGACCCGGCGAAGCCGCACCCATCGCCCGTAATGGTAGGTGGCCCAGCCAAACGGCTCATCCGAAACCCACGTCCACCCGGCATCGCTATAAACCCACCGACCCTCGGTGTAGGGACGCCAGTCACGCGATTCCTCGGCCACACGCGGTTGCCAAACATAACCGTAACTCTCAGTTTCTCGCCAGTCGCCGTGCGACTCGAGCTTCTGATAAAACATTCCGTAAGCGGCAGGAGAGCGTTTCTTCGTCCGGATTTCGGTTTCGTCCGTGTCCACCGATTCGTCGGCCGTTTCTTCCACTGACGTGATCGTCGAAGGGGTCGCTTCGCGATCGGCAATTGCCTTCTCCCGCGCCTCCAGATCGCGCTGTTGTTGCGCCAGTCGTTGCTTCTCCGCTTCAACCCGCTCCGCCGCGAGACGATCCTGCACCTGCCGCTCGACTTCAGCCCGGCGTTCTTCTTCAGTTTGCTGTTTTTGGCACGAAACAAAAACGGCCAGGGCGGCGATCAGCGGGATAAAGGCGAACTTCTTCATGGTGTGGTTAGACAAAGGGGTTACCGGGTTATTCGAAACAAAAGGCCCCGCGCGGGTATCTGCCCGCACGTTTTAAGGGTTCGCAGGCGGCGAAGCGGACGCGGTGGGTGAAACCGGGGTGACCGTAACTTTCTCGATTTGATCGCGCCGGGCCTTCTGAACATTCGCGTAGATCGCCAGAAGCGCCATCGAAATGACGATAACGATCATTAGCACCACGCCGGCCTTTGGGACGGTCGTTGGTTCGCCTTCCGTTTCAGGTGCTGGCATCGGGCACCGTCCCCCGCCCCGCGGAAGCGCGCAAGCCGGTCACTCCAGAGGCAGGGCCGCAATGGCGTCCATCACGCGTTGGCTCAGTTGCTGATACAGGTCCTTCCCGGCGGCCTGTAGATCTTCTGCGGTAAAATGGATCGGGTGCCCCACCACAATCGTGACGCGCCCCGGACGCGGAAGCTTCTCGTGGACCGGCCAGGCATCGAACGCGCCAAAAATGCGCATCGGCACGACTGGGGCGAGGGTTTTAGCAATGACGAGGCCGAGCCCGGGCTGAGCCGGCTGCAAAGCGCCGTCGAGTGTCCGCGCCCCCTCTGGGAAGACGAGCGTGCCTTCCCCAGCCTTTAAGATTCGGATCAACGCCTTCAACGCGGTGCGATCGCGACCCGTTTCGGAATCGACCGGAATCACGTTCAATTTCGGCAACAACCAGCCGAGAACGGGACCGTTGAGCAAACTTTTGCGAGCGAGAAAAAAGATGCCGCGGTCCGAGACGCTCCCGGCCAGGGGCGGATCGAGAAAACTCTGGTGATTCGCAGCGAGAATCACCGGGCCGTGATTGATCATTCGCTCGCGATGAACAACGCGGAGCCGGAAGAAAATCCGGGCCAGCAGTTTGATGAGGTGGTAACAAACCCAGTAATAGGGATTCAAAGCCGCTACTCGATTTTCATCCCCTTTATCTTTAACCGGCCGACAATCTCCCCCACCACCCCTTCGATGGTCAGGTTCGAGCTGTCGATGACGTGCGCGTCCTCGGCGATGATGAGGGGTGACGCACGGCGCGAAGAATCGGCCCGGTCGCGGGCAGCGATTTGGTCGCGGAGGCCCTGGGCTTCACGTCGGCGGAGGCGGACTTCCGGCGAAGCGTCGATGTAGAATTTGTAGGGAGTGTCCGGAAACACGACCGAGCCGATATCGCGTCCCTCCATGACAATGTCGCGGTCCCGGGCGTAATCGCGCATCTTTTCGACCAGGATTTCCCGGACGCGCGGCACACTGCTGACGCGCGAAACTTCTGCGTTCACCTGATCTTCGCAAAGATGGGCGCTCGGATCGATGCCATCGATCAACATCCGGGAACCGTCGCCATCAAGCGTGCAATCGATCCGGGTGCCCGCCACCAGGCTCGCGATCGCCTCGGCATCGGACGCGGCAACACCGCGCCCGAGGACAAACCACGTGACCGCCCGGTACATCGCGCCGGAATTAACGTAATCGAAGCCGATTCGCCGGGCCAGGGCTCGCGCCACGCTGCTCTTACCGGAGGCGGCCGGTCCGTCGATGGATACGACCCGATAAGCGCTTTCGCGCGCGCTCATTCCTCGTCCACTTTGGCGGGCGTCAAGGAGCTGATCACCGGCGTCGTCACGCGAATTCGTTTAGCGCTGACAAATTCATCCAGCGCCTTCTCGAAACCTGGGTACGACTCACGGACGCACTCGACATCCTGAACCGTGGTTTCGCCGTCCGCGAACATGCCGGCGACCGCGAAGGCCATGGCAATTCGATGATCGCCGAAGCTGGCCACGCGTGCGCCTCGCAGGTCGGCGCGGCCTTGAATTTCGAGGCCGTCGTCAAGCTCGACGACCTGTGCGCCCATCGCCCGCAAATTGTGCGCGATCGCCGCGATCCGGTCGGTTTCCTTGACGCGAAGCTCCTGGGCCTGCCGGATAATGGTTGTTCCGTTGGCCAGTGCGCCCGCTACCGCGAGGATCGGCAGCTCATCGATTAGCTGGGGGATTTCTTTGCCCTGAATGACGGTGCCCTTCAGAGGCGCGCCGGTTATTTCGACAGTGCCACTTGGCTCCACCTGGTCCACATCGTCGATCGCTTCCCGCACTTGTGCCCCCATTCGCACGAGCACGCCGAGAACGGCGCTGCGGGTATCGTTCAATCCCACGTCGCGGACAAGCAGATGGCCGCCGGGTTGAAGGGCCGCCGCCACCAGCCAGAACGCGGCCGAGGAAATATCCCCGGGGATCGCGAAGTCCCGCGATTCCGGGACCTGGTCGCCGAAGATGCTGATCGCTTCGTTTTCTTCCCGGACCGTGCGGACGAGAAAGTAGTTCAGCATTAGCTCCGTGTGGTTCCGGCTCACAAACGGCTCGCGCACTGTCGTCTTACCCTTCGCGAACAGGCCCGCCAGAAGCAGCGCGCTCTTCACTTGCGCGCTGGCGACCGGCAAATCGTGGCTCGCGCCTTTTAACTTCACTCCGTGAATTTTCACGGGAGCTGTCTCATTCGGTCCCTGGGCGACGATCTGCGCTCCCATTTTGCGCAGGGGCACGATCACGCGATCCATCGGCCGCGCAGAGAGGCTGGCGCCGCCTACCAGGACGCTGTCAAAGTTTTGCCCGGCGAGCAGTCCGGCGAGAAGCCGCATGGTGGTGGCCGAATTTCCGCAATCTATCTCCCCTGAGGGCGCAGTCAGGAGCCGCTTCTTTCCATGAACAACGAGCATGTCGGGCTCCGGATGCTCGATTTTAATGCCGAGGGCGCGCATGGCCTGCACGGTTCGGAGGCAATCGTCGCTGGGCAGGAATCCGCGCAGAACGCAGACGCCGTTGGTTAGCGCCGCGAGAATGACCGCGCGATGCGAGATACTTTTGTCGCCGGGAACGGTGATCTCCGCCTCGATCCGGGGCGCGCGTTTGATACGAAATTCCATGTGACTCTAACTATTCGGTTGGATCTGCGTCGCCGCGCGCGCAACAAAACGGCGACGAGCGACGTTCAGCATCGGGAGAATTCGCGAGCTTGTCCAGCACGCGAGGTCTTTGTCTTGCGCTTCCCCAACTTTTGCTTCCCGGCCACTGGCAGAGCGAGCCGGATGGGCACGATCGTTACGGGACGAGGAAGATTTTTTGGGTGTAGGGATCCTTTACCTCGGTCCCCGGCGGGAAGCCGCGCACGTCAACGTATCCGGAGTTCGGCGCGTACGGGCTGGTCACGAAACCCGGCTTGTTAGGAACCGGAATTCCGTAGGGTAAATCTCCCTTTGTGGGCTTGTTCACCGTCGCAGCGGTCGGCTGAGGCGTCGGATCGGCCGGGGTATTCGTAACCGGCGGCGGGGTCGGGCCTGGCGGGTTATTCGGATCGTAAGGCTGCGGCGGAGGCGGATATTGCGAATTCACGGTCGGCGGATATTTCGCCGGCGGCCGGCGCGTCGAACGGACGGGCGGTTCGTCCTCGCAGGCGGAAAGCATGGCTATGGCACCAAGAAGCAAGAGCGAATTCGAAAGTTTCATAAGCAATTATCGACGGCAGTGAACGGTTGTAATTCAATGTCGGGCTGCTGACAATCGCTAAATGCAGAGCATGTCGCCGCACATCGATCGGCGCCAAGCCCCGCCCGCGAAAAAATACAGTTCGCGAACCGCTTGATTTCGAATCAAAGGAAAAACCATGGCGAAGAACTCCGGCGAACAAATCCTGGTGGCCGATGACGACCCGATGAGCCGCAAGCTCCTCGGCCGCATCCTCACGGGTGCCGGATTTTCCTGCGTCGAAGCGCCTGACGGGATTGAAGCGCTCAAAATGCTTCACGCGGATCCACCGGCGCTGCTTCTCCTGGATTTCGACATGCCCGGAATGGATGGAGCTGAGGTCCTGAAGCGGTTGCGGCACGACCCCAGTGCGATGGTGGCCCAAATACCAACCATCATGCTGACGGGTCACGGGGGCGAAGAAAGCGAGGTGCTTTGCCTGGAAGCCGGGGCCGACGATTTCGTGACCAAACCGATCAACCAGGCCGTGCTCCGCGCCCGGATCGATACGCAGTTGCGCCTCCGCTCGATGCGGAGCCAATTACAAAAACAAAACGATGAGCTCGAGGCCTGGCGCCACAATCTCGAGCGGGACCTCGAAGCAGCGCGGCTGACTCAGCAATCGCTCATCCCCCAGAAACCCCCCGTCCTCCCCGGCTGGGAAATCGCGGCCTGCTACCGCCCGGTGATTCAGGTCGGCGGCGATATCTATGGATGGCTGCGAATGCGCGATGGCCGCACCTTGTTCTGGATCGTGGACGCAACGGGACACGGAGCTTCAGCGGCTTTGCTGACGACCCTGGCCAAATTGCTTTTTCATCACGGGACCGCGGAAAACAGCCGACCGGCGGAAATTATGGAAGCGGTGAACAAGGATTTTCGCAGCATTTTCGGAGCACGCTCCTTCATGACCGCGATGTGCGTGGCCCTCGACCCGGTCAGCGGGCGAGCCAGCGTCGTGGGCGCGGGTCATCCGCCATTACTGGTCGCGCGGAGCGGCGGCCGGAGTGAATCGGTCCCTTCATCGGCTCCGCCACTGGGATTGCTCGACCGCTCCGAGTTTGTCGAAACTGAAATCGATCTCGAACCGGGCGACGCCTTCTTTCTCTACACCGACGGGATTTATGGTTCGGGGCGCGACGAAAACACGCGCGATTCCGCGATGCGGCTTGCGGAGATGCTGCAACCTCTGGCCGAAAGCGCCCAGGCTTTGCTCGACCGTGTCCTGGCCCAAACTACGCCAAGCGATGACAGCAAAGCGATGGCGGATGACGTCGCGGCAATCGCTGTCCAACGCGCGCGTTGACCCGCGATTTTTGCTAAATTTATTATTGCCCTCCTACGAGAGAAGGATTAGTCAGCCTCTATGCCGAAAACCAAAGCCAAAAAGACTCCTTCAAAACGTAAACCGAACGCCGCCTTCATGAGACCGGTGCAGCCCGACGAAAAACTCTCCGCAATCGTCGGCTCAAAACCGCTCCCACGTTCCGAGCTCACCAAGAAACTCTGGGACTACATCAAGAAGAACGGCTGCCAGGATAAGAAAAAGCGGACCATGATCAATGCGGACGATTCGCTTAAGCCGGTCTTCAACGGCAAGAGCCAGGTCAGCATGTTCGAGATGACCAAACTCGTCTCCGGACACCTCAAATAAATCTTTCGGTTAGTTTTTAGCCCGGCGTCCACGCGCCGGGCTAGCTTTGTACGGAAGCCGCAGCTTGCGCGCGCCGCCAAGCTACCGGAAGTTAGGGCGTGAGAAATCTGCGAGCCCTCATTGTCGTTGCCGGTCTCTTCGCCATCTCCTGCTCGAAAAGCACGACGGCGCAGGAGGCGACAAAAGGTTCCGGCTCAACCAAGTCCGGCTGGCTGACGAATTTCGCCCAGGCCCAGGAGGAAGCGAAAGCGGGGCAGAAGCTTCTCCTGATGGATTTCACCGGCTCGGACTGGTGTGGCTGGTGCATCATGCTCGACAAGGAAATATTCTCCAAACCGGAGTTTAAGGAGTATGCGAGCAAGAACCTCGTCCTGCTCGAGCTTGATTTTCCCAAGCGTAAAGAGCTGCCGGCTGAAACGCAGGCCCAGAACGAGCGGCTCGCCATGCAATATCGGATCCAGGGTTTCCCTACCGTCGTCGTCCTGGACAGCAACGGCAAGACCGTCGGCGCGCTCGGCTATGTGCGGGGCGGTCCGGAGGCTTTCATTGCGGAACTCGAGAAACTCCGCAAAGGCTAGTTAGTTAGTTCGAGTTCGTCGTCTCGAACGTGCGCTGCAGGGCGTCGGCCAGCTCCGAGCGCGTGAACGGTTTCGGCAACGCACCGCGGAAGCCAAACGCCAGAAATTCGGACAGCGCGGCTTCATCCGAATAGCCACTGCAAATGATGGCGTTGACTTTCGGGTCCATCGTCCGCAGTCGTTCGATGGTTGCCACGCCACCCATTCCGCCCCGGACTGTGGCGTCCAGGATGACCGCCTGGAAATGCTCACCTTTTCGCAGTGCGCGCTCGTAAAGGCGAACTGCTTCCAACCCGTCGGGCACCGCGGTCACTTCGTAGCCGAGGGTGCCGAGCAATTGGGAAGTGAGTTCCCGAATGGCCGCTTCATCGTCCATGACAAGGATCCGCTGATGGTTGTAGTGGAAAGGCCGACCGGGAGAACGGGTTTCTGGCGTAGCGCCTCCGACGTGCTCGCTGGCCCGCAGATAAAACGCGAAGACCGCGCCTTCCTCCGTCGAGCTTTCCAGCAAAAGAAGACCGCCGTGTTTTTTTATGATCGAATAACTGATCGCGAGTCCGAGCCCGGTACCGGTCGCTTTCGTCGTGAAATAGGGATCGAAAATCTTGGTGTGCAGATCTTCCGACACGCCGCTTCCGCGGTCGGTGATGCTGACCTTGACGTATCGGCCGGAAGGGATCGGGGCGTTGCTGTTTTCCTCGAACACGATATTGCGCGCGCGGACCCGGATGGTGCCGCCTTGCGGCATGGCTTCGCGGGCATTGAGCATGAGGGCGTTAATGACCTGTTCGATCTGGCCCGGGTCCACCTCGGCTTTCCATAGATCGACCGCGACGTCGAAATCCGCCCGCAGGTTCGATCCGTAAAGTGCAAACTCGGCTGCGTGCTCAAGCAGCTCGCCCATTGAGACGATCTTCTTGAGCGGCGCGCCGCCTTTGGAAAAGGTCAGGAGCTGGCTCGAGAGATGAGCCGCATGTTGCGCGGCCTGTCCCGCTTTCGAGAGAAAACCAAGCAGGCTGCCGGAATCGAGCGGGGCCTCAATTTGGGCGAGGCCGATGTTGCCAGAGATGACGGTCAGGATGTTGTTGAGATCGTGGGCAATTCCACCGGCCAAAGTCCCGAGGGATTCCAGCTTGCTCGTGGTCAGCCGTTCGGTTTCCGACTTCTTCCGCTCGCTAATGTCGCGGAAGAAAACAGAGACGCCGCCATTGCTCGGATAAGCATGGACATTGTACCAGGTCTTGCCGGTCGAATCACCTGCTTCGAACTCCATGGCAACGTGCTCAGCCATCACTTTCTCGTAATTCGTTTGGAAGATGGAGCCGACGAGCGCCGGAAATTGCTCCCACAGCAGGCCGCCGAGGAGCTCGGAGCGTTTCCGCCCGACCATGTTTTCGGCCTCTGCGTTGACGTAAGTGATTTTCCAGTCCGAATCGACGGCGAAGAAACCGTCCGTGGTCTTTTCGAGAATATTGGTCATGGTCGTGGCCGATTCCTGCAACGCCGCGCGGGCCTGGTTGCGTTCGGTCAGTTCACGAATTTGCCGTTCGGCTACGGAGATACGGACGTTCAGCAGGCCAACATCCAACGGCTTGGTCAGGTAATCGTTTGCCCCGGCTTCGAGAGCCTGTTCGAGGTCTTCGGTATCGGCCTTCGCCGTGACGAGAAGAATAAACATTTCGTCCCCGTTCGGCTTGGTCCGCAATTCCCGGCAAAGATCGACCCCACTCTTACCGGGCAGCATCCAATCAAGGATCAGAAAGGGGAATTCCTCGGCAGCCAACGTGGCTTCGGCCTCCTCGGCGCTACCGACAGCGGTGACTTCGTGTCCGCGCGCGGCAATAAGCCGCTGCAGATTGCGGCGGCTGCCGGGATGATCTTCAACTAGCAAAATTTTCATTCGGAGAAGCCATGAGCTGCGCGCCCGCGCTTCGCTGCGCGGAAACGCCGCTGCGCGTTAAGCGGAGCGAGTCATGCATTGGTTTGAGCAGGATGACTGCCAAAAAAGCGTATTATGTCCGGAAACCTCGTGTCCTCTGAAATCGTCTCCAGAGCTTGTTTTGGCCCGGTTTTCCCACTCGGAGGCGTCCGCTTGCGTTGGGGGTCCGGTCTGCTACATAGACGCTGGTTTGCCTGCGCCCTTCATTTTCATGCTTTTCCGAAAGGTCATCGCTCTCGCCTCGGTCGCGCTTTTAATCGGACAGACATCGTTTGCGCAGGAGCAAAAGCCGACGCCCCCGACCACGGAACGGCCGGACCTGACCCCGGTGCGATCCAAGGCTTCGCCGTCGCCGACCGAGCCGTCGATCACCGTCAATTCGGTGCATGTCGACGGGCCCTACGTCGCACTCACCTTCGACGACGGCCCGCACGGCACGCTCACCCCAAAGCTCCTCGACATGCTCGCGGCGCGACGACTTAAGGCGACGTTCTTCGTTGTCGGCCAATGCGTTGTCGAATATCCGGACATCCTGAAACGCGCTGTCCGGGAAGGGCACGAGATCGCCAACCACTCCTGGTCCCACCCAAATCTAGGGAAGATGTCGGACGAGGCGGTCCGCCGCGAACTGCAGAAAACAGACGACGCGATCGTCGCTGCAACCGGGAAGCGACCAACATTAATGCGGCCGCCCTACGGCTCGCTCACAGCGCATCAAAAAAAATGGATTCATGATGAGTTTGGCTATCGCGTCATTATCTGGGACGTGGACCCTCTCGATTGGAAACGGCCAGGGCCGAGTGTTGTGACCGCCCGGATCTTGAAAGACACAGTCCCCGGTTCGATCATCCTCGCCCACGACATTCACGCTCCGACAATCGAGGCAATGCCGGGCACTTTTGATCAGCTGATGAAAAAAGGATTCAAATCGGTCACGGTGACCGAACTACTGGCGATGGAGACTCCGCGACCGCCCAAGCCGACGCCGACCCCCTCGCCCACTGTAATTCCACGGGCCATTGCCGTACCCAGCACGACCCCGGTTGCCCCTCCGCCCGCAACGGCGACCACGCCTGGCAGTTAGCGGGCCGGCATGATCGCCGATAATTACCTGCAGCTTCGGACCGAGCTCGAAACTGCGCTCGGAAAACTCCTGCGCTTAAGCTCGGAAATGCGGCGGGATCCGGCAGTTCTCGATACCCTCCACGGTTTGCTCACAGATGTTCGCGAGCCGCTCTTGTTCGTCGTAGTCGGGGAAGTCAAAGCCGGCAAATCGTCTCTGCTCAATGCGCTCTTCGGCCAGGAATTTGCGAAGGTAGATGTGCTTCCTGCAACCGATCGGGTTTACATTTTCCGCCACGCGGCGGCCGAAAAAACAGTCGAAGTCTCACCCCAGCTAACAGAGCGCTACCTGCCCATCCGCTTTTTGCAGGACTTCAACGTGGTCGATACACCCGGCACCAACACGATGGTGCCGGAACACCAGACGATCACGGAAGGATTCGTCCCTCGCGCGGACGTTGTCCTGTTCGTGTTTTCAGTCACGAACCCCTGGTCGCAATCGGCCTGGCAGCTTCTTGATCTGGTGCAGAAGAAGTGGCTGAAGAATGTCGTCTTCGTCCTGCAACAGGCGGACCTCCGTAACCGGGCCGAGATCGATGTGATCCATCGCCATCTCCAGGACACGGCTATGCAAAAACTCGGGTTCGCTCCTCCGATTTTCGCAGTCTCGGCCCGAAAAGCGTTGCTGGCTCGTACGACCGGAGTCGACAAGGAACAACTTTTTCGCGAGAGCGGCTTTGGGCCGCTCGAGCAACAGATCAACCAGATGGTCACCGAATCGAGCGTCCGTTTCCTCAAACTGCAATCCACCGGACGCACCGCTGGCGTGATCCTCCACGAGCTGGCAGCGGAGATCCACGGATCGATCGAAACGATTGCCCGCGACGAAAAACATCTCGGACGGATCACCGAATTCCTCCAGGTCAGGAGAGACCAAACGCTGCGGCAGGTCGCCGGATTTCTTCGCGGGGTTGAACAGGCATGCCGCGAATGCGCGCGCCAAGGCACGCGACTGCTCGAGGAGAAACTCTCCTTTTGGAAAACCTGGCGGCTGGTCTGGAGCCGCGAACAGTGGCAGCACGATTTCCAGACCGAAGTCGAAGCGAAATTGCGGCAGACCGTCGAGCCCCAGGTCGAGAACGCTGTCCAGCTCCTCGAGACTGACTTACGCAGCCTCTGGCCGCAGCTCCAGGACGCGATCGAAGCCCAGTTTGCTTCCGAGGGGAAAAGCCGCGTCCGCAAAACAATTCCCGATTTCGCCCGGCAGCGCCGCGAGCTCCTGCAGTCGATTGAGCTGACGCTTGCCGAGAGGATAGCGGGGCGAGCAGTCGAGGAGCAACTCGCAAAGATGTTCCGGGAGACTGCCGCCTGGCTGCGTTTACCCGCGGGGATTGCTGCTGCGGGCGGCATCATCACGGTGATCGTGGCCATGAGCAGCGCATCCGTGGCAGACGTAACGGGCGTTCTCGCGGCATCCGCCGCGGTCTTCGGAACCATCGTCGCGTTTACTCAGCGCCGAAAAATTCTCGCGGCCTACGAGCGCGAAATGGAAAAAAAGCGGGACGACCTCGTGAACGCGATCGAGCAGCAGATGAACCACGCGATCGACCTGTTTTATAAGGAGATCGCGGTCGCGTTCGAGCCGCTGGCGGCATTCTGCATCACTGAGCGCAAACGCTATGAGCCGCTGGCCGAACAGGCAGATTCGCTGAAAGAGTCGCTGGGAGGAATCACGCGCCAACTCGGCGTGCCTTCCTGAGTGAAGCGGTAGCGAGACCCGCGGAGGTCCCTATTCTTTCTTCTTCTTGTCGGTCGTAGCTTCCTGGACGAGGCGCTGCTCGGCCTGGCGCTTTGCGATCACGAAATGGTTGTTGTCCCCGAAAGTCCGCCACGGACCGGGCGGGACATCGCGGACTTCCACAAACTGCCAGTCAGTGACATCCGTCGGCTGAAGCCCGAGATAATCGCGCACCGCCGGTGAGACATCGAGGCCGGCGCCGCGGTTCAGGTTCGGTTTGGGCCTCTCGTTTTGGAAAACGTACTGGAAATGATCGGTCCGGAAGGGGCCGCAGTCCTCCCATTGCGCATAAGCTGTCCGGTTACCTTTGCGAATGGCGAGCCAGCGGCTTTTGCAGACGGAACGGCCGGGCTCCGTGTACGCCTGTTTGAACCACGGAATCACGAGCGCCGCTTCCGGCTTGAATTGGCCATGGGTGACGTCGTTGTAAGGCAGAGCGCAGTAGAATGGGTTCTGCCGTGGAACGAATGAAACCGGGATATAATTCTTTCGCTGGTTCGTGTCGGGCGTGTCGAACCCGCCGTAATTCGCGGTCCAGTTCGCGTCCCACGAGCTTTTCACGTTCGGCACCGGGTTGTTGCCGGCAGCGGCTTCGCCAATCCAAAAGACGGTCGTGACGATGTTCGTCTTCCACGGGAACCGGGTCATGCTCGTGCGCGAGGTGGTCGGGACGAAAACCTGGGGCTCGACCTTTAGGAGCGCCTGTTCGCGCAATTTCATCGCGTACTTGGCGAAGTCAGCACTGCTCTCGTACGGCGACTGGGCGCAGACCGTCCACGCAGTCACAGTCACCAGGGGTAGCAGAGCGAAAAACCTTCTCATTGAGACAATTGGCGCACGATTCTTAGCGGAAAAGTGCCCCCTCGGCAAGCGTTTTTGGCCCGCTGACAGGAGGCCGCTATCCCGCCGCCCTTTCTAGCACTAAGCAGGCCAGCGTTAATTGCGGCTAAGAAGCGTATCGCGCTTGAACCGCGCGTCAGCCAGCTCCGGATAATCCATGGTAAAATGAAGGCCACGGCTCTCTTTTCGGCTGAGCGCGGAATCCACAATCAGCGCCGCGACTGTCGCGAGATTCCGCAGTTCCAGCAGATCGACGGAGACCTTGAAATTCCAGTAAAACTCGCGGATCTCGCGTTGAAGATTTCGGAGCCGGGCGCTGGCACGCTGAAGACGTTTCTCCGTCCGGACAATGCCGACGTAGTCCCACATCAAGCGCCGGATTTCGTCCCAGTTGTGATAAATCACGACCAGCTCGTCCACGTTCTGAACGTCCCCGGATTCCCACTCCGGCAGGGCAATCTCTCGAGCGGGATGGGACGTGGGGCTCTCCCGAAGCAGGGCATCACAAGCGCGATGCGCCATTACCAGACCTTCCAGGAGCGAATTGCTCGCGAGCCGGTTCGCGCCATGCAAACCGGTGCACGCGACTTCGCCAATCGCATACAGGCCGGGGAGACTGGTGGCGCCGTTCACGTCGGTCCGAACGCCGCCGCATTGATAGTGCGCTGCGGGCACCACGGGAATCGGTTGCTTCGCCATGTCGACCCCGAACCGCAGACACGTCTCGTAGATGTGCGGGAACCGCTCTTTCAGAAATTCCGGTGGATGATCGGTGATATCGAGGAAGACGCATTTCGCGCCGGACCGTTTCATTTCGGCGTCAATGGCGCGGGCCACGATGTCGCGCGGCGCGAGCGAGCGCTGCGGATGGTAGCGTTGCATGAAGTCGTCCCCGCGCTCGTTCCGCAGAATGCCCCCTTCCCCTCGAATCGCCTCGGAAATAAGGAACGATTTCGCCATGGGATGGAAGAGACACGTCGGGTGGAACTGGATGAATTCCATGTTCGCGATCACGGCGCCGGCCCGCCAAGCCATCGCGACCCCGTCACCGGTCGCGATGTCGGGATTGGTCGTATAAAGATAAACCTTCCCGCATCCACCGGTAGCCAGGACGAGACGGTCCGTCCGGATCGTTTCAACCTCGGCAGTGCGTTCATCGAGAACGTAAACACCCAGACAGCGATCCTCCGCGGCGAAGCCAAGTTTGCCTGCGGTAATCAGATCCACCGCCATGTGATTCTCCAGCAACTCCACACCGGGTGAGTGGCCGAGTTCGCGCAGCAGCGTCTTCTCGATTTCCAGGCCGGTAACATCCTGGACGTGCAAGACCCGGCGCTTTGAATGACCACCCTCCCGGCCCAGATCGGGCTCCAGATGACCACCGATCTCGCGATCATCAAAGTGCAAGCCGAGCTCAACCAACTCCCGGACGCGCTCCGGCCCTTCCATCACAATCGTTCGAACCGCGGCCTCATCACACAGGCCGCCACCGGCCTCGAGCGTGTCGGCTACATGCAGTTCGAATGAATCCTCGTCGCTCGTCACACAGGCAATGCCGCCCTGGGCCCAGGCGGTATTCGAATCCGCCCCTTTCCGCTTGGTAATCACCGCGACGGAACCGTGCTTCGCCGCTTTCAGGGCGAAGGTGAGCCCGGCAATACCACTGCCAATGACAACGAAGTCGTATTGCTTCACGACAGGCGAAGGTTATCGATCAGCCTCGTCTGGCCAAAAAAGGCAGCCACTGCGATTAGGGCGTTTCCACGCACAGCTTCGACTGGCTGAAGCGAACCCGGATCGACGATTTCGAGATAGTCGATCCGCGCCAGGGGAGCTGCCGCAATAATCTCTTGCGCCGCATTGATGAGCCGCGCGGCAGATGTTTCGCCCGTTTCGGCCAGCCGCCGCGCTTCCTGTAAAGCGCGCTGCAAGACCGGAGCCTGCAGCCTTTCAGCCTCACTTAAGTATTGGTTCCGCGAGCTGGAGGCCAGGCCGTCAGATTCGCGTACAGTCGGCGCGCCGATAATCTCGATCTGAAAATTCAGATCCCTTACCAGTCGGCGGATGATCGCGAGTTGCTGAAAGTCCTTTTCCCCAAACACAGCCGCATCGGGCGAAAGCAGATGGAACAACTTCGTCACAACCGTGCAAACTCCCCGAAAATGTCCCGGCCGAGATCGCCCGCACAGGGTGTTCGCCAGTGACGTCTCCTCAATCGCAACGGAGAAATCGGAGGCGTACATTTCTTCGACCGAGGGCCGGAAGAGAATGTCCACACCCGCTCGGCGGCAGAACTCATCGTCCGCTGGTTCCGGCCTGGGATACTTTTCGTAATCACCGCCCGCCCCGAACTGGAGAGGGTTAACAAAGATGCTGACTGCAATTTCACCGTCAGCCCCAGCCGCCTGGCGCGCGACGCGCATCAACTCTCCGTGCCCGCGATGCAACGCGCCCATTGTCGGCACGAGGACACGCCTTTGCCCTTGGCGGCGCCACAAAGCGAGCGCCGGGTCAACGCGCCGAATAACGTTCACAACGGAATGATTGCGCAGCGCTGTTCTCTCTGCCAGCGAATCCCAGTCAGCTGAGTTGAACCGGCTGACCAAATCCGCGTTTCCTACAAAAAGTCTTTACAAGGCGTGCGCGCATATAGTCTGCGCGGACATTCCCCCCAAGCTTCGAGATCCGGACAACGCAGACCATTACTTGGGCTCCAGCCAGATCGCCTGCCGCGCGAAGGCAAATCGGCGGTGGCCGAAGCCTGCCCATCCCGCGCGTTCGGCGAGAGCGCGGAATTCACGGAACGAAAATGCGCGTTGGGCGGAAAGCCGCCCGTCGATACGGGTCATGGGTTCGCGAAAGACCACCGCGGTCAGCAGCCAAACGCCGACCGAGGCGAGAAGGCCGCGCTCGAGGTCGGAAACAAGCACATACCGGTTGGAAAGGGCGCGACAACGCTGAAGAACGCGGACTGCGGCATCGTCGGCAAAGTGATGGAGGGCCAGCGAGCACAACACAATGTCGTAGGACTCCGCCTCGAACGTTAGAACGTCCCCCTGTACGTATTGAATCTCGGGATAATCGCCGCTCAAGCTCCGCGCGATTTCAACCGTTGAAGCCTGTTGCTCAACCGCATCCACCGTGATCGACGCCTTGACCAGCCGGGCATGGTCAACCACGAGGCGCGGAATGTCTCCGGACCCTGTCGCCAGATCGAGGACGCGCAACCTGTCTCCCGGTTTGATCCAGCGGCGCAGGAAACGACGGATCAACGCGTAGCTGCCGAAGTAGCGGTTCAGTTGTCGCAGATTCTCCAGGTCCCTGGCCAGCTCGGGGGTGACGGGCTGGGGACGATCCATCAACTCAGGCTCCGCTGGATCGAATTGTCGCTTCACGGCAGGCGGGAAAATTTAGCGGCTCTGCCGCAATCCTACTTGAGGAATTGCTGCCACGATTCGGGCAGGGTCGCAGTCTCGACCTCGCTGCCGATGCGGCCCTCAAACTCGGGCTGGAACGCGGTCGTCGTCCCGTAAACCATGATGACGTCTTCCGATCCTTCAACGCGGAGGGCGTGCGCGACTCCGGGCGGCACAACGATCCCGACGTTATTGGCGCCCGGGTGATTGTCGCCATCGACGAAGAAACGCATCGTGCGCGTCGGCAGCCCGGCGCGGACGTCGCGGAGAATCATTTCCGCGATTCCCTGGACGAAGAAGATCACGTCCCACTGCTCGCGATCGTATTGCCGCAGGGAATAATTAGTCGGCTCCTCGATGAATTGGCGGCGCATCCATTTATCGGGGGCGGTCCGGGCTGGAATCACCGGCGGATGGACATGAAATCCCTTGGCCGTTTGCGTGAACATCCGGGCGTTGGCCCATTGCGCCGGCCAAAGTCCGATGCGCTGCAGGATCGCTTCGTCGCGGCGAACGAATTCGCCGAAAAGCCCGCGATGCCGCTGGTAATGGATCGTACGCTGAAAAATCTCGACCCCGGGAATCCAGATATCGCGAAGCTGCTCGTTGCCAGGTCCAGCGCTGGCCAGCTGTCCCGCTTCGACTCCGACCTCGGTCACCCGGTCGGCCAGGGTTCGCGGCGCGTAGTCGCGCATGATCAGCGCTTTTTGCGCACGCGCGGTCACGCCTTCCCAGAGTTTTTTTAAATCGCGCGCCATAAGGTTATTTGCCTAACGAGAAGTCTGCCCGCTCCCGGGAAAGATTTGGATTGTAATAGGGATCGTATTCCAGCACCGGGGCCCAGCGTTCCTGCATCACCCCGGTCTCCATCGGTTCTACGCTCTTTCGGCGGGTGGCCGATTCGTAATGATACAAGCGCGCGAACGGAGTGTAGACAACCAGGTAACCGGCCCGCCGGATCTTCAGGCACAGGTCCACGTCGCTGAATGTGACCGGCAGACGCTCTTCATCAAATCCTTTCACCTTATTGAAAACGTCCCGCCGGGTCAGCAAACAGGCCCCCGTAACCGCGCTGTAATTTCTCGTCACCTGCAGCTGCCGGCAAACCCCGGGCGCCTCCGCCGGAAATCCGCGGAATGCGTGTTCCGCGATTCCGCCCACGCCGACGACGATTCCGCCATGCTGCACCGTATCATCCGGATAAAGAAGCCGCGGGCCGACGGCGCCGACCTCGGGTCGTTGAATGTGTTCAGCCATGACGGTTAGCCAATCCGCGTCGATGACCTCGGTATCGTTGTTCAGGAACAAAAGCCACGGGCTTTCGGTTTGTTCGACCGCGAAGTTGTTGATCGCGGAAAAATTGAACGGGCCGGGGAACTGGAGGACACGGTGCTTGAGACTCGCCAGGTAAGCCTTCGCTTCCGGCGTCCGGCTTTCATTATCGACCACCACGATCTCGTAAGGAGCGTAGTTCGTCTGCCTCGTTAGGCTATCGACGCAACGGGCCAGCAGGTCGATCCGGTCGCGGACGGGAATAATGATGGAAACTTTTTTCGCTTCAGGCAGCTCGCGCTTAATCCAGTAGGCATGAGTCCGCCAATCCACCGTGACATGACCGCGCGCCCGCTGTCGCTCCAGATGAGCCTCAAGGGCTAGCCGGCCGGTCTCCAAGGAGCCTGGTTTGCGCCGGATATTATCAGCCGTGGAAGCGTCGCTCCGCCGCCAATGGTATAAAACGCGGGGCACATGATCGATCCGGCTTGTCTGCTCGATCACCCGTAGGAAAAGGTCGTAATCCTGAGCGCCGTCGAATTCCGACCGGAACCCGCCAACCTGGTGCAAGACCTGGCGCCGGATGAGGGTGAAGTGGCAGATGTAGTTGCAGGAGAGAAAATAGTCCGGAGACCAGTCGGGCTTGAAGATCGGGGAGTCGAGCCCGTCGTCGGTCAACTTATCCTCGTCGGAGTAGATAAGGTCGGCATCCCGATGTTCCTGGAGCCATTTTACATGCTGAAAAATGGCGTCCGGTTCCAGCATGTCATCATGATCGAGAAAACCGATCCACTCACCGTCGGCGCGTTCCAGGCCTCTATTGGACGCAGCGGAAATGCCGCCACGTTTGTCGCATTTACTGAGAACGATGCGGGAGTCACGGGCTGCGAATTCCGGGAGGAGCTTCAACGTTTCCGCGTCGGTCGAGGTGTCGTCGATGAGAATCAGCTCCCATTTTTCGTAAACCTGATCGAGAACCGACTGGACACATTCCTCGAGCCAGCGCACCGGCGTGTTGAAGACCGGGGTGATAATGCTGACGCAAGGCTGATAGGCGAACTTCGATGCCTGTTCTCGCATGGCCGACAGGTCCTCCGGTTTGGCGCGATGCGCTTCGAACCAGCGCTGATAATCACTGGATGGCTTGGGCACGCCGGAACGTTTGCCGGCACGCGGAAACCGCTTCCGCACTTCACGGACTAGCTTTTGCGGGAGAAGATAAGGCGCTAACAGGACCTGCCCGACCTTTCGTTCGGGCGACTTGCGTAACGCCTGCTTCTCAGCCTTCAGTTGTTTGAGCTGGCGCTTGGCCTCTTTCCATTTGAGGAGCTTTTCTTCCAGCTTCGAGATGTGGTGATCCGCCGCTTCCAGCTCCGCCATGCGGGTGCGTAAACTGCGCTCCAATCCGCGGACCTGCCGTTGCAGACGCGCCACCGCAGCCTCCACCTCGGGCACCATCGCAGCGACTGTGTCCGGCGCTTTCCGAGTGAGCTGCAGCGCGCCGTTTCCGGCCCCACTCAAATCGAGGCCATAATCCGGCACCAATCCATGCTCGGCAAAGGCGGCGACGAGGAGCGGCCGAACGGTCGATACGTCAACCCCAGGTTCGGGCAACAGAACGATTCTGTCAGCCGCCGCGGTCAGCGCGCGGACCGCCTGGCCATCGGCTGGAGCATTCGGGGGATAAAACCAAAAGGCGAGCGCCACCTGCGACTGCCCTCCGTTTGGGCTCATTGAGATCAACTCCGCTGCCGAGGCGAAAGTCGTGGTCACGATCCCAGCTTCCCGCAACTGCCGCTCGAACTCTTCGCCGTCAGCCGTTACCGCAATGACGGGGTCGCGCCCAAACTTCTGGGCGACCAGCTGGCCGAATCCGGATGGCAGGGAGTGCGGCGGTGGCGACACACCGACATTATATTGATTGAAGGGCGGCACAGGCAAATCTACCCTTCGGCGAGCCTCGACCAGCGTCGGGTGCGCTGCTCCGGCATGCTCGATTTCTGCATCTACCTCTTGTATCGCGCAGGCACGGCAATAGCGAGTGCGCTGCCGCTGGCTTTTCTTTTCCGGCTCGGAGAGTTGTGGGGCTGGGTTTCGTGGTGGGTGCTTTCAAAATACCGAGGCCTCACCTGCCGGAATCTCGCGATTGCTTTCGCGGGCGAAAAATCGCCGGCCGAGCTGCGGCGAATTGGCCGGCGGCATTTCCAGCTGGCTGCGGCCAATCTGCTTTGCAGCATCAAGTTGGGTTCGATGCCTCCGAAGAAAGTCGCAGGTCATCTCGAGGCCGAAAATTTTGATGTCATTCACCGCTTCCTGCGCAACGGCACACCCGTTATTCTATTGCTGAATCATATCGGCAATTGGGAGGGCCTTGCCCCTCTCTTTTCGCATCACGTCGACTACGCCCGCGTCGGGACGGTTTACCAAAAGCTCGGTAATCGGTTCATCGACGAGCACGTTCGGCGCACCCGCGAACGGCCGAACATCATAGCGTTCGACCGTGCGGATGGCTTCCACGGACCGATCGAGCTCCTGCGCAGCGGCGGTTTGATCGGAATACTTGGCGATCAGCATGCCGGAGATCACGGACTGTGGACACCTTTCTTTGGCCGGCTCGCCTCAACTTCCCCTCTCTCGGGTCTGCTGGCGAAACGGACAGGAGCGGCGGTTGTCGCAGCGGCGGCGCATACCGTGGGAACTGCGAAATGGCGGGTCGTCTTTACGGAGCGCATCGACGAGCCGGGGGACTCGGTGGCGGTCATCACCGCCAAGTGCAATGCTGCAATCGAGCGACAGATTCGCGCCGGCCCGGAAGATTGGTTTTGGATTCATAATCGCTGGAAAACCCCGCGACCCGACTTTCTTCTCGCCCACTACAAGCGCGGTATTTTTCTGCCACCGGCGATGCCGCCTGAACAATTGAAACCGTTCCGCATTCTCGTGCGGGCGCCGAATTGGCTGGGCGATAGCGTCATCGCCGTGCCTGCGGTCCGCGCGATGAAGGCGGGCCGACCCGACGCGCACATCACGATCGCGGCGCCCGCGAAAATCGCTGCCGTTTGGAAGCTCGTGCCTGAAGTCGACGAGGTCCTGCCGATCGAGCCGAAGTCGCTTTACCGCACTGTTAAAATCCTCCGTGCGCAGCAGGCTTTCGATGTCGCCGTGCTCCTTCCGAGCTCGCTTCGGGTCGCGCTCGAAGCGTGGCTGAGCGGGGTCAGCCGCCGGGTCGGTTTCGCAGGGCATCATCGCCGCTGGCTTTTGAACCAGGTTATCCCCGAGGAACCCCGGGTTGGACCTACCGAGCACCAGGTTTATCGCTATTTGCGAATGGCCCGCGCCCTTGGCGGTCCGGACGCCACCGCCGCTCTGCGAAAGTTCCTTCCCCGCGCCCGCGGCAATGGCGCGCCGGCCAAACTCGCCCTGTGCCCCGGGGCAGAATATGGGCCGGCGAAACGCTGGCTCCCCGAGCGTTTTGCCGAGGTCGCCACAAGTATTGCCGACATTCGACCTGTGCAGTGGATCCTGTTCGGCACCGCCGCCGACACGGAGCGCGGCGCGGCCATCGAAAGCGCGCTTGGCCCGCATTGTGTGAATCGCATTGGCAAGACAACTCTTGACGAACTAATCACCGAGCTTGGGCAGTGCGCATTGCTGCTGACGAACGACACCGGCACCATGCACCTGGCGACACTTATCGGCGTTCCGGTCGTCGCCATCTTCGGCTCCACCGAGCCGCGGCTGACAGGGCCGCTCGGCACCGGCGACATCGTCCTTCGTCATCAGGTGGAATGCAGTCCCTGTTTCCTGCGCGAATGCCCGATCGATTTCCGCTGCATGAAGGCGGTCAACGTCGAGGAAGTCGCCCTGGCGGTGGCAGAGTTGCTCGGCAAATGGGAAGCGCCGCTCGCGCAGACGCAGCCGTCTTTATCACCTAACTGATCGCGAATTCCGTTGCGTTAACCAGCCATTCGGAAAGGGTTTGAGATGCTGAACGAGAACTCGCCACGCATCCGCACGGAAGTGCAGGTGATGTTTTTCGATACCGATTGCGCGGCCGTCGTGCATAACATCGCCTACCTGCGGTTCATCGAGGTCGCGCGTACTTTGCTCGCTGAGGAACTCGGCCTTGGCCTCGCCCAGATGGCCGAAAATCAAAAGTATCCCGTCGTAGTCCGGACAGAGATCGACTACCGCCGCCCGGCAAAGCTTGGCGACAAACTCCTCATCGAGGGCTGGCTTGACCGGCTCGAACGGGTCCGATTCTGGTGCGGGTTCAGGATTGTCCGGCCCGCGGACGGAACTCTCATCGCTGAATGCAGGCAGATGCTTGCGATTATCCAAATGCCGGAGGCGAGACTGCTTCGCGTGCCGGATGAGTGGGATCGCTATCGTGCCGCGGAAACAATCCCGGCCTGAGGGCAATGGTCGCAGGCGCCCGCACCTTTTCGCTCGAGGATACTTTCCTCAGTCCACAGATACTTAATCCGCCGCCCACCCGGCACGCGCTCCTCGCGTTCCTCCTCGCTCTGGCCGCTGTTTTTCATATCGGCACGGCAGCCTGGGGCGACCTGACCGACGGAATCGAAGGCCAGATCGCGGCGGGTGCGCGCGAGATGGTGCAGTCCCGCCAATGGCTCCTCCCCACCAATAACGGCACGCCGGTCCTCGACCTGCCGCCTCTCACTTATTGGACCGTAGCAGCCTCCTACAAGATATTTGGAGTCAGCACCAGCGCCGCTCGCATCCCCATTGCCCTGGTCATGATCGGTTCGGTCGCGCTGACCTTTTTGATCGGGGAACGGCTCGCCGGTTACTGGCGCGGCTTCGCGGCGGGGTTGCTTCACGTCTGCTCGTTCGGAGGCTTGGTTCAAGGCCGAATTGTTTCTCCTGGACCGGTCACCGGGCTGTTTGTGGCCGGTGCGATTTACTGCGCAGTATGCGGCTATCAGCACCGGAAGCGGCGCCGAGTCTGGTTCGCTACCTTCGCCTTTTGCACAGCCTTAGCGTGTCTTTCGGGCGGGCTGCACACGGCTATCTATCCGGTGGGCGTTTGTCTGCTTCTGGCCTTTTTCTATTCTGAGGCACGGACGCGGTTTCGCCCGTTGCTGCACTGGCCGAATGTCCTCCTTTACCTGTTCGTAGTGGCCCCATGGTTCGTTTGGGTGCATCTCCGATTTCCGGGGTTCTGGGACGACGCATTCACGAACACCTTTGCAATCAACGTTCCCCGCTTTCTGCGCGAGTCGCTGACGGCGTGGTTCCCCGCGCTCTTCCTAATTCTCCCTGGACTCATCGCGACGCCCCGAAAGATCTTTCGACCCGATGAATTCGATGCGGCCGATGCGCTTCCGTTAATTTGGATCGGACTTGCTCTTCTCGGAGTTGGGTTGTTCAGCGGCAAAGTGGACGGCGTCGCCGCGATTGGGTTGCCCGCGTTTGCGCTGTTCGGAGCGTCGGCCTGGCAGCGCATCTCCCGGGGATTGCGCACGATCGGCATCATCCTTGTCTTGCTGGCCGGCCTGGCGGCTTATTCCGTCCTGGTCTTTAACCCGGCCCTGCTGGAAGAGATCTTCGATCGCGCCCTGCCCGACTGGCTCTGGTTCTCGATGCGGCCACTAGCGCAAATCGGTCTGGCCGCGCTTCTGATTTTCTCTCTCGGTGCCGCTTTCGCTGCAAGCAGGCAACGCGCTGAGGTCACGCTCTTGCTCGCGATCGGCGCGATGGCCCCGATCGGATTCTGCGTGACGGAAGGACGCTCACGGTCGGCGACGTTTTTCTCCCTGGCAGACGCTGCCCAATACCTGAACCCCCGCTTGGGGACCAGCGGCAGCGTCGTGTTCGAGGGGGATTTACGCGGAGGAAGCAGCCTTAGTTTTTACCTCGAGAAGAGGTTCTTCTTCGTTAACCAAAGGCCCGGCGGCTTCGAGCCCGATTCCGAAGCGCAGGGAAAATATCTCGATGAGCACTCGCTCCTCGAAGCCTGGGAACGCTCGGCCCCGATTTATCTGATCATCGAAGAGGAGCGCGTCTCGCATTGGCGCAAGTCGATTACGCAACAGGTCCACATCTATCATCAGGTCACTACTTGCGGCTCGCGCGTGATCCTCAGTAATCAGCTCTGATCATCGGCCGAGGGGCGCCCGAACATCTTCGCGCAGGAGCCGACCCCAAAATGAATTGTAGGGATGCACGATCTTCACCGGTTGGCGGCCCTGGACCAGCGGGCGGCCCTCATTCGCCCATGCGAAGATCGAGCCCTCGAGATTCCGCACGTGAGTGTAGCCAGCAGCGCGCAGCCGTGTTGCGAGCTCACCGGAGCGATAACCAATCGCGCAATATGTGACGATAGGCGTTTCCTTCCCGATTCGCTCAAGTGCAGCTTTAACGTCCGCATTTGGCTCGACCCGACGAGCGCCAGCCAGGTGACTCACGTCCCATTCTTTCGTGGTCCTCACGTCGAGGAGTAACGGGCCGGGACGGCTCGAGTCGGCCATCCATTGGGCAAGCTCGTCGGTGGAAATCCAGTCAACCTTTGGGAACCGGTGCCGGAGCGATTTTTTGAGCAAGAACCAGTCGGCTCCGCGAAATGCGAAGAGACCGGCTACGAGGGCCAGCAACCCGGCGAGAAAAAGCGTTTTACGTCCTGGCATGTGGAGAAACGATTGATTTTCGGCTCTAGCTTTACACGGATGTTGATCGCATTCTAACTGCGCATGAACGTCGGCGGCCGCCATTACCGGACCATCTGGCCAAAGGAGGAAGACGCCCGTGTAATTCGGTTGATCGACCAGCGCTTCCTGCCGCATCGATTTGTCGTCGAGGAGGTCGGGACGGTGGGCGAAATGGCCGTCGCAATCCGCGAAATGCACGTTCGCGGGGCTGGCCTGATCGGCGCCGCCGCCGCTTATGGGATGTACCTGGCCACTTTCGCAGGTGACGTTGAAGACGCGGCCCAACAGCTCAAGGCGACCCGGCCGACGGCGGTAAACCTGGCGTGGGCCGTCGACCGCCAGCTCGCTGCTCTGCGTCCGATAACGAATCCTGATGAACAACGGCGCACCGCTTTCGGCATTGCCAAACAAATCGCGGACGACGACGCCGAACACTGCCGGCGGATTGGCGAACACGGACTCAATCTGATTCGCGAACTCAGCGGCGACAAAGCGGGTAAGGCGGTCAACATACTCACCCACTGCAACGCAGGCTGGCTCGCCTTTGTCGATTATGGTTCCGCGACCTCGCCGATTTATGCCGCGCACGACGCAGGCATTCCGGTTCACGTCTGGGTCGATGAGACCCGGCCCCGCAGCCAGGGCTCCAAGCTGACAGCATGGGAACTCGGACAGCACGGGGTCCCACACACCGTCATCGCGGATAACGCCGGCGGCCATCTCATGCAGCACGGCAAAGTGGACGCGGTCATGGTTGGAACCGATCGGACCACCTACACCGGCGACGTCGCGAACAAGATCGGCACTTACCTGAAAGCGCTGGCCGCAAAGGATAACGACATTCCGTTTTACGTCGCGCTCCCCTCCTCTTCCTTCGATTGGACCATCCGGGACGGACTCAACGAAATCCCAATCGAAGAACGCGGTTCCGAAGAAGTAAACTACGCCGACGGTTTATTGGACGGCGAGCAAGTCGAAGTCCGCGTCACGCCGGAGAGCAGCCCGGCCGCGAACTTCGGCTTCGACGTCACGCCGCGTCAGCTCGTTACTGGGCTGATTACCGAACGCGGAATCTGCCAGGCCAATGAAGCCAGCATCCTGTCGATGTTCCCGGAACATCGGAGTTGAAAAGGTACCCGGGCGCGCTAACGTGCCCGCTCCCAAACCTCCCGGAACGGACCAATTTTATGTCGCAACATCGCAGTCTCAAAGGGGCCAGCACCATCACGGCTAAGCGGAACGTCCTGAAGCGTTTCGAGCGGGTCGAATTGCTGAAGAAGCGGGGCCAGTTCAAGGACGGCCAGAAGGTCCTTGGCCTGCCAAAGACCAAGCCCGACGTTTAAAGTTCGCTCAGGTTGAACGCTTAAAGCCGAGCAAGCTTTAACGCTTCAACCACCGACTACCGTGCGCCTGAACCGGTTTCTCGCCGCTGCCGGCCTCGGTTCGCGCCGCCATTGCGATGAGCTTATCGCTTCCGGAAAGGTCACGATCAATGGCCACGTCTGTACAGATTTCAGCGCCCAACCGAGCGAGCGCGACCACGTCAAAGTAGGCGGCAAACTCGTTCGGGGCGAGCGGCGGCTCGATATCATGCTCCATAAACCCGCTGGATTCGTCTCCACGCGCACGGATCCAAATGCTCGCGATACGATCTTCGACCTCCTCCCGCCGCACCTGCCACGCCTGTTCAACATTGGGCGGCTCGATACCCAGACAGAAGGCCTGCTCCTCCTGACGAATAATGGCGAGCTCGCACAGCGCCTTACGCATCCGCGCTATAAGATCGAGAAGGAATACGAAGTCATTCTCGATAAACCTTGGGACTCGACGTTCGCGCCAAAACTGCTCCGCGGCATCATGCTCGACGGCCAGCGCGCCCGGATCGACATCTTGCGCGCAGTCAAGCCGACCTTCCTGCGCGTGATTCTTCGCCAGGGGATCAACCGGCAAATCCGCCGGATGTTTTACGAAGTCGGCTTCGAGGTCAAACGACTGGTGCGGATCCGCATCGGCAGGCTCCGCCTGGGCGATTTACCGCGCGGCCACTGGAGGCCCCTAACCCAGGGCGAACTCCGATCACTCGAACCGCGGCCTGGTGCATAACGGTTGTAGCGCCGGCGTACAATCACTCAGCTTCCGCTCGCAAAATCTCCAGTGGAGGCGCGCTTCCCACTCCGCGACTCGCGATTAATCCGATCGCCACCGTCAGCCCGCTGACCGCGGCAGCTGCGATGAACAGCGGAAGCACGGAAGGGGCATAAGCGAGTTTGAAGACAAATCGCGCGAGGCCCCAGCTCGCGGCGACGGCGAGAACGATGCCCGTCACGCTTGCGAACAGACCGAGGAGAAAATATTCGGCGCAAAGTATTTTCCAGATTTGCATGCGCGAGGCGCCCAAGGTCCGCAGCAAGATACTTTCCTGGAGCCGTTGATACCTGCCACTCCAGATAGTACTCGCCAGAACAATCACGCCTGCGCCGACGGTGAACAGCGACATCACCCGAATGACCAGGGCCACCTTGCTCAAGATTGAGTCCACTGTTTGGATCACCGCCGTGAGATCGATTGCCGACACGTTTGGGAACTTCTGGACGATCGCATTCTGAACTGTGGCGGATTGCGCCGGGCTTTCGACCCGGCTGACCAACACATGAGAAGTGGGTGCATTCTCCAAAACACCTGCGGGAAAGACCACGAAGAAGTTTGTCTGAAACCGCTTCCAGTCGACGTCCCGCGTGCTGGCATAGGTCGTCTTGATGGGGATGCCCTGGACATCGAAGAGCAGCTCGTCGCCGAGCTTCGCTCCGAGCTCGGTCGCCATTTCTTCCTCGAGCGAAACGGGCACGGTATCACCCGGCCGATATTCCACGCGGCCAACCCATCGGCCCGCGGTTATTTTTTCCGAGTTCGATAATTCTTCCCGGTAAGTGGTGCGATATTCGCGTTCCAGTGTCCACGGAGCGGCTTTCCGCTGTGGATCCAGGAGAATGTCGGCCGCTTTCCGTCCCTTGAACTCTGCGAGCCGCATTGTGACGATGGGCGCCTCCTGGATGACCGGCATGCCGGACGTGCGCACAGCCTCAGCCACGCCCTCTTTTTGGTCGGGCTGAATGTCGAAGAAGAAAATGTTCGGCTGATTATTCATGCCGATTGAGGTGAACTGCGAAAGCAGCACTTCGCGGCTGAGGTAGAGATTCAGTAACAGGAAAGTGCCGAGGCCTAACGACAATGTGAGCAGCAGGGTGCGGTTGTTTGGACGGTAAAGGTTCGCCAGGCCCTGTCGTAAAACGAAGCTCCCGCCGCGCGGCGAGAATTTCCGGATGCCAGCGATGAGCAGCTTGGCGACACCGGCGAAAATGCCGACGGCCAGAAACAGAACAGCTGCGAAGACCAGCCCACGCATAAGGGTCTCCGTCTGGGAAATTGAAAAGCCGGTGATGCCGGCAACAATTGCGGCGTAGACCAGCCATAAAACCGGGTCGCGCCGGCGCGGACCTGATTCAGCTTCGACTCCCGCCCGAAAAACGCGCAGGGGCGACAGCCGCCGGAAACGAAGCAACGGGGGGAGCGCAAACAGAATGCAAATGAAGAAACCGATGGAAACGCCGGCTAGGATCGGCTGCCACGCCACCGATGCCGAGATGGTCAACGGCAGGAACGACATCAGAATACCGGGAAGAACGCGCTGCAGGGCGACGCCAAGCAGAGCCCCAATCCCCGCCCCGAACAGCCCCATCGCTGCGGATTGGACCAGATAAATGGAGACCGCGCCTGCGGCAGACAGGCCGAGGCAACGAAGAATGGCCCCGGTTTTTGTTTTCTGCTGAAGGTGCGCCTGAATAGCGCTCGCGACTCCGACCGCGCCGAGGAGCAGGGAAATGAAGCCGACCAGATTCAGGAAGCGATACAGATTTTCAAGCGAGTTCCCGAGGTTTCGCTTTCGTTCCGCAACAGTGTCGTAATCGAGGCCCAGCCGCTTGATTTGCGGACCGAGCGTCTCAATCCGTTTCTCCACATCGGTGTTCGCCGCGAATTTCACTAAAGCGCGGTAACGCGCCAGGCTGCCGGTTTTCAGCAGTTGCGTCTCCGGTAGATTTTGAAGCGGAATGTAAATTCGCGGCGCGAACGTGGCTGCAGCAGTCGCTTCACCGGGCGCTTTGCGAAGCGCGCCGACGATCGCGAACTCCGTTTCGCCAATCTTGATGCGGTCGCCGATTTCCGCTCGGAACTGCAAGAGCAGACTTTCGTCAACCAGCGCCAGCCCTCCCTGGCGAAACTCTCTCGCCGCGGCCGGCGGAACCGTCTCCATCGGGCCGTAAAACGGGAAATCGCCACCGAGCGCGCGCACCTGCGCCAGCCGGGTCCCGTTCGTCTTCGGGAATGAAGCCATCGTCATGAACCGCACCTCTCGCGCCTGCGCTTCGCCTAACGAGTGCAAGAGCGCCTCGTCTTCAGGGCGAAATGCGCGGCTCGAACTGATAACGAGATCGGCACCGATCAAGCTCCGCGCCTGATCGTCGATTGCCCGGGCCAGACTATGACGAAACGAGCCGATGCTAACCAGCGCTGCAATTCCAAGCGTGATGGAGATCGAGAAGAGGAGAAGCCGGCGCCGGCTCGACCGGCTGTCCCGCCACGCCATTTTCCAGACGAAGGACGAACTCATGAGACCATCTCGCCGTTCCGGAGCCGGATCGTCCGTTCAGTTAGACCGGCGACATCGGCATCGTGCGTAACCAGCACGAGCGCGGTGCCGGCGCTGCGATTCAATTCGAGCATGACCTCGATCACGGCGCTGCTGGTTTCGGCATCGAGATTACCCGTCGGCTCATCCGCGAATAAAACTTTTGGCCGATTAATGAAAGCCCGCGCCAGGGCCACGCGCTGCTGTTCGCCCCCAGAAAGCTGAGCGGGATAATGATCCAGCCGCTCACCCAGGCCGACGCGGCCCAGCAACTCCAATCCGAGTTGCCGCGCGCTCCGGTCCCCCCGCAGCTCCATTGGCACCGTTACGTTTTCCAGCGCGGTCAGCGTCGGAATCAGCTGGAAATTTTGGAAAACGAAACCGACGTGCGCATTACGAATCCGGGCGCGCTCGTCCTCGTTTTCCTCGCCCAGGGTGATGCCGTTGAGGAGGACCGACCCCGACGTAGGCCGGTCGAGCCCGGCACAAAGGCCAAGCAAAGTCGTCTTGCCGCTTCCGGAGGGCCCAAGAATCGCGCATGTGCTGCCGGCGGGAAGAGTGAACGAAATGTCCTTGAGGACGGTCAACTTGCCGGCGCCAGTCTCGTAGGTTTTGGTGAGATGATGGACGTCGAGGATCGATTGGACGCTCATGAACGAATGAAAAAGGACGTGGTTGAAGCAAACATGAAACGGGGAAAAACAATGCCAGCAATTTTCCTGATTGCTCTCGGCCTTTCATTTTTTTTGTCGCCGCTTGTGGCAAACCCGGCCGCGCAACGGGAGAAGAAGAGCGTCGTATTTCTGGGCAATAGCCTGACCGCTGGCCTGGGGGTTCAGCCGAGCGAGGCGTTCCCGGCCCTTGTCGGCGAGAAAATCAGATCGGCCGGGCTCCCCTTTCAAGTTGAAAACGCCGGCCTGAGCGGCGACACAAGCGCGGGCGGGTTGCGCCGGATCGACTGGCTATTGCAGCGCCGGATCGATTTGCTGGTCGTGGAACTCGGGGCCAACGATGGCCTGCGCGGACTGGACCTGAAGTCGATGAAGACAAATCTCCAGACGATCATCGATAAAACCAAAGCGAAAAATCCGCAGGTGAAAATCGTTCTCGCCGGAATGCAGGTTCCGCCGAACCTGGGCGCTGATTACGCGGCGGGTTTTCGCGGGGTTTTCAACGAGCTGGCAAAGGAAAACAACGCAACCCTGATCCCGTTCCTGCTCGAAGGCGTGGGCGGCAATCGCGAACTGAACCAGGCGGACCTGATCCACCCGAGCGCCGCCGGCCATAGGGTCATTGCGGATCTTGTCTGGCGAACACTCGAGCCGATTCTGCGGCAATCATGAGCGGGTTTGATCCGGCGGGTTGTTGCGCGCTCGTGACCGGCGCATCGGCCGGAATCGGTTGGGAATTTGCCCGCCAGCTCACAGGTCGCGCCGGGTCGCTGGTCCTGGTCGCACGGCGGCGAGAGAAACTCGAACAGCTGCGGGACGAACTGACGAAACGGGATCCAAATCTAAACGTCCATCTGCGCGCGACTGATTTATCGAAACCCGACGAAGTCCACGCTTTAACCGATTGGCTGACCGAGGAAAAGATCGCCATCGATCTCCTGGTCAACAATGCAGGGCTCGGCGACCAGGGGGAATTCGCGACCACGGACAGGCACCGCCTCACAGAGATGCTGGCTGTGAACGTGGCCTCGTTGACCGAGCTGACCCACGCACTGCTGCCCAGTATGATCGAGCGCAGGCGCGGCGCCATCTTGAACGTCAGCTCGTCGGCAGGCTTCTTCCCGATTCCGCGGATCGCGGTTTACGCCGCAACCAAAGCGTATGTCACGAGCTTCTCGGAAGCGTTGCGCACGGAAGTGCGCGGATACGGCATAACAGTTAGCGCGTTATGTCCCGGCCCGGTGGAAACAGAGTTTGCCGAGGTGGCGCGGCGAGCAGGAAAACGCTATCGAACCAGTCCGAAGTTCACTCACGTCTCGGTTGAGGCCGTCGTGCAAGCCGGTTTGAATGCAGTGGAACGCGACAAGCCCATCGTTATCCCCGGCTTCGCGATGAAGATCGCGATGTTCCTCGTGCGGCTGACACCCATGGCGATTTTGCGCCTGGTGTCCCGGTGAACGCGACCGATAACCACGCCACGCCCCTCGTTCCGAGGCAGTGCTCGCGAACGAGGAGGCCCGACGTGCCGCCTTACTTATATTTTACCGAGCAGCCGTATGGCTTTGTATTCGCGTTGGAAACCGTTTTGCCCGCCAGCGATTCGTCCAGAGCGACCTTCACATAGTTTGTCGAGTTCGGGATGTCGGCAGCGTTCGGGCTCGCTTTGCTGTCGATCGCGCCCTGATAAACAATTTTGCCCTCAGGATTGATCACGAACATGTGGGGCGTGTTCTTCGCGCCATAGGCCTGGCCGGCCTTACCATCGGGGTCGAGAACCAGTGCCGTCTGTTTCGTTTTCCACTCCGTCATCTTCGCGTTCGCCTGGTCGGCTGAAAGGTAGCCTTCCTTGCCCTCGGCTGAGGAATCTATCGTGAGCCAGACAACTCCCTTGCTGCTGAATTCCTCCTGGAGCTTCTGCATGTTCCCGCTGCCGTAATGCTTTTTCACGAACGGGCAATCCGGGTTGAACCACTCGAGTACGACGTACTTGCCCTTGTATTGGGAGACGCTCTGGGTCTTGCCCTTGGAATCGGTCAGCGAAAAATCAGGCGCGGCAGAGCCGTTAGCAGGCGAATCGGCCGCGAAAAGCGCAGTCGAAGCCGCGAGTGTGAGAAGTGTGGTAAGCAGTTTTGTTTTCATATTGTTATTCAGCAGCGACCTGGGGTGAAACGGTTTCGAGTTTTTCCAAGACCAGGCTCTGGGTCAGAAGTTCGGGAAACAAAATCGGTTCAGCGTTGTTGCCCGGATAAAGCACATACATTGGGACACCGGCCCGGCCAAATTGTTTCAAAATTTTGGTGATCTCTGGATCAGCATTGGTCCAATCCGCCTTGATTTTGACGATCCGGCGGCGCTGGAAGGCCTCTCGCACAGCGGTCGCTTCGAGAACGGTGGCCTCGTTGAATTTACAGTTCAGGCACCAGGCCGCCGTGAAATCGACAAAAACGGCGTGCCCTTGCTTCAGCTCGGCCTCGAGCAACGCCGGGGTAAAAGGCTGCCAGCCATCAGCCGATTGGGCGGTCGTGGAGACGGCTTTGGCGGCGGCGAACTTTCCGCCAATGAAATAGTAGGCGCCGCCCAGGACGAGGACCAGTAGGAGAAGTACGGAGATGACCCGGGACGTTGCAGACGCGGTCGGGCCAAGAAACACGCCTTTGATCCAGCAGGCGATACTCAGAACGAGGAGGAAGCAGGAAGTCCAAATAATGGCTTCAACTCCGCGCTGCGCGCCGAGAACCGAGAGGAGGAAAAGCAGCGTCGCCAGGAGCAGGAATCCCATGAATTGCTTCACGTGGTTCATCCACACTCCAGGTTTTGGGACAAAGCGGAGCCAGGCCGGTTGCGCGGAGAGAAGAAAGTAGGGTGAGGCCATGCCCGCCGCGATCGCCAGGAAAACGAGAAGAATGGTCCAGCCTGATTGCGCGAAGGCAAAGCCAAGCGCAGTTCCGAGATAAGGCGCAGTGCATGGCGTCGCCAGAATGGTCGCGAACACGCCCTGGAAAAATGATCCGGCGTCACCTTCGCCGCCGGTCCATCCCAGTAAACCGCGGTTGGCAAATTGCGGGAGCGAAATCTCGAAGACCCCAAACAGGTTCAACGCGAAAACCAGGACCAGCGCACTCATGCCCACGACGAAATACGGGTTCGTGAATTGAAACGCCCACATGATCTCGCGGCCGGCGGCCTTTAAAGCGATCAGGACCAGAGCAAGACCGATAAACCAGGCGAAGATGCCAGCCACGAAGGCCAACCCGCTCCGAAGGATCTTTCGGCGACTCTGCCCCGCGTTCTGTATAAAGCCGAAAATCTTGAGCGAGATCACTGGCAGGACGCACGGCATCAGGTTGAGAATGAACCCGCCGAGAAAACCGGAGAGAAGAAGCTTCACGAGACTGGCCGATTCAGTGGCAGCCGGCCGCGAACCCTGCGCGGGCGCGGTTAGCTGCCAGGCGTTTCGTCCCGCCGCGTGATCATCCTGGCCGAAGACGACGATGCCGTTAAGGGCTGAGACATTCTTGTCGGCTGTTTCGATGGGGACTCTAAAAATGGTTCTGTTGTTTGGGCCTCGCTCGGTTTTTGGGTGCCCGACCACGACGTTCGCCTCCGGGAGGGGGAAGAATTGCGCGGCCGGGTAACTCGCCAAGGCTGCGCTCTCAATTTCCAAGCGAAGCTCACTTCCTGCACGGTTCCAGTGCACCCCCGCAACCTCCGAAGCCGGCCACGCCTGAGGCAGCGACCGCTGGTATTTGGTAAAAATCTCGTCGTTCGCACGGGCGTTCTGCGGCGCGACTGGCAGAACGAGGTTCACCTTTGCGCTCCCTGGAATGCAGATTTTTTCGCAGACGAGCCAGCTGACTTCTGCCGGCAGCTCCACCGTGGCAGCTGACAACGACTGCGGCGGAGTCAACTCCTGCATGAGCAGGACTTCGTCGTGATAACCGTAGATTTGGATGTCCCCGGGCTCGTCGAGCCGAAGCGGGATCGGCCACTGGATAGGACCCGCCTTCCAACCTGGCGGCAGGCTCCACTTAATCTCGGTCGGTATCCCGGCGTCCCCCGGGAACTGCCAGTAGGTATGCCACTTCGGGACCATTTCGAGACGCGCCCCAACGAGGAACGGCTTTCCGGGAACGACCGCGGTGACGTTCGGCAGGAGCGTCGTCTTCACGAGCTCCCGGCCCTCGTAAGTCTGACTGTGACTGGTTGGGGCGACCCACAAAAACCATCCAGCCCACAGGGCGCTGAGTAGTGGGCCCGCTTTCATGGCGTTACTTACCACCGAGCCAACGGGACGGCAACGCGCCCGAGCGTGGCTCGCCCTCTGCTGCAAAGACGCCTATGCGCCCCTTCCTCGTCATCGCGGTCCTGGCCGGACTCACATGGTTTTTTGTCGTCCAGAAACAGCCGGAAACTGCGAAAGCAGTAACCAGCCACGAAGCTGCGGCTAAGGCCACGGCATCACCGCGGACGGTCAGCGAGCACAACTGGATGAAGAATTCGCTCGATCGCGCGAACGAGGTGAAACGCCAGGTTGCGCAGCAGCGCAAGGCGGACGGAACGAAATAACTCGCGCTATTTGCCCGCCTTTTCGGCGATCTTTTGTCGGATAGCGGCCTTGAACTCCGCTTTTGTTAGCGCCCGCCCGGTCGTAGCCGCTTTCTCGTCCTGACCGAGCTTGGCGACGTTCGCAACGGCCGCACCATTGTCCTTCGCGATCTTTTCCTCACTGCTGTGGTCGTCGGGCTTGATCCGGAACCGGCCGTGCATGATGCCGACCAGAGGGATAAACTGCGTCCCGTTATGCTCAACGAACAGGATGTCGCGGTCACCCACTTTAAAGCGCGGTGCATCGGTCACCTCGAGCGTTTTGCCATCGATGGTGCCGCCCATCATCCGAATCGTATAGTCGGGGCCCAACGCGCCCTTGAGTGCGTCTTCCACCTTGAAGGTAACGTAGGTCACGATATGGCGATCGGTTCCCTCGCCCGCCCACTCCGAACGCAAATCGGTCACAGTGCCTTCGAAAATCATTTCCGCATCGCTAACGAGCCGGTCGAAGCTCGGCGGGATGACAGTCGTCCCGCTAACGGTCTTCGCGAGGCCCAGGCATGCCAGGAAAAATAGAGAGCAAAACAGTTTCATAACTTTTACCTTTGAGGGTTCAAATTCGCATGAGTTCGAGCCGACATCCAGCAGGTGCGGCCGGCTTTAGGGATCGAGGTCGAAGACTTCGACCAACGCGATACCAGTGCCGCCGTCTACGCCCCGCACAATGGCTGTGTAATTGCCGGTAGGGAGGGTCGCCACAATGGCGGATTCCAACGCGTTCACCGGCGGAATCGTCGAGGCGATAATCTCATTCGCCTGCGCGCTGTTGGGCCAGTCATCGCTCACAGCCAGGAGATTGCCGGAGCTGTCCCGTAATTCCAGGACCGGATCCGCGAGGACTCCGCCGATTAAGCCGGCGCCAAGCGATGGCCCAAGCGCTCGAACAATGACCTTTTTCCCACCACCTCCCTGGATAATGAGACCACCGATCATCGGTTCCTCGATATTGCCGACCCGTCCGCGAGTAGAGATGTTGACCAGGCGCGTCGCATTTCCATCGACTTCATACGCCTCGACCAGGCCGTTCCCAACGCCGTTATCGAACCCGCTAACGACGGCGGTGTAGCTGCCGGGGGCCAGGGTGACCACGACCGCTGACTCGAGCGCATGCCTCGGCGCAACGCCGCTTTGCTCAATCTGCGAGCTCTGCGGACTGTCCTGCCAATCATCATTCGATGCCAGCACGCCGCCACCTGCGTTACGAACTTCGAGTTTCGGGTCCAAAAGGACATTGGCGACGCCCACGTCCGAAAGCGAAGGACCAATCGCGCGCAGAATAAGTGTCTTCGGTTGCAGGCCTTTTATGATGAAACCACCAATCAGGACGCTTTGACCGGTTCCAACCCGCATCCGAGTCGAAATGTTCGCGAGGTGACTGGCGCTCACCGAGGGAGTCGCCGTCGGGATGGGCGTCGGCGTTGGAGTCGAAGGCGTTCCGACACCATACAGGGATTGGCCACCCGCTATGTCGTCGGAGCTCAAATCTTCCTGGTTGCCTACGATCGAGTTCATCACGGCGGTGACCCGTTGCCCGCCTTGGTCCGGATGCCCGAGCCCGAGGGTATGACCAAGCTCGTGGAGGAAGACGCGGCGGATGTCCGCAATAGCCGCACCGTGCGGAATGAATTGCAAACTGCCGCGATACGAATCGAAAACGGCGGCGCGATTAAAAAGGGTGTCTGATTCGACCATACTTGAGCCCGAGCTGGTGTAATAAGTCACCGCGAGGGTGCCTGAGCCGAACGACTGGCCGAAAATAGAATTGGAGAAGACGACTGTGTTGACGCGATCACCCGAGGAGACCGGGGCTTGCGGATTCAGGTTGTTAGTGAAACGAACGCGGCCGAGGACAGCGTTCCACATCCCGGGGGCCGGCAGGACCGCTTCGTCCCAGGAGGTATTGCCGTCTTGAAGCGTCCGCCCTGCGTTACCGAGCGCGAGCTGGAGAATAACCACACTGCCGGATGGCCAGCTCTTTCCGTGCAGCACGTATGCATTTGAACAGGGCACCGCGACGATGGCGGCAAGAAGCGCGGCCAAAGACAGCCGGACGACCTGGCGTTCGAAAAACGAATGGAAAAGCGAGCCGAAGAGGCGCATGCGGGCTAATTAGCAGGTAGCGTACGCGTCTCCACCAGGAGGCGGATTATTTTCAGACTTGCCCGTAAAAACAAGTCGCGATGTTATAAGGGCGCCGCCACACCCGTCAAGCGCGCCGGCAGGTCAGGGCACCAGGAAGATTTTTCCCGAATACGGATCCTTCACCTTTTGCCCGGGAGTGTATCCGTTCACGTCCACGTAACCTCCGCTGGGGTCAAACGGGCTAAAGACATAACCGGGCTTGCCCGGGACCGGTTTCGCCGTCGGAAACTGCGCCTGAGTCGAGGTCGTTCGTGAGGGGGTGGCGGAAGGTTTGGATCTTTCGGTTACGGTGGTTGGCGAAGACCGGGGCGTAGCAGAGGGGCGCACGTTCGGCCGAGAACGGGTTTGAGTCGTCGTAGAACGCCTTTGAGTTTCGATGCTCGAAGGGGTAACCGTCCGCCCGGGAGTCGTAACCGTGTCGGACGCAGCCGTGGTCGTGGTCGTCGTCGTTGTGGACTCGGTGCTCCTGTCGATCTGCCGGCGGACGAAATTTGCCGGCGCATCGAGAACGCGGAATGACGTCACCGCTACGTTATGCGCGGCCCGACACCCGGTGAGGACAAGAAGGGCGAGAAGGAGACATCCAACCGGCTTCACGCGATACCTTTATCGCCATTTCCGGCTCCCGCCAGAGAATTCCTTAGATCGGAAACAAAATCGTCTATGTCCTGTTCGGTCGTGTCCCAGGAGCACATCAGGCGATACAGGTCCGGCTCGACAAAGTTGTAAAAGCGCCAGCCGCGATCATTCAGGGCGCGGACTAATGGCTCGGGCATCCGAAAAAACACGGCGCTCCCTTCGACCGGAAATTCCGGCTGCCGCCCTAACGTTTCGCTGAGCTTGCGCGCGAGGAGCTTTGCCCGGTCATTCGCGTGGCGGGCATTCGCCAACCACGCGTCTCCCTCGAGAAGGCCCACCCACGGCGCGGCCAGAAACCGCATCTTCGACGCGAGCTGGCCGGCTTGTTTCGCGCGGTAATCAAATTCAAACGCGAGATCCTTCCTGAAAAAGATCACCAGCTCTCCCGCCGCGGTCCCGTTCTTCGTCCCGCCGAAGCAAAGAACGTCGACGCCGGCCTGCCAGGTGATCGCTTTCGGCGCGCAACCGAGTGCGGCAACTGCGTTGGCAAACCGGGCGCCGTCCATGTGAACGAAGAGCGCATTTTCGCGTGCAATCGACGAGAGCTCCTCGATTTCTCCCGGCTGATACACGGTTCCAAGCTCAGTCGATTGCGTCAGGCTGAGCACCCGCGGTTTTGGCGAATGAACGTCCCGGTGCCGTTCCAGCGCCGCACGGATATTCGACAGCTCAAGCTTCCCGTTCTTCCCCCGCGTGGGGATAAGTTTGGCGCCGCCCGAAAAAAATTCAGGTGCTCCGCACTCGTCTGTCTGGCTATGGGCCGATTCGTGGCAAATGACAGCGTGAAAAGATCGACAAAGCTGGGCCAGCGCCAGCGCGTTTGCAGCCGTGCCGTTGAACACCGGGAAGACTGCGCAATCAGTTTCAAAGACGCTTCGCACCCGTTCGACAAGACGCCTGGTCCAGTGATCGTCGCCGTAGGACACTTCCGCGTCGCGATTCGCCGAAACAAGCGCTTCCCACGCAGGCCCACAAATCGCGGCGGTATTGTCGCTGGCGAATTCGAAGCGTTGTTTTGCCGGAAGCATCGCGGCTTCCCTACCCGCGTTCGGTTCCGGGGGCAACAGGCTCGAGGGCGGCCGTAATAAAATCGCCTGGCAGCAAGTTGAACGTCACCGCCCCCTGCCGCCAGGCTGATCCTCTACTTCGTGTCCCCTACCCTCTATGTGCAACCGCGCAGCAGAAAAAACAAAAACAGAATCGGAATGGGCACGCCTAACAGCCAAAGCAGAATATACCCCGACGCTCCCAGTTGCTCGATCCGCTCTCTCAGTTTCATACCCTTTACGACCCTTTCCCTCTCTCTAATAATTTCGTAAACGGCCCGGCCTTTGAGTGCCTCTGGGCGCAATTTTCATGAGACACAGGCTCTGCCTAACGAGTCGTGGCCCCGGCCGCAACCGGGTCAGTTTTGAAACTGGGTCTCGATCGCGTCGAGATATACCGAAATGGGATCGCGGCGGCTGCGTTCCGGCCGGTTCGCCGATTCCGCCGCCTTCAGGTATCCCGCAAAGGCGCCGCTCGGCCCGGGCAAACTCGTCGCCTCGAACCAATTTAGATAATCATCGATCCCCTGGATTTGGGACGCGAGGCTGCGGCGCGTCCGCTCGAGGCGCTCGATGCGTTTGCTAACGCCGCCAGTCCTTCCCCGAGCAAGCAGCCTGCTGACCTGTGCGTACTCCGCGACAATCGGCGCGAAGAGCGGGTTGGCCTGAAGCGTTAAGGCTTGGAGATCCTGGGCAAGAAAGCTCAGCGCTGTCCTCGCGGACCGCTCGTTTACGAAGCTTGGAAAGTCCTTCAACTCCCAGCTCGTCGCTCCGCTTCGGTCGCGAACTTCGATCCGGAGTTTCTCTTTCAGAATCCGCTCAGTCTCCGCGTTGCTTAGGAGTTCGTACGGCTGGCGGGCGGAGAAGCGAGCAACTTGCTTCTGCCAGGGCTTCTCGGTGTCTTCTTCAAGCGCCGGGAAATGCTTCCGCAATTGCCCGACCGGCTCGCCGGAAGCGAAGGGCAGGTCCGAGATGTATGCCGCCAGATGTCGCGGACCATCGGGAAGCCGGACCAGCCATTCGACCAGGGCAGCCGCATAGGCGCGGTAAAGCAGTCGGCCCGAAGCGTCCAAAAGGCTGGGCCGTTGTTCGAGGAACTTCTCTAGCGGCAAAACGGTGCCGGCCATCACGGGTAAAGCGAGAAGATTAGCCGCGCGTTCGCGAGGCAAATCGGATTGCGGCGCTGGCACACCGTCGAGCAGCCAATCCGGCGGCGCGGCGTAAACGGTGCCGGGGGCCACGTTCGATTGTGCCCTGTACATCATTTCGATCAGAAGGGCCCGGAGAAGTTCTCGCCGCACCTCGGGCGCCGCGATTTCCGAGTCAATCAGCAAGTCGAGCTGCAGCTTCAACCCAAACCCGGTCTGCCCCACGTTGACGGCCAGGCGAGGCTTCTCGGGCAGATTCGCGCGGGCATACTGCGCGTTGATAACGATGGGCGTTGCCCAATTGTCGCGCTCGTCCAGAAGTGTGAGCAGCTCGCGTTTCGTCCGCTCCGCAAGATCGCAAATCGCGCCGCGGACGGGCACGCGCGTCCCATAGACGATGAATTGACGCGACGTGCTCACGCTTTGTTCCGGCGACGCTGCAGGGAGAGAGGTCACCAGCACGAACAGGGGAATAATGCTGAGCCTTGAAAGACGAACCGAGCAGAACAGCGCAGCCACCGGCGCACCCTGACAAATCGAGCCGTTCGAAGCGAGGCCAATACGGCAGTCATATTGGTTTCGGCGGAATTAAACCGAAACTTTCGGCGATTCCCGGCGTCTAATCAGCAGGAGCAAATCATATGAAAACAACCAGACTTCTTCTCATCGCACTCGTTCTGAGCGCGGTCGGCGCGACAACGGCTGCCGCCCAATCAGTTGCGAGAACGAACCACCGGACTTCGATCTCGAGCGGCACGACCGCCGGGCATCACTGGCGTCATCACCGCCATCATTATCGGCCGCGTTCGAGCTTTTCCTTCGGAATTGGACTCGGCTATCCCTACTACAACTACGGCTACGGTTATCCGTACTACGGGTCGTATCCTTACGGCTACGGCTATTACAACCGGCCCCGCACAGTCGTTTACGCTACTTCAATCACTGACGACGCAACGGTCGCAGCGGTCCAGCGTCGTCTGGCTCGGGCTGGTTATTACCGGGGCAGCATAGACGGCGTGATCGGCGAAGGGACCCGGGGCGCGATTCGGGCCTTTGAGCGCAATAACGGGCTTCCCGTTGATGGCCGGATCGACCAGCAGCTGCTCAGGACGATGGGCCTCTCCTAAGCAGGGACCAACTTGGGTTGGCGTTCGGCCGGGCTGCGCAAGCGGCTCGGCCGGGCGTTTTTTAGGGCTTGGGAATCAGGACGACCGCCTGCGGGTGAAACTCGATCCCGTTCATTTTGGCGACCGATTTGCGTTCGCGGTCGAGCGCCGTCCAGAGATCGCCAAAAAGCGGGTCCGCGTATTTCATCACGAGCGGATGGACCGGCAACCGGCCAATACTTCCACCAATGTTCGTAGCCGCGAGCTTCCCGTCCTGCAAGGTGACCCTGGAAGAGGTCGTCGTGAACAGCGAAAATCCGAAGAGCGACCGTTGGGCTGTAACCCGGCAAATATTCTCGTCAAAACGCACGATAGCGCGCTCAAACTCGAGCAGCTTGCTCAAGGCCGCCTTTTTGCTGCGCAACGCGCTACCCAAATACGCGTTTACCTGCGCCTCAGTGTATTGAAGCGGCGGCAGCCCGTGGTTTAGGGCGGCGTTCTCGAGGTCCAGATTGATCTGGGGTGGAAAGTCGCCTGTCTTCGGCGGCGGCGGCACGTCGGGCGGCAAAAGCATTTGAACAATCGCGGCGGTGGCCAGGGCTCCCAGGATGAGCTTGCTGATCTTGAAGAACATAAGCCGCATCTTCGCGCGCTGCGGGTCGAGCATGGTGCGCAGCCGACGCTGCGTTTCCTTTGCGTCCTCGCCTTTGGGCGCAATCTTCGCGAGCGACGAGCGGTCCAGGCGAGCCCCGCAATCGTGACAATAAATCCGCTCCGCTTCGTTCTCGCGGCGGCATTCCGGACAAACGAGTTTGATCATTCGGTCGCTTGTTTCTTGGGCTTTGGCTCGGCCGGCTTTGCCGTTGGAGCCGGGGCTGGGTCTGCTTTGCCCTCTTTTGCCGGTTTTTCGCTCGGAGCCGCGGCCGGCGCATCTTTTTTGGCCGCTTCCCGATACGAATCACTGCGATAATCGGTGATGTAGAAGCCCGAGCCCTTGAAAATAAGGCCCGCTCCTGTTCCGATCAGTCGTTTCACCTTCCCATGCCCCCATTTTTTCTGGCGGCAAAGGTCTTTCGGGCATTCCTGAAGCGGCGCATCGCGCATGGACTGGACGGTTTCGAAGTTACCGCCGCATTTCTCACAGGAATATTCGTAGGTGGGCATGACGAAGCGCGCGCGGAGAACGGTCGCAATTCTCGCCAAGAAAAAGCAGAATACAAGCCAGTGCCCCGCCGTCTCATCTTATGTGACCCGGCCTCGCATCCAGCTGCCGGTCACCTTGACTTTCAACTTTCCGAGCGTTAAAGGCCTCTCCAATTTTCATATGCCGCATTCATTTTTTCACCGTTCATCCTTGGTTCTCCTCGCGGGTGCCGCTCTGGCAGCGGTCGGTTGTGATGGAGACGATCCGCGCGTAGCCCAATCGCAATACCTCGGTGGGGTGTACGGCAACACCCCGGTCTCGAACTCCGCTCCCCGGGATAGTGTGTCCTATTGGGACGGCGACGGCGTGTCTGGAAGTCCTTCGGTCAAGATCAAGCTAAGCGAGCAAAAGGCCTATTTTTACAAGGGCGGGCAACTGGTCGGCATCTCCCAGCTCTCGACCGGGCGCGAAGGCATGGGCACGACCACCGGGTCGTTCAAGATCATCCAGAAAGACAAGGACCACGTCTCCAACCTGTATGGCGATTACGTCGACTCGGCTGACAACGTAGTGGTCGCCAATGTTGACGTGACCAAGGATCCGAAGCCGCCTGGGACGCGCTTCAAGGGCTCTCCCATGCCCTATTTTATGCGGATCGTCGGTGGAATCGGGATGCATGCCGGTTACCTGCCAGGGTACCCCGCTTCGCACGGTTGCATCCGCATGCCCGAATTCATGGCCGAGAACTTTTTCCGCTCGGTCTCGACTGGCACGCCCGTGACCATCAGCCACTAGCCCGCCGCCGGCGAAATGCGTCGCCTCGCGGCTTGCACTTCCGTTTTCGCCGCCACATGATGATTTTCCCGCGAAGCGCGCCATGATTATCATCACCCAGCCAAACGCCACCGAAGACCAAATCGAGCGGGTCGTAGCCAGAGTCCGCGAATTCGGACTGGACGCCCAGGTCAGCCGCGGCGCCTCCCGTGTAATTATCGGCGTTATCGGCGCCGAGGACCGGATTCGCGAAAAACCTCTGGCGGCGATGCCCGGAGTCGAGGCCATCGTGCCCGTCGACAAGCCGTATAAGCTGGCTTCCTACGAATTCCGGGGAGCCGCTTCTCCGGTGTCGATCGGCGGGGTCAAGATCGGGGGCGACGAAAAAGTAGCGCTTATTTGCGGTCCCTGCGCCGTCGAAAGCCAGGAACAAATTTCGTCGATCGCCGGCGTTCTTCAGGAAGTGGGCGCCGATATTTTGCGCGGCGGCGCATTTAAGCCGCGGACTTCACCGTACAGTTTCCAGGGCTTGCAGGAGGACGGGCTCCGCTTCCTGGCCGAAGCCCGCCGCGAAACCGGGTTGCCTGTTATAACCGAGATCATGGACGCGCGTGATTTGTCCATGGTGGAAAAATACGCGGACTGTCTTCAAATCGGCACCCGCAACATGCAGAACTTCACGCTTCTCAAAGAGGTCGGCCGGAGTCACCTCCCAGTTTTGCTCAAGCGCGGCTACAGCGCGCGAATCAGCGACCTGATCATGAGTGCGGAGTATATCCTGAGCGAAGGGAACATGAATGTGCTCCTCTGCGAGCGCGGTATCCGAACGTTCGAGGACGCGACGCGTTACACCCTCGACCTCAACGCAGTGCCGCTCCTGAAATCGAAGACCCATTTGCCCGTGGTCGTTGATCCGACTCATGGGATCGGTTTGCGCGATTTCGTCCCGCAAATGGCGCTCGCCGCGGTTGCAGCCGGCGCCGATGCGGTCATGATCGAGGTCCACGATTCTCCCCAACTGGCCAAGAGCGATGGCGAGCAGGCGATCCTGCCCGACGTCTTCGCCGACCTCGTTCCGCGGCTGCGCGCGGTTGCCGAGGCAGTTGGGCGCAGGATGTAAGGGCGTTCCCGCGGGATCGTTTGAAGTTCCTCCCGATCCGGCGAACCATTGCCGGTGGAAGAATCGTCCCGCGATCAACTTCCTTCCATCGTTGCACAGGCTGAACCGATCTCGGAGAAAATCCGCGAGATCGCTGGAGGATTACGCCCGGTCGCCTTTTCTCACGTCGCCGAGCCGGCCCAGTCTCTCCTGATTGCGGCGCTCTCCGCTGCGATTTCAAAGACGCTTTGGGTCCTGTGCCCAAACATCCGTTCTCAGGAGCTTCTCTACGAAAGCCTCCTGAATTGGCGGCCGGATGCTCTTTTTCTTCCGGAAGCCGAAATTGCGGCGGTCGAAAATATCCTCCCTGATCCAGAAATCGCGGCTGAGCGTCTCGCTCTGCTCAATCGCGTGCAACGCGAGAAAGGCGCGCATCTCATCGTCGCCACTCGGGCCGCGCTCGATCAACCAGCGCCCGACCCAGCCTCGCTCAATGCGGCAGTACTGGTTCTGCGCCGCGGAAAACAGAATCCGCTCGAGCGCATCATCGAGTCACTCGTGGCCACCGGCTACGAGCGCGTCCCGCAGGTCACGATCCGTGGACAATTCGCGGTCCGCGGTGGAATTCTCGATCTCTTTTCATGGCAGGCCCCGCGGCCCATCCGCATCGAGTACTTTGGCGATGACGTAGAATCGCTTCGCGAATTCGATGTCGACACCCAGACCTCGGTTCGAAACCTCCAGAGCGTTGAGGTCCTTCTGGAGGCGGCCGAGCATCAGACTGGGACGGTGCGGGATTACGTCGCGGCTCCCCATCTGCAGCTCGCGATTCAGCCCGAGGAAGGCGATACCGCTGCTGCTGTCCTCGTTGGCGAAGGGTGGCTGGGCGGGGATGAGCCGGAAGATTTTCGGGGCGCCTTCGATGACTGCGACGTTGGCGATTTCGCCGTCGGCGACTTCATGCTGGTTGAAGCGAAGCGCAGCCAGTTCGCCGCCCGGCTCCGCGATTGGCGGGCCGGTGCGTTTCGCATCGTCATTTATTTTCAAACGGAAGGCGAGATCGAGCGGTTTCGCGAGATCATGGGGGAAGCCATCGTTGGCGTTGAATTGCTCGAAGGAACACTCCCTCGGGGCTTCGTGTTTCCCGACGGAAAGCTGGTAGTGCTCTCGGGCGCCGAGCTCTTCGGCCGATATACAACCCATGGGAGACGGCGCCTCCAGCGCGCGGAACAACTCAGCCGTAACCGGGCCCAGATCGATTTCAGCGAGCTCAACGAAGGCGACCTTGTCGTTCACCTCGAGCATGGTGTTGGCCGATTTCTCCAGCTGACGCGGGTCCCCTCGCCCTCCGGCGAGATGCAGGAAGCGCTAGCCCTGGAATTCGCAAATGACGCGCGCCTCTACGTTCCGCTCGAACAGGCGTATCTCGTCTCGCGCTACGTCGGCGTAGGTAAAAAATCACCGCCCCTCAGCTCGCTGGCCGACGCGAAGTGGGCCCGCGCCAAAAAAAATGCGGCAGCGTCAATTTTTGATTACGCCGGCAAAATGCTCGCCGTCCAAGCCGAGCGCGAAACGCAGATCGGCCACGCCTTTGGTCCGGACACGAAATGGCAACGCGAGTTCGAGCACTCATTTCCATTTCGCGAAACACCGGATCAGCTCACGGCGATCACGGCCACCAAACAGGACATGGAACGGCCGCGCTCCATGGACCGCCTCATCTGTGGAGACGTCGGGTTTGGAAAAACGGAGGTTGCTATCCGCGCCGCCTTCAAAGCGGTCATGGAAGGCAAACAGGTCGCGGTCCTGGCCCCGACCACGGTTCTCGCGCAACAGCATTTTGAAACGTTCCGGCAACGGATGCTCGATTATCCGGTGCGAACTGAAATGCTGAGCCGGTTCCGCTCCCCAAGTGAGCAGCGCAAAGTTCTGGAGCTGCTTCGCGAAGGCGGTGTGGACATAGTTATCGGGACGCACCGCCTTATCTCGGGCGACGTCATCTTCAAGGATCTCGGGCTTGTCGTAATCGACGAGGAGCAGCGCTTCGGGGTCCTGCACAAGGAGAAGTTCAAGGAGCTCTTCAAGCTCGTCGATGTTCTCACTCTTTCGGCCACCCCGATCCCGCGCACCCTCTATCTCTCCCTTGTCGGCGTTAAAGACATGTCCACAATCGAGACCCCGCCCCTCAACCGCCTGCCCGTAGAAACGGTTGTTTGCGGTTACGATGAGCGGATCATTCGGGACGCAATCAACCGCGAGCTCGACCGGCAGGGCCAGGTCTATTTTCTACATAACCGGGTCCAGTCGATCGAAAAAATGCGCGACAAGATCGCGGAGCTTTGTCCCCGGGCCCGGGTGGAATTCGGTCACGGCCAGATGGACGCCGACGAGTTGGAGTCGGTCATGGACCGCTTCGTTTCCGGTAAAATCGACGTCCTCGTTTGCACAACGATCATCGAGAGCGGTCTCGATATCCCGAATGCGAATACGATCATCATCGACCGGGCTGACCGCTTCGGTCTGGCCGATCTCTACCAGCTGCGGGGCCGCGTCGGCCGCGCGGAACACAAGGCTTACGCTTACCTGATGTTGCCGCGCGAGATGATGACGGTGGGCGCCGCGCGCAAGAGAATCAACGCCATCAAGCAATACAGCTCGTTAGGCGCCGGCTTTCGGATCGCGATGCGGGACCTGGAAATCCGCGGCGCCGGAAGCATTCTGGGCACCGCCCAGAGCGGGCATATCATGGCGGTCGGGTTTGACCTTTACTGCCAGCTCCTGAAACAGGCCGTTGGGCAGCTCAAGGGCGAGAAGAGCCGGGCGCGCCTCGAGGTGGACGTTCGGCTGGATTTCGTCGCCACAAATGAAGCCGAATTCATCAGGCTTGGCGCGGAACACCGGGTGCCTGCCTTTATCCCAACCAGCTACGTCACTGATCCCACCCTGCGCATCCAGGCGTATCGTTATCTGGCCGAGGTTACGACCCGGGAGCAGCTCGACCGGCTGCGGAAGGAGTGGCGCGATCGCTTCGGCAAGTTTCCAACGGCGGTTGACAACCTGCTCATTCTCAGCGAAATCAAGCTCGCCGCGGCCCGTGCCCACCTCGCCCGAGTCGAGGTGCGCGAACGGAAGCTAATGCTCACTCGCCGCGGGGATTTTATACTTGTCGGAGGCAAATTCCCTCGCATAAGTACCGATAGGATCGAGCGCCAACTCACTGAAGTTTTGGAATTGATCCGGAATATTTAATCGCATGATTCGACCCTTCTTCGCCGCCGCCCTCGCAGGCACAGTCCTGCTGGCGTCCCCCCTCGGCCACGCTGCCCTCGCCCAGGATGAAGCCCGCGTGATTGACGGTATCGCTGCGATCGTCAATGGCGACATCATCACCTATTCGCAGGTCCGCGGCCTTTCCGCGCCTCGGGAGCGCCTGCTCCGCAGTCAGTTTCGGGGTCCTGAATTAGAGAAACAGATTACCGCCGCGCGGGACGCCGCGCTCAAAGACCTCATCGACCGCCAACTGATCGTCCAGGCTTTCCACAAGGAGAAGTTCGAGCTTCCCGGACATTTTGTGGAAGAACGGGTCAACGAGATCATCCGTGAAGAATTCGGCGGCGATCGCGCCACCTTTATCAAAACCCTCCAGGCGCAGAATTATTCGCTGACCGAGTTCAAGAGGCTCGAGATGGAAAAGATCATCGTGGCGGCGATGCGCGGCAAAAACGTCAAGCCAGTCACGACTGTCTCACCGACCAAGGTGATGGAGTATTACCAGAAGCATAAGTCGGAATTCACCGCCAAGGAACAGGTGAAATTACGGCTCATCATGATCCCGACCCGCGCCGCCGAAGGTAATTCCGCCGCCCAGAAAGCGGTCGCCGAGGAAATTCTCGGAAAGCTGGCCGACGGCGCGCCGTTCGATCGCATGGCCCAGATGTACTCTGAAGACGCTACTCGGGATTCGGGCGGCGATTGGGGCTGGATCGAGCGCAAGACTCTCGCGCCGGCGCTGGAGAAGGTGGCGTTCAACCTGCCCTCCGGACGGGTTAGCCACGTCATCGAACTCGGCACAAACTATTACATTCTGAAGGTCGAAGAGAAACGTGGCGGCGACACTCCGTCATTTGCCAAGCTCCGTCCTGAAATCGAAAAGAAGCTGATGCAGGAAGAGACGATGCGTCAGGCCGAAGTCTGGCTGGCGGGCCTGCGGCAAAAGGCCTACATCCGCACTTTCTGATCTTCCGCCGCTGCGGCCGAGAAGCCTTGCGGCTCCTGTCCCCGTTTGGGACACTGCGCGATGAGCTGTCGCATCGGCATCACCCTCGGCGACCAGGCGGGGATTGGTCCTGAGATTGTTCAAGCCGCGCTCGGTTCCGGTCGTCTTTCGACCGACGCTCAGTACTCGATTATCGGCCCGAAGAGCGATTGCTCGTTAGGCCAGCCCACTGAGGCCACGGCGCGAGCAGCCTTCGCTGCGCTCGAAGAAGCGGCTCGCATGGCCTTGGACGGCGAGCTCGACGCCGTCGTGACCGGCCCTATCAATAAGGCGCGCATGTACCGAATCGGTTTTGAGTTTCCGGGCCAGACCGAATTCTTTGCCAGCCGCTGCGGTGTCGACAATTTCGCCATGCTCCTGACAGGAAGTCGCTTGACGGTCGCACTTGTTACGGTCCACCTGCCGCTCCGAGAAGTCCCCCAGGCGTTGCGAACAGCGGAGATAGTGCGAGTGGGCTCGCTCCTCCACGACTTCCTCCGACAACGCGGCGTCGCAACTCCACGGATCGCCGTCGCCGGCCTAAATCCACATGCCGGCGAATCCGGAGCTCTCGGCCGCGAAGAAATCGAAATCATCGAACCCGCAGTTCAACATCTCCAATCTGAAATCGGCAATCGGAAATCTGCAATCTTCCGCGGTCCTTTCTCGCCAGACACAATCTTTCACCACGCGGCTGAGGGCCAATGGGATGGCGTTCTCTGCATGTACCACGACCAGGGTTTGATTCCGCTAAAGCTTCACGCCTTTCACGAAGGCGTGAACGTCACGCTCGGGCTCCCCTTCCCGCGGACCAGTCCCGACCACGGCACCGCATTCGAGATCGCCGGGAAAAATATCGCACGTGCAGACAGCATGATCGCGGCGATCAATCTCGCCGTGGAGCTAGCGTTGAAAAAATGAGTCGTTTTCACCTTGGGCTCCTCGCGATTGTCGCGACCGTAATCGCCTGGTCTGGCTGGCAGCCGCACGATTATTTCACCTGGTGGCTGGAAGTGTCTCCGGCTCTCGTAGCGCTCGTCTTGCTCTGCGTTACTTATCGCCGCTTCCCGCTCACCAACCTCGCCTACATCCTGATTGCACTTCACATCTGCGTACTTTGCGTGGGCGGCCATTACACCTATGCGCGGGTTCCCGTGTTCGACTGGCTTCGGCCCGTTTTCGGATGGGAACGCAATCATTACGATCGCCTGGGGCACCTGATGCAGGGATTCGTTCCTGCGGTCATTGCCCGTGAGTTTCTCTTGCGTCTCGATGTTTTAAAGCGAAGACGCTGGCTAGCGTTCGTCGTGATTTCCATTTGTCTCGCGATCAGCGCCTTCTACGAACTGATCGAATGGTGGGCTGCCATGATCAGCGGAGGCGCCGCTAACGATTTCCTGGGGACCCAGGGCGATGTCTGGGACACTCAAATCGACATGTGCCTTGCCCTCGCCGGTGCCTGCGCCGCACTCCTTTTCCTTTCCAGGATGCACGATCGAAGCCTGGAGACGCTTCGCCAACGTCAGCCGACCTGATGAAGAAATACCTGACCGTTTTCAACCTCGGGCTGCAAAACACGTTCGTGTACCGGTGGAACTATTTTTTGCGCGCCATCTTCGGCCTGATCCCGCTGGCAGGGACGGTCTTCCTATGGCGTGCCGTGTTCAATGAACCGGGCGGAGGCATGAACGGCTACACCTATGGTTCGATGATCTATTACTATCTGCTCACGATCGTCGTCTCGAATCTCGTGACGCCCACCGAAGACGAATGGCAGATCGCTTCCGACATTCGAGAAGGCCAGATCAATTCTTTCCTGACCAAACCGCTCAACTATCTCGCTTATCGGTTCAGCATTTTCCTGAGCGGCCGCCTCGTCTTCACCGCCGTGACCATCCCGCCGGTCGCGCTCATCCTGTTCTATTTCCGGGAATACCTTTCGGCACCGGCCGACGTCATCACCTGGGTATGCGCGTTTCTCTCGCTCCTCATGTCCGGTTTGATCCAGTTTTTCATCACCTACACGATCGCTCTCTTCGCGTTCTGGATTCTCGAGATCTCGACGATCGTCTTCATCGTTTACTCATTCGAATACTTCCTCGGCGGCCAGATGTTTCCCGTCGATATGATGCCGCCCATGGTCCAGGCGGCGCTGAAATGGCTCCCGTTTTATTACGAGCTCTTTTGCCCGATCGCGATTTTCATGGAACGCCTGCGCGGACCGGAAATGTTTCAGGCTCTGATAATCCAGGCCGGCTGGGCCTTGGTGACCTGGGCGGCCGCCCATCAAATGTGGCGGCGCGGGCTTGGGCATTATCAGGCAGTGGGGGGATAACGGCACTCGTCTATGCCTCGGCGCTCGGCAGACCCGATTCCTTCCAGGACCGGAACCCGCCGGCCAGCGAGCGCACATTCTCGTAGCCCATCTTCTGCAGACTTTCCACTACGAGCGCGGACCGGCTGCCTCCGCCGCAATAACAAATGATCGGCGTCTTTGGGTCGGGGACCTGTTCTTCGATCTCCAGCTCAATGATTCCGCGGCTGAGATGCTTCGCTCCTTTCGCGTGATCTTCCCGCCAATCTTCTTCCTCCCGCACATCGATCAAAACCACATCGCCTCGTTCGACCTGCGCCTGTGCTTCCGCCGGCGATATTTCGCTGATCTGCTTTTTCGCTTCCGCCACGAGTTTTTGGAACCGATTCACTCAACAATGTCGAACTCCAGTAAAAAACCGCAAACGCGCGCGAAGGCAGGCTGGTCGACTGCCGGTCGAACCACTACATTTCCGCGTCAATGAAAGTTTTGGTTCTGCGGATTCTGTTCGGGCTCATCAGCGTCCAGCTTCTCGGGGCGCGGATGGGTGTAGCGAAAGAGCCCGGGTGGCAGCCCCAAAAGACCTGGCTCTTCGTGGTCGGCGTTCTCAGTTGGAAACACTCAGAGATGTTCGGTTCCTTTCCCGTCGCGAATCGGCGCGACAAGGCGCTCGTCGATTTCTTCCGCGACAAGGGCGTGCCGGAGCCACAGATCGTTTACCTCCAGGATAAGGAGGCGACGCAGGACCGGATCGACCGGGCATTTTCAGAGCAATTGAAGAAGGTCGGGCCCGATGACCTCTTGATCGTTTACTACGCGGGGCATGGCACCCGGTCCGAGGACGGCAGTGATGTTTTCCTCGCTTCCTACGACGCGGGCGACGGCAACGTGGAAGGCTGGTCGGTCAATTCCGTTCCGGGCAAAATCAATGCGACCAAGTGCGGCCGTGCCCTTTGGCTCATTGACTGTTGCTACTCGGGACAGGCAGGGCTGGCGATCGCCAAACAGTCCAAGGGTCCTGCCTACGCCTGTGTCACTTCATCGGCTGCCAGCGAATCGTCAACTGAGCATTGGACGTTTACCGAAGCTGTCCTCGATGCATTCCGCGGCGTTTCTTATGTGGACCTGAACCACGACGGCGCGGTGACCCTGGTCGAGCTGGCGACGCACGTGGAAGCCGATATGATTGCGGCCGAGGAACAACATTCCTCTTTCGCACACACGAAGGGGTTCGATGCCGCCATGGTCCTGGCCCCGGCAAAACCGCTCGCGAATCCGCGCATCGGCGAGCGGGCAAAAGCGCGCGACAGCGAAGGCGAGTGGTATGCCTGCCGGATCATTGACGCGCGCGACGAGAAACTGCGGATCCACTTCATTGGGTACGAGGACGACGAAGACATGTGGGTGTCGCCCGAAGATCTCGAGGAGATCAAACCCGTCCAGTTCGCGGCCGGAACGAAGGTGGAAGTGCTTTGGAAAAAGCAGTGGTACCCGGCGGTCGTCCTGGAAGCGAAGGACGGCACCCATCGGATTCACTACCGGGACTACGACGCGAAATGGGACGAATGGGTCCCGTCCCGCCGGATTCGCGAGCGGAAGTTGTGACGCCTACTCGTAGCGCAGGGCGTCGATCGGATCGAGGCGGGCCGCTTTCCTCGCCGGGTAAAATCCGAAAAATACGCCGACTCCTGCGCTGACGAAAAACGCGACGACAATCGAGGTCGGTGAAACGAGCGAAGGCCATCCTTTGATCGCTGCAATGCTTTTCGCCGCCACTATTCCGATGACGATCCCGATGATTCCGCCGACGGCGCTGAGTGAAATCGCTTCGATCAGGAACTGCGTCAGGATATCGCGGCCGTGAGCCCCGACCGCCATGCGCGTTCCAATCTCGCGCGTCCGCTCCGTCACACTGACGAGCATGAT
>DATLNB010000053.1:0-21837 GCA_035536995.1 Chthoniobacterales bacterium | reverse complement strand
CACCCTTTACATCACCCCCGTGGTTTATCTCGCCCTTGAATGGTTCCAGGAGAACGTGCTCGACCGGGTTCCGTTCCTTCGCAGCGGTCACACCCATCACGACGGGGACCCGACGCATGCTGCGGTGAAAACGCCCGCGCCAGCCGAGGCGTAGGTGTCGCTCGACGCGTCGTTTTTTCTCAGGCGGCGGCGAACCGCAGGAACCGCTATTGAAGGACGGACAGCGCCCGTCCCTCCAAGGGAGCGCTTTTTTCAGAGTGGCCCCCAACTAACGCCTGCGTGGAGGGACGCCCGCCGTGGCGTCCCAACCCGTTCGGCTTACGGCCGTCCTCTCGAAGGACGGGACAGCGCCCGTCCCTCCAAGGGAGCGCGGCTTCATACCTACCGAACGAGCGTGACCCGGACGGCGCCGCCGCCGGCAATATACATCCGGTAACCGAACCCCGATTTAACGATCACCACGGGCGGTGAGTCGACCTTGGGAAAATAAACGCTATCTCTTTGCGACTGGGCCCAGCGCTGGCCGTTTTCAAGCTGGAACACAGTCGTGCCCGTGTAACCAGTGAAGGGGCCCACGATCCGGCTCTGGATTACTTCGGGCGCTTTGACCTTGTTCTCCTTGACCGCCTGGTCCACCGCCGTGGTGGCTACTTTTTCGTTGCTCACCGCGACATATTTGCGAATGAACTCGTCGAGCTTGGCTCGCTCCGCGGGATCCAGCTTCGACAACCCGGCAGCCTCGTACTGTTCGGTGCTCATGGCCTTTTCGACTCCGGGGAAGGGCGCTTCCGTGGGCTCAGCAGCTGCGGCGATCGGGACCAACGGCAGGATAAGCAGGGCGGCGAAAATTGAGATCGTTTTCATAGGCGCGAATCCTTTTCGACCCACGGGGGGCGATCTGTCAAAGCCAAACCGAGAGGATTTACTTCAGGTTGTAAATCTCGACCAGCCCGGTTCCGATGCCGCCGTCCTTGCCAGCGAGGATGGCGGTGAATGCGCCCGGCGGGAGGGTGGTGAAGATTCCGGATTCCTTGTCGTCCTTCGGCGCGAGTCCGTTCGCGGTGAGTTGAGCGGCGGAGACGGCGTCATCCGTCCAGTTGTCGTTGGCGATGAGGGTGGCGCCGTTTGCGTCGTGGAGCTCGAGGGTTGGATCGGCCAGCAGGTTAGTCAGGCCGAACTGGCTGAGTGACGGCCCGATCCCGCGCAACGCCACTCGCGTATCGTTCGGGTTACCGCCAAGGATGAACCCGCCGATCATGACTTCGTTCCCGCCCTGGACGAACCCCCGGGTGCTGATGTTGGCCAGGCTGGAATCAGCTGCCTGGTCGTTATCGTAGACTTCGATGAGACCCACGCCAGTCGTGTTGTCCTTCCCGGTCAGGATAGCCGTGTAAGCGGCGGGCGGCAGCGAAGCTACTATCACCGACTCGCGATCATCCGACGGTTGGAACGGCGTGCCTTCGATCTGGCTACGTTGATCGTCTTTCCAGTTGTCGTTGCGGAGGATCAACCCGCCATTGGGTCCACGGAGCTCGAGGACTGGATCCTGAAGGGTGTTCGCGATTCCAAACCCGGACAGGGACGGACCGATGCCGCGCAGGATTACGGCCTTATTGGTGTTTCCGGTAATGATATAGCCGGCAATCATCGCCTTATCACCAGTATCCACCCTCAGCCGGGTCGAGATATTCAATGACTTGGCCGGCGAAGGGGTTGGAGTGGGGGTAGGTGTAGGTGTAGGTGTCGCGCTGGCAGTAGGTGTCGGTGTCGGTGTCGGTGTCGGTGTCGGCGTTGGGGTAGCTGTCGGACTTACAGTAGGAGTAGGAGTGGGAGTAGGGGTAGGAGTGGCAGTTGGTGTCGGGGTCGGCGTCGGCGTCGGAGTTGAAACCGGTGGCGGAGTGGGCGTGGGTGTTGGGGTAGGTGTAGGAGTTGGCGCCGGGGTGGGGGTCGGCGTCGGCGTAGGAGTCGGCGTCACGTCGTCGTTATTGATCGTCCCCGTGCCGTCGGCCTGGGCAATAGTCGCGTCGACAGCGCCACTCAGGTGGACCGTGAACGCTTCATTCGATTCCACGACGGTATCGCCATTGACCTGCACGGTGACTTGTTTCGTGCTATCCGCCGGCAGGAAGACGACCGCGGTTGAATTGATCGCAGTGAAGTCCGAGGGCGCCGTGGCCGTTCCGTTGACCGTGTTGTAATTCACGCTCGCGTCTTTTTGGGTCGCGCCCGTCTTGGTAACCGTGAAGGTAAACGCGGTTGTGCCCGAATTGCCTTCGCTCTGGGTTACGTTGTTGATTGAGAAGGTCGGGGCTACGTCGTTGTCCGTGATAGTGAGAATGGCGGCGTGCGGATCCGCCGCGGCGTCCTCAGGGCTGGCGATGCTGGCGGGCCCCGTGATCATGGTGGCGCTGAGCGCGAGGTTCACCGTCTCATTGTGCTCGTAGATCGCGTCGTTGTTGATCGTCACGCTGACTGTCTTTGGGCCCACCTCGCCATCAGCGTAGGTAATGGGGACATTCGAAAGCGCCGTGTAATCACCCGGAGCGGTTGCGCTCCCGTTGCTCGTCGAAAGGTTCGCGGTGATGATGCCGTTGGTTCCGCCGGTCCGAACCACTGTGATCGCGGCTGTCCCGACATTCTCCGCGACCATATATTCTGCGGCTGTGAACTGAATATCGCCCGCTCCGGGCGAGCCATCCGCTACGGTGAAGCAGGCCGAGAACTCCGAGGTGTCCGCAAATGTGCCGGTGCTTGTGGCTGTCGCCGTAATGACCTTGCCCACCGTCATCGCGGGGGCATGGGTCGCATCGGGGTGGAAAGTGAAGGAGACATTGCCGCTCGCATCGGTGGTGGCTGTCGTGATGGAGCCGAGGTAGGCCTGGCCTTCGCCGTTCCCAGAGGCGTCGCACGAAGCGTTCGTGTAGAAGTCGATCTCGTAGATCTCGCCCGGGATCGAATTCAGAGTGCCCTTGATCGTCCTCGTGCTTCCCGTCACCAGCGCCGAGGTGATGGTTGGGAAATTTTGCAACCGGTTCGGACCGGTATCGGGATCTTGCGAATCGTTCGCAGTCACTCCATTGGTGCCGAGATCGATGCCGAGCTCCGAGGCGGTGGCGCCGTTGGAGAAGATCGAGTTTCCACGGATGGTATTCGATGCTCCGGCTGTGGTCAGCCGCACGCCGTCGTCGCCGTTGAACGCGATCACGTTGCGATCTGCGCTCTGCGTTCCGCCCAGGGTGTTGAAGACCGCGCCGCCGCTGGCAAAGCGAACACCGGCGATGGTGTTGCCCAGGTTGCTGGAGCCGTTGGCGGCGGTCCCTATGTAATTGCCCAGGATAAGGTTGCTGTTGCCGCTCGAAACGAGCAGCCCGTCGCCGCCGTTGCCTGAAAGCAGATTCGCGTCCGCGGGGGTCGAACCGCCGATGGATTGACTGAAGCCCGTTGCGAAGATGCCCGGTCCGGCATTGCCGAGATCGAGAGTTCCGCTCACGTCGGTTCCAATGAAGTTGCCGGCAATGGTCGAGTTGCCGCCGGATGAGTGGAGGCCGCTCCCGTCATAGCGATTGATGACGAGGCCGCGGACTTCCGAAGTCGAAGAGCTCACCACTAATCCATCGCTGCCCACGCCCGCAGTCGAACCGTCGAGCTCGATTTTGATTATCGCGGTGGTCATGGCCGCGACGGAGTTCGGGGTCGCCTCCGGCTGCGTGTAGCCGTTGATCACGACCTGCTGGGTCACGGTGGGAAGGGCTGCTGCCGGGCGGATCGAGTACCAGCTATGGGGCCAGTCGGGATCCTTGTTGACCGGTAACCCAGCGTCCGTCGCGGCGTTCGTCACCACGACATGCGTTCCGTCATTCGTCACGTGGTTCGGGATTCCATCATCCACGTAGTAGAAGTGGCCCGCGTCTCCCGCCGGAATGGCGAAGACGATAGAGACGGCAGTCGGGCTGAGATTCGCCGTATTGATCGCCTCACGCAGGCTGCAATGCGTGGCGTCGCAGGTACCGTCATCAACGTCGTTCGTGGTATTCACTGGCGAAAGTGCCGGCGGAACATCGTCGTTTTGGATCGTGCCGCGGCCCTGGCCGTCCGTGATCGTAGCGTGAGCTTCACCCGAAAGATCGACGAAGAATATTTCGTTAGGTTCCGCAGCAAGATCGCGGCAGACCTGGATGGTAATGGTCTGGCTGGTCGATCCGGGACCGCTGGCCGGGAAGGTGACGGTGCCGCTCTTAGTAATGTAGTCCACGCCCGAGCCACAGGTGGCGCCGCCAGTCGCGGGATTCGGCGCGCCGTTTGAGGTGGCGTAGTTGACCGTGGCCGCTACTGCCGTGTCGCCGGTCTTGGTGACGGTAAAGACAAAGGAGGTCGGTCCGCCAGTGTTGCCTTCGAACGCGATCCTGTCGCCGATGATGAGACTTGGGGCGGCATCGTCGTTATTGATTGTTCCGGTAGCCGAGGCAGGGCTGCCCGGGCTATAGCCGCTACCGCTGGCGACGGTCAGGATAACGGTCTCGTTTAGCTCGTAAGGTGTGTCGACGACGGGATCGACTGTTATCGTTGCTGTGTCGCTGCCGTTCGCGAAGGTCACCGTCCCGCTGCTGGAGCTGAACGAATCCGCCCCGGTCACACTATAGTCAGTGGGATAGGTCGCGTCGCCACTGACCGTAAATCCGACGGTAAGAGGTCCGGTCAGGAGCGGATCGCGTTTGAAAGTGTAAATCATTGTCCCAGCCCCGTCCTCATCCACCGATGCGGGCGAGACGGTGACCGTGATCGCGGCGTCGTCGTTGACAATGGTGCCGGTAGCTTCGTCTGGGGTGCCGACGTTGTAACTACCTGACGCAACTTCCAGGACTACCGTCTCATCCGGTTCCGCTACGTTATCGACGGTCGGATCAATCGTGACCTCGGCGCTGGTTTTTCCATCCGGGATGACAACGGTTCCACTGCTTACTCCAAAGCTCGCCGCGCCGCTCTGGCTGTAATCGCTCCCGAACATCGCCGAACCCCCAACTGAGAAATTGACGGTCAGTGGTCCGCTGGTCTCCGGGTTGCGGGTAAAGGTGTAGGTCAGGTTCTGCGCGCCATCCTCGGCAACTGAAGTCGGCGACGCTATCGTGACGGAGACTGCGGTATCGTCGTTAACGATCGTTCCCAGTCCCTCGTCATCGGTGATCGTTGCGCCCGTGGCGCCATCCAGTTTGACCGTAAACGTTTCATTCGGCTCGATGACGGTATCGCCGTTAACGAGCACCGTGATCTGCTTGCTCGTATCCGATGCCAGGAAATTCAGCGTACCCGTCGCGCTCTGGTAATCATTGTCCGCGATCGTCGCGGTACCATCCACGGTGTGGAAATTGACGGCGGCCGCCACTTCGGTCGCGCCCGTCTTGGTTAGGGTGAAGGTGAACGAAGTTGTGCCGCCGTTGCTTTCGCTGAGCGTCACGTCGTCGATCGAAAAGGTCGGAGCCGCGTCGTTGTTCTGGATGGTTCCGGTACCAGTGCCGTTGTTGATGGTCGCGTTCGCAGGATTGCTGAGCTCAACCGTAAAGGTTTCGTCGTTCTCGAAGATGTTATCGTCGATGATCGGAACCGAGATTGTGGTCGTGGTGCTACCGGCAGGGATCGAGCCCGCGCCGCTGGTGGTCACATAATCGCCGGGCGCTACGGCGGTCCCGTCGGCTGTCGCGTAGTCGAAGGTCGTCTCAAAAGCGCTCTGTCCCGATTGCGTGACGGTCAAGACCGCATTCCCGTTGCCTTCACTTACCGTCACGCTGTCGATCGAGAGGGTCGGAACGCTCTCGTCGTCGTTGATCGTGACCGTGGCAGTCGCAGGCGTCCCAATCGTCGTGCCGTTGGAAGGCGTGTTTAGTTCCACCGTAAAGGTCTCGTCGCCTTCATAAATCGAATCGTCGTTAATCGTGACGAAGATCTGCTGGCTGACCTCGCCGGGATTGAAGGTAACGGTGCCCGTCGTCCCGTCGTAGTCGGTATTTTCTGTGGCCGTCCCGCCCATGGTGACGTATTCGACGGTTGAGGTTCCGGACGAATCGCCGGTGCGGGTTACCGTGAGAGCGGCGGAGCCGCTGGCCTCCCCAGCGCTGTAGGTAGCGGAGCTGAATTGAACTTTCGGAGCCGGCTTGCACTTGCCTGAGCTGTTCGCCGCGAAAATCGCCTGGAGCTCATCAGCGCTAAGCGACCGATTAAAGATTTCCACTTCGTCGAGAAGGCCGTCCAGCGAGGGAAGCGCTTCCGCTTTGCCCAGGGTGAGAGGTGCAACAGCATCCGGAATAACGGTAGCGTCTGTCTGGTCGGACCCAACCTGGGCCCCATTGACGTAGAACCGGTAGGTGTTACCGCCGGTTCGCGTCACCGCGACGTGGTACCAGGTGCCAAGCGCCGGAGTAAACGGCACCCCGATGTCCGGGCCGCCGCCGGAAGGCGTGTTGATATGAAACCCGAGGGTCGAAGCTCGGTGCCAGAAAATCCATTTGTTCGTAGCTCCCCCGCCTTCGTCATGGGCGACGAAGGCATCGGTGCCCGAGAGCGAATTGAATTGGACCCACGTATCGATGGTGAAGTCCGCCGCCCCAAAGTTCCAGGCGGGATCGTTCGGAACTTCGACCACAGCGTTGATTCCATCGAACTCAAAAGCCTGGCCAACCATGCCGGTTCCGTAAGTGGCGCCCCCTACCAACGTGCCGTGATTTCCGTCCTGGATGTCATTCGGATGCGCGTCACCCGGCCACCAGCTGATCATGTTGGCTGGAGGCGGCGTGCACGGCTTGCATTTTCCGGCGGCGCCGGCGTTGTGGATGGCTTGGATTTCTGACTGCGCGAGCGCGCGATTGAAGATCTCGATCTCGTCAACACGACCGTTCAGGAAGCCATGTTGTGGAACTGTGGGTGACCCGCCGACGCTGTCCTTGAATGCTCCAAAGTAGAGTTGCGCCGGGCTCGGGAACTGGCCGGCGTCGGTCCACGCGATACCGCTGGCATTGGCCAACGATCCTTCTTCGACCCCGTTGACATAGATCTTCATCGTGGCGCCGTCATAGGTGCCGGCAACGTGGTACCAGGCGCCCGGAGAAAGAACGGTCGTGCCACTTATACTCTGATACCCGCTGCCGCTTCCCTTGGTAAACCTCGCGACACCGGACGTGTTGATCGCCAGGATGACACCTCGACCAGACGTATTCGTGCCGCTTGGTTCGGCGGCGACAATCGTATGACCATAAATATTGTCCCCCGCGAGCGTGTTGAGATTTACCCAGGCATCAACCGTGATCGTTTGCGTCTTAACAGGCGCGGGCAGCGTCTGTGAGGCGTAGTCATTTACCCCATCGAAATGGAACGCCTGGGCCACTTCGCCCGGGCCGAACGTAGCGCCGTTTTGGAGCGTCGCGTTGTTGCCGCCCTGCACATCGAGCGCGTTTCCATCGCCCGGCCACCAACCCTCCATCCCTGACGGCGGCGGGGTGCAGGGTCCAGGAGCCGCTAGCTCGACTGCGCCGATGTCGCTCCCGTTCCCCATGTCAGCCAATCCGATTGTATTGCTATAACGGACCGGCCGTGGCTGCCCTCGCTGGTCAGTCGTAATCGGATCGCCGTTCCCGTCCAGCCCTTCGCACCCCTTGTCGACTGCGGGGCTGCCGGGCTCGGGAGCCTGGGTCAGGGTCGGGCCGCCGTTATTTGCGAGAGCCCCAATCAACGGGTTGGTGTTGATCTGGTCGCCCGTCCCGTTCAGGAAACCATTGCCGCTGTCGTCACTGAGGTTGTGTCCAAAGGTCGTGATTCCCCCGGAACCACCCGACCCGGTCGCCGACTCGAGATTGCCGCCGGTAGTGCCATTCGCGAGAATCGTGTTCTGGAGATAAGTATCGCCGCTGCCGAGGTTGAATCCGTAATTGTAAACCCCCGCGCCGCCGGTGGCCGAGTTTCCAGACAGGGTCGAGTTGACGACCGCTAAAACTGCATTGCCGGCATGTTGCCCCTGGTTCGAAATCGCGCCGCCCTGACCGCTCGCGGTGTTATTGCTGATGGTGCTGTTAAGGACGGTCAGCGTCGCGCCGCCGGAAAACGCGCCGAGGTTGCAAACACCCGCGCCCTGGTCCGCCGAGTTCCCATAAACTGCGCTCTCCGTCAGGGTGAGTGTTCCGTGGTCGTTCTGGATCCCGCCGCCGCATCCACCGACGACGAAGCCATTCGTGATGTTTAGGCGGGAAATGCTTGTGGTGGTCCCGCTGCCCATATGGAAGACGCGGCTGGAGCCGTTTCCGTTTAATACAATCGAAGTAGTGCTCGGTCCGGAGATGGCCACGTCTCGCTCGACGAGGAGCTCACCGGACACAAGTGTGATTGTGAAGGTGTTCGTCGTGGAATTGTAGTTCGGATCCGTGGTGGGGATGTTGAAGGTGATGGTGCCGCCAGCACACGCCGCAGCGATCGCATCGCGGAGGCTGCCAGGACCGCTATCGGCAGTGCTCGTCACCACCGGGCTCGGCGAGCAAATGGTTTGGAAAGTGGCCCCGAAGCTTGGCTCGAAATTCGCGTCGCCACTGTATTGTGCGTTGATCGTGTAGGAAGTCGCGCTCGCCGGAATCGCGGAGGTTGTGCATTGGGCCTGGCCGCCACTCAAAGTTTGGACACTCGTGCCCCCCTCGTCGCAAACGATCGGCGTTGTGCCATGGAAGAACTCGACCGAGCCGGTCACTGTGCTGGGGGCACCAGCCTGATTTGGCGACACCGTCGCGGTGAAAGTGACGGGCTGCCCCGCGCTCTGGGTTGGGCTGCTTGAGCCGACCGTCGTTTGTGATGCATACCCGGTGACGGTGATGGTAAAATCCTGGGTAGCATCGGGCGGGACGCCGTTGCTCGCGGTTACGGTTCCAGTAAACGTTCCGCGCGCTGAAGAAGTGCCGGTAATGCTGCCGGCGCTGCTCAGGGACAGTCCGTCTGGAAGTCCGCCAGCGGTGACTGAGAAGGTGGGCGCTGGGATACCGTCGGCCGTGCAATTGAAACTGTAGGATGTGGCGACCTGAGCGGACGAGGGCGGCGGTCCGTTCGTGAACGTGGGCGGTACCGGCTCCGGATCATCCTCCGTGTCACCCTGGAATCCAAAGGTGCCCCGCCCCGGTGTTGTTTCGACATCGGTGTCCGTCCCGCTGGAGAGCAGGGGCAGGTAATCGATATTGGCGGAGGCTGAGCCGGCGATGTCAGGCTCGCCTCCCGGAGGAGTCGCCGTGCCGCCGTAGGCCACGGGAATCTGATCGGCATATCCGGGCTCGGCACTGTTAGCCGTGGTCACGACCGGGTTGGTCGTTCCCCACCAGTTGCCGGTGAAGTCCTTGAGGTTGGTAGTGCCGGGGGTCGGGATAGTGCCGCCGCTCTGCCGGTCGGCCACCTGGCCATACCAGTTCGCGCTGATGTTGTTATTGTTGAACAGAGAGTTCGAGGCCTGCTGCGGCGGAGAGTTCGTGCCGCCGCTCGCGTCCAGGAACAGAACCCCCACCGTCCAGTTGTTGGTGATATAGTTCTCCAACACGCTCGTGTCGTCGGTGGTGTTCTGGAAAACCAGTCCCGCCCGGTTAAAATCGATCAGGTTGTTGCGGATCGTATGGCCGTTGCTGTTGTTGACGTCCACCCCATTGCGGTTGCCGGTGATGATGTTGTCACGCACGAGCATGCCGGTGATGGCTTGGCTCTCGACCGCGATGCCAATAGAGTTCAGCCCCGGGTTATTCCAGTCGGTCGTGTTGTTCCCGAGCCGGGTAATGGTGAAACCCGCGATGGTGACGTTGCTGGCCAGGACCTGCAGGGTGGCGGCGCTTCCGCCGATCACGCCACGGATCGTTTTATCTCCGGCGTCGATGCCGAGCAAACTGACTCCTCCCTTATCTAAGGCCACATCCTCGTCATAGGTCCCTTGATAAACGTTGACGCTCCCGTCCGTGGCCACGCCGTTCACGCCATCCTGGATCGTGGCGAACGCGTCACAGCCAAAGTCGCTCGCTGGCCCGGCGCCATCCGGGTCCGTGCCTGGGGTCGTTCCAACCCAGTTGGCATCTACATAGACGGTGGCCGCAGGCGGCGTGCACACCGCATGGGAAAAGTTCGCTGCGGCAAAAAGCGTTACGGCGATCAGGCAGAGATAATGTGGGGGGCTTGCCATAACGACGAGTTTAGGGAGAACGGCCGCGAGAAAGTGTTTCGTGGTCAAACTGGGGACCTGGTTTGGCAATCTGGATCGCGTCAGTTGCCGTGCCGAGATGCGCTGAAACGTCCGCTGACGAGATCGAACCGTTTTTACGCGGGCGACCTGAATCGCGTCAAGATTTATCCGGGCGGCGTTACCAAAACGCGCCCGGCTATTTGAGATTGTAGATCTCGACTAAACCGATTCCGGTGCCGACGAATTTTCCGTTCAGGATCGCGGTGTAATTCCCCGGCGCCAGCGTGACGAAAAGGCCGGCTTCCTTCGGATGCGGCAGCGCCAGGCCATGCGCCGAGAGCTGGGCGGCGGAGACCGTGTCGCTTTGCCAATCGTCATTCGAGGCAATGCCGGTGCCGTTGCCATTGTGCAGCTCCAGCGCAGGATCCGGCAGCACCTCACTGAGCCCGGAATTCGCCAGCGACGGCCCGAGTCCGCGGATCGCGATATCAACGCTTCCCGCTTCGTTTCCAAGGATGAAGCCGCCAATCATGACGTCGTTCTCCTGCCCGACGTAGCCGCGCGTGCTCAGGTTAGCCAGCTCCGGTTCGCTCTTCCCGTTCATGTCGTAAATCTCCACGAGCCCGATGCCCTGAGTCTGGTTTCTTCCGCTCAGAAACACCGTGTAGGCCCCGCCTTGAAGCGTGGCCAGGAAGAGCGATTCGCGGTCGTCCTTCGGTTCGTAAATAGTCCCGCCGAACTGAGACTGATTCACGGGATCCTCTTTCCAATTGTCGTTCATCGCGACCACGCTGCCGTCCGCGCGATGGAGCTGGATAACCGGATCCTGCAGAGCTGCGTTAGCCGGCACGCCGTTTTGCGCAAGCGACGGCCCGCGCCCGCGGATGACGACATACTTCGTTTGATTCCCCTTAACAATGAAGCCGCCGATAACAATTCCGTTGCCGGTCTGAACCCGGGCCCGAGTCGAAATGTTAAGCGCTTTCGCCGGTGCCTGCTCAGCTAGCGGATCGTCGTCCAGGATTGTCACCGTGGCGCTGGCCGGTATGCCCGGAGTGGCATCAAGCATCACGCTGAAAAAAACCTCGAACGTCTCGTCACTTTCTCGATAGGGGTCGTTCTTAATCCCAATCTGAATTTCCTTGGTGGTCTCCTCCGCCCCCATCAAAACAAGGGCGCTTAAATCGTCGCCTCTGGCTGTGTAATCGGAAGGCGAGACCGCTGTTCCGTCGCGTGTTTTGTAAAAAATGGTGGAGTAAGTCTCGGTCGCCCCGCTTTTCGTGATCGTAAGTGTGACGGAATTTCCGCTTTCGTTCGCGGTGTAGTTGGCCGGGCCGAATTGCACCGTCGGCGCGGGATCATTGTTCGTGATGGTGACCTGAGCGGCATACGGGTGGCGCAGGGCCGCGCCGCCGGTCGGATTACTCAGGAACACGATAAGCATTTCGCTCTTTTCGTAGACGGCATCTTCCTTGATCGCGATTTCGATCGTCTTGGTCGTTTCGTTCGGCGCGAAGGTGACCTCGCCCTGGCGCGCGACATAATCTTTCCCTTCTATGGCGAAGTTGTATCCGGTATCCACGTCGGTCGTTGCGTAGTGGACGGTGACCGGCCCCGGCGCAGTCCCCGATTTTACCACCGTCAGCGTAACCGTTCCGCCACCTTCACCGACGCTGTAAACTTCCGAGCTGAACTCGACGGTCTGGGCTTGCGCGGCGACGGTGAACAAAAGCAGCGACCCGGCTAACGCTAACAAACGGTTCTTCGTGGGGACCCCTCTTTCTGCTTACGCACGTAATTCGCGTAAACGTTACTCGACCTAACGCCCTACGTGCGTGGCTGTCGAGATTTTTTAGGTTACAGGCGCCGGTCAGCCGACTGCGACCGCGCCGAGGGCGAGCGCCTCGTCAACCACCCGGAAAAACTCGCCGATATCCAGCGGCTTGGTCAGGTAGGCGCGTGCGCCTGCCGAAAGCAGCCTCTTCGTTTGCGGCGCCGTTGCGTCGGCGCTGATGACAACCACGGGGATGTGGCGGGTGAGATGGTCCGCTTTCAATTGGGCAAGGACTTGCCAGCCCGGCATGTCCGGCAGGTGGAGATCGAGCAGGATCACGTCCGGTGCATGTTGCCGGGCCAGCTCGAGGCCGACCCGCCCTTGCACGGCGGTCATCAATTCGAGGGCAGGACGTTCCGCGAGCATTTGCTCGACCAGCGTCACGTTCGAGAAATTGTCTTCTATATAGAGAAGGCGCCGGGCTTCCTCCTCGGTCGGCTCTCCGGTCGTGACGGCACCCTTGAGAGTTGTGGCGGCCAGCAAGGGGGACTTGGCTTCAGGAAGCTCAAGCCAGAATGTGCTGCCGTTGCCAAGAGTGCTGTTGACCCCGATCGACCCCTGCATTGCCTGGACCAGCCGCTGGCACAAGGCCAACCCCAGCCCAGTCCCTTCAACGGACGATTGTTCCGCGCCCAGCCGGTCGAACGGCGTGAAAAGACGCGCCAGCTTTTCTACTGCGATCCCGGCGCCGTTGTCCCGGACGGAGATGCGGGTGACGCCTTCGCCGGAGCCGCCGAAATTCACGGTAACGCTCCCGCGAACGGCGGTGTATTTCACCGCATTCGAAAGGAGATTCAGCAGGACTTGCTTGAGCCGCTGGCGATCGGCCAGGACATAAGTCGTGTTCTCCAGGGCTGCCGTCGCCGCCAGCTGGATCGTGCGCTCAGCGGCCATCGGGCGCATCAGGTCTATCGCTTCGTTGACTGCCTCCTCGACGCAGACCGGTTCGACCGACAATTGCAGGTTGCCCGCCTCGATCCGGCTGATGTCGAGCACTTCGTTGATCAGGTTCAGGAGATGGCGGCCGGCGCTCAGGATGTAACGAATTCGGGGCCGCTGCGTTTCGGTTGGGGATTGGCGATCGAGCAGCTGCCCGAACCCGAGAATGGAATTCAACGGGGTCCGCAGCTCGTGGCTCATCCGGGATAGAAAATCGCTCTTGGCGTGGTTGGCGCGGTCCGCTTCCTCCTTGGCCTCGCGAAGCGCTTTCTCAATCCGCGCCCGGTCCGTCACGTCGTGGGCGACGCAAAACATGATCCGCTCGGTCGGTGACCACGTCGCCGACCAGAGCACGTCAACAATCGTCCCGTCCTTGCGAACGTAGCGGTTGACGAAATCGGTGATTTTTCCTGTCACCAGCAGGCCCTTCGCGGCCGCCTCTGTTTGCGCGCGATCTTCCGGCAGGACGAGGTCGATATACGGTTTGCCGGTCAGTTCCGCCGGGGTGTAGCCCCACAACTCTTCACAGGCTGCGCTGATCCGGATGAAGCGGCCCTGTTCGCTGATCGTGCAGATGACGTCCTGGGAGTTATCCATGATCAGCTGGTTCTCAGTGTGCGCCGCTTCCAGGGCGCGGCGGCTTTGCTGCAAAGCCGTTTCACTCGCCTTCCGCTCTGAGATGTCCTCGACCATCAGCAGGAAATGCTGAGGCTCGCCCGCCTCGTTCCGAATGATGCTGGCGGTGCGGCTCACCCAGAGCACGTTTCCGTTCTTGTGGATGTAACGTTTGTCGCCGGTGAAACGGACCGTGCCGTCGAGCAGGCTCCTGGCGAGCCGGCGGCCCGGCTGGATGTCATCGGTGAAAGTAATGTCTTCGGCCGTGCGCTGGCGGAGTTCCGCATTGGAATAGCCCACCATTTTGCAGAACGCCGTGTTCACCTGGAGGAAGCGTTCGTCCAGGGCTACGATCGCCATCCCGATCGGAGCCGCTTCAAACAGCTCGCGAAAGACCGCGTCGCCCGGAGTGAAGGGTACGCTCTCCCTAAGTTCGGGCTGTTCGTGTGCGGCCGACGGGAGCGGTTGGTTCATGCAAAGCTATCGAGGAGAGACTGTTCACGTGTGGAAACGGGCAAACGGATTTACCCGCGTGTTGCTTAGCAGGGCGCGTTCCATGGTTCGGCGCCGACTCCAGTCTCCGACCTCCGATCTCCCCCACCGCCGCTTGCGCGCTGTGTTGCGATTGCTTTAGTGAACCCTTCGCTTCACGGCCCCGAAGCGGATCGGCCGTCATTCATTCTTATGCACCATCATCATCTCGAACCATTCGCCTTCGGCCCCCGACGTATCCTCATAACATCCCTCTCTGCAATCATGCTCGCCGGCCTGGTCGCGCCCTTGGCGAACGCGGCAAAGCCAAAGCCGTCCCCATCACCGTCACCCGCCGCTTCGTCCCCGGCCACCTCATCGAGCACAAAGAAAACCGACATGACCGCTAATCCTCTCGTCACCGAAAGCACCCTGCCTTTCCAACTGCCGCCGTTCGATAAAATCAAGAACGAGCATTTCCAGCCGGCCTTGGAACAGGGGATGACGGAGGAGAAAAAGGAAGCTGAAGCCATCGCGAACCAGACCGAGCCGGCGACCTTCGAGAACACAATTGTAGCCATGGAAAAAGCAGGCCAGCTGCTCGCTCGAGCGCGACGGGTTTTCTCCAATTTCGGCGCGTGCAACACCAATCCGGAAATCCAAAAACTCGAGAAAGAGATGGCGCCGAAATTCGCCGCCCACAACGACACCATCCGGCTTAACGGACCGCTCTTCGCGCGAATCGAAAAGCTCTATAATGCCCGCGAATCGAGCAACCTCGATCCCGAATCCAAGTGGCTTCTCGAGCGTTACTACAAGGATTTTGTCCGGGCCGGCGCGAAGCTCTCTGAGGCCGACAAAACGAAGCTGAAAGCGCTTAACGCCGAGTTGGCCAAGCTCCAGACCGATTTCGAGCAAAACGTGCTGAAGGAGAAAAACGCGTCCTCCATCGTAGTCGATAAGCGTGAGGATCTTGCCGGCTTGTCCGACAACGAGATCGCAGCGGCAGCCGCCGCCGCAAAAGCGGAAGGCAAAGAGGGCAAGTTCGCCATCCGCCTCCTCAATACAACCGGCCAGCCCTCGCTCGGTACGCTCCAGAACCGCGCCCTGCGCGAAAAAATCATGCAGGTCTCGCTCGCCCGAAATAGCCACGGAGGCGAATTCGATAATCGCGCCGTCGTGACCCGGACCGCGAAGCTCCGGGCCGAGCGCGCGAAACTTCTCGGCTACCCGAACCACGCCGCTTATCAGCTCGAAGACCAGACCGCGAAGGACGTGCCTACGGTGAACAAGCTTCTCGCTGATCTTGCGCCGGCGGCGGTCGCGAACGCGAAGAAAGAAGCGGCCGACATGCAGCAGATCGTCAATCAGGAAAACGGCGGCTTCGATGTGGCCGCCTGCGATTGGGATTTCTATTCGGAGAAAGTGCGGAAGGCGCGCTATGCCTTCGATGAGTCGGAGCTCAAGCCTTACTACGAATTCGATCACGTCCTGATCGACGGTGTTTTCTTCGCCGCCACGAAGCTCTACGGGATCACCTTCAAGGAACGCAAAGATCTCCCGGTTTATTTGCCGGAAATCCGCATCTTCGAAGTCACCGATCACGACGGCAAACCGCTCGCGCTATTCATCGTGGATTGGTATGCCCGGCCTTCGAAACGGGGCGGTGCATGGATGAACCAGTACGTCGGTCAGAGCGCGCTCCTCGGCACCAAACCCGTCGTCGCTAATCACCTCAACATCCCCAAACCGCCCGAGGGCGAGCCGACTCTGCTGACCTTCGACGAAGTGCGAACAGCGTTTCATGAATTCGGGCACGCCCTCCACGGCATGTTTTCCGACGTGAAATATCCGCGCTTTGGCGGAACCAGTGTGCCGCGGGATTTCGTCGAGTATCCGTCACAGGTCAACGAGATGTGGGCGACCTGGCCGGAGATCTTCAAGAATTACGCGAAACATTATAAGACCGGCGAGCCGATGCCGCAGGAGTTGCTCGATAAAGTCCTGGCCGCGGAACAGTTCAACCAGGGATTCAAAACAACGGAATACCTCGCGTCCTCGATTCTAGACCAGACCTGGCATCAGTTGACCTCCGAACAGGTCCCGGCCGATGCGCTGGCTTTTGAGGCCGAAGCGTTGAAAAAGGCCGGAGTCGATTATCCACTGGTTCCGCCCCGGTATCGTTCGACTTATTTCTCCCACGCTTTCGCCGGAGGTTATTCGGCGGGTTATTACTCGTATCTTTGGAGCGAAGTCCTCGATGCTCAGAGCGTCGACTGGATGAAAGCGCACGGCGGATTGAAGCGCGAAAACGGCGATCATTTTCGGAAGACGCTGCTTTCCCGCGGAGGGAGCAACGACGCGATGAAGCTGTTCCGGGACTTCACCGGCGCGGATCCTGACGTCGCTCCCCTGTTGAAGCGCCGTGGTCTGACCAAGACCGCGCCGGGTGAGGCCGCTGCGCCGAAGTAGTCAGTCAGAACAACCGAGCTCCAAAGTTCCAGGGCTGAAGCAGCGGCGCCTACAGCGCGGCGTCTACAGCAGCGTTTTGCGCGCTAGCGCGACAAGCCCGAAGACACAGCCCAGTCCGCCGATAACCCATGCGCCGTGGTAGGCAACACCGACCACGGACCAAAACGCGAACGAGAGCTTGTCGCCCGGACGGGCCTCAGGGTCGGGCCCGGCCATCTGAAGGCGCTCCCGCAGCCATCCCACGGTATGATTGGCGAGATTCGATTCCGCAAAACCGCCGTGATAGAGATTGGCCGCGTGCCGTCCCCGAAGGAACGCGCGATAAAGCCGCTTCGGGAATAGCGCCAGGCCAATGGTGAATGCCCCAAGGTTTAGCAACCAAGCCCAGCCATGTCGCCCGCAGCCGCTCGCAATTTCCCATCCCGCGATCTCCGCTTCGCCGGCCCAATCGGTCTCGTATTCCATCGCGATGTGATGCAGATCGTGCAGTTTCGCGGCTTCCACCCGGCAGGCTGTGTTTGGGAAATAAACCGGCCAGGGCCTCGTTTCGACCCGCACCCACCGGGCGTTGTATCCGCCGTCGTCCCCGAGTCGGGAGGACGCGAAGAAGATTGAGCGCGCTTGAGCGAGCGTCATCGTGTTCGGATAGCGGGGCTTCATGGTTTGTAGAGCCTGCAGTGTTGTTCAATAAACTCCGTGACTTCCTTCAGCGCTTCGCGCGTCTCAGGAACGAAAGGCGCGCCATAATGCCATCCATGTGGCACAGCGTCATAAATGTGGAGCACACTCGATCCGCCAGCCGCCCGGACTTTTCCATCAAGCCCGCGCGCGTCATCGAGGAGAACTTCGTTCCGTCCCACCTGGATGAGCATCGGCGGCAATCCGGACAGATCGCCCAGGAGCGGGGAGGCGAGGGGATCGGTTCGAGACTGGTCCCCGAGATAGACGGCGGCATAACGATCGATGTCTTCCGCGACGAACATCGGGTCGCGCTCCGCGTTCGCTTTGACCGACGGCGCGGTCCCAGTCATGTCGGTCCAAGGCGATAGGCAAAAGAGGCAGCCTGGCAAGGGTTCGGCCGCGTCGCGGAGCCGCAGGGCGAGTGCCAGGGTCATTCCACCGCCCGCCGAATCGCCGCCCACCGCGATCGACTGCGCATCGATTCCCTGCGAAAGCAACCATCGATAACCGGCCACCGCATCGTCCAATCCAGCAGGGAACCGATGCTCGGGCGCCAACCGATAATCGAGCGCGAAGACACGCGTCCCGGTAAGCCGCGCCAGAGTCGCTGTGATCGGCCGGCCCGACTTTGCCGTTCCCGAAATGTATCCGCCGCCATGAAAGTAATAGATTGCCCGGCCGGTTGGAGAAGAGGCGTCGGGCATCACCCATTCACCTTTCACCGGTCCGTCGACTTGCGCGATCTTCATGCCTAACGAGTGCATCGCAACCATCCATCCGGGCGCGCAGAAACGTCGGCGGGTGAAATCCACCAGGGCCGCTTCGCCCGGCGGTTTGTTTTTCATGGTCAGCCGGATCCACCAGCAGCCGAGCCGGCTTTGAAAGCTCATGTCGTTAGGCCGGCGCGGAACCAGTCACAGCCATGAGACCATCGGCCCCGGGAAAGACGAGCTTTCTCTGAAATTCGCGCCGGAGAAGGAGGAGATTTGCGCCGGCCTGAAACAGGATCGACACGACCGAGAGATACCAGAGGTGCTTGATCTGGAATCCCGGCATGCGCGAGAGGACCACCGCGGGCAGGGCGAACAAAACCAGCCGTGTCGCCGAGCTGATCAGGGGCGGCCAGGTGTTGCCGATCCCCTGAAAAACGCTCGAGGACGTGAAGATGATGCCCATCGCTACGAAATTCAGCGAGATGATCTGAAGATATTCGCTCCCGAAGACGATCACTCCGGGATCGCTCGTAAAGCCGCGAATGAATGTGCTCGCGCTGAATTGCGACAGGAGTGTCAGCAGAAGCATGATCCCGGTCGTGATCGCGAGCGCCGAATAAAATGATTGCCGCACCCGGTCGGCGCGGCGTCCGCCAAAGTTTTGGCCGACAATTGGCGCGAGCGAGAATGCGACCGCGATGATCGGCAGAAACATCGCCTGCATTACTCGCGCACCGATCCCAAACCCGGCCTGCGCCGCCGCTCCAAAGTGCCGGATGATCACATAGACGACCGCGATATACACAGCCATCAGGGCAAACTCAGCTCCCGCCGGAATACCGATGCGGAGCATCGACCACCAGGTTTTGAGTTGCGGCCGCCAGAGCGAAACCCGGAACCGCACATACCGGTAGCTCTTCTGGAAATAGAGGATCATGAAAACGTTGCCGATCAGAACGGAAAGAAACGTCGCGAAAGCAGCGCCCGATACGCCCATCCGCGGGAACGGGCCGAGGCCGAAGATGAAGAGCGGCGCAAGGCCCATGTTCAGGATCACGGTTAGGACCTGAATACCCACTGCGGGCTTGATAATGCCGGTCGCTCGCAAGGCAGAGCCTAACGAGACGAGCGGGAACTGGAGCATGAGTGATGGGATGAACCAAACCAGGTAACTTGCAGCCAGCGCGGCGGTCGGCGCGTCGGCGCTCAAGGTCTCGCTGTATTGGCGGCGGAATGGAAACGAACAAACCGCAAAGAGAATGGCGACGGCCACGGACAGGACCGCGGATTGATTCAACCCGAGCTCGGCGTGGGCCTGGTCTTTGCGCCCCGCCGCCTGCGAAATAATCGTGGTTGTTCCAACGCCGAGCATTTGAGTAAGGGCGAGCACCACCATCATCAGGTTGCCGGCGAGACCTACGGCGGCGATCGCTTCCTTCCCGAGCGTCCCCACCCAATAAAGATCGGCTAACAGGTAAAGCGTTTGCACGACCATGCTGACCGCCATGAACGACGCCATGTGCAGCAGATGTCTGGTCACCGAACCCTGCGTCATGTCTTTCATCCCGCTCATGGCTGCGCTCGCCTTCTGGCTAAAACGATTCCGTTTATCGAGTCGTCTGGATCAACTCGCTGAACTTTGCCAGGTCGATATTCCCGCCGGACACGATCGCAACGATCGGGCCGTTTCCCGCTTTGCCGGTAAGAGCGGCCGCGAGCGGCAAAGCTCCCGCGCCTTCCGCGATGACCCGGGCTTTTTCGGCCATCATTCGCATCGCCGCCTTGGTTTCTTCGAGGCTCACCACGATATAACCGTCCACAAGCGGCTTCATGCGTTCCCACATCCGCGGGAACATGCTCTGCCCGCCGGCGCCATCGACAAACGACGCTTCCCAATTTGGGAAGGCTTGAGGCGAGCCTTTCTCGAAGGAAAGCGCGGCCGGCGCGGCTGTCTCGGGTTCCGCGCCCCAGACCTTGATCGCCGGTTTGAGCGCCTTAATCGCGCTTCCAACCCCTGTGATCAATCCGCCCCCGCCAATCCCGGCGATGACCGCCGCCGTGTCCGGCGCGTCCTCGAGAATCTCCAATCCCATGGTCGCGTGACCGGCAATGAAATTGTCGTCGTCGAAGGGATGAATGAAAGTTCCCTCAACTCCCGGATACGCCCGTTCGTCCAAGGCTCGCCACGCTACCTCGTACGGCACGGTGACCAGTTTCGCGCCCAGCGCGCGCATCCGTTCCAGCTTCGCTGTCGGCGCCGTCTCGATCGCCACAACGGTGCTCGGCACTCCTGCTTTTCGCGCAGCATAGGCGACCCCCTGGCCGGCATTGCCCGCGCTGATCGTCCAGACCCCACGTTTCCGCTCCGAATCCGACAGCATTGCGACGGCGTTCGCTGCGCCCCGCAGCTTGTAGGCGTTGATCGGCTGCAGGTTCTCGAGCTTCAGCCGGATGTCGGGAAATCCCGGTCCCAGCTCGAGGCGCAAGAGCGGCGTTCGAACGATCGTTCCCGCGATCCGTTTGCGAGCCTCCTGGATTTCAGAGAGTTCTATTCGACGAACGGTTTCCACAAGGCAACGGTAGCTGTAAAGGCTCGCGAACGTCGAGCGGCTTCAAGGAGCGGCGATTTCCAAATCGCCGTTTTCTGGGTCGGCGGTTTGGAAACCGCCGCTCCTTGAGGCTTCATAAACCAGCTTCGCCGCGGCGACATCTTCCACCGCCATGCCTAACGACTTGAAGATTGTGGTCACGCCCGGCGCGACCCGCCTGGTCCCATTCAGGATCTCGCCCAGCTCCGCAAAAGGCTGCGCCCCGGAAAGAATCACGTCGCCTGCTTCTTTTCGGGCACCCTCATACGAATCGACAATCACAACATTGCGCATCGCTTCATCATCGAGCTCGCGCCAATCCGGGCGTGAGGCCCCGACCGCGTTCACGTGGGCACCCGGCTTCAGCCACCTCCCTTGCAAAAACGGTTTCCGCGCGCTTGTCACCGTGACTACGACGTCAGCATCGCGCACCGCTTTTTCGATCGTCATCGCCTTGCAGCCGTGTGTCTCCGCGAAGAGCACAGCTTTCTCTGGGTGATGATTCCAAACCCGGACTTCGTCGAAGCCCCGGACTCGCCGGAGCATTTCGAGATGCGCGTGCGCCTGCACGCCCGCGCCGAGTAGCGTCAGCACTCTCGCGCCGGGCGATGACAGCGCGTCCGTAGCGACGGCCGAAACCGCGGCCGTCCGCATTTCCGTGATATAACGCCCATCCATCAGCGCGAGTGGCTCGCCCGTCTTTGCATCGAATAACGCGATCACTGCCATGTGCGTCGGCAACGCCGAGCCGGCGTTGCCCGGATAAAACGTCACCATCTTGATTCCCATGGCCTCGCCCGACGCGGGCATGACGCCGAAGAAGCCGCCGTGCTGCGCCAGAACGCCCCGGACCGGCTGTTGCCACTTGCCCGCCGAAAATTCGCCGAGCACCCGGCGCATCCCGCCGAGCAGAGCGTCCAGGTCGAGAAGAGAGCGAACCTTTGCCTCGTTTATGTATTGCATCCGCCCGAGTTCCTGCCGTGCCGTCCGAAAAAATCAAGGCGCTCGCGCTAATGGGCGGGCGCGGGCAACCTCAGATTGCGCCTGACATCCTGGAGCGCGGAGACCTGGCGACTGTATTCTTCGGGCGCTTGTCCTGCGAAATCTTTCCAATCCGCGAATTGCAGCGCCGGGCCGTTCGGCATACCTAATTCGGCTCGCAAAAGAGGCTCGAATAATTTCAGGTCCCACCCCGGGAAATCCTGGGTCAGCATGTCCAGTGGAACGTCGGGAATCGGTAATCCAGCATCGCGGCATTGCCGGGCCATGGCCAGGACGGATTGCCAGGCTATCTGGTGTGAAATGATCGCCAGCGGCTCCGCCTTTGCATAAATATGGCGGCGATAA
>DATLNB010000052.1:0-18549 GCA_035536995.1 Chthoniobacterales bacterium | reverse complement strand
TATCAGGCGCTTGGCACAAGCGCCTCTACACTACCCGAACAGCTCGCTCTGCGCCCCCGCCGGCGGCTTCATTCCGAGCTTCCGATACGCATTCGGCATCGCCACCCGCCCTTGCGGCGTTCGCTTGATGTAACCTTCCATGATCAAATACGGCTCGTTCACTTCCTCGAGCGTGCCGGCTTCTTCGCCGATGGCGACAGCGAGCGAGTTCAATCCGACCGGCCCGCCATTGAACTTGTGGATCAACGCTTCAATGATGCGCTTGTCCCATTGATCGAACCCATCGCGATCGATCTCGAGCATAGTCAGGGCGCGATCCGCGAGGTCAGCCGTGATTTTGCCGTCCGCTTTCACCTGGACGTAATCGCGCACCCAGCGGAGAAGATTATTTGCGGTTCGCGGCGTCCCGCGGGTCCGTGCGGCGATCTCGACCGCGCCGGTCTCGTCGATCTCCACCCCGAGCAGACCGGCGCTCCGGGTGATGATCTTTCGCATTTCCTCTGCGCTGTAATAATCGAGCCGCGCGCTCATCCCGAAGCGCGAGCGCAACGGCGCGCTCACCATTCCGGCCCGCGTCGTCGCGCCGATCAGGGTAAACTTCGGTAATTGGAGGCGGAGACTCCGTGCCTGCGGACCCTGGTCGATGATGATGTCGAGCCGGTAATCCTCCATCGCCGGGTAGAGATATTCTTCGATTGTCGGCTGGAGCCGATGGATCTCGTCGATGAACAGCACGTCGCCCTTCTCGAGACTGGTGAGCAACCCGGCCAGCTCCCCGGCTTTTTCGATGACCGGTCCGCTCGTGTTCTTCACGTTCACCCCCATCGCGTTAGCGATGATGTTTGCCAGGGTCGTCTTACCCAGGCCCGGTGGCCCGCTCAGGAGAATGTGCTCGAGAACGTCGCCCCTTTTTTTTGCCGCCTCGACCAGGAGCTCCAAGCGCTCGCAGACCTTCACCTGTCCGGTGAATTCGCTGAACATCGGCGGCCGCAGCGACACTTCGAAGGCCGGATCGGTCTCGGGCGGTTTCATTATTGAATTGTAGCCGTCGCCCTGTGGGCGACGTTTTGTATCGCGCCGTCCTCTCTCACGCTTCGCACAGCGAAGCGGACACAGAAAGCGTTCACGCCGCCTTCTCCAAATTCTTCGTCATGACCAGCTCGGTCCCGCGCGATTTCAAAATGTAATCGACCTTGTCGAACGCGGTCCGGATCAAGTGGAGCCCGAGACCGCCGGGCCGGATCAGATCATGGGCGCGCCCCTTCATGGCGTGGGCCTCGGTTTGTTTCCCGTAATCGCGGAGCCGAAGCCGGACGCAGGTGGGCAGTTCTTCGAGCGACAAGCAGATGAGTTGATCGTCCCGCAGGTGGTAGGCGTGCCGAATAATGTTGGTGCAGGCTTCGTCTACTCCCAGCACCATGAGAAGGCGTTCGCGCTCGCTGAACGGGTATGCGTCCAGAAAACTCCGCACGAACCTGCGCATCGGAGCCAGGTTCCCGGTGTGGCTGGAAAATTCGACCTTCTTCTTTTTTGTCATTAAACCCGTGGAAGGCTGAACGCATGGGCCCACGCATTCAAGTGCGGAACCCAAAACCGGGTGGACAGCCTGGCGAACCATAGCTCTCTTTCGGCATGCGGAAATTGTTGCTGACCCTTTTCCTTCCTGCTGCTTCGGCCTTCGCGCAGGAAAATCCCAGCGCCTACGAAGCGCTGCGCACGATCGGGACGGAACTGAACCGGCAGCTCGTGAACCGGGTCGTCTCGATCAGCGGCGTCGATGGCGACCCGCAACCGCGCACCTGGAAAATTTTGGTAGAGGACCGGAATGCGACCAATGGCGTCCGGGAGATAGTGGTCGAAGATAACAGGGTTGTTTCGCAGCGTTCGCCGAACCGTTCGGTCACGGGATCGAGCGAAGGCGCGACGATCAATACCGCAAAGCTTAACCTGGATTCGACCGGCGCTTATTCCGTCGCGAGCCATACCGCGGAGACATCGCATGTCACCTTCTCCCTCACCAGTTACATGCTGCGCACCGATGATCGGGGCAACCCGATCTGGGTCGTGAGCCTCTCGGACCGGAGCAATCGCCCGGTTGGCACGATTCATATCCGGGCCAGCGACGGCCGGGTCATGCGAGTCCAGGGCATGTATCAAGGCCGTAACATGGAGCAGTTCGAAGAGAACCGCGAAGAGATCGATAATCCGCCATCCACTGAGACTGATGAGCCCCGCGATCAGGAAATCGTCGAGGATGACGAAACCGACGAAAACCTTGTCTTCAAAGATGTGAAACGGATGTTCCGCCGGACGACTCGCGATGCGAGCCGCATTTTCTTCCGGGTCCGCCGCTCTTTCGTCGATTTCTTCAACCGCTAACGGTTTTTATGGCCGACGAAACCTGGCCGGCGCTTCCCTACGCGGAATGGAAGGGGACGGCAAAGACCCTCCACATGTGGACCCAGGTAGTGGGCAAGATTCGGCTGGCGTTGACCCCGTGGATCAACCATTCCTGGCACGTCACCCTCTATCTCACCGCCCGTGGGATGACGACTTCGCCGATCTATTCCGGGAACCAAGTCCTTCAGGTGGACTTCGATTTCGTCGATCACGTTCTGCGTATCGTTGGAGGGACGGCCGCCGTGCCGTCCCAACGCACCATCCCTTTAGCGCCAAAATCTGTCGCGGCTTTCTACCACGAGGTGATGACTGCTTTATCCGAGCTCGGAATCACTGTCGCGATCAACACGACTCCAAACGAAGTCGATCCGGCAATCCCTTTCGAGGAAAACGAAACTGATGCGGCCTACGATCCCGAATACGCGAACCGCTTTTGGCGCGTCCTGCTCCAGAGCGATCGTGTCTTTAAGCAATTTCGCTCCGAATTCTGCGGCAAATGCAGCCCGGTCCACTTTTTCTGGGGGAGCTTCGACCTGGCGGTGACGCGGTTTTCTGGCCGGCCTGCCCCAAAACATCCCGGCGGTATTCCGCATTTGCCGGACGCCGTGACGCGCGAAGCCTATTCCCAAGAGGTGAGCAGTCTCGGCTTCTGGCCGGGAAACGAGATGATGCCCGAGCCGATCTTCTATTCGTATGCCTATCCCGCTCCCGCCGGTTTTGCGGGGGCGAAGGTGAGACCAGAGGGCGCGTTCTATCACGAGCAGCTGAAAGAGTTCGCCCTCCGCTATGACGACGTCAGGACGGCGGCCTCACCGGACCTTGCGTTACTTGATTTCGCACACAGCACGTACGACGCGGCGAGCACCCTCGCGGCGTGGGATCGCGCCGCTCTCTCCGAGGTGAAACCCGACTTGCATTCGCGCCCCCAGCGCCGGTAAGGTGCGCCGGTCATGATCTGTAAAGACGAAGCGATCGCATGGCGCGCTGTCCCCCAGGGTTGGCGCCAGCTCTGGGGCGATTTCGATCGGCTCGGCGTCAGTTTGCAATGGCACGATTTTCGGACTGAACGCTCGCTCGACTGGGGCGTGAGCTTTCGGCCCCGCAGCCTCGAGTTCTGCCTGAATGTCGAAGGCCGTGGCGCGGTGGGGGACCGGGCCGATTACACGCCGGGCAGCGCGGGTTACTATGCCGTGGCGAACGAGCCGCTGCGGGCCGTCCGCCAGGCGCGCGATCATCACCAGTTCGTCACCGTCGAGTTCTCGAACCGTCATTTGCAGGGGCAGCTGGCCGAATGCGAGGCGGACCTCGATCCACAGCTTCGGGCTGCAATTTTTCCCGCGAAAGAGCGCTCCGTGGTTTCCGCGGCCCGGCCGATGACGCCCGAGCAGCGTTCTGTTGTCTCCAGTCTTCTCCAGCCCCCGGTCTCGAAGCCGGCCCAAAGCCTCTGGTATCAGAGCAAGGCGCTCGAGCTCATGTCGCACTTTCTGTTCACCCCGAAAGATCCGGAATTTTTTTGCATGCGGCAGAAACGCGTGGCGCGTGATCGGGTCGAGCGGACGAAAGAATTGCTGGCCCGGGACCTGGCGAATCCGCCGACCTTGGAAATGCTGGGGCGCGAAGTCGGATGCAGCCCGTTTTATCTGAGCCGCAGTTTTTCCCGCGTAGTTGGCCTGACCATCCCGCAATATCTGCGCAAGTTGCGGATGGAACGCGCGGCTGAGCTGTTGCGCAGCGGACGTTACAACGTGACCGAAGCGGCCACCGAAGTGGGTTACGCCAGCCTGAGCCATTTCAGCAAAGCGTTTTGCGAAACCATCGGCTGTTGCCCGGTCCTTTACCCGATGGCGAAGAACGTTATCCCAGATCGCTGAGCGATCTGGGAATGGAGTGTTGGAGCGATGGAGTAATGTTGGGTTGCTCCGATTGACTCATTACTCCAATACTCCACCACTCCATTACTCCCTGGTTTGAAAATCGCCCGCGCCCTCATCTCCGTCTCGAACAAGAAAGGCGTCGCCGCTTTTGCGCGCGCCTTGGAGAAACAGGGCATCGATATCATTTCCACCGGCGGGACCGCGGACCTGTTGCGCAAGGAAGGCGTGCCGGTCCGCGACATATCGAGCTTCACCGATTTTCCCGAGGTGCTCGAAGGGCGGGTGAAGACGTTGCACCCCCGTGTCCACGGCGGCTTACTCTACAAGCGCGGAAACGACCTCCACGAAAAACAGGCCAAGGAACAAGGCTTTCAGCCGATCGATCTCGTTGTCGTTAATCTTTATCCGTTCGAGGCTACGATCGAGAAACCGGGCGTTACCCTCGCGGAAGCAATTGAGCAAATCGATATCGGCGGGCCGTCCATGATTCGGAGTGCGGCCAAGAATTATGAGTCGGTCACGGTTGTAGTTGATCCGGCTGATTACGACGCAGTCCTCGAAGACATGCGCGACCATGAAGGCGGGACCACGTTGAAACTTCGGGAGCGCCTCGCGATCAAGGCCTTTATCAAGACGTCCGATTACGACCGGGCGATCGGCAATTTCCTGAACCAGGAACAATCGACCGACGCCTCGTTCTCCCTGACCCTGCCTCTGGTCTCGCGCCTTCGTTACGGAGAAAACCCCCACCAGACCGCCGCGCTTTACGGCGATTTCGAGGAGCACTTCAACCAGCTCCACGGAAAGGAGCTCTCGTTTAACAACATTCTGGATATCAGCGCAGCGGCCAATTTGATCCGCGAATTTACCGAGCCGACAGTCGCCATCCTGAAGCACACGAACCCGTGTGGAGTGGGGAGCGATTCCGATTTGCGTGAGGCGTGGGAGAAGGCTTTTGCGACCGACAAACAGGCGCCGTTCGGCGGAGTGATTGTCTGCAATCGCCCGGTAACGGAAGCGCTGGCCAAGGCCATCAGCGAGATTTTCAGCGAAGTAATCATTGCGCCGAGTTTCGAGACCGAAGCCCGCGCATTGTTCCAAAAGAAAAAGAATCTCCGGCTGATCCGAATGTTGGAAGCGCCGAGGACCGACAAACCGATCCAGGACCTGCGGTCGGTCGTCGGTGGCTTGCTCGTCCAGGACAAGGACTCCGGGCAGATCGTGGACCTGGCGACCAAGGTGGTCACAAAACGCCGGCCGAGTGACGCCGAGATGGCGGCAATGATTTTCGGGTGGCGCGTTGTGAAGCACGTGAAGTCAAACGCGATCGTCTATGCCGCGTCCGATCGAAGCCTTGGGATCGGCGCGGGACAGATGTCGCGTGTCGATGCGTCGCGTATAGCTGTGTGGAAGGCGAATGAAGCCGGCCTCGCCCTCGAAGGAAGCGCGGTGGCGAGCGACGCGTTCTTCCCGTTTGCGGATGGCCTTGTGGCAGCAGCCGAAGCCGGGGCCACCTGCGCCATTCAGCCCGGCGGTTCCGTTCGTGATAAGGAAGTGATCGCCGCGGCCGACGAGCGGGACATGGCGATGATCTTCACCGGCGTCCGCCATTTCCGGCATTAATTGGATCACCGGCGCTGTAGCCGGGGCGCTTCTGTTGCCGCGCCTCGGCGTCTGACACAGACGCCCTACAAGGCGGCCCGCCGAGAGCGGCGGAGCATCGAGGCCTGCACGACCACGCCAACCACCGCCAGCGCAATGAAGAGAATCATCGCGCCTTTCTCCGGGATGGTCACGCCGTTACAGATCAAGTGCGCGCCCTCGACGGACGACAAAAGGATCAACACCCAATCGAACAACGCGAGGAGGAGAAGGGCTCCGACAACCCCGCCAATCAGAAAAGTGATGCCGCGATAATGGGCATGCTCGACGAAGAATGCCGCAGCGAGGGCCCAGGCAATGCGGCCTCCAGCGATAAACCCGGCGATCGCGATTGCGACCTTCTGGAGCAACAGGGCCACGAGCGCGCCAACCACGCCGCAGCCAACAGCGACCAGCAGCATCATCCACTGCGGCGGTTCTTTCATGAAATAAGCCGCGATTTCCAAACCCACCGCGAAACCGAGCGCGGCGACGAACAGCCAGAACAACTTTCTCCCAAAAAGGAGGATCGCCGCGCCGATGAGGACGCTGAGGATCGGAACGGAGAAGTTCATGGTGAAGCCGCGCCGCAGGGGCCGGAAATCCCAAATCCGAAGATCCAAATCCCAAGTAAATGCTCAATCATCAAAAAGGGAAAAAAAGACGAGAGCCGTTGCATCCTTTTTGGAAGTTCTGGATTTTGGGAGCTACCTGGGAGTTGGGATTTGGACCTTGGGATTTCTCCGGACTCGGAGCTCATTTCTTCTTCAGCATCGCATCCCGCGTCGCCTTGAACTCAGCGTCCGGCTTCCACTCGGGAAACTTGTCGCCGTTAGCGACCTGATAGCCGACTTCAAATAGGAGCTTCAAATCCTCCGCTGCGCCGGCCAGGTCCCACTCGGGATTCACCTCATCAGAAGGCTGGTGATAATGTTTCGCTACGTATTCGTCTTTCTTTTGCTGGCCAAAACCGGGGGGCTTGCCGATTACATCGCGGCCGGCACCGGTGTACAGGGCGGGCAAACCAACCTTCGAAAACTCGAAGTTATCTGCACGATAAAAGCCGCCTTTCTCGGGCTGGCTGTTTGGGTTCATCACTCGTCCCTGCCGCTTCGCCGCAGCGGCGAGCATGTCGTCGAGGTCGGAGAGACCGAAACTAATGTCTTCGATGTCCCGGGTTTTACCCCAGAGGCTCAGCCCATCCATGTTGATATCAGCCAGCGTCTTTTCGAGCGGGTAAAGGGGATGTTCGGCGTAAAACTTCGCGCCGAGCAGCCCGGCTTCCTCGGCCGTCGTGGCCATGAAAAGAACCGATCGCTTCGGAGCTGGTTTCAGTTTCGTATATCCCGCCGCGAGCTCGATCAAACCGCCAGTTCCGGAAGCGTTGTCGAGCGCGCCGTTAAAAATCTGGTCGCCGGTGAGCTCTTCGTGCCGCCCAAGATGATCCCAGTGCGCCGTGTAGAGGACCCATTCCTCCTTTAGTTTCGAATCGCTCCCCTCGAGTTTCCCCACCACGTTTCGCGACTTGAACGGCCGGATGGTTTGTTTCAGCTCGAAGTTCGCTTTTGCCTTCAACGTTACGGGCCGGAATTCCTTCGTCCGTGCCGCCGCCTTTAACGCATCGAAATCCTGCCCGGAATCAGCCAGTAACTTTTTCGCCGCGTCGAGTGTAACCCACGAGCGGATCTGAACGGCGCCTTTGTTCTTGTCCGCGGCATCGATCTCGAAGTTCTCCTTTGCCCAGCTCGAAATGACGACGGAATAGGGGTACGCCGCAGGGACAGTCTCGTGAATGATGACGGCAGCGGCCGCGCCTTTCTCCGCCGCGATTTCGTATTTGTAAGTCCACCGCCCGTAATAGGTCATCGCGTCGCCCTTAAACATCTTTGGGTCGAGCTTTGCCGGATCGGCCGGGTCCGGGATGGCCGGATCGTTGATTAACATCAGGATGGTTTTGCCGCGAACATCGACGCCCTTGTAATCGTCCCACCCGTATTCTGGTGCTACGACGCCATAACCAACAAAGACCACATCGGTGTTCTCGGTGGTGATCGCTTGCTCGAGACGCGCCGAGGACGCCACGTAATCGTCAGGAAATTTCAGCTCCGTTTTCTGATCGCCGACCAGGAAGGAAGCTCTCGGCTGGGTCACGATCCCGGCCAGGGGGACATCCTGAATGTAAGTGCCATTCGGGTTTCCCGGTTTTAAGCCGAGGGCCTTGAATTGCTGCTCAATGTATTTCACCGAGAGCTCTTCGCCTTTTGATCCGGGGGCGCGCCCTTCGTATTCATCGGAGGCGAGCACCTTGATGTGCTTGAGCAGGTCGGCCGCGGTAATGACGTCAGCAGCTTCTTTCGGGACCGTCAGAGGTTCGGCGGCGATGGCCGCGGCAACGACGAAGGAGAAGGCCAGGAACGAATTTAGGGTTTTCATCTTTTGTAATGTCATCCTGAGCGAAGCGAAGGATCTCTGACCATTTCAGCGCGGGTGAAGCCCGGAAAATAGTCAGAGATTCTTCGACTGCGTTTCGCAGCCGCGAAACTCCGCTCAGAATGACAAAAATAGAATCGCGCGAAGGCCTGCGTTCACGCTTGGCGAATCCGATTGCCCTTCTATCGCGTATCGGGCGGCGGCGCGACCGGCTTGGTCTTGTCCGTCGGCGCCGTGATCCCGATCTGCTTTAGAAACGGGTCCACCGATTGTTTCCGGCCCAGGAACTTCTCGATCGACTCGGTAATGTCGCGCGAATCGCCGGGCTCGTACACTTCACGGCGCAGCCGCATGCCCGCTTCCTTATCCTGGAACCGGTTCTTCGCATTATCGAAGACCGTCGCCATGTCCGCTGCGATCGCGTCCGCCCAGGCATAGCCGTAGTAACCCGCATCGTATCCGTTGAGATGGCCGAAAAACGCGATCTGCGCGGTCTCTGGCGCGATCGGGAGAAACACTCTTTCCAGGACCGGATTGGCAATTGCAACGCAGTCGTAAGGCTTGTCCTCAGGGTGAGGAGCGTGCAAAGCGAGGTCTTCACTGGCCAGGGAAAACTGCCGTCGATAATAGGTCGCCGCCGTGGCCAGCTTTGCTTCCTTCATTTTCGCGATCGTTTCCGCCGGAATTTTCTTCGACGGATCGCGATAGTCGGCCGCGAAAGTGTCGAGCACCGTCTTGTCCCAGACCCAGGCCTGGAGCATTTGGGAAGGCGCTTCCACGAAATCGCCCGGCACGTTCGTGCCCGAGAAACGCGAATACTTGGCGCGCGTCACGATAGTATGAAGGGCGTGCCCGAACTCGTGAAAAAGGGTCTCCACGTCGGTGTGCGTCAGCAGTGATTGCCCTTCCTGGTTGGGCGGCGGGAAATTGCAAAGCAAGGCCACCGTCGGCCGCTGATACTTCCCGTCGCCCAGCTGTTTTCCTCCGATGATCTCAAACTGGGCGAAGTGGTTGAATTTCCCTTCGCGCGGAAACATATCGAGATAAAACATCCCGAGCGGGGCGCCGGAAGCGGAATCGGAAACGGCGTAAAGCTGCAGATCGTCCACCCACTTTTGGGGCACGGCGATTTTCTCAAACTTCAGCCCAAAGATGCTCTGATAAACGGTGAACATTCCTTCCAGGGTCTTCTGCAAAGGAAAAAACGCGCGGAGCGCTTCGGTATCGACCGCGTACTTCTGCTTCTTCAGCTGGTTCGTGTAATAGCGATGGTCCCAGACCGCGATCTTCGCTTTTGGATCGTTCAATTCGGCGGCCTTGAGCTTGCGCATCTCTTCCACCTCGGCGTCGAACTTGGGCTGCGCGCCTTTAACCAGATCGCCGATGTATTTCTCCGCGCCGGCCCCGGTTTTCGCCATCTTGATCTCGGTCTGGTAATCGGCCCACGACTTGTAGCCGAGCCGGAGCGCGATCTTGTTGCGCAGGGCCAGCATTTGGTTCAAGACCGGGACGTTTTTCTCTTTCGTCAGGCTGTCGTGAATTACATAGAGACGTTTCCGGACCGCCTCGCTTTTGGCGTTGTCCATCACGGTGTTGTATTGCCAGGTCACATTGGCTTTCACGGTGTAGGCGTCGTCCCCCGTCTTGATCCCGGGCGAGGAAAGGAAGCTGTCCGGCACGCCTTCCATCTCCGCTTTGGTGAAAACGACCGGCGCCTGGGTCTCGACGATGTTCGCCCCGAACGTCGTCCCGAGCTCCGATAACTCTTTTCGAAGCGCTTCGACTTCTTTTCGTTTGTCCGGGGGCAGATCGAGTCCCGCCCGGCGATAATCCCGCAGCGTTTCCTTAAACAACTTCGCGTCTTCCCCGCTTAACACTTTCGGGTTCGATTTCTCGAAAGCTTTGACCGCCTTGTAAACATCCTCCCGATAGTCGACCCCAACCGCCCACTCCTGGAACTTCTTCACCGCATTCTCGCCAGCGGTCCGCATGGCCGGGTCCTGGTTCGTTTCCTTGATGATGACCGCCCGGTTTACGGCCAGCTCCGCTTCGTAACTGAGATCGTCGAGCGCGACGATCGTGCTTTGGAACGTCACCTTGCTCAGGTCTTGCTGGCCGATTCGGTCAAGGGCGGCATTGGCATTTTCGATCGCCTTTTTGACCGAGGCTTCGACGGCTTCCGGTGTTTGTTCCCACTCCGGCACGGTGAGGAGCGACTTGTTTTTCGCCGCTGCGTCGCGGTAAGCGTCGACTGATTTCAGCTCCTCCGCGCGCGCGGCGAGCGTGAGGCCTGACAGGATAAGTGAAACGAGAAATGTTTTCATAAGTAACAGGCAGAAGGGGAAGATGTTGGAGAAGACGCGGGCGGTAAAGGGAATCCTGTGGCGGAGACACTGATCTTAAGATGAGAAAGCCTCCCTACTCGCGGGTTCCAGTCAGCGCCAACGGCGCGTCTCATCTCTAGCCTGGGGCAACGCCCCAGGATCGCCGGGAAGAGTTTCTTCGAGCGCTGAAAGCGCGATTCAATCTCGGGGCGGTCGTCGTTGCGGTGAGGGTAACGCGCGGCTTGAATCGCGCTTTCAGCGCTGCCCGGCCATTTGTTTCGAAACCCGGGGCGTTGCCCCAGGCTAATTTGAAGGCGCGCCTTTGGCGCTGGTCTTGAATTTTGACACGGCTCGGAGACGGCGACGACGCCTGCGAGGGGAACAGCGAACATGAGCTTGGCGAAATTGGGCGGGTCTGCGAAAAAGGTCGGCAGCCTCATGCGACCGTACCTCGAAAGATTCCTGCTCGCCTTTATCCCGCTTTTTGTCGCGATCGATCCGATTGGCTTGGTTGCGATTTTTCTGGGCCTGGGTGGACACGTCGATGCACGCCGGCGGCGCATCGAAGGCATGCTTAGCCTCGTCACCAGCCTGGCCGTTTCCATCGGGTTCATCTTCCTCGGTAAAATAATTTTCCGTGCACTTGGGATTACCGTTTCAGATTTCCAGATCGCCGGTGGCCTTATTCTCCTGGGCATTGCCGTGCGCGAGCTCCTCGACCTTGGGGACCGGACTCGCTACGCTGGCGAGGCTTTCGGCGTCGTGCCCCTGGGGATGCCGTTGATCGCAGGCCCCGCGCTTCTAACGGCGTTGCTTCTCCTGGTCGATACGGTTGGGATTCTTTTCACCGTCCTCGCCTTGCTCGTGAACCTCCTCCTGGTCGGCCTGGGATTCCGGTATGCGAGCCATTTCACGCGGTGGATGGGGGAACAGGGTATGCGCGGCATTTCAAAACTAATCTCGCTCCTTCTCGCGGCTATTGCCGTGAGCCTGATCCGGCGGGGTTGGAATTCCCCCTAAGTGGAACACGCCCTGCCACTGACCCGGCCGGCTCTGCGACCCCGCACGGTTGCGCTCATCTTGCTCGCCATTCTCCTGGTTTACGCAATCGACACCCACGCCCGGCGAGCCTTCCTTTCGCCTCCCGGCACGCTCGGCGATCAGAGCGCGTACCTTGGATACGCGCGACATCTTTACGAGAGCAACTACACCGTGGTCGAGGATCGCAACCGGATGCCGGTCTTTCCGTTTTTGCTTTCGCTGCTCTATCGCCCGGGTTTGACCGAGGATGAATTCCTCGAGCGCGCCCAGTTCTTCAACGTCAACCTGTCGATCGCGCTCCTGGCAGCGCTGTTTTTTATTTTTCAGAGGTTTTTCGCGCCTCTCGCCTCGCTCGCTCTGGTCGCCACGACCGGCTTCGGGTGCTTTCTCTATCGAGCCCCAAACGCGCAGGTCGAGGTCCTCTTTTATTTTATCAGCTTTTGCGGGTTCCTTCTCCTTTTGCGGATGCTGATCGCTCCCGGCTGGCTCCTGGCCCTTTTCGCGGGCGCAGTCATGGGCATCGCTCACCTAACGAAAGCTTCAGTTTTGCCGGCGATCGGGATCTGGTGCGTAACGTTCGCCGCCCAGCTGTCGTGGCGGGCTCGGAAAGGAGACCGGCGCGCCTTCCTCCAAGGCTGCGGCCGGTTGCTCATCGTGGTCGCGACGTTTCTGGCGGTGATTTTCCCCTACATCCAAACGAGCAAGCGAATCTACGGTTCCTATTTCTACAACGTGAACTCGACCTTTGTGATGTGGTTCGATTCGTCGACCGACGCTTTCAAATTCCTGCGGGCCTACGACAAGGAGTCCTGGCGCCAGCTCCCACCGGACCAAATTCCGTCCGCCTCGAAATACTGGCGCGAGCACTCGGTCGGCCAGATCGCGCGCAGGCTCTGGCGAGGGTTGCTCAATCTGGCGACGCAAAACGCCATGGCGATCGGCTACTACAAATACGCCGTAGCCTTCGCGACCGCCGTGCTCATCCTGATGTTTCGGCGGCCCACCCGGTGGCGCGCGATTCTCGTCGAGCAGCCTTTTGCCGCGCTCTTCTGCGTTCTCTTCTTCGCTGCCTACTCCGTTCTGTATGCCTGGTACGACATGATCGTTAACGACACGCGGTTCGTCCTGTCGATCTTCCTGCCCTTCATCTTCGTGGCCGGCATTCTCATCTTCCGCGTGGCCAACGATTCGACGTTCCCCATTTTTTGGCGGCGGTGGCGATCTGCGGAGTTCTTTCCGCGCCTCCTCCTGGCGCTCGCGGCAATCGACGCGATCTACAACGCTCGCTATCTGTTCCTGCTCGGTTAGAACTGGCCAGTGCTCAGCATCACGAGGGTGCAGCCCTCCACCACTTCAATCCCGGCGCCCCCGGCCTTCTCCGCCAGCCCCGGATTTTCCGCTCCGGGATTCATGATGATCCGGCGCGGTTTGGCCGCGATGATGTCATCAATCAATGAATCCGAGCGGGTGGGACCGAGATACATCGTGATTGTATCGATCGGCTGCGGAGCCTCGCCGATAGTCGGGTAACACTTCGCGCCCAGGATGTCGTCGAAGGCCGGGTTGATCGGGACCGGATTGTGGCCGTATTCGCGCAGCATCTGGAAGGCGCGGAACGCGTAGCGATCCGGTTTGGGCGACGCACCCAGAATAGCAACGGTCTCGGCTGATTTGTTCATGGCTCGCTAAGGTAATTCGGACGGTCAGCCCTGTCATCCTGGCAGTGTCATGCTCGTGCTCGTGGTCCCGTCATTGGTGGAGAGCCGGACTGCAAGATTATGAGCATGATCGTGATCAGGAGCATGAGCGGGGGGGCCCCCCGGGAGCGTTGACACGCTTGACCCCCTTGTTACTATCCTCGCTCTTATGCGATTCCCGCTGGCGCTCACGACCAAGATCGCCGCCTACATCATCACCCAAAAGCTCCGCCGGACGCCGAAATTTGCGACCGTCCTCCAGCTGGAGCCCCTCCACACCTGCAACCTGACTTGCACGGGTTGTGGACGGATCCGGGAATATTCGACTTCGCTCAAAGATATCCTACCGCTCGAGGATTGCCTGAACGCGGCCCGCGAATGCAACGCGCCCATGGTCTCGATCTGCGGCGGCGAACCGCTCATTTACCCGCAAATTGAGGCGCTCATCCATGGGCTCCTCGAGCAGCGCCGGATCGTCTACGTCTGCACCAACGCCATGTTCATGCGCAAAAAAATGCGCGAATGGATGAGGGCCGAATTTCGGAAACCGGATACCGGATTGCGGAAAGAATTAGAGGCCAAGCTGGAGCGACTTGTTAAACTTAAACTGGTCTCGGAGAAGGACGCTGAAGCTATCCGCAATCCGGTTTCCGAAATCCGAAATCCAACGATCGCCCCCTCGAACTGGATGTATTGGAACGTCCACCTCGACGGCTTGGAACGGACCCATGACCTGATCGTGGAACGGGAAGGCGTTTTCAAGGAATGCGTGCTTGCGATAAAGATGGCGAAGATCCTCGGCTATCAGGTCGCGACCAACACGACGGTCTACAAGGAAACCGACATGGAAGAGCTCGAGCAGCTTTTCGATTTCCTCTCCGACCTCGGCGTCGACGGACACACCATCACGCCCGGCTACGAATACGACTCCGCCAAGCAGGACATGATCAAACGGCTGAACCTTCAGCCGGAGAACTTCTTCCTGACCCGCCGGGCAACGGTCGAGAAGTTCGCCCGGATGGAGGACTGGATGAAGCGTTACACCTTCTTCGGGACGCCGGTTTACTTTGAGTTTCTCGCCGGGAAACGCGACCTGACCTGCTCCGCCTGGGCGATCCCGACTCGGAACATCAGCGGCTGGAAAGCGCCCTGTTATTTCATGACCGACGCCGCTGGGACCAACGGGACCGGCCATTACGGCAGCTATGCCGAGCTCCTGGCCAACGTGGACTGGAGTAAGTATGGCGTCGTTGATGGCGTCGCGAAGGATCCGCGCTGCGAGAATTGCATGACTCATTGCGGCTACGAGCCGACCGCAAGTCTCGGCCTCCAGGCCCAACCCGGCGACACCTGGAAAACAGTGAAGTTTAATTTCGGGGCGCGCCCAAAACCAACCGGGCGCGGCAGCGATATCTCCGCGTATAACGGGGTGACTTCAGGTAACGGGCATTTGACCGGCAGTAAGGTCAGCGCCGAGACAGTCGCGTGTTGAGAGGTTGAGAGGTTGAGAGGTTGAGAGGTTGAGAGGAGCACGCGCGATGCACACCCGGCATGTCTATCCGTTTGAAAAGCTTCGTGTCTGGCAAGACGCGCGAGATCTCATAAAGAGCGTTTATCGACTCACAAAGGTGTATCCGCGTAGTGAAATCTACGGACTGACCTCTCAGACGAATCGCGCCGCCATCTCCGTGGCGGCGAATCTGGCCGAGGGTTCTTCGAGAACCAGCCGAAAAGACCAGGCCCATTTTTCGCAGATCGCTTACGGCTCACTGATGGAACTCTCTTGCTTGCTGATCGTCGCCGTCGATTTGGAGTTTTTGTCCGCCGATCGGGAGGCCATTTTACGGCACGAAATCGAATCGGTCTCTCGTCAATTGAACGCATTGCGAAAGGCCCAGCTCGCTTAGCGAAATCCGCTCAACACTCAACTTCTCGACCTCGGCAGTGAGTCCTCTTAACCTCTCAACCTCTCAACCCCTCAACCTTATCCCGCTCCCGAGCGCGACTCCGGATTCAACGCCCTCCTATCCCCACGACGACCCGGAAATCGCCAGTGCGATTCAACGGGCGCAGGAGAATTTGTTGCGCCAGCAGCATCCGGACGGTCACTGGTGCGGAGAGCTTCTCGTCGATAGCACGCTCTGCTCAGATTTTGTCCTCTTCATGCATTGGCTCGGGGAAGTGGACGACTCGATGCAGCAGCGCTGCGTCCGGCACATTCTGAAGCGGCAGCTCCCGGACGGCGGGTGGAACATTTATTACGGGGGACCGAGCGAAGTAAACGCGTCGGTGAAAGCGTATTTTGCCCTCAAGCTCGCCGGTCATTCGGCCGACCTGCCCTTCATGCAGGAAGCGCGCTCCAATATTCTTCGGCTCGGGGGCATCCCGAAGATGAACACCTTCAGCAAGCTCTACCTGGCGCTCCTCGGGCAATTCCCCTGGCAGTATCTGCCATCGATCCCGGTCGAGATGATCCTCTTCCCCGACTGGGCGTTCTTTAACATTTACAAAATGTCGTCCTGGAGCCGGGCGATGCTGATCCCGCTCGCCATCATCAATCACTTCAAGCCGACCCGCGAGCTGCCGGGGATGAAGCAACTGCACGAGCTTTACCCCCTCGGCACTGAGCACAAGGATTTCACTCTCCCGCGCGATCCCCGTTTCTTTGCCTGGCGGAATTTCTTCCTCCGGGCCGATCACGGGCTAAAAATCATTTCCAGGCTCGGCTGGCGGCCCATGCGAAAGCGCGCTCTCGAGGAGGCCGAACGCTGGATGCTGGAGCGGATCGGGGAGGGGAGCGATGGGCTGGCTGCCGTTTTCCCGGCAATGTTGAACGCGTTGATCGCTTTGCGCGCGCTCGGTTATTCGCCCGATCATCCGGTTTACGCGAAAGCGGCCAAAGATTTCGCGGGATTGTTCGTGGACGATCCGGAAGATTTCCGGATCCAGCCCTGCATGTCGCCCGTCTGGGACACGTCGATCAACATGATCGCGCTCGCCGAATCCGGTTTACCGGCCGAGCACCCCGCCTTGAAAAAGGCGGCAGCCTGGCTGGTCGACAAGGAAGTCCGGGTCCGCGGTGATTGGACAATGAACAATCCGCATCCGGAAGCGAGCGGTTGGGCGTTCGAATACAACAACGTTTATTATCCCGACACTGACGACACCGCGATGGTGCTCATGGGATTGCGCCTGGCCAAGCCCGACGACCAGGAAGCGATTGACGCGCTTTTCCATCGCGCGATTGCGTGGCAACTGAGCTTCCAATGCCGTGATGGCGGTTGGGCCGCGTTCGATAAGGAAGTCACGAAACATTGGCTGGAAGACATGCCGTTCGCGGACCACAACGCGATCCTTGACCCAACCTGCAGCGACCTGACCGCTCGCACCCTCGAGCTTTTTGGCTACATCAATTTCGATGCGAAACAGCGTTCGGTGCGGGACGCCATTCGCTACCTCATCGAGACGCAGGACGACGACGGCTCATGGTATGGGCGCTGGGGCGTGAACTATATTTACGGGACCTGGCAGGTCTTGCGCGGTCTCCGCGCTATTGGCGAAAACATGACCCAGGATTGGATTCTGCGCGGCCGTGACTGGCTCGAGAGCTGCCAGAATTCCGACGGCGGCTGGGGCGAAACCTGCGCCTCTTACGATGATCCCACCCAGAAAGGCTGCGGGGAGAGCACCGCGTCGCAGACGGCCTGGGCGCTCATGGGAATTTGCGCCTGCGGCGATCTCGATCGGCCCAGCGTTCAACGCGGATTGCGTTACCTCCTGACCAAGCAAAATGCCGACGGTTCGTGGACCGAGCCCCAAATCACCGGAACCGGGTTCCCGAGCGTGTTCTACCTGAAGTACGATATGTACCGGCAAAACTTCCCGCTCCTGGCACTCGCCACCTACGTCAATTATCGCAACGGGCGCGGCCATTACCCGAGCTACTATCGCTGCCGCTAAGCCGGGCCTTCCGCTTTGGCGTTGCCCGAAATGCCGGCGGACATTCGCCAACCGTAACCAGTCGCACGCTTGCGGCCGCTCCAGGCTTGGCCCCCACTTCCACGGTAAACCGAAGGCGGTCCGGGAAATTTTCGACGCACTGTTGCGCGTCGCCAAAACGAATGGCCCGCTGACGGTTCTGCCGGAAAAAACGCGGATCGCGTTCCATGTTCGAATGAGCTTCGCCGCTCTTGTGATCCGGCGAAACTGGGTCGACGGCCACGTCATCCTCGCGCGCCGTTTGGAAAATGCGCGATTCCGGCGCATCGAAACTTTTTCGCCGCGCAATCATCTCCACGCCTTTCGGATCGAGAACATCGAGGAAATCGACGACGAAGTCGCTGGTTGGTTCGCCGAAGCATACCAGGTAGGCGCGCAGCGGCATTTAATGTAGAGGCGCTTGTGCCAAGCGCCTTCGGTGCGCAACCGCCTTTCAGTGCGCCACTGCTGTTCGTCAGGCGCTTGGCACAAGCGCCTCTACAGATTGACGCACCGCTTTGCGCAGCGACAGTCGCCCATTATGGCCTACGAATTACCGAAACTCCCTTACGCCTACGATGCCCTCGAGCCGCACATCGATGCGCGGACCATGGAGATACATCACTCCAAGCATCACCAGACTTACATCACCAACGTCAACAACGCTCTGAAGGACAAGCCCGAGCTCGCTGGAAAGCCGGTCGAGGAGTTGATCAGGGATCTGAACTCGGTCCCGGAAGACATTCGCAACGTGGTCCGCAATAACGCCGGCGGTCACGCCAACCATTCTTTCTTTTGGAAGATCATGGGACCGAATGCCGGGGGCGAACCATCGGGCAAACTGGGCGAGGACATCAATGCCACCTTCGGCGGCTTCGACGCCTTCAAGGAAAAATTCGCGGCGGCCGGCGCGGGTCGTTTCGGAAGCGGGTGGGCCTGGTTGATCAAGAACAAGAGCGGGAAACTCGAAGTGACCTCAACGCCGAATCAGGACAGCCCACTGATGGAAGGCAACACGCCGCTCCTCGGCGTCGATGTCTGGGAGCACGCGTATTATCTCAATTACCAGAACCGCCGGCCGGACTACATCAAGGCGTGGTGGAACGTGGTCAATTGGGACGAAGTAGCGAAGAACTACTGAGTCCTCGTTTGTAGCGGCGGTCT
>DATLNB010000051.1:0-6812 GCA_035536995.1 Chthoniobacterales bacterium | reverse complement strand
GATGCCGCGCGAGGGGCGGGTGCGCGCGACGGGCGCGCCTGCGAGCGTCACCGGGGCGGGCTCGATGTTCCTGGTGCACATGAAGCAGACGCCGCCACGAAATTACCGCGATGCCTACCCGACGCCCGACGAGTCGCGCCGGCTCACGGCGTTGCTCGATCACCTCTACAACGAAGGTTGCAGCATCATCAGCACGGGTACGTGCACGTTCTCCACGCCGATGACCGAAGCGGAGATCGACACGCTGGTGGGGGCGTTCAAGTCCGGCTTTGCCAAGCTGGCTTCGATGGGCTGAGCGAGCGGAGGGACGGATGATTGGGACGGGTGGGATGGCGCGGAAAGCCAAGGAGGAAGCGAATCCGGGTAGCACAATTTGAGAACAAAACTGCACTATCGATACAACTCTCTTGAAGACTTTCTGACGTCGAATCCGCTTGAGGTCGATGGGCTTCTCGATGACGGATGGGGGGCACTATTTCCGGTAAAAGGACGCGAGATAGAGGCCGCTATTTTGTTTATAGATATCTCCGGCTTCTCACGCCGGACGCTTGATCTCACGCCAACGGAAACGCTGATCTACGTGAACAATTTCTTCGCGTGGGTCACCGCCGAGGCATTGGCGCACCGACCGGGAATCGTCGACAAATACATCGGGGACGAAATGATGGTCGTTTTTGCGCGCGAGTTCGGTTCCGAAGATCCGTTCAGAGACGCTATTCAATGTGCCTGCGCCATGACAGAGCATGACAGTTTATCTTACTGTCCGCATATCGGTGTCGCGGCCGGACCTGTAACGGTCGGCTACGTCGGGACGCCTCTGCGATACAACTGCTCAGTATTCGGACATCCCGTTGCGTTGGCGGCCCGCTGCGCGTCGATCAAATCTGTGAATGGCTATAGCTCGGCTGTAATATTCCCGGCAGAGAACTGGGGCTCGCGGACTTTAGAGGACACAGTGCCGGCACCCAGATGGCAACTTGAGGACGGCACAGTACACGTGGATGAGATTCGATGGGATTTGCAGCCTGTCCGCACCGAACCAGTCAAAAACCTCCGTGATCTGGAGGTTCGAGAACTGACTTACAAGCTAATGCACATGCCATCGATGTCGGCTGAGGACCGGGCGAGAATGTCTCTTGACGTTCTCAAAAAAGGCGGACGATACACGCCAATGCCTTTCGATTTCGAGAAGCATCCTATCAAACCAAAACGAGCGTCAAATGAGCCTAACGAAGGGTTGTTGAAGAAGCGTCCCTAGCACTCCTGCGCCAGCAATGACCCATAATTCCCCCCGTGCTCTCGAACTTCTTCGACTCGGAACACTATACTCCGGTGCCGCGTTTCGCGAGGATCAAGAGAGTGCGATCAGCCATGTAGTGGAAGCGCGCGGGCGTTTGCTGGTCGTGCAAAAGACAGGCTGGGGCAAGAGCTCGGTTTACTTTATCGCCACGAAGTTGCTGCGCGAACAGGGCGCGGGGCCGGCCTTGCTCATCTCGCCGCTCCTGGCGCTGATGCGAAACCAGATTGCCGCCGCAGAACGAATGGGCGTGCGTGCGCTGACGATCAATTCCGAGAATGTCGCGGAGTGGGAAGCGATCGAATCAAAGATTGCACGCGATGAGGTGGACATTCTCCTGATCTCGCCGGAGCGACTAGCGAACGAACATTTTCGCAACGACGTTCTCGGGCCTGTGGCAGGCCGCATCTCCCTTCTCGTGGTCGATGAGGCGCATTGCATCTCCGATTGGGGCCATGATTTTCGCCCGCACTATCGGTTCATCGAAGGCATCGTACGCCGGATGCCGGCGAACCTGCGGCTGCTCGCGACGACGGCGACGGCGAACAATCGGGTGCTGGATGATTTGCAGACGGTTCTGGGTCCGAATCTCACGGTTTCGCGAGGGGAACTCAGCCGGTCTTCGCTTCTGCTCCAGACGATGCGGATTCCGAGTCAGGCGGAACGGATGGCATGGCTGGCCACTCATATTCCAAACATCGCGGGGAGCGGAATCGTTTATACGCTGACCGTGCGCGACACGGAACAGGTGGCGGAGTGGCTGCGGTCACGCGAGATCAACGCGCAGGCATACAGCGGACAAAGCGGCAGCCGACGAGTCGACCTGGAAAACGCACTGCTCGAAAATCGTGTAAAGGTGTTGGTGGCGACCACTGCCCTCGGAATGGGCTTCGACAAGCCGGACCTGGCATTCGTGATCCATTATCAGACGCCGGGATCAGTCGTTGGCTATTACCAGCAGGTCGGTCGCGCCGGCCGCGCACTCGCCGCGGCGCACGGAGTTCTCTTGAGCGGGCACGAAGAAACGGAGATCAACGAATACTTCATCGAAAGCGCCTTCCCATCGCGCGCTGAAGTCGCGCAGGTGCTTGACGCGCTGCATCGCGCACCCGCCGGGCTCACCGTCAGCGAGCTCATGCGACAGGTGAATGTGAGCAAGGGGAGAATCGATAAGACGCTGTTGCTCCTCTCGCTGGAATCGCCCGCACCGATCGCGAAACAGGGGACGAAGTGGACGCTGACGGCGGCGGAGTTGGGCGGGAGTTTCTGGGAGCGTGCTGAACGGCTGACGGCGTTGCGCCGAACCGAGCAAGCTCAGATGCAGGAGTATGTCGGACTGCAAAACGGGCACATGGAGTTCCTCATCCGCGCACTTGACGGAGATGCCAGCACTTTCCGGCCGCCGAATCTTCAACCGTTGCCGGCGGCCGCGGACCCGGAGCTCGTGCAGCAAGCCATGGCATTCTTGCGGCGCACGAGTTTGCCGCTGGAACCCCGGAAAGTGTGGCCCTCGGGAGGTTTGCCGCATCTGGGCGTGAAGGGGAAAATCGCGCCGGAGCATCAATTGCAGCCGGGAAAGATAGTGTGCGTCTGGGGAGACGCCGGCTGGGGCGATGCGGTGCGCCTTGGGAAATATCACGACCGCCATTTTGGAGACGATCTCGTCGCCGCTTGCGTCGAGTTAGTGCGGCAATGGAATCCACAACCAGCCCCGAGGTGGGTCACGTGCATCCCTTCGCGCCGGCATCCCGATCTCGTGCCGGATTTCGCGCGGCGCCTCGCTGCGGCATTGGCTCTTCCGTTCCAGGCCGTGTTGGACAAAACTGACGATCGTGCGGAGCAAAAGACAATGGCCAACAGCGTGCAGCAGGCACGCAACATCGACGGCTCGCTTGCTATCAACACATCGAGCGTTCCCGCTGAGCCGCTGTTGTTAATTGATGATATGGTTGACTCGAAATGGACGTTGACAGTCGCCGCATACCTCCTCACCTCGCACGGCAGCGGCCCCGTCTATCCGCTTGCGCTGGCCTCAACCGGACACGCTGAATGAGCGAGACGCTCTCAACGAATTCCCAAGCGATCCTGTTGCTGACAGCTCCCCTGGTGGCGGGTCGCAGCGACGCGTCGACGAATCTGCTCACCTTGAGCGAATACAATCGCGTAGCGCGCCGGTTGCGCGAAAAGCAATTGCAGCCGGCCGACCTCATCGGATCGGATGCGAAGGAAGTCGTGCCATTGATCGCGCCGATTTTCGGACGAGAGCGACTCGATGCATTGCTTGGTCGGGGCTTTCTTTTAAGCCAAGCCGTTGAGCGATGGGCCGCGCGCGCAATCTGGGTCGTCAGTCGCGCAGATGCGATCTATCCACGCCGCTTGAAGTCGCGGCTCAAGGAAGATGCGCCACCGATTCTGTATGGCTGCGGCGATGCGGCTTTACTGGAAACGGGCGGCCTCGCGGTGGTGGGCTCGCGACACGTGGATGAGGGACTAATGTCATACACGGAAGAGATCGGGCGGCTTGCTGCCAGCGCACATCGCACTGTGGTTTCCGGCGCGGCCAAAGGTATCGATCGCGCCGCCATGCACGGTGCCTTACTAGGCGGTGGTGCCGTTGTCGGTGTGATGGCAGACAGTCTCGAGCGCGCCGCGCTGGCGCGCGATAATCGCGAACCGCTGATGGACGGGCGGCTCGCTTTTGTCTCGCCCTATGACCCTGCGGCAGGATTCAATGTCGGTCATGCGATGCAGCGGAATAAAGCTATCTATGCCTTCGCTGATGCAGCGCTGGTCGTGACCTCCGACTTCGAGAAAGGCGGGACGTGGACGGGAGCGATTGAGCAGTTGGACCGGCTACACTTTGTTCCGGTGTTCGTTCGGAATGGCGAGAATGCAGGCCGCGGCAATTCAGCGCTGATGCAGCGTGGCGCGCTGGCGTGGCCCGATCCACAAAGTGGCGAAGAGTTGGAGAAGGCACTTGCAGGCGCGGCCACCGCTCTCGCAGGAGAACCGAAACAAGATACGTTTTCGTTGTCAGTGCGCGAAGAACCGGTTGTTAAACCTGGCCCGCAGACCATTCCGAATCCCAAGCCCTCGTCGCACTCCCCAGCCGAGAGGCTGTTTGATTCTGTCGAGGATATTGTCAGGCATGAACTAACTGAACCGCGCAGCGAAGCTGAACTGACGGAATTGCTTGCCGTATCAAAAGCGCAAACGAAAGCGTGGCTCAAGGAACTATTGAAGCGCGGTGTGATCGAAAAACTAAGTAAGCCGGTACGATACCGCGTTGTTACCACAGCTGCGCTGCTGTGACTCGCGCATGCGGCTCAGCGATAGAGCGCCGCTACAGAAATCATGCGTCGCCAAGATTGTCATGACCGGCAGTGCTCGAACGATCTGACAGTCAGGCCCACTTCCAGACTCACTCCCGTTCGAAGACCGTCGCCAAGCCTTGTCATACCCCGACGCACAGCGAAGCGATGCCGCGCGAGGCGCCGGTACGAGCCATCTGGTGGATCAGCGTCGTGGCCAGGCGGGCGCCGCTGCAAGGTCTCCGCGGCCACTTGTCTGGCCTGGAGGCTGCGCGTTGCTTAGCGGTCGCAGCGCGCCTCATCAGCGCTGAGGTTGCACGGCAGGCATCCTCCGCGACTATCGGGTCCGCAGTTCTGACGCGGCAGAGAAGTCCAGCAGCTACGCACCGCGCATCCGCCGAATCGACGGGAGCCGAAGGAGCGCCGCCGCGCCCACGCAAACCCAACCAAACCAGCCGCCAAACCTCGCATACAGAGTGGGCGAAGGGGAGCTGGTCGGCACGTGAGCAATTACCGCAGAGCCGGGTAGGATGCTACTCGGCGTCTCCGCGACGAAGCGACCATACCTATCGCTCGCGGTGAGGAGGCCGCCGCGTGCGGAGTGTACCACCGCGTAGCCGTTCTCGACCCCGCGCAAGGCAGCGATGCGTGCGGCCATCCAAGCGTCGCGCCCGAAATCCCATGCCGGCTCGAGGACAGCGACAACGCCCTCTTTGCCATAACCCCGACCGAACGAAGCGAAATGCATGTCCTTGCAAATGGAGAGGCCGAAGCGGCTGTCGTTTATTGAGACGATGACATTCTCATCACCTGCGGTCATCGATCCTTCCCAACCGGGCACAAGGTGTTGCTTGTCGTAAGCAGCTAGAAGATCGCCGTTCTGACCGAAGAGCCAGGCGCGGTTCCGCCAGCCGCTCTGTTCTCTTAGGCCGACGCCCACGACGAGGAAGACCGCAGTGCGCCGGGCGGTCTCGGAAAGCGCGGCGCGGCGGGCCTCGGGGTGAGGCTCGTCCGGATCGATCTTCTCCGGCAATACGACGATCCGCGCCCCCGCCTCCGCCAGCCGTGTCACCGCTTCATCGTAGCCACGCCAAATCTCTTCTGCTTTCTCGTGCGCTATCTTCTGGCTGATCACGTCGTCGATCGCGACCATCCCGACCGGCACGCTAACAGCGGCGGGACGGCTCTTTGCCAGCCGCCAGCAGCCGGACCCGATCGCAAGCACGAGGAGCAGAACCGGGAAGCCATACGTTAGCATCGGTTGGCTTCTCGGCCGTAATTGATACAAACCAAGCACCACCGCAGACGTGAAAAGGCTCACGACGAAGACAACAGCGGGCGTTCCGCCCACTGACGCGATCTGGATAACAGGCAGCGCATCCATCTGCGTGTACGCGAAGCTGCCGAACGTGCCGTGAGGCGAAAAAGTAGAGATCAGCGCGTCTAGTGCAGAGCAGATCAGCGGATATGCGAAGACAGTGAGCCAGTGATCCGAACGCCGCACAACGGCGTGCGTGAAGCTCACGATGAAAATCCACTGCGCGATTTGCAGGGGCATTATGAGCAGTCCAATCGGGCCCTGAACCGACACATAGTAGGCCACAAGACTCGCGAGACCGACAGCGGAAGCAAAAGCGGTGAGGAAACGAGCTTCGGCGCGACTGCCGTGGAGGGCGGCGAGCAGCAGGGGGATGGGTGCAATCCAGGCGATCCACCAAACAGGTCTTAATCCGAGCGCGAAAAAGAGAAGTGCGCCGGAACCCAACGCCGCACCGAAGCGTGCCCAGCGGGTTTCAAACAACGATTGCACGCGCGCGATATTACACTGTTCCGAAAGGTCCGACAGTGCGCGCTGCGAGGAAGCAGCCGGGGATCTTCGCTCCGCCAGCGGCTGCCCATTCAGTCCAGAGCGGTTGCACGTGAGGGGCACCCGCGAATACGGCGCGGCTTTATGCACTCAGCCCCCGGCGGCTGCACTTTACTGACAGTCAGGCCCACTTCCAAATGCACTCCCGTTTGAAGACCGTCGCCAAGCCTTGTCCTACCCGAACGCAGAGCGACGCGATGCCGCGCGAGGGGCGGGTGCGCGCGACGGGCGCGCCTGCGAGCGTCACCGGGGCGGGCTCGATGTTCCTGGTGCACATGAAGCAGACGCCGCCACGAAATTACCGCGATGCCTACCCGACGCCCGACGAGTCGCGCCG
>DATLNB010000050.1:0-14365 GCA_035536995.1 Chthoniobacterales bacterium | reverse complement strand
GCGGCCCGGCTATTCGACGGCAAATCGAAGGCGCTCATCACCAACGCCGTCGTCATTGTCGAGGGCGACAAGATCACGGATGCGGGGAGCAACCTGCCGATTCCGCAGGGCGCGCAGGTCATCGATCTCGGCGACGCCACGCTCTCGCCCGGCTTCATGGACGCTCACACGCATCTGACCGGCGATTTCTCGGGGAATTATCTGCAGACGCAATTGCGGGAGTTGCAGAGCGACGCCGCGAAGAAAGCCTACGCCGCGATTCCGAATGCCCGCGTCACCATCGAGGCTGGGTTCACGACAATCCGTGATGTGGGCGCCGGCGATTTTGTCGACGTCGCTTTGCGAGATGCGATCGCGAAGGGCACGGTGATCGGCCCGCGGATGCTTGTCGCCACCAAGGGCGTCGGCGCGACCGGCGGACATTTTGACGACGCCAACGGTTTTCGCGATCAGCTTTTCGGCAGGCAATCCGACTTCACTGACGGCATTGCCGACGGGCCCGACGCCATCCGTCGCACTGTCCGTTATCTGGTCAAGAACGGAGCGGACGTCATCAAGGCGGCGGTCTCCGGTGGCGTCTTATCGATGGCTGACGAGGTCGACACGCCCCAGTTCACGCCGGAGGAAGTCGCAGCGCTGGTCGATGAATCGCATCGGCTTCGCAAAAAGATCGCCGTTCATTGCCACGGCGACCAGGCGGCGAAGGACGCCATCGCGGCGGGCGTCGATTCCATCGAGCACGACTCCTTCATAAAACCCGAGACCCTGGCCGCGATGAAAGCCAAAGGCACCTACCTCGTCCCGACCCTGATGGCGAGCGAATGGATCATGGGCAAGCTCGACCAATACCCTCCGGCGCTTCAGGAAAAGGCCAAAGCCGCTACCGCCGCCCGCTCGGAAATGTTTCGGAACGCCGTCAAGACGGGCGTCAAAATCGCCTTCGGCACCGATGCCGCCGTTTTCCCGCACGGGATGAACGCGAAGGAATTTAAACTCATGGTCGACCTCGGCCTCCCGCCCATCGAAGCCCTCCGCTCCGCCACCTCCGTTGACGCGGACCTGCTCGGCATGTCCGCCAAACTCGGCACCCTCGAGAAAGGCAAACTCGCCGACATCGTCGCGATGGCCGGCGACCCTACCCAGGATATCACTGCGACCGAACGCGTCTCCTTTGTGATGAAAGAAGGCCGGATTATTAAGAACTCTCCCTAGGCATTACCGTATTGATTAGCGCCACGGGGCTGCCACGAGCGGCTAGACTTGTCCAAGGCGGGACTGCGACGCGAGGAAGGTCGAATTAGCTTGCTCGAGCTGCTTCGGCGGGATTTGATCAAGGCCCCCTAGAATATGAAACCCCAGACTCCTCCCAATGGCTCGCCTTTCACGGTTACGGCGTGGCCGATTCTCATCGCAATCGTAACTCTTGGAACCTGCGTGGCCGGTGCGGCTCAGCGTCCCGCTGGAGGAGCCGGTCCACTGGGGGCGGTTGTCGCGGGAACCGAGGTCCAGGCGAACCACGCCGCTTCGACGTTCACCGTTCCGCAAAGCAATCTGCTGTCGCCTTACGTTTTGCGCTTTGAACAAAAAGTTGAACATTCAGCGCCGACCCAACCTCCGCAGCCCCCTTCAGTGCCGGCTGTTCCGCGGGAGGCGATTCGGGACCCGGCCGCGGTACCCTACCGCTCTTTCGGCCCAAGCCGAGCCGACAATAGTCCGCGACTTCTGCGAAGTTTCCGCTCGACGGTCTTCACTGGATGGATTCCACCCGATCCAACAATGGCGGCCGGGCCAAGCCATCTCCTGGTCGCGGTGAATAGCGGTTTCGAAATCTATAATAAAGCCGGGGGCCGACAGTACACCGTGACCTTTGGCCAGTGGTTTTCCAGCCTCAACCCGCCGAGCTCGATTTTTGACCCGAAAGTTGTCTACGACGCGCACGCCAGTCGGTGGGTGATTGTGGTTTTGGCGGTGGATGACGACACCCAGCGGTCGTACTATCTGGTTTCGGTTTCCGATGACGGAGATCCGATTGGACACTGGTGGAACTGGAAGTTGGATGCGGGGCTGAACGGTTCAACTGGCTCAGGCTTGTGGGCGGATTTTCCCGGCTTGGGATACGATTCCGCGCAAGCTGTCTACCTCACTTCGAATCAGTATACGTTCCCTACCGATGACGCCTTCTTCCAGTACGCAAAGATTCGTGTCCTCTATAAATCGCAGCTTTATTGGAACGGTAGTGGGCAATCACTTTCATGGTGGGATTTCTGGGATTTGCCAGACGCCGACGGGACACCGTCCTTTACCGTCAAGCCGGCCCAGGCCGGGAGCCCTCTGGCCGGGGAGTATTTTCTCAATACGCGACCCTTAGGCGGAAACGCGGTCACACTCTGGCGCATGACCAATCCGCTGGGCTCGCCGCCATCCTTTGTGCGGCAGGCAACGGTTTCAGTGGGCGCGTACTCTCCCCCGCCTGCAGCCTCGCAGGCAAACTCGTTCGAGCGGGTCGACACAGGAGACTGCCGGACCCAGGAACTGTGGTTCCAACGGGGCAAATTGGTGACCGCCTTCAGTGAAATCCACAATTGGGGCAGCGGCAATGTGAGCGCGATCCGTGCGCTCGAGATCGACAGTGGGTCGAGCGCACTCCAAGTCAATACCACCTTCGGTGCAAATGGTTTGTCGTACTATTATCCGGCCCTCACCCGCGACCGGGCCGGGAATCTTGGCCTGGTCTTTAACCGAAGCGGCGCTTCCGAGTATGTTAATTGCCGCTACTCAGTGCGGCCCCCCAGCGGCGAATGGGCCGGCAGCCTGAATCTCCGGCAGGGAGACGGGCCTTACGTCAACTATGGTTTTCCACCGGGCCCGAGAAACCGATGGGGCGACTACAGTGCCGCCGCGCTCGATCCAATCAATCTCGGAACAGGGTGGGTGTTCTCCGAATTTTCGACGACGGATTCTGAGAACTGGAGCACGTGGCTGGGGCAGTTTGCCCTGAGTGCCGCGTCAATGACCCGGCCTGAATTCAACGCCGATATATCTACCGAACTTGTCTGGCAAAACAATCAGACGGGGCAGCGCACTATTTGGCTGATGAGCGGGACCACTTGGGTCGGTGAAACACCATTGCCGACGGTTTCGCCGCAATGGCAGATTGCGACCACGGGTGATTTTAACCTCGATGGACAAACCGATTTGCTCTGGCAAAACGAGGCCACGGGTCAGCGGACAATCTGGTTAATGGATGGAACCAACTGGGTCGCCGAGCAGCCGCTCCCGACCGTTTCTCCTCAGTGGCAGATCGCCGCCGCGGCGGACTTTAACGCCGATGGCAGTCTCGACATCGTCTGGCAAAATAGAAGTACCGGCCAGCGCACCATCTGGCTGATGACTGGGACCACCTGGGTGGGCGAAACGGCGTTGCCAACGGTTTCGCCGCAGTGGCAGATAGCAGGTGCCGCTGATTTCAGTCGCGATGGCAATGCCGATATCCTCTGGCAGAACATCTCCACCGGTCAGCGAACTATTTGGCTTATGAACCAGAGCACCTGGGTAGGTGAGCGCGGGTTACCGACCGTATCCGCTCAATGGCAAATCGCTGGTGCAGCTGATTTCAACGGAAACGATAATCCCGACATCCTGTGGCAGAATACCGCAACAGGCCAGCGCTCCGTGTGGCTCATGAGCGGCACGAGCTGGGCCGGACAGGAAGCCGCCCTGCCAACAGTTTCGCCCCCTTGGGAGATAAGGAACCACTAGCGGGTTCCGCTGGATTTCTGGCGACCTGTCGACTGACGGAAATTATCTGTTCCCCGGGCTTTGATTAGCGAGCGTTTGCTCGGACCGCCAGCTTCACCGAATCGCTGGTGTGGCCGATGTAATAGAGCTCGGCGGCGCCGGCGCCGTAGATCGGGTAGAGGGTATAGGGCGAGCCTTTGATCACGACGGGATGGCGGCGATCGATCGACATGCCGCGGCTGGCTGAGTGGGACGAAACCGAAATGTAATCGCCAATGAAGTGGGTGTCGTCTTTCAGGTCGCCGTTGAGGTACGGAATCAAATGGCGGTTGCCCCGGAAATGAGGGACGGCCGTGCGCGGGCCGGTTGGCAGGACGCCGACGTAATGCGCGACGTCGGTGTAGGTCCTGACGGTGTCAACCAGAACCGGCTCGACGATGTTTTCGCCGGCATAGCGGTAAACGTTAAACGCAAACTCGTAATCAGGCCCGCCCCACTGGCTGAGGTTGATTGGATGACCGGCGGTGACGTCGACGATCTGGAGACTGTCGGCAGCGGATTCATCGTTGTTGCGCGCAAAGGCGGAAACGGTTTTTGGGGCAACGGTTTTGGTTTCAGTGGGCGCCACCTCGGTGGTCGAAGCAACGAGAGCTGAACTGCGGAGCGATTGAACCAGGGACTCGCTGGCGCCCTGCGCTTTGAGGGTGGTCTCCTGCTGGGGGGTGAGGGCTTTGGAAAGCTTTCGCTCGGTCACTTCGCGGATGATTGATTTGTCGGTCTCTTTGACGCGAACCCAGAGGGAGAGTTCGCCGAAGTTAACCGGAGCGGCGAGGGCGCTCACAGTTCCGGCTAATACAGCGATAGCCGTAGCGAGTATAATTTTTGTGGAGTGCATGCCGCTGGTTTAGCAGCTTGGCTGAGACGTTGACAACCCACAAATTCGAGAGCTCACACAACGGGCACGAAGGATCACAAAGGGAAGAACTTTAGGTCTCTTTCCGTTGTGTCCCTTTGCGTCCTTGGTGTGAGAAAAGCTTGGGCGAAGACCGGAAGAATTCGCTTTGACACCAGGCCGATGGGCGCTAGCTTCCACGTCCCGCAGCTGGTTGAATCAACCCAGGTCGGGCGCCGCAGGAGAGCATTTGGACTCGTTCGCACTGCACAAAATCATGCAACAGAATCGCAGCAAACGTTATCGCGCGGCCATCGAGCAGGTGGATCGCAACAAGGCTTACAACCTCAACGAAGCCGTCTCCGCCCTGAAGAAGATGCCGGCGACGAAGTTCGACCAAACCGTGACGGTCTCGTTTCGGCTCGGGGTCGATCCAAAACAGTCGGACCAGATGGTTCGCGGGACCTGTCCGTTGCCGCATGGAAGCGGCAAGCAAGTGCGCGTCCTCGTGTTCGCAGAGGGCGCGGCGGCGAAAGCGGCGAAAGACGCGGGTGCCGAGTTTGTCGGCTTCAAGGACATGATCCAGAAGTGCCAGGAAGGTTTTCAGGATTTCGATGTGGCCATTGCGACGCCAGCGGCCATGGCCGAAGTGCGGAAGCTGGGGAAAGTCCTCGGCCCTCGCGGCCTGATGCCGAACCCGAAAACGGGCACAGTAACCGACGACACGGCGAAAGCTGTCGCCGAAGTGAAGGCGGGCCGGGTTGAGTTCAAACTTGATAAGAACGGCAACGTCGCGGTACCGGTCGGCAAATTTTCCTTTGCAGAAAACCAACTGGTCGAGAACGGGACCGCGGTCATCGAGGCGGTCGTCCGGGCACGGCCCGCAACGGCGAAGGGCCGGTTCGTCGAGGGCGTCGTCCTGAGCGCGACAATGTCGCCGGGGTTGCGCGTCGACCCGTCGCCTTACATCACCGTCTAACGGGAGCCAATCGCCATGAGACCAGAAAAAGCATCAATCGTTTCGGATCTTTCGGAGAAGCTCAAAGGCTCGCCGTTCCTGCTGGTGACTGATTACCAGCGGATGAAGGTGGACCAGTTCGGCGAGCTCCGGAACCGGCTGGCCCCTGCAGGCGCGGAAGTGCGCGTGGTGAAGAACAGTTTTTTAAAGCGGGCCATGGCGGATTCCGGACTGCCGGATGTCGCCGACCAGCTGACCGGGCAGACGGCGATCGTAGTGGGCGAGAAGGATGTCGCGCCCGTCGCCAAGATCCTGAAGTCGTTCGCGGCTGAATTTAAGATTGCGGCGCTGAAGATCGGCGTGGTGGACAAGTCGGTGCTCTCGACTGCGGATGTCGAGGCGTTGGCGGAACTGCCTTCACGCGAAATCATGCTGGCGAAGCTGCTTGGCTTGATGCTCGCGCCCGCGACGCAGCTCGTGCGGGTCTTGAACGAACCCGCCTCGGCTTTTGCGCGCTTGCTCGCAGCGAAGGGTGAGAAGGGCGATTCCAGCCCCGCGCCTGAAGAGAAAAAAGCGGAAGCGCCCGCGGCGGAGGCAAAGCAGGAAGAGCCGGCCCAGGCGGCAGCGCCTGAAACTCCGGCGGCTGAAGCGCCTGCCGCGACAGAAGATTCAACCAAAGGAGAAGCACCGGCTGCCGACGCGGCTGGTTAAATTAAATTTCGCGACGCCGTGATCGGCCGAGCGAGCAACCAACAAACAACGTCCGGTCCGGCGGCTGCCGGCCTTAAATCTTCGGAAGCTTCCGAAGGCGGCGCATGAGAGGAAAATAAAATGGCGGATACAAATGCAATCGTGGAGCAACTCAGCGGCCTGACCGTACTCGAGATTGCTGGTCTGGTGAAGCAGCTCGAAGAAAAATGGGGCGTAAGCGCGGCGGCGCCGGTGGCGGCAGCGGCGGCTCCGGCAGCAGGCGCAGGTGGTGCGGCCCCGGCCGCGGCTGAGGAAAAAACGGCCTTCGATGTCGTCCTCACGGAAATGGGCGCGAACAAAATCGGCGTGATCAAGGAAGTGCGCGGCGCAGTCCCGGGCCTCGGCCTCGCGGAAGCCAAGGCACTCGTCGAAGGCGCTCCCAAGACGATCAAGGAAGGCGTAACCAAGGCCGAAGCCGAAGAGATCAAGAAGAAGATCGAAGCGGCCGGCGCCAAGGTCGAAATCAAGTAGTCGATGTAGCGGCCGGTGCCCTCACCGACAGAAGACATGTAGAGGCGGGTGTCCTCACCCGCGGATTCGTGAAACAGTCTGCGGCTGGAGACAGCCGCCGCTACATCGAAAAAGCTTGCGCGGCGTGAGTCGCTGTGGCAGAACTTTTCTCGTTAGAGCAGTCGGAATATTTTCAAACTAGCAGCTGACGGACAACATTTAACCTGGCAACGAAACGGGGGGCGTAGCAAATTTGACGCCATTCGTTTTGCTGCTATTTTTGCGCTCCTTGCTCGCGGCTTGAGAGCGTGAGCTGTAGCTGTCATTCGCCATCCTGGTTGCCGTGGCCGGGGTGTCGTTAACAACCGCGGAAGATTGGCCAGTAATTATGTCGGAACGCACTCAGGAACGCATCTACTTCGGAACCATCAAGGAGGGCATTGAGCCTCCGAACCTCATTGAGGTCCAACTAAACTCCTACGTCGATTTTCTCCAGAAAGACGTCCCGTTTTCAAAACGGAAAAATTCCGGCCTTCAGGCGGTCTTCAAGGAGGTCTTCCCGATCGAGAGCTACGATGAAAAGGCGACGCTCGATTTCAGCCACTACGAGATCGGCGAGCCGAAGCTAAGCGCGCTCGAGGCGCAACGCGAAGGGCAGACCTTCAGCGCGCCTCTTCACGTCACCTTCCAACTCCGGGAAGAGAAGGGGACCAAGGAGGAGAAAGTGTACATGGGCGAGATCCCGCTCATGACTCCGCAGGGGACGTTCGTGATCAACGGCGCGGAGCGCGTGGTTGTTTCACAGCTTCATCGTTCGCCGGGCATCGCGTTCGAATCAAGCATCCATCTCAACGGCAAGGTGCTCTACAGCTTCCGGATTATCCCGGATCGCGGTTCGTGGATCGAGGTCCAGTTCGATACCAGCGACCTGCTTTACATCTATCTCGATCGCCGGAAACGCCGCCGGAAATTCCTCGCCACCACTTTCCTGCGTGCTCTCGGCTACGGGCCCGACGAGGAAGTCATCAAACTTTTCTACAACATCGAAACGCTGAAGCTGAGCGAGAAACTCGGCGAAGAAGAGCTCGCGACTAAGGTACTGATCGCCGACGTGCTCGACGGCGAAGTGACTGTCGCGCGCGCTTTCGAGCCGCTCACGGCCGCGACCGTCCGCCAGATCATGGGGCTCGGCCATAAGGACGTGAAGGTGATCGACATCTCGAACGACGACACGGTCGTGAAGGCGCTCAAGAAAGATCCGGCTCACGACCAGGAAGAAGCGCTCAAGGACATTTATCGCAAGCTCCGTCCTGGCGATCCGCCGACGGTGGCGAACGCAAAGGCGCTGCTGAAACGGCTCTTCTTCGATCCGAAGAAATACGACCTCGGCCGGGTCGGCCGTTACAAGATCAACCAAAAGCTCGGGATCGACGTCGATCTCGGGGAGCGCATTGTCACGGACAAGGACTTCATCGGCGCGATCAAGTATCTGATCAGTCTCCGCCGCGGCGAAGGCACGCTGGATGACATCGATCATCTCGGCAGCCGCCGCGTCCGGACTGTCGGCGAACTGCTGGCCAACCAGTGCCGCGTCGGTCTCGCGCGGACGGAGCGTCTCGTCAAAGAGCGCATGACGTTGTTCGACATCAACATCGACGGCATGACGCCCCAGAAGTTGATCAACCCGAAAGCGCTTAGCGCTGTGATCCGCGATTTCTTCGGCCGCTCACAGCTCTCGCAGTTCATGGATCAAACGAATCCGCTGGCGGAGCTGACCCACAAACGCCGTCTCTCGGCCCTCGGGCCAGGCGGGCTCTCGCGCGATCGCGCGGGCTTCGAAGTTCGCGACGTTCACCCGTCGCACTACGGCCGCATCTGCCCAATCGAGACGCCGGAAGGTCCGAACATCGGTCTCATCAGCTCGATGAGCACCTTCGCCCGGATCAATGAATTCGGATTCATCGAAACCCCTTACCGCAAGGTAGAGAAGGGCCGCGTAACCGACCAGGTCGATTACCTGACCGGCGATCGCGAAGAAAACTTCCTGGTCGCCCAGGCCAACGCGCCCATGGACGCGAAAGGGCATTTCACCGGCGAAAAAGTTTCAGTTCGTTATCGCGGCGACTTTTTGGAAGTCGAGCCGTCGAAAGTGCATTACATGGACGTCTCACCGAAACAGCTCGTTTCGGTTGCGGCGGGCCTGATCCCCTTCCTCGAGCATGACGACGCGAACCGCGCGCTCATGGGCTCGAACATGCAACGCCAGGGCGTCCCGTTGATCGTCTCCGAATCGCCGCTCGTCGGCACCGGTTTGGAAGGCAAAGTCGCGCGCGATTCGCACGCGGTCATGATCTCAACCGAAGCGGGCAAAGTAGCGTCGGTCACCGCGGACCAAATCGTGGTGACGAAGGATGGCCACATGCCGGAGAGCAAGCGAAAGCTGAAGACCGACATCGAAGCGGGCATTCACGTTTATGAGCTGCGCAAATTCATGCGCTCCAACGCCGGCACCTGCGTAAACCAGAAGCCGATCGTCAAGAAGGGCCAGCACGTGAAGCGCGGCCAGGTCATCGCCGACGGACCGAACACAGACCAGGGCGAGCTCGCGCTCGGCCGGAACGTGCTCGTCGCGTTCATGCCCTGGAACGGCTACAACTTCGAAGACGCCATCATGATCTCGGAGAAGGTCGTGAAGGAAGACATCTACACGTCGATTCACATCGATGAGTTCGAGATCGGCGCTCGCGACACCAAGCTCGGGCCGGAAGAAATCACGCGGGACATTCCGAACGTCAGCGAAGAAGCGCTTCGCAATCTCGGGCCGGACGGCGTGGTCCGCGTCGGCGCGGAAGTGAAGCCGGGCGACATTCTGGTCGGCAAGATCACCCCGAAGAGCGAGACCGAGCTGGCGCCGGAAGAGCGTCTTCTCCGTGCGATCTTCGGTGAAAAAGCGGCGGACGTTAAGGACACGTCGCTGACCGTGCCATCGGGCACCTACGGCATCGTGATGGACGTGAAGGTCTCTTCGCGCCACGAAGTTTCGCGCGAGAAGCTGACCCCGTCGGAAACGAAGCGGCAGCTCAAGTCGATCACCGAAGAGAATCGGAAGAAGAAAGAAGAGCTGACCGAACAACTGACCGATTCGCTCTCGAACATTTTGTTGGGCGAGAAAATCCCGCTCGACGTGGTGAATGCGGAGACTGGCGAGATCATCATCCCGGCGAACCGCAAGATCACGAAGACGCTGCTTCGCAAACTCGCGACGGTTTACGATCACATCGAGATCGATCCGAGCCCGATCCGGAACAAGATCCGCGAGATCATCGCGAGTTACGAACACAAGTTCGCGGAGCTCGAGCTCGAGCGCGAGCGTTCGATGGATCGCGTTGAAAGCGGCGACGATATCGATCCCGGCATCATCAAGCAGGTCAAAGTTTTCATCGCCAGCAAGCGCAAGCTCAGCGTCGGCGACAAGATGGCCGGCCGTCACGGCAACAAGGGCGTCGTTGCCCGGATCGTGCCGGAAGAGGACATGCCATTCCTGCCCGACGGCACTCCGGTCGAAATCGTTCTGAATCCGCTTGGCGTGCCAAGTCGTATGAACGTCGGCCAGGTCCTCGAGACCCACCTCGGCGTCGCCGCGAAAGCGCTCGGCTTCAAGGTCGCCACCCCGGTTTTCGACGGGATCGCCGAAACGAAGATCCGGGAATATCTGAACGACGCGAAGAAGGAACCCGGGTTCACCTGGGTCCAGGAAAACGGCAAGGCGCGCTTGTTCGACGGACGGACCGGCGACGCGTTCGATCAGGAAGTCGTGGTTGGCTACATCTACATGATGAAGCTGGGTCACCTCGTTGCGGACAAGATCCACGCCCGTGCAGTCGGCCCGTACTCGCTCGTCACCCAGCAACCGCTGGGCGGCAAGGCGCAATACGGCGGCCAGCGCTTCGGCGAGATGGAAGTCTGGGCGCTCGAGGCCTACGGCGCGGCTTACACGCTCCAGGAACTCCTGACCGTGAAGTCCGATGACGTCCAGGGACGGACGCGCATCTACGAGTCGATCGTGAAGGGCGACAATTCGCTCGAGGCCGGCACACCGGAATCTTTCAACGTGTTAATCAAGGAAATGCAGTCGTTAGGCCTCGACGTCAAAGTCGGCGGCCAGGCGCCCGCCGCTTTCCTGGAAAACGTGGCCTAAATCTTTTCAGCAAAATCTTTTTAAAAACTAAATGAACGAACATTCCTGGCGGGAACTAGTCGGTGAAGAACGCGCGGTCGGCTTCGACCAGGTGGCGATCGGGGTCGCCTCCTCGGACACGATGCGGTCGTGGAGCAAGGGCGAAGTGAAGAATCCGGAGACGATCAATTACCGGACCTTCAAGCCTGAAAAAGGCGGTCTGTTTTGCGAGCGCATTTTCGGCCCGACCCGGGACTGGGAATGTTCGTGTGGAAAATACAAGCGGATCAAGCACAAGGGCGTCATTTGCGACCGTTGCGGCGTCGAGGTGACGCTGGCGCGGGTTCGCCGGGAGCGGATGGGCCACATCGAACTGGCCGTCCCCGTCTCGCACATCTGGTTCTACAAGTGCATGCCGTCCCGGCTTGGTCTCATGCTGGACATGAGCGCGCGGCAGCTCGAGCGCGTCATTTATTACGAGGATTACATCGTCATCGATCCGGGCAAGACGCCGCTCCAGAAGACGCAGCTCCTCAACGAAGTCGAGTATCGCGAAGCGCAGGAACAATACGGCGAAGATTTTGTCGCCGGGATGGGCGCGGAAGCGGTCAAGAAGCTCCTTTCTGAGATCAACCTCACCAAGCTCAACAAAGAGCTGGAAGAGGCGATGGGGAACACGAAGAGCAAACAGATCCGGAAGAAGCTGGCGAAGCGGTTGAAGCTCGTCCAGGGCTTCCAGAATTCGCATGCCCGTCCTGATTGGATGGTGCTCGATGTGTTGCCGGTCATCCCGCCGGACCTGCGTCCGCTGGTGCCGCTGGAAGGCGGCCGGTTCGCTACTTCAGACCTCAACGATTTGTACCGCCGGGTGATCAACCGGACCAACCGGTTGAAGAACCTGCTCCAGTTGAAGACGCCGGACGTTATTATCCGGAACGAAAAGCGAATGTTGCAGGAAGCTGTGGACGCGCTCTTCGACAACGGCCGTCACGGCCGCGCGGTCACTGGTGCGGGCAACCGTCCGCTGAAATCGCTCAGCGATATGCTCAAGGGCAAAGGCGGACGCTTCCGCCAGAACCTGCTCGGCAAACGCGTCGATTACTCGGGCCGTTCCGTTATCGTGATCGGACCGGAGCTGAAGCTGAACCAGTGCGGTCTGCCCAAGAAGATGGCGCTCGTCCTGTTCGAGCCGTTCATCATTCGCCGGCTCAAGGATCTGGGTTACGTGCACACGGTCCGGAGCGCGAAAAAAATGATCGAGCGCCAGACGCCCGAGGTTTGGGACATTCTTGAGGAAGTCACCAAGGGACACCCGGTTCTCCTGAACCGCGCGCCGACCCTGCACCGTCTCTCTATCCAGGCTTTCGAGCCCCAGTTGATTGAAGGCGAAGCGATCCGAATTCATCCGCTCGTTTGCACCGCCTACAACGCGGACTTCGACGGCGACCAGATGGCGGTCCACGTGCCGCTCTCGGTCGAGGCCCAGATGGAAGCGCGCATGCTCATGCTCGCCCCGAACAATATCTTTTCGCCGTCGAGCGGGAAACCGATCACCACGCCGTCACAGGACATTACGCTGGGTTGCTATTATCTGACCCAAAATCCGCGGCGGGCCGCCGGCACGGACAAGGAAGTGCGCTTGCCGCTCTTCTCGAACGCGGTCGAAGTAGAATTCGCGATGGCCGACGGAAAGGTGCGGACGCACGACCGGATCCGCTACCAGAATCCGGATGTCGGCAAAGAGACGATTTACGGCAACCCCAACGACCGCGTCATCGAAACGACCGCAGGCCGCGTTATCTTCAACGGCATCTGGCCGGACAAGCTCGGGTTCTTCAACAAGGCCGCGGGCAAGAAGCAGCTCTCCGACATCATCTGGCGCTGCTACCAGGTCGCCGGACAGCAGGGCACTGTCGAGACCCTCGATCGTTTGAAGGAGCTCGGCTTCGCGGAAGCGACCAAGGCCGGAATTTCCATCGGAATTTCGGACATGATCATTCCGAAAGAAAAAGAGACCGAGCTGCAAAACGCTTACAAGTCGATCAAGACGGTCGAGCAGCAGTACCGCAAGGGCATCATCACGGATGGCGAGCGCTACAACAAGATCATCGACATCTGGACCCACGCCGGTGACGAGATTTCGAACGTCATGTTCCGGACCCTCGAGCACAACGAAGGGCGTAAGGAATTGAACCCGGTCTTCCTGATGGTGGACTCGGGTGCGCGAGGCAACCGCCAGCAGGTGAAACAGCTCGCCGGTATGCGCGGTTTGATGGCCAAGCCGTCGGGCGAAATCATCGAGCGGCCGATCACCTCGAACTTCCGCGAAGGTTTGAGCGTGCTCGAATACTTCATCTCCACTCACGGCGCCCGTAAGGGATTGGCCGATACCGCGCTCAAGACCGCGGACTCCGGTTATCTGACTCGCAAACTCGTGGACGCGTCGCAGGACGTGATCATCAACGAGATGGATTGCGGCACGGTCAACGGCATTACGGTTCGCTCCATTTACGAAGGCGACGAAGAAGTCGTCGATCTCTCGACCCGAATCATCGGGCGGGTGAGCTGCGAATCCGTCGTAGATCCGGTTACGAAGAAGAAGGTCGTGAAAGCGAACCAGCTCATCGATGAGCATATCGCCGCGGCGATTGAGAAGGTGGGCGTGGAAAGTCTCAAGATTCGTTCGGTTCTGACCTGCGAATGCGGACGCGGGGTTTGCGCCATGTGTTACGGACGCAATCTGGCGACCGGCCAATACGTGAAGCTTGGCGAAGCGGTCGGCATCATTGCTGCCCAATCAATTGGCGAACCCGGCACCCAGCTGACGATGCGGACGTTCCACATCGGCGGCACGGCGAGCCAGACCTTCAAACAACCCATTATCAAGGCGAAGAACGACGGTGCTCTGCAGTTCAATGATCTGCGCACCGTGCAGGCGCTCGACGGCAGCTGGATTGTGCTGAACAAGAACGGCTCGATCAGCGTGCACAACAGCGAAGGGCGCGAGCTCGATCGCTACAACGTTGTCATCGGTTCGGTCGTCTCCAAACCGGACGGCGGCCACGTCAAGAAGGGCGAGACCTTCGTGCAATGGGATCCGTATAACGTTCCGATTCTGACCGACAAGAGCGGTAAGATTGAGTTCCGCGACATGATCGCGGGCGTCACGATCAAGCGCGACGTCGATGAAGCGACCGGCCTGATGGGCACGGTCATCATCGAGCACAAGGAAGATTTGCACCCGCAGATCGTTGTGGTTGGCGAGAAAAAGGAAGTGCTCGCGAGCTACTCGATTCCCGCGGGCGCGCACGTCGTCGTCGAGGAAGGCCAGAAAGTCCGCGGTGGCGCTCTGCTCGCCAAGACTCCGCGAAAGATTGCGAAGACCAAGGATATCACCGGC
>DATLNB010000049.1:0-127615 GCA_035536995.1 Chthoniobacterales bacterium | reverse complement strand
TTCGAAAACAATGAAGGACTCCGGTTGCTGCAAATCGTAGAGGAACTTCACCAGCGGCGGCCACGGGCTCTTCACTTCGATATTGGCGAAAACCGCCTGCCGATCGCGGGTTGCTTCACTCGTGCCGATGGCCGGGTTTTCAATCAGTACGTTATGTTTGCCCGCAATCTGTTTGATCTGGTCGAGGAGCGTGGAGGCGTCACCCGGCCCTTTAAGAGCGGGTTGATGCTCAGTCAGCCACTGCGCGCGCTTCTCCCAGAGTGCGCGTTCTCGGATGTAGATTTCCTGAACTTTTCGCGTGTCCCGGCGGGCCGCGAGATCACTGCGCGCCTGGTCGAGCATGCCGAGAAGTTTTCCCCAGACATAAAAATTCAGGAGGAGGAAAATCGCGCCGGCCACGATCGAAGCGAGAATACGTTCCCGCGGATTCATCCGTTGATACCAGCCGCGGACGGTCATTTCGATTTACCCTCCAAGCGAAATTGGGCGTGATCGTTCGGGAGCAATTTCGGAGCGCCGAGCTCGAATTGAAATGTTTGCAGGTCGGGGTCCTTCTTCACCTTCTCGGCGAACTGGTAGGCCAGCGCGGCTGAGTTCGCCTCGCCGTCCACTGAGATTTGCCGCGCCGATTGATTGAAAACGGTGATCCGGACGTCCTGCGAGGGCAGGCAATTGAAAAGGTGGAGGATGACCTCGATCGGGTAGTAATGGGGATCGATCGCCGGGGCGAGCGCTTTCCAGCGCGCTTCGGTCGTCTTCACGAATTCTGTCCGTGGCGCGTCATTCGAGATCCGCCGGTCGAGCCGGCCTATCTGCAAACGCAACACCATCAGGTAAACGAAGAACAGGATGAGGAGGCCGGCATAAGCGCACGCGCCAATGAGGAGCCGCTTCCGCCATTCCTTTTGCCGCGCCAGCTGGCCACGCTGGTGCCGCCAGCTTTCCGGGAGCAGATTCAAGCCCGTATCGGCTGGAGGGATTTCGACGGCGATCAGCTCCGCCTGGGTCGCGAATATTCCCTCCACCATGTCGCGCAGCTCATAAAGGTTCTCGCCGAGCAAAATTCGCGGCGTGGAGAGGTCGATTCCCTGCAGCTCCGCGGTCAGGGCCAGTTGCGGCAGATCGCGCTGCAACTGCAGGGGATCGCTCGCGTCCAGGGTCCGGGTAAAACTCAATTTCCCCTCCTCCGCGATCGCGCAGACGATGGCGTCGCCCTCCGGATAAATGACCAGGGCCGTGCCCTCCGACGCATGAGTCGCGGCCCGATGGCCTGCATAAACAGTGACCTGGGTAGGAATGATTCCACGCGCGATGAGAGGCGCTGCAATTTCGTTCAGCCTTTCGTTGTGCACCGCCACCGCCGAGATCACGCTCCCGTCTTCGGTCTGCGAGATGACCTCGGAAGCGGTCGTCATTTCTTCGTTCGAATACGGCATCGCCTTCTCGACCTGAATCCGCACCATTTCGACGAACTCAGCCGGATCGGTTGTGGGCAGACGAAGGCGTTGCGCCAGGACAAGCTCTACGGGCAGAGCCAGGACGATCTCGTCCTCGGCGGTGAGCAGCCCGGCCGCTTCCTCGAGCCCGGCAACGCCTCGCACTTCCCAGGTGCTGTTATGGGTCGCGAAGCGCACCAGGTCCCAGCCTTGCGCGGCAGGGATTATGTAGATGCGTTTCGTTGCCGGCTCGATGTTAAGACTCCTTCCAGGAAATTAATCGGATTCCGTTCCCTTGTTTAAAGACCACCATCCGGACGGTTCGACTCGCCCCTGCGGATTTCCCCACACTGACGATTCGCACCACCGGGTCGTTGAACGTGATCAGACCGGTAAGCCCATTAAGCAGATTCGGCGAAAAGCCAAGCACAACCAAGTCCTGGGCTCCGGCAAACTGGACGTCATCCTCGGTCGCTTCAACGTCGTCCGGGCCACGGCGCGCAGACATGATCCGGTCCGCCAGCCGCTCGTCCACGCCGGGGAGCGAGAGAAGAACGTCCCGCGACGCCCAGTTCATGTCGATCCCTGGATTCTGGGTGTTGAGGGTTAACTCAGCGTCCCAATCCGGGCGCTCCGTGAATTCTTTCCAACCGCTGATCCGTTTCAGGTCGTCCAAACTTCTTAGAGGACCGTTGGGCGGCTTGTAGCCTTCGTCGTCCTCCATTCCGTTGGTTCGGACGAGATTATCCGGGTCCACCCAATCGAGAAGACTGTCGATCATGTGGTCCCGATCGTTCAAATCGACGCCTTTGATTTCGAGATATTTTCGAAGCAGCTCGCGGAAGGGCGAATTCGGGTCGGCCAGGATCGCGCTGACGATTTTGCCGATATTGAGCCGCCCGCCTTCCCCGCTGATTCGGGCTTCGTAGCTTTGGTTCCCGGGAAAGGTGCCGCGCAAGGCGCCCGCCCCCGGCTTGACCCCGGGATGCAAGGCAACCTCCGCGCCGGAACAAGCCATCGCGATCGCCTCCAGCGAACGGTTCGCGCTTCCTGCAACCGTGAGTCGCGTGTCGATATCGAGCGCCCAGGAAATGACCATCGCGCTGAGAAGAAAAAGCGCCCAAAGCGCCATCATGATCGCGGCGCCGCGCTTGTTCGTTCTTGAGATGACCCGGCGCGAGTCCATCACATGGGATTGCGGCCGAGGGCGACAATCGCCTGCCAGTTCATCTGGTTCGGACGTTCGATGATCAATTGAATCAGGCGCGGCAACGTCCCCGTATCGGTCCAACGTTCCACCCAGGCGTTTAACCGGGTGTCGAAATAGCGGATCCGCATCCCGTTGACGTCATCGACCAGCGGCACCCAGCTCTCGCCTTCATCCGAACCTTCCGCGTTCCCGCGCGGCTTTCGGTCCCACCCTAATTGAAGTTTGTCGCTCCCCTTCATCGGGCGGAGCCGCATCCGGACGGTGAACTCTCCCTCCGCATAGCGAGTCAGTAGCCCGGGCCCCGAGGCGGCGATCCACGTAATTTCGTCCCGGGGCCTGCCGTTAAAAGTGAAAGTGTCGCCGCTGAGCGCACCGACGTTGCTGGGCAGGCTTTGCCACTCCGCCGTAACCAGATCAAGCAAGCCGGTGTAACGGGCATTTTCCAGCGTCTGAAGGGACGACACCCTCAGCACGGAAATATTTGTTTGGACGAAGCGATAGATGGCCATGGACATCAACCCAAGGATCGCCGCCGCCAGGGTGATCTCGAGCAACGTGAAACCGCGCTGACCTCTGGTCTTATCCATTGCGATAGATGTAAAACTGGATCCGGCGAGACTGGGCGACGCCGTTGCGTTTCCACTCCGCGCTCAGGGTGATCAGGTTGATGCCGTTGAGCTCCGTGTTGTTCTCACCCTTTAGACCGGCAGGCGCTGATCGCTGAACGAGGACGATCTCGCCATATCCGGACTCCACCTTTGTCTGTTTGTTGTTGTCCGGAAGACCGGGCGACGCCTGAAGCTCCGCCATGCGGTCTGCCAGGATTTGCCGAACGCGATCGTCCTCCGCACTGAGCGCGCTGGCGTGCAGGCAATTCTCGACCGACCAACCAAGCGAAAGAACCCCAATCGCAAAGATGGTCACGCCGATAAGCACTTCGTAAAGCGCGAACGCGCTCCCGCTACGTTTAACGTGCAACATACGAAACTATCTCCGCTCGTCCTGTCAGGGCGGAGTACCGCGCGGTCCAGGTCCCATCTTCGCCCTTGAAACTCACCTCGGCCGGCTCGCAGTTCCCAGAGGACCAGAAAATCCATTCGGCAGGCGCTTTTTCGATCAGAGCCGCAGGGAAGTTCACCTTGAGCGATTCGTTTCGCGCCAGCTTCCAAAGAAGCACCGGGGCTCGGTCGTCCCCTTCCCGCAGCGCCTCTGGGCGCAGTCCTACTTTGCCGTCCTCCCAGACCATGAGATACGCGCGCCGTTCAGCGACGCTCCGCTCCTGGGCCTGCCGCACCATCGAATTGAACTCGTCAAGCGAACGCCGTAAGCGGCGGTCCGCCATGAGCCCGTTCATGCTCGGCACCGCAAGGAGCATGATCAGGATGAGAATAACCACCGCGATCGCTAGCTCGATCAAGGTGAATCCGGCCTGCTTTCGCACCCAAAAAGGTATGCGCTCAAAGGCAAACCACAAGACGCCGCCCCCCGCCCCTCTTCCACTTGCTCTTACACTTGCTCTTACACTTGCTCTTGCTCTTGCTCCTGCTCTTCCTCGATCACGCCCCCGCAAGCCGCCGCTAAAAAAACGCAACTCACCAACAGCGCGCCGGCCGTCCCTCGCTACAATACCGGAAATCACAAACGCGAGCCCGGTCACCCGGCCCGCACCCTTTCGACCAATCATGAACTTTCGCCACCTGCTCACCGCGCTGCTCTTCGTTCTCTCCTCTTTCGCCCTGCCGGCCCGCGCGGACCTCTCAATCCAGAAGGTCGTCATCGCCCTTAAACCGGACAAAAATCCCGAACAAATGCTCCAGGAGAGAAAAACTCTCTCCGACTTCCTCACGAAGAAACTGGGCAAACCGGTCGAGGTCATCGTCCCGCTCTCGTCCTCTGTGATCATCGAAGGTTTTGCGAACGGCACCGTCGACCTTGGCTATCTCAGCGCGACCGACATGGTCGCGGCCCAAAAAAGAAACGCGGGCCAGATCCTTCTGGCCGGAGAGCTGAATGGCCGCAATTTCTACCAAAGCTACTGGCTCTCGTTAAAAGAAAAGCCTTACAACAAGGTCGAGGATTTGCGTGGCAAACCAGTCGCGTTCGCCAGCAAAACCAGCACGTCGGGTTACCTGATCCCGATCTGGGATTTGAAGCAAAAGGGGTTACTCAAGGATCCGCGGCCGGAAGCATTCTTCGGCGAGGGCAATTTGTTCTACGGCACTGGCTACGTCTCCGCGATCGAGCGTGTCCTCAACGGCCAGGCCGAGGCGGCGGCCGTCAGCTATTACGTGCTCGACCTGGATAAACACCTGACCGTCGGGCAGCGCGGGCAGTTGAAGAAGGTGGCGGAACAAGGGCCCGTGCCCACCCACGTCATCGCGGTCCGTTCCAGCATTCCGGAAGCCGACCGCGTGACCCTGCGCAAGGCGCTGGAGTCGATGAACGAACCCGAAAATGCAGCGTTGCGGGACAAGGTTTTTACTTCCAAGCTGGTAGAGGTCAATCCGGAAGAGCATCTGCGAGCTATTCGCGAAGCGCTGGATTTCCTCGGTGATGCAAAGTAACTCGACCCAGGTCCAGCCGAATCCCGCCGCGCCCCCGGTGCCGCATCTTTCGATCAGGAATCTCGGCCTGAAGCGCAATGATCGCTGGCTGTTCCGAAACCTGAATTGGGAAGTTCCGCGCGGCAGCGTCATCGCGGTCGTGGGCCCGTCGGGCGTCGGCAAATCCAGTTTGCTAAATTGCCTCGCAGGTCTCGCCGAACCGACGGAAGGCGAGCTGACGTTTTCCTGCAATGCCGGATGCCTGCACAAGGCGACCGATTATCAAAAAAGGGTCGGCATCGTTTTTCAGAACCTGTTGCTGTCGCAAAACAGCACGGTCTTGCGGAACGTGCTTTGCGGCCGGCTCAGCCGTTATCCGTGGTGGCAGACCCTGTTTCATTTTCCGCGGGCCGATAAGCAAGCGGCCGCGCTCTTGCTCGCCGATCTCGGCCTCGCAGCGCATCTACATCGGCGCGCCGGCGAAACCTCCGGGGGCGAACAGCAGCGCGCAGCCGTAGCACGGGCCCTCTTTCAGGAACCGGAGCTTCTCCTGGCTGACGAACCGGTCTCCAATCTGGACGCCTATCTTTGCGGCCGGATTCTCGGTATTCTCCGACACGAGGCGCACCAAAACCGGCGGACCGTTTTCTGCGTCCTGCACGATCCAGCTTTGCTCGAGCGCTTCGCCGATTACGCCCTCAGTCTCGACCCGATGAACCCAGATAAGTGGCGCATCCGCGAGATTCATGCAGCCTCCGCTGATTGAAGCTGAGCCGCCGCGAAGCCGGGTCGCGGTGCCGCCGGTCGATCTGAAATGGCACGAGCGCCTAGGGGTGCTCAACATTTCGCTCCTCCTCTTTATCGTCGCGGTTATCTGCTCAGCCGGGGTGCTGCGCGGCTCGGGGCGTGACCTTAATTATCTGGCGAACATCCGCGGGTTCTTCGCCAACTTCTTCCCGCCGGATTTTACGGTCACGGGCCAAACCCTGATCGGGCTCTGTGAAACGTTTCAAATCGCGGTCATGGCCACGGCATTCGCCATCATCGCGTCGGTCCCTATCGCAATTGCCGGGGCCCAGACGCTCTCCCCGCGCTGGCTGGTTCTTATTTCGCGATTCCTTATGAATGCGATTCGCACGGTGCCCAGCCTGATCTGGGCGTTGCTCGCTGTTGCCATCGTCGGACCCAATCCGCTCGCCGGCGTGATCGGGCTCACGTTTTACAGCGTCGGTTACCTCGGAAAATTTTTCAGCGACGCATTTGAATCGGTCGACATCGAGGTGGCACGGGCGTTACGCGCGGCCGGGGCGCGCACCATTCAGGCTTTCCAATACGGCCTTTGGCCGCACGCCAAACCGCTGGTCTGGAGCTATTCGCTTTGGATGCTCGAATACAATATCCGGTCCGCTGCGATCGTCGGGATCGTCGGTGCGGGCGGCGTAGGTCTGCAACTGCACACCTACCAGGAATACTATCAGTGGAACAAGTTCGCGACGGTGCTGCTCTTCATGTTCCTCCTCGTTTCCGCTCTCGATCTGCTCGGCGAACGCGTCCGAAACCAGATCGTACGCAAGGCGGTCTCGACGAAAACGCTTTGATGCAAAATTACGCGGTCAGCGCAATTGACCGCTAAAAATTGGCAACCGACCGGAAGCAGGTGGCCTCGGGCTCTCTATGTTGTGCCGGTGAAGAGCTTTATCCGGGTTTGCTGCTATTTGCTGGCCGCAAACTGCATCGCCTCAGCTTCCGCGCAGGACGCCGTAACGGCCGTCACCTCGGAAGTACGCGTCGAGGCCGAGGCGGAATCGGATGAAACCATCCAGGCGCCGTATCTCCCACCGGTCCAGGGCGCGCGAATCTACGCGGGCAAAAAGACAACTGTCATCGATCTCGATGAGCTTCCCCGAATCACGAACAACAACTACCGTCAGGCGCTCGCAAAGACGCCTGGGTTGTTCCTAAGCGAGGAAACCACCCCGCTGCTAAGCATCGGATACCGCGGGCTCGATCCCAGCAGGGTCCAATACACCCAGGTATTGAAAGACGGTATTCCCATTCATGCCGATCAATTCGGATATCCCGAAGCCTATTACACTCCGCCGCTCGATACCGTGGATCGGATCGAGTTTCTCCGGGGCGGCGCCGCGCTCCTCTATGGCCCGCAGCCGGGCGGCGCGCTGAACTATGTAACTCACCGGCCGCGGACCGACCGGCCCTTTGCCTTCGGCACGACCAACACCTTCGGAAGCGACAATTACTTTTCCAACTTCACTTATGTCGACGGCACCGCCGGCCGGGTCGGTTATTACGGATACTACAATCACCGCCAGGGAGATGGGTTCCGTCAAGCGAACAGCGACTTCACGCTCGACGCCGGCAGCCTGAAAATCGTGCTGGATGGAAGCACGAACAGCCGCTGGATCTTCACCCTGGAGGCCTACGCGGAAGAACATGGCGAGCCGGGCGGCCTGACGTTCGCGACCGGGCCGGGCGCGGTGAACTACAACGTGGATCGCAGTGCGACCTCGCGCTTCTTCGATCGCTTCGAGCTCGAGCGTTATCTCGCTTCCGTCGCCTGGGAGCGGGATTTCAACGAGAACACAACCCTGACGATGACAGCATGGGGCGGTCGCTATTCACGTTTCAGCGTCCGGCAGCGCGGCGGCGTTTTTGGGACCTTGCCGAGCCCGACCGACCCGGCTTCAAAGACCAGCACAATCGAGAGCCAGGAATTTTACACCGAAGGCCTGGAGGCGCGCCTGCGCCATGATTACGAGCTTTGGGGCGGCGAACATACTATCACCGGCGGCTTTCAAATTTATCATACGGATTCGCCGCGCCAGGACAGTCTTGCCCAGAGCGCGAACGACCGCATCGGCATTCTGCGAACCGACAGTGACCGCAGCATTTTTTATCTGCCTATTTTCGTCGAGAATCGCTTCCACTGGGGCCGCTGGTCGATTGTGCCCGGTATCCGGATCGAGAATGCCTGGCAGGGCGTGACCGAACATCTCAATGAGGATAAAAGGCTTGCCGGAACTGCCCTGGCTGACGAGGAATTCCACGACACCGTTCCGCTTTTCGGTCTCGGCGTTTCCTACGAAGTCGCGCGAAAGACGGATTTGTACCTGAACGTTTCCGAATCGTATCGGCCGAAGATTTTCACCCAGGCGGTCCCCACCGGCGGCAGCACCGATATACCGGAAAACCTCAATGAGAGCACGGCCTTCCAATACGAGATCGGATTCCGCGGGACGCCAAATGATTGGATTTTCTGGGACCTGAGCGGCTTTCTTCTCGATTTCGACGATCAGATCGGAACGATCGGCCGGCCAGGAGGACGGAGCACGCTCGCGAATGTTGGTCGCGCAAAACACTACGGAGCGGAGCTGGCCGCAGAGTTCGACGTGATCGGGTTCATCGACTCGCTCCGCGGCATTCCGGTGCAGGAGCGTGACCCGAAATCAGGAGCGACCCCGGCGATTGAGGAAACGCTCGGACAGCGCTTCGGCGCTTTGAGCCTTTATGGAAACGCCATGCTGCTCAACGCCGAATTTGTGAGCGGTCCGCTGGAGGGACGAACGCCGCGGTTCGCGCCCGACTACCTTATCCGGACTGGGGTGATCTACCGTTTGCGCGATCGATTGAAGCTGGCGCTGCTTGCAACTTTCGTAGCAGACAGCTTCGCGGACGATGCCAATACACCGGAACGCTTCGTCCCCGCCCATACCGTGCTTGACCTGACAGCCGAGGCAAAGGTCTATAAGAATATCGTTTCCGTTAATGCCGGCATCAATAACCTGCTGAATGAGGATTACTACGTTAGGATCGCCAACACCGGCATCGATCCGGCCCAGGGCCGTAATTATTACGCGGGCTTCTCGATAAAATTTTAACGCATCCAGTTCAGGTCCCCATGGGAAAAAAAGAGCGTCCTCTAAAACGCCGCCTCACGCTTCTGATCGGCGTTCTCGCCGCCGCCATCGTGATCGCCGTGCTGGTGTGGCAGGGCGTCGCGGAACAAGGCGCGCCGGACCCGATGCGCCCGAATACGAGCCCAACGGTGGCGTTCCTCGACATCAGCGTGCTGGTCTTTCGGGAAGGGCTCGAGTGTATTCTCGTCCTTGCCGCGATCACCGCGAGCATGACCGGCGCGAAACAAGCCCATCGCCGTCCCGTGGCGATCGGCGCGTCGCTCGCCTTTGGCGCCTCTATCGTGACGTGGCTGGTCGCGGTTCGCATTGTGAGCTCTCTCATGGACAACGTGCCTGCGCTCGATCTCCAGGCCGCCACCGGCCTGCTCGCGGTGATCGTGTTGCTCGTCATCATGAACTGGTTCTTCCACAAGATTTATTGGGGTGGCTGGATTCGAGCGCACAATCGCCGACGAAAGACCCTTCTCGCGTCGGATCCCACGCAACAGAATGCCCAATCCCGGCTCTGGTGGGGACTGGTCCTGCTCGGATTCACGTCGTTGTATCGCGAAGGATTCGAGGTCGTCCTCTTCCTCCAAAGTTACAATCTGCGCCTCGGTGGCGAGGTCGTTTTTAAAGGCGCTCTGCTCGGTCTTCTTCTCTCCGGGATTGTCGCGGTGCTGACCTTTGTTTTGCAGCGACGATTGCCCTATCGAAAAATGTTGATCACAACCGGCATCCTCCTGGGTGTGGTCTTGCTCGTCATGGTCGGTGAGCAAGCGCAGGAAATGCAGCTCGCGCATTGGATTTCGCGGACCGAAATTCCATGGCTGGCCGACAAGGTGCCGGCCTGGATCGGCATGTGGTTTGCGATCTTCCCCACTTACGAAACGTTGACCGCGCAAGGCGTTGCCGCGCTGCTGGTCGTTGGTTCGTATTACGCCGCCCGCCGATTCGGCGGAGCACCGGAGGACGCTTATGCTCCCGAGCCGGCTGTCTCGATGGCTCGACGGGTCCAGATGACTCCCTGAACACCGGCGCTCCTCGCGGGATCGCGCCAATAAAGCAAGGAGCGGCGCGAAACTCGATCTCCCCGAGCGAGCGTGGATTATAGCTGAGGAGGCCGCGGCACCCTGAGACCCAGCGCGTGCGCTGGTCTACGTTTTATCCACGCTGTATTTTCCAGGACCGACAAATAGAATTCCCGCGAGGACGAAACACACCTCGATCGATGGGAGGGCGATCCTGAAACCGCTGGCTTTTGCAACTCCGATCGCGTGGGCAATTGCCACGAGCAGCACAAACAGAACGCCAAGGCGGAAAAACAAACCCAGGATCATGAGGACGCCGCCAGCACACCCGGCGAGCGCACCAAGGAATCCCCAAAGCTGATAGTTTGAGTGAATGCCAAAAGTCCGGACGCCCGTGCCGAAGCTCGCCCACGCGGACGGGCCGCCCATCAGCGCGCGTGCGGTGTAAATGATGAACAGCGCGCCGAGGCTGACTCGAATCAGGAGTAATCCGAACTCGCGATATTTTGCCAGGAACGCCAGACGCATCGCGCGATGATGAAACGATCGCGGAGACGACGCAAACGAAACTATTGCGCGAGCCCCCTTGCAGCTTCCGGAATCTCGACCGACTAAATGCAGCGTGAACAAGGCTGTCCTGCTCGCTGCCGGCCGCGGCACTCGCATGCGCGAGCTGACGGAAGCGTTGCCTAAACCAATGCTCCAGGTCAGGGGCAAACCAGTCCTGCAACATATCGTTGAAGGCTTGCGCGAAACGGGCCTGGCGAACTTGATGATCGTTGTCGGATGGCGGGCTGAAGCTGTGAAAGAGTTTTTCGGAGACGGTTCAAAATTCGGAGTCCGCATCGAATATCAAACGCAGACGGTCCCAGACGGCACTGGCCGGGTCGTGGCGCTGGCCCGGGAATTTGCCGGGAACGATCCGTTTCTGCTCAGTTACGGCGACATCCTAATCGGCCAGGAAAATTACGGGCGGATCCGCGATTCATTGGCACCGAGCGTGGAAGCTGTCGTCACCGTGAAACGAATGGACGACGTGAGCCAGGGCGGCGCAGTCTTCGTTAACGATGCCTTTGAGCTGACCGATCTGCGCGAAAAACCGAAGCCGGGTGAGCCTGCCAGCCCCTGGTATAACGCAGGCGTTTACGCATTCCGGGCCGGCATCTTCGATTACATCGAGAAGCTCGAGCCTTCACCGCGCGGCGAATACGAGCTGACTGATGCAATTCGCGATCTGGCGCGCGATGGCCGGCGCGTCCAGGCGCTCGAAATTAGCGGCGACTGGGCCGACGTCCGCGACCCGGAGATCCTGGCCGAGCTTAACCAATAGTTTCCGGGGATTCATCTGCGGCCTCGGGACGCGGTTCTTCTCCGATCTCCTCCTCGATCTCGCGTTGCCAGGCCTTTGAAAACCAGGGGCGGACAAATCCATAAAGCAGATAGAGGAGGAACAGGACAGCGGGCATCCATTCGTAATTGAGAACGGTGAACAGAATTACGACGGCGATCACGAGAAAGCGCGAGAGCGACCGCGTCGTTCGCCAGGTCACCGCCTTGAAACTGGGATAACGCAGCCGGCTGAACATCATCGCCGAGAGGAACAGCATGAGGGGCGGCAGGACCCACTTAAATTCGCCCAGCTCGTGGTCGCGCTCACCGAACCACCAGAGCATGAAGAGTGTGATCGAAGCGATCAGCCCTGCCGCCGCCGGGATTGGAAACCCCAGAAATTCACGGCTGCTCGACGGAGCTCCTTCCGCGGATGCGGTGTTGAATCGCGCCAGGCGTAACGCGCCGCAAAGCAGGTAAATGAACGCAACCACCCAGCCAACTCGTGGGAAAGCCAGCAGCACGATCCGATAAACCATCAGGGCCGGCGCCAGCCCAAATGAAATAACATCGGCTAACGAGTCGAACTCGCGCCCGAATGCGCTCTCATGCCCACCGAGCCGGGCAAGGCGCCCGTCCAGCACGTCAAAAATACACGCGCCAAGGATGAACCAGACCGCCAGATGGAATAGTTTCGCGGCCGCGTCAGGATCGGAAGCCTGAAGCAGGGCCCCTTGCACGATCTGAAGGGTGGCGGTAAACCCACAGAAAAGGTTCCCTGCCGTCATCAGATTCGGCAGCAGATAAATCTTCGGATTCGGCGTGCTCATCTTAGTGAAGCCGGGCGATCACGCTGGTGCCGCCAGTGACGCGGTCGCCCACCTTCACCAATACGTCGGCGTCGAGCGGCAAATATACTTCCGTTCGCGAGCCAAAGCGAATCATCCCGAAGTGCTCCCCTTTCTTCAGCTCGTCCCCCACCTTCGACCAACCGACAATGCGGCGCGCGATCATGCCGGTGAGCTGGCGCACGACGAAAGTCCCGCGCGGATTCTGGAAGGCCCACGTCAACGCGCGGTTTTTCGTCGTGCAATCCGCATGGCGCGCGTCAAGACACAGCCCGGCGTGCGCCTGCTTGTAAATGATCGTCCCGTCAACCGGCGCGCGGTTGGTGTGGACGTCGAAAACAGAAAGGAAAATGCCGACTCGTTTTTGGCGGGCGTGCACAACTTCCGATTCATCGATCTCGACAATGTCCGCCACTCTACCGTCCGCCGCGGCGACAACCGCATCAGGATCGGCCGGCGAGATCCGGGCCGGATCGCGGAAGAACCAAAAAACGTAAAGGGTCAGCACTCCGACGAGCAGGAGCAGCCAGAGCGAAGTGAACACGCTCACCAAGGCCAAAACCCCGAGCACGACAAAGATCCAGCGGGCTTCGTAGAGTGTTTGAGAGCGCATGGTGAGGGCCATTTTCGAGGGGCGTCGAGGGCTGGTCAAGCGCGCTGGTTACGGGATGCAAAACGCTGCCGGAGGCACCTGATTCCGCACCGCCCGGACCCGCGGACGGACGTCGTCCTCAGGAGAAGGACCACTCCACAAGATGCTGTGGATGGGTCGGCTCGCTCCCCCAATTTATTGTGCAAAATTAGGGCGCCAATCCGCAATATATCGGTTGTTCAAACGGCGGTTTTCGCCTATCTTTTTCCCCGTCTATGCCAGCCACCGCTTTACGCGTTCAAGAAGACGAAAATTCGGATAATCGGAAACGCCAAACTGACGCCACCGGCATCGCCGAAAGTCAAAAATACGGCGCCGCCCAAATCGATAAACTCGAGGGCCTCGAAGCGGTTCGGAAACGCCCCGGAATGTACATCGGGGACCCGGATGAACGCGGTTTGCACCACATGGTTTTCGAGGTGCTGGACAACTCGATCGACGAGCACCTCGCTGGTCACTGCACCAGGATCGATGTCACGATTCACGTTGACGGCTCTATCTCGGTGAAGGACAACGGGCGCGGCATCCCGGTCGACATGCATCCGAAGTGGAAGATGCCCGCGGTGGAGCTGGTCCTGACCAATCTGCACGCAGGCGGAAAGTTCGGACAGGGCGCGTACAAATATTCCGGCGGTCTCCACGGGGTCGGCGCGAAATGCGTCAATGCCCTCTCAGATTGGTTCAAGGTGGAAGTTTCGCGTGAAGGCCAGGTCCATCACATGGCCTTCGAGCGCGGCAAAACCACGCAGAAGCTCGAGGTTATCGGTGAGCTGAAGAACAAGAAGCAAACCGGCACGCTGATCACGTTCTTCCCCGATCCGACGATTTTCACGATCACCACCGAGTTCAAATTCGAGCGGCTCGCCAGCCGCCTCCGCGAGCTCGCTTTCCTCAATCCGGGTCTCGAGATCACCCTTTCCGACGAGCGGACCGAGACCGGGAAGAAAGAGTTGTTCCTCTACAAAAAGGGCATCGAAGAGTTCGTTCGCGAGCTGGGCGAGAACAAGCAGGTCATTCATCCGAAACCGGTCGTGCTGTCGCGTCAGCGTGACGAAGTCTTCGTGGACGTGGTTCTGCAATATAACGACAGCTACAACGACCAGATCCTCTGTTTCGCTAACTCGATCCCGAACCCCGACGGCGGCACCCACCTGACCGGTTTCCGCAGCGCGTTGACCAAGGCGGTCAACCAGTACGCGAAGACCAACGGGTTGTTGAAAGACAAGGATCCGGCGATCTCGGGCGACGACGTGCGCGAAGGGCTCACCTGCGTCCTCAGCATCAAGCTGCCGAACCCGCGCTTCGAATCGCAGACAAAGGTGAAGCTCGTCAACACCGAGATCGACGGGATCGTGAACTCGATTGTTTACGAAGGGTTGATGACGTTCTTCGACCAGAACCCGCCCATCGCGAAACGCATTTTCGACAAGGTCCTGACCGCCGCACGCGCCCGCGAAGCGGCCCGCCGAGCGCGCGAGACGATCCGGAAGGGCGCTCTTACCGGCGGCGGTCTCCCGGGCAAACTGGCCGATTGCTCCGAGCGCGATCCCGACCTTACCGAGCTTTACATTGTCGAGGGCGACTCGGCCGGCGGCTCGGCCAAACAGGGACGCGACCGCCGTTACCAGGCGATCCTGCCGATCCGTGGCAAGCTCATCAACGTCGAGAAGGCCCGTATCGACCAGTTCCTGAAGAACACCGAAATCCAATCGATGATCACCGCGATCGGCACCGGGATCGGGAAGCCTAAAGAAGACATCGACGGCGTAGCCAAGAGCAAAGACGAAACGAGCTTCGACATCAGCAAGCTCCGTTACGGCCGCATCATCATCATGACCGATGCGGACGTCGACGGCTCTCATATTCGCACCCTGCTCCTGACCTTTTTTTATCGGCAAATGACCGAGCTGGTCCGCGCCGGAAAAATCTACATCGCCCAACCGCCGCTCTACCAAATCAAGCGCAAGAAGCGGGAAGAGTACGTGGACGACGATATCCAGCTTAACAAGATCCTGATCAGTCTTGGCGCGGAAGACGTGCGGCTGAAAAACCTGGCCGACGACAAGGAGCTCTCCGCAGCGCAGCTGAAGGATATTCTCGAGTCACTCGAGCGCCTGGCTAAGTTGAGCGAATCAATCCGCAGGCATGGCGGCGACTTCGAAAGCTTCCTGAGCGAGCGCGGCAAGAAGACTGGCAAGCTGCCGAGTTACCTCGTCAAGGTGCGCGATGGCAATGAAGAGACGGTCCATTATTTCCACGACGAGAAAGAGGTGCGGCAATTCCACCAGGGAAACACCGACCTGAATCTTTTCGAGGAAGAGACCCAACAGGAATTGTTACCGCTCGGGAGCGGCCCGGCGGCCGCAAAGACCAACGGCGCAAACCGGCGCCGCGCGAAACTCGTCGAGCTTCACGAAGCGACCACGATCCAAAAGATCATGGGCGAGCTCGCCCGGAAAGGATTGCAGGTGGAGCACTATGCCGCAGCCGATCGGCCCATCTTCGAGCTGATCGAGGGTGAAGGCGACAAAGCCACGGTTCACCCACTCTTTTCCATTCCGGAGATCCACCAAAAGATCGTCGAGATCGGCCGGCGCGGAGTCCAGATCAAGCGTTTCAAAGGCCTCGGCGAAATGAACGCGAAAGAGCTGTTCAACACCACGATGGACCCGGAAAAGCGCAAGCTCCTCAAAGTCGACCTGAACGACGATAACGCCGTCGACGCCGACAAAATGTTCACCATCCTGATGGGCGACGTAGTTGAGCCTCGCCGCCAGTTTATCGAAGACAACGCATTGAACGTCCGAAACCTGGACGTCTAAATGACGAAGCGCGAATGCGGAATGACCAAGGAATTCTCAGCGGCCGTGCCGCCTCTTTTGTCATTCGCCATTCCTTCGTCATTCGTCACTCGTCATTAGTCATTTCCTTCCCGTGTACAACCCGAACGAAAAAATAGAGCTGATCAACGTTGCCGAGGAAGTCTCGAGGTCGTTCCTCGATTACTCGATGTCGGTCATCATCTCGCGGGCGCTGCCGGACGCGCGCGACGGGCTCAAGCCCTCCCAGCGCCGCATCCTGTTCGCGATGCACGATCTGTCGCTCTTCCCGAACCGGCAGCACCGGAAATGCGCGAAAATTTGCGGCGACACGAGCGGTAACTATCACCCCCACGGTGAAGCAGTGATTTACCCGACACTCGTGCACATGGCCCAGGCCTGGGCCATGCGCGAAACGCTGGTCGACGGCCAGGGCAACTTCGGCTCGGTGGAAGGCGATCCGCCGGCGGCCATGCGTTACACCGAGGCCCGCATGACGCATCTCGGGGCCGCGCTCATGACCGACATGGACAAGGACACGGTCGACTTTGTCCCAAACTACGACGAGACCCGGACCGAGCCGACGGTCTTCCCAGCAGCGTTCCCGAACCTGCTGGTCAATGGCGGCACAGGTATCGCCGTCGGCATGGCGACAAACATGCCGCCGCACAATCTCGGCGAAGTGATCGACGGCATCTGCGCCCAAATCGACGATCCGGAAATTTCGCTCGAAGAATTGATGAAGCACGTCAAGGGACCCGATTTCCCGACGGGCTGCGCCATTCTCGGTCTTTCCGGCATCAAACAATATCTCGAGACCGGCCGCGGCAGCATGAAAGTGCGCGGCAAAGCCGGCGTTGAAGAGCTGAAGGGAAATCGCGAGCAAATCGTCATCACGGAGATTCCCTACAACGTGAACCGGGCGACGCTCGTGGAGCGCATCGCCGCCCTGGTGAACGACAAAGTGCTCACCGACATCACGGCGATCCGGGACGAATCGGACGAAAACACGCGCGTGGTGATCGAGCTGAAACGGGACGCGAATCCGAAGATCGTCATCAACAATCTTTACAAGCACACCGCGATGGAAAGCTCCTTCGCGGTCAACATGCTGGCCATCGATCATGGCCGGCCCAAGCTGCTCCCGCTGAAGCTGGCGAACCAGGCTTACATCGATCATCGCCGCGAGGTCGTCCTGCGTCGGACCCGCTTTGAATTGCGCAAGGCCGAGGAGCGCGCCGAAACCCTCGAAGGTTACCTGATCGCTCTCGCCAACCTCGATGAGTTCATCCGGATCATCCGGGGCTCGGCAAACCGTGACGAAGCGCGGGTCAAACTGCTGGCCTTCGAATTTACCCGGAAACAGGTCGAGAAGATCGGGATCCTGATCCGAAACGAAGCGCGCCTGACGGAAGGCCGTTACGCTTTTAGCGAACACCAGGCGAACCAGATCCTGGATCTGCGTTTGTACCAGCTGACCGGTCTCGAGCGCGAAAAGATCGAGAAGGAATACGGGGCGTTGCTCGAGACGATCAAAGACCTGCGGGACATTCTCGCGAAAGAGTCGCGCGTTTTCCAGATCATCAAAAAAGAGCTGCGCGAGATCCGCGACAAGCATGCTTCCCCCCGGTTGACCCAGCTCGTCCCCGACGAAGGCGAGATCAACATGGAGGACCTGATCGCGAACGAAGGTTGCATTATCTCCATTACGCACGGCGGGTTCATCAAGCGGACCGCGATCAGCGCGTTTCGCGCTCAGCGTCGCGGCGGCAAGGGCGTCATCGGCATGACCACGCGGGAAGGCGCAACCGAGGAGGAAGAGGGCGATTTCATCGAGCATCTCTTCACCGCGACGACCCACGACTACCTGATGTTCTTCACCGAATCCGGGCGGGCCTACGTCGAGAAGGTCTACGAGATTCCCGAGATGGGTCGCGCTGCGAAGGGCCGCTCAATTGCAAACCTGCTCGAGCTTCGCGCAGACGAGAAGATCGCCGCCACGATTCGAGTTCAATCCAAGAAAGCTGGCACGGGCGCCGCGCAGACAGACGAGACGTGGGATAAGAATTTCCACATCGCTTTCGCGACCCGGTCGGGCATCGTGAAGAAATCCAACTTGTCGGATTACAGCAACGTCCGGAAAGGCGGCATCATCGCCATCCAGATCGAGAAAGACGATTGCCTGATCGACGCGAAGCTCACCAATGGGGACAACGAGCTGGTGTTGATCACCCGGGAAGGCATGAGCCTGCGCTTTCATGAGGAACAATTACGCGATCAAGGGCGCAACACCGTCGGGGTCTGGGGGATTCGCCCGGATAAAAAGGATTGGGTAGTCGCGCTGGCGATCGTGAACCCGAACGCCATGCTTCTCGTTGCGGGCGAGAACGGGATCGGAAAACGGACACCGTTTGATGATTACCGCTGCCAATCGCGCGGCGGCAAAGGCATCATCACGATGAAGACCGGCGAAAAGACCGGCAACGTTGTGGGAGCGCTAACTGTGACCGAGAACGACGAGCTGATGTTGATCACGACAAAAGGGCAGATGGTGCGGACGCGGGTCCGGGAAATCCGCGCGGTCGGTCGTAACACAATGGGTGTTAAATTGATGGACCTGAAGGGCGCAGAAAAGCTCCAGGCCATCGCCCCGGTTGTCAGCCAGGAAAGTGCGGACGTCGAAACAGAGACAGCGCCGACTGCGACAGATTAAAAAGAAAGGGACTCGCGGTGGCGAGCCCCTTCCAATTTTCTCTGATCGCTAAAGTGAGCTTAGTAGCCGGACGAGCGCGTGGTGGTGGTTTCCTGCGTCGTCGTAGGAGCGACCGGGGCCTTCCTTACCGTGGACTGCGTGGTGGTGGTCGTCGTTGTGGCCGGCACTGGTTTCTCAACCACAGTGGTGCAGGAGGTTAAACAGATGGCGACCGCGAGCAGCGGCGTGAGAATGATAAGTTTTTTCATAGTTGGAATGGTTTCCTTCAAAGGACGATTCGGCGCAGGTATCTCGGCCAGATGTATTTCGACCCAAGTTTTTGCGAATAAGTCGGCCTAGTCGCGCGGCCCAGCGCGCAGCTTCTTGAGACGGGATCGACGGCGTTTCGACTCGAGAATCCGCTCTTGCAAGGCGCGTGGCCGCCGTGAGTTTTGCCGCCGGATTTTTTCGCGACGCGCGATTTCCGCTCGCCGCTCGGAGTCGCGCCGCCGGATCAGCGCTTTCAATAGACGCTCCCGTGCGAGCTTGCGGTTCGCCGCTTGCGAGCGCGAATCCTGGACAGTGACGGTGAGCCCGCTCGGCACGTGGCGGAGCGTCACCGCCGTCGAAACCTTGTTAACATTCTGTCCGCCTGGACCACCAGAGCGGGCGAACGTTTCCTCCAGGTCGTCCTCTCGCAGTTCCATACGCCCGGCAATTACAGCGGCGGAATTTTCTCGCGACCGTAACGCAGCACGCGCGCCATCCAGACAAGCTCGTTCAGGAACTTCGCGGCGCGGCCAACGTATTTTTCGTCCTTCAAATTGCCCTGCTCATCGAAGGCATCGCGGACGCGGCTGAAATTAAGGTCGGTAAACGTAACGACGAGCCCAAGCTCGCGGACGACCGGGACTAACTGCTCGATGACGCGCGACCCGCCGAATGGCCCGGCTGACACCCCCACCAACCCCACCACCTTGTGAATGTATTCCTCCAGACACATATCGAGGGCGTGCTTCAACAGGCCTGGGTAACCATGGTTATATTCGGGCGCGACGATGGCGAGCCCATCGGCTCGGGCCATTTTCTTCGCGAACTCCGGGTCTTTCATCTCCTGGCCGGCGTCGTCGAGGCTCATTTCCAAACCCCGCACATCGATGAGCTCGGTCTCGATTTCGGGCCGCTTCTTCATCTCGTTGACAAGAAACTTGGCGACGTGCTCGCTCTGGCGGCCCTGCCGTGCCGTGCCCAGAATGACAGGAATGTAGAGTTGCGTGTCGTCCATAATTTCGCTCGTCAGGCAATCGCTGCCGATGGCCGGACTCGAACCGGCACGGGCCGTTAAGCCCAACGGATTTTAAGTCCGTTGCGTCTGCCATTTCGCCACATCGGCGGCTGCGGCAGCATCTTACTTGAGGCGGTCCGCAGTCCAAGCGGTTTCGGGGGAGCACGGCGACTGATCGCCGCGGCCACAGCACTGACCAAATGCATGGCGCAAAAGGAGCCGCTACGTCCGAACCATCCCGGTTGCTCGTAGTACTTTGGTCGAGACAGTTCGAAGGGGTCATTATGGCGAATAAATTAGCAGGCAAACGGGTGGCGATTCTGGCGGCAGACGGGTTCGAGGAAGTGGAATTGACCAGGCCGAAAGCTGCGTTGGAAGAGGCAGGCGCGAAGACGTCCGTGGTTTCGCTCAAGGGCGGCAAGATCCAGGGAATGAACCACGCCGACAAAGGCGCGATGGTCGCTGTTGACCTGACCCTGGACGAAGCCGAGCCACGGGATTTCGATGCGCTCCTGATTCCGGGTGGATTGATGAATCCGGACACGCTCCGCTCGACCGAGGACGCGCTGGAATTTGTCCGCCATTTCTTCCGGGAAATGAAACCGGTCGCGGCTATTTGCCACGCGGCCTGGGTCCTGATCGACGCGGGAGTCCTGCGGAGCCGGACGTTGACGTCCTGGCCCGCAATCAAGACCGACGTCCGGAATGCGGGCGGCACCTGGGTGGATCGGGAGGTGGTCGTCGATAACGGTCTCGTCACCAGCCGTAAGCCTGACGACATTCGGGCGTTCAATGAGAAGATGATCGAGGAATTCTGCGAAGGCCGGCACGAAACGAAATCAGGCACCGCGCCTCCCGTGCTCGAAACCTAGGGGCAAATTCCCTTGCATGTCGGGCGCCGAGGCCGTCAAGTTTTCGTGACCGGCCCGCCTCGTCATGACGACCGCCAACAAAATCACCGTCGTCCGGATTCTGATGATTCCGGTCTTCGTGACGCTCGCGATTTATTACGGGCAGAGCATCCAGGAAGGCCAGCCCGAGGACTGGATGCGTTTCACAGCGATCACGGTCTTCCTGTTGGCGGCGCTGAGCGACGGCCTGGATGGGTATGTCGCGCGACGTTACAATCAGCGCAGCTCGCTGGGCGTGATTCTCGATCCCATCGCGGACAAAGGCCTCCTCCTCAGCGGCATTATTACGTTGAGCATCAGCAACTGGAGCCAGGTGGATCCGAATTACGGAAAGTTCCCAGCCTGGTTTCCCGTGCTGGTGATTACGCGGGACGCGGTCATTTTAATCGGCAGCGCGCTGCTCCACGTTTTGAACGGAACCGTCCGGGTGCGGCCGAGCTGGACCGGAAAAGTGGCCACTGTCTTACAGATGGCGGCAATCGCCTGGGTCATGTTGCAGATTCACATCATACCGCTGATTTACGTCGTTTTCGCGGCTGGGCTTTTCACGCTTGTCTCCGGGATTATCTACGTCCGCGACGGCGTCCGGCAGCTGTCCGCCGAAGGGCACGCGAACGCGAAGACGGGTTAGCACCAACCCGTCATGAACGCTCAAGAAACCCGGGCGAGCGCCGGGAAAGTAGCAATCGTGGGCCGGCCGAATGTCGGCAAGTCGGCCCTGTTCAACCGCCTGGTCGGAAGGAATATCGCGATCGTTCATGATCAGCCAGGAATCACCCGGGACCGGTTGAGCTCGCTCGCGACGCGCGGCCATCGCCCTTTCACCGTTTGGGACACCGGCGGTATCGGGGGCGCAGGCGAAACGGAACTAACGCAGCACGTTCAAATAGCCGCGAACCAGGCGATGCGGGAAAGCGATCTGATCCTGTTCGTGGTCGATGCCCAGGCTGGCCTCAACCCCATCGACCAGGACCTCGCGAAAACCCTGCGAAAATCACGCCGCCCAGTTCTGTTGGTAGTGAACAAGATCGATCACGAAAAACACGAGGATCTCGAAACCGACTTCACCGCGCTCGGCTTCGATGCGTCGATCCCCATCAGCGCCGCCCACGGCCGTGGAATTTCGGACCTGCTCGAAAATATCGACCGCCTCCTGCCTTCCTCCCCAACCGAAATTCGAGATTCTAAATCGGAAAATCCTTCTCCCCTCTCCCTCGCGATTGTCGGGCGCCCCAATGCCGGGAAGTCGTCGCTCATCAATTCGATCCTGAGCGATACGCGAACGATCGTCAGCGAACTCCCTGGCACGACACGGGACGCCGTCGATATCTTGCACCAGCGCGACGGCCACAGCTTTCTCCTTATCGACACCGCCGGCATGCGGGCCCGGAGTAAACACTCCACATCCGTCGAAGTGTTCAGCGTGATGCGGGCGGAACGAACGGTCCGGCGCGCGGATATTTGCGTCCTGGTCATCGATCTGACGAGCGGCGTCACCTCGCAGGACAAACGGATCGCCGGGTTGATCCAAAAGGCGGAGAAGCCGTGCATTCTTGTCCTCAATAAGTGGGATCTCGTGAAACCAGCGAAGGGCGGAAAGGCAGCGATGGAACGAGTAATAACGGAGCTGCGGGAGCGGCTCTTCTTTCTGGAATACGCGCCAGTTCTTGTGGGCTCGGCGTTGACCGGCGAGAACGTCGATCAGCTGTTTCGCCTTATTGAAAAAGTGGAACAAGCCTCAGGGGCACGGATCGGCACGGGTGTCCTCAACCGGATGTTGCGAGCGGCATTCGAAGAAAGTCCGCCGCCCATGATCGGGACGCGTCGATTGAAATTGTTTTATGCCGCGCAAGCGACCGGCGCCAATGACTCGAAACCGGAAGCCGCGCGGTTCGTCCTGTTCGTGAACCAACCGAAACTGCTCAGCGACACTTACGCCCGTTATCTCGAGCGCCGGATTCGGGCGGCCCAACCGTTTACCGGTCTTCCCGTGCTCCTGAGCTGCCGCGCCCGCGCCGAGAAGATGTAGAAGCGCTTGTGCCAAGCGCTGCCACCCAGGCTGGCGCTTCGCACAAGCGCCTCTACAGGCGACACCTTGATCGAACGGCCTTCCCGCCGTACCTGTCTCACCTTTCTTATGAAATCGACGCAGGAAATCACGCAGCAGGTCCAGGAAATGGGGCAATGGATTCCGCCCCTTCGCGAACAGGTCGGCCGCGTCGTAATTGGCCAGAAATACCTCGTCGATCGGCTTTTGCTCGGCCTTCTGGCGAATGGCCACATCCTGCTGGAAGGCGTCCCCGGGTTGGCCAAGACCCTCACTGTGAAAACAATGGCGGCCTGCATTCAGACAGGGTTCCAGCGGTTGCAGTTCACTCCCGACCTGTTGCCGGCGGACTTAATCGGAACGCTCATTTACAATCCGCGCACCGGTGAATTCACGACGAAGCTCGGTCCTCTTTTTTCGAACCTGATCCTGGCCGACGAAATCAATCGCGCCCCGGCGAAGGTGCAGAGTGCTCTGCTGGAAGCGATGCAGGAGCGGCAGGTTACGATCGGGGATACAACCTACCCGTTATCCGATCCATTTCTCGTCCTGGCGACGCAGAACCCGCTCGAGCAGGAAGGAACCTATCAATTGCCCGAAGCGCAGCTCGACCGCTTCATGTTGAAGCTACACATCGGCTATCCCCAGAAGGCTGAGGAACGCCAGATCCTCGATTTGATGGCGACTTCGGCGCCAAACCTGGAGGTGATGCCGGTCGTCGATCCGCAGCGGATCGTCGCGGCGCGGTCGATCGTAAACGAAATCTACATCGACGATCGGGTAAAGGATTACATCGTGGACGTCGTCTGGGCGACCCGCGAGCCGGCTGCCTATAATCTGAAACTGGATGGCCTCGTTCGCTATGGGGCATCGCCTCGCGCTACCATTTACCTGGCGCTGGCCGCCCGGGCCCACGCGTTTTTGAATGGCCGGGGTTACGTCACTCCGCAGGATGTGAAGAGTATCGGCACCGACGTGCTTCGCCATCGCGTCATCGTGAGCTACGAAGCCGAGGCTGAATCGATTACGAGCGAGACCATTGTCGACCGGATCTTCGCCGGCCTGCCTGTGCCGTGATGAGCGACGCGCGCCAGACCCCCGCGGAGATTCTTAAAAAAATCCGAGCCCTGGAAATCAAAACGAAGGGGCTTGTTCAGACCGTCTTCGCCGGGGACTACCATAGCGTGTTCAAGGGCCGGGGAATGAACTTCGAAGACGTGCGGGAATATCAGCCGGGGGACGAGATCCGGGCGATCGATTGGAACGTTACGGCGCGGCTGGGGACGGCGTTCGTGAAGAAGTTTACCGAAGAGCGGGAACTGACGGTGGTTCTCGTCGTCGATGTCAGCGCGTCGGGAAATTTCGGAAGCGTAGAGCAATCAAAACGAGAGCTCGCCGCGGAAGTCGCCTGTCTCCTGGCGTTCAGCGCTATCCGGAACAACGATAAAGTCGGATTGCTTCTTTTCAGCGATCGCGTGGAGCTGTTCATTCCGCCCAAGAAGGGCCGGTCCCACACTCTCCGGATCATCCGCGAGATCCTGTTCTTCGAGCCAGCCGGCCGCGGGACTTCGCCGGGCTTAGCGCTGGATTACCTCAACAACGTCGTCACCCGCCGGGCCGTCGTCTTCTTCATTTCAGATTTCCAGACGGGCGATTTTTCGCGCGAGCTCGCGGTGAGCGGCCGGCGCCACGATTTCATTGCGCTCCACATTCAGGACCAGCGTGAAGAAAATCTTCCGAACATCGGCATCATCAGGCTGGAAGACGCCGAGACCGGGGAACAGATCGAGGTCAACACGGCGGATCGAGGAACGCGCGCTCGCTTTAACGCAATGGCCGAAGCTAACCGGGCGGAACTAAACCGGACACTCCGGCGGAACAATATCGACGCGATTTCGCTCCGAACCGGAGAAAATTATCTGCCCGCGCTCCGATCGTTCTTCAAAGCGCGGGAACGGCGCCTGGCAGTGCGATGAAATTGATTGCGGTTGCCGACATTCACGAGATCGCGCCCCCGGTCGATTATTCGCTCATTCCGCCCTGGGTTTACTACGCGGCGGCGATCGCTGGGATTTGCCTGTTGGCCCTGATCGTCCGGTGGATTCGAAACCGCGCCCGCCGTCCGGGGCCCGTCGCATCCGCCCGGGACCGGGCGCTCGAGGCGCTCCGCCGAATCGAAGGCGAGATCGGGATCCTCACGCCATACCAGTTCAGCATCGCGGCGTCCGATATTCTCAGGCGTTATGTCACGGAACAACATCAATTGCCCGTGACCACGCAGACCTCGGTCGAGTTTCTAGCCACCCTCGCAAAAAGCTCACCGTTTTCTCCGGACGAAACAAACTTGTTGGAGGACTTTCTCGGGCGCTGCGATCTGATCAAGTTTGCCCGTTACGAAGCCAGCATTGAGGACAGCCGCCGTCTTCTCGAGGAGGCGTTCCGGTTCGTGAAAGGAGCGACCCTTGCGACTGCCTGATCTGTTGCCCGAGAACACGGCGCTCACCTTCGGGCAACCGTGGTTTCTGCTTTTGCTGGCTCTTCTTCCCCTGCTGGCCTATTTGCGCGGGAAGAGCGGTCCCGCGGCGGCGCTTACCTTTTCGTCAACGGCGGCGTTGCGGGCGCTCGGGAAAACGAGTGCAGCTCGCGCCGGAAAGTTGCTCCGCGCGATCCTGCTCCTGAGCCTTGCCTTGTTCGTCGTGGCAATGGCGCGACCGCAGCTCGGAAAAAGTCTCACCCAGGTGGAGGCGAGCGGAATCGACATCGTCCTCGCCCTCGACGTCTCCGGGTCGATGCTGACGAAGGACTTTGCGATCGGCGGGGAATCCGCCACGCGGATCGATGCAATCCGCGAAGTGACTCGCAAATTCATCGAGGCCCGGCCTAACGACCGGATCGGCATTATCGCCTTTGCCGGACGGCCATACGTTGTCAGCCCGATGACGCTCGATCACGACTGGCTTCTGAAGAATCTCGACCGGGTCAAGATCGGTCTGGTCGAGGATGGGACGGCCATCGGTTCGGGTATGGCCGCGGCTGCGAACCGCCTGAACGATAAGCGTTCCAAGAGCCGGGTGATCGTGCTTCTGACCGACGGAGAAAACAACACGGGCAAGATCCCGCCGAACACCGCAGCCGAAGCGATCAAGGCGTTGCAAATCCACTTCTACGCGATCGGCGCGGGCATCAACGGCATTGCGCCGACACCGGTATTCAACCCGCAGAACGGAAAACCGCTGACGGACATGTTTGGCAACGTCCTTTATCAAAAACAGCGGGTCCACTTCAATGAAGCCGGTCTCAAGGAGGTCGCGAAGATCGCCGACGGACAATTCTTTCGGGCTACCGACACCAAATCGCTCGAGCAGATATTTGCGGGAATCGACCAACTGGAAAAAACCACGGTGTCGGTGAAAAAATATCAACAATACCGGGATTTGTTTCCGATCTGCATCGCCGGGGGGCTGGGTTTGCTTCTTGCCCAACTGCTCCTCGCCCAGACCGTCTGGAAGAAATTGCCATGAGTTTCGGGGCGCCAATGTGGTTCTGGGCGTTATCCGCGCTGCCCATCGCGGCATTCCTGTTCGTCCGGGCCGAGCGGCGCTCGGCGCGGCGGCTCCAGGAATTCGTATCGGTCCGGTTACTTCCAGTCCTGGTCCAGACGGTGGACCGGCGCCGGCGGAAGATTCGTTTTGGCCTGATCCTGATTGGAGTTGCTCTCTCCATCTGCGCACTGGCTGAACCGCGGTTGGGCTACGTTTACGAAGACGTTAAACGTAAAGGGCTGGACCTGATTCTCGCCGTCGATACCTCACGGAGCATGCTTTCGAACGATGTGCCGCCGAGCCGACTGCAGCGGGTCAAGCTCGCGACGCAGGACCTGCTCAACGAACTGCAAGGGGACCGGGTTGGACTCGTTGCCTTTGCCGGGCGCTCTTTTCTCCAGGCACCGCTCACGATTGACTACGGCGCGGCGGTGGAAGCGATCAACGATCTCGACACCAGCACCATCCCGGAAGGTGGAAGTAATATCTCCTCGGCGATTGATCTGGCGGTTCAAACATTTGGGAAAAGCGCCATCGGGAACCGCGCGCTGATCATCTTCACCGATGGCGAGGAACTGAGCGGGGATGCGGTGAAGACCGCGAAGTCCGCGGCAGACGCCGGGGTTCGGCTCTTCACTGTCGGAGTCGGCACTCCCGAAGGTTCACTGATCCCACTGAGTGGTGAACGCGGCGGAACGAATTTCGTCAAAGACAGCAGCGGGCAGGTGGTGAAATCGAAACTGGACGAAAAGCGGTTGAAGGAAATCGCGGAAGCGACTGAAGGATTTTACATTCATCTCGATGATGGGCCGCGCACGATGAGACAACTGTTTACCGAGGGATTATCGAAAATGGTGACGGGGGACATTGATGAGCGGATGTCGCGCCGCCCAATTGAACGATATCAATGGCCCCTGGGCGGTACGCTTGCCGCGCTTGCTGCATCTTTTCTGATTCGCGAGCGGAAACGCGAGCGCCGCCGCGGCGTTCCTGCGCAATCGCCCGCTCCGCGACGCGGGCTCGCCCCAGCAGCAGCAGCGGGGGCGTTGTTGCTCTCAGGTTTGAACTGCTTCGCGGCCGCCCCTGGGCTCGACGCCTACCGGAACGATAACTACGCAGAAGCCTATCAGGAGTTCGAAAAAGCGCTCAAGGAGCATCCGAACACTCACGCCGCTGACAAAATCCAGTTCGATGCCGGCGCGGCCGCCTACAAATTGGGAGATTTCGACAAGGCGCTGGAATGGTTTAGCCGCTCCCTTCTTTCCAAGGATTTGTCACTGCAGGAGAAGAGCCATTACAACATCGGCCGAACGCTCGAGGAGCGGGCTGACAAAGCCAAAACGAATGAAAAAGCCCTCGGCGATTTATATAATGCGCAGTCGCATTACGAAGAAGCGCTCAAACTTGACCCAAAGGACGAGCGGGCCAGGGCAAACCTGGAAGAGGTGAAGAAGAAAATAGAGCGTCTCAAACAGAATCCGAACAGCCCGACCCCACCGCCCCAATCACAGAAAGACAAGAAGGACGACAAGAAACAACAGAACAAAGATCAGCAACAGAAGGACCAGCAGCAGAAAGATCAAAAACAGAAGGAGAATAAGGACGAGCAACAGAAGCAGGATCAGTCGAGCAGTCAGCAGGATCAGCAAAAGCAGGACAACGGTGGCGAGAAACAGGAGTCGAAGCCCGGCGAGCCGCCATCTCCGTCGCCGGGCGAACAGCCAAACGAGGATCAGCCCGGACCCTCGCCTTCGCCATCAGCGAGTCACGGCAGCGGAAAGGAGAACAAACGCGATAACAAGCAGCCCAGTAACGGGGACCCCGATACGTCTCCCTCGCCCTCCCCGTCCCCGTCGGACAGGCCCGGGGAAGCGCCCTCCCCTTCGCCCGGCCCTGGGGAAGGAGAACAACCCGAAGCTTCTCCGACCGCGAGCCCGGGATCGTCGCCGGGTAAGAAGTTGTCGGGCGACGTGAAGGCTGCTGGGGACGACAAGCCCAAAGATACGCCGGCGGAGGCGCAGCCGGTCCAGGTCGAGCCGGAAAAAGACGGCCAGATGAGCGAGAAGCAGGCGCAGCTGCTCTTACAATCGATGAAGGAGGAGGAACAGCGGGTCCAACTCGATGAACGCAAGGCGGCGCGTCATGTCTATAAGGATTGGTAGATCGCCCCTCGCGTCCATGTTTCGCTTTCACTCCTTCAAACTTCGCGGCAGGTCCGTTCTGGCGGTCTTTGTCGTACTTTGTTGTGCTGGTTTCGCCACCCCGGATGCATCGGCGGCAGGCGCGAGCGTCACGGCTGTCCTGAGCAATTCGAACACGGCTGTCGGCGAGCCGGTGCAGTTGCAAGTTAAGGTCACCGGATCCACCAACGTGAAGCACCCGGGAGCAATTGCGGTCGATGGGCTGGATATCCGGTTCACCGGGCAGTCGCAATTATTGGAAGGCCGCAATTTCCAATTCAGCTACAGCTACATTTACAACTACACGGTGATGCCGGTGAAAGCCGGCACGTTCAAGATCCCACCCCAGACTATCGATGCCGGCGGCACGCCGTTGCGAACGCCGGAGCTAACCCTGCAGGTCATTGATTCCGGGACGGCCCAAACTCCGAAGTCGAAATCTTCTTCCTCGATCGATCCGAGCAAGATCGCGTTTGTGGAGCTGACGCTGAGCAAAACAAGCGCATACGTCGGCGAAATGATCCCGGCGGTTGTTCGCATCGGTATCAATGTCCGAACCCCGGTCGAATCGCTCGGAAATCTGCCGGAGATAGCCGGTCAGGGGTTCACCGCCCAGAAGATGCGCGAACCCCGGCAAACCATCGAAACGATCAACGGCAAGACCTACCAGATCTTTACCTTCAAGACGGCCCTGTCTCCCGCGAAAAGCGGAAAGATCGAAGTTGGTCCAGTCCAGGTAAACGCAGTCGTCCGGATCCCTCGTCAGCCCCCACGGAACAACCAAATGCCTCGTGACCTCTTCGATATGAACGACCCGTTCATGGATAACTTCTTTCGGACCGATCCGTTCTTCACTCCGAGCACCCCGCAGGAAATGAAGCTGAAAAGCGAGGCGACGGTGCTCGAGGTGAAATCATTGCCGCCCGGCGCGCCGGCGGAATTCGGCGGCGCGGTGGGTAGTTTCACTCTGGCGAGCGATGCGAAACCGAAGAAGGCCCAGGTCGGGGATCCGTTGACCGTAACCGCGACGATCGCTGGCCGCGGGAACTTCGATCGGGTCACCGCGCCGACACTTGAAGATGAGAAAGGGTGGCACAAGTATCCGCCCTCGGCTGAGTTCAAACAGGACGATGATGTCGGGATTAGCGGGACCAAGACTTTTGAGACCGTCCTGAGCGCAAACGAGCGGAAAGACAAGATCCCGGCCCAGCTCTTCACGTTCTTCGATCCAGCGAAAGAACAATACGTGACGCTCCGGGCTGATCCGATTGGTGTTCGCGTAGATGGTGGAACGATCGCGGGAACGACACCAGCGCCGGCGTCGCAGCCCCCGTCCTCCGCCCCAGCGCCGACCCAGGAACCGAAGGCCGGCACCCAGCAGCAAATTCTGCATCAACTGGCGGATTGGCCCGGCCGGAATCAGTCATTTACACCGCTGTTCGCGCGTCGAAGCTTCTGGCTCGCGCAGCTGGTTCCGTTGCTGGCCCTGCTCGGCTTTGGTGCCTGGAAAATCCGAGCGCGCCACCTTAACAACCGCGAAGCGTTGCGGCGCGAGGCGCTCCAGCAAGAGGCTGCCGCTCTCCACCGAAGCCTGCGCCGCGACGATGTCTCGCCCGAAGAATATTTTTCCCGGGCGTCGCGGGCGGTTCAGATCAAAACGGCACTCCTTCGGGACCTGGACCCGAATCTGGTCGATGCCGAAATGGCCGCTGCCGCTTTCGGACTCGATGAGGTAACAAGAAGTCGCCTCAGGCAATTGTTCGAGAAAAGCGACGAAGCACGTTATAGCGGCGGACAAAACGGCATCCGCCTTCTGCCTTCGGAGACCAGACACGAAGTGCTGGAACTGATCGACACCCTGCGCCCATGAGTATGCGTTCTTTGCGTTGGATAGCAGGCGTGACCGCGATGCTGATGTCGGTCAGCGGGCTCGTTGCCGGCGGTGAAGAATTTGCGAAAGCGAACCAGGCGTATTCGGACGGGCGGTTCGAGGAGGCAGTGGCGGGTTATGAAACTCTCGTTCGCGAAGGCGCCTGGAACGCCAACCTCTTTTATAACCTGGGCAATGCCTGGTATCGCCTCGGTAACTTTGGAAAAGCGATTCTTAACTACGAGCGCTCGCTTGCCCTTGAGCCCCATCACCCCGAGGCAGAAGCGAACGTGCGCCTGGCGAGGGACGAAGCCCGCGCGCTCGAACTCCGCGGGAGCGATATTGAGCGTTACGTGTCGGCGGTCACGGCCCGGCAGCTCACAATCGCTGCGACCATCACCTTCTGGCTGGCCCTCTTCCTCGGGGTTCATTGGTATTTCGCGGCTCGCCGATCCCGCGTCTCGCTGGGGTTCATTGCGTTGAGCCTTTGCATCACCGCGGCCGCGATACTCGGCATCGTCACCCTCGAAAACGGGAAACGAGGAGACAGTCTCGCGGTTATCACGGGCAAGGAGACTGAGGCCCGCCTCGCAACGGCGGACAACGCACAAAGTATTCTGGTTTTGCCGCCCGGAAGCCAGGTCAAGATGTTGAGCCAGCGGGGCGAATGGGTTTATGCGGAGCTGCCGAATGCGCAGCGAGGCTGGATCCCGGCCACCGTTGTTGAGCGGGTGCGGATGTAGTCGCTGAGCAGACCGGGACCTCGAGGTTGTGGACGGGACAATTGTCCCGCATCTTGCAGCAATGAAGGCCGAGATGGATGTCGGAACGGACAAAAAGGCGTTCCAAATTAACCTCGACGCGACGAAGTACGGCACTTTTGCCGAGATCGGCGCGGGCCAGGAAGTGGCGCGCCGATTTTTCCATGTTGGAGGGGCGTCCGGCACCGTCGCGAAAACAATGTCGGCTTACGACATGACATTCAGCGACGCGATCTACGGGCCGGCCCAACGCTACGTCAGCCGCGTCCGGTTGGAGACAATGCTCGACCACGAATACAGCCTGCTCCTGGAGCGGCTCGACCAGAAATTCGGCGGCGTCCGCACATTCTTCGTGTTCGCGGACACGGTGGCGGCGCGAAGTTTCAAGCAGCATAACGAATCGCACGGCTGGCTTGGAGTACGATTCCAAGGCGAGCCACGGGGAGAGCCCAGCCAGATTATCATGCACGTCCGGATGCTCGACGAATCCAACGTGGATCAACAGGAGGCGCTCGGAATCCTTGGGGTTAATCTGCTTTATGGGGCGTTCTACCTGCGGAAGCCGGAAGAGCTGATCGCCTCCCTCCACGAAAACCTTGCGCCGAACCGGATGCAGGTGGACCTCATCAAATTCTCCGGGCCGGCCTTTTCCGGAGTGGATAACCGGTTGATGAGCTTGCAGCTCGTTAGCCAGGGATTGACCGACGCAGTCATCTTCACAGCGGACGGCGAGATGGTGCAGGCGGCGGACATTCTTTACAAGAAATCGATCCTGGTGGAGCGCGGAAGTTTTCGCCCGGTCACGTACGCCACGAACGATATGCTCAACGGTGCGCGCTCGGCATTTTTGAAGCAATCAGGCGCTTCAGGTTCGGAATTAGTCGTCTTGATGGAAATGACGCTGGAAAACCTTCTGGCCGAGGGGCAGCTGAACCATGCGGACTTTCTGGCCAGAGTCGATATTCTCGGTGCCCTCGGACGAACCGTCATGATCTCGAAGTTCGGCGAATATTTCCGGCTCGCGTCGTATCTTTCACGCTATACCGGCGGAAAAATCGGACTGGTGATGGGCGTGCCCAGCCTGCTCGAGATCTTCGACGAAAAATACTACCTGAGTTTGGAAGGCGGCATTCTCGAGGCGCTCGGCCGGATGTTTAAAAGCGGACTCAATCTTTATGTTTACCCGATGATCGACGAGCAGAGCGGTGCATTGGTCAGGGCAAAACAGCTCGAGGTCGCGCCAAACCTGCATTCGCTTTACCGCTATCTGATCGAGAATGGATTTATCCAGGAGATCAGTGAATACAATTTGGATTACCTGCGAATTCACCCTCCGGAGGCGCTGGCGCGGCTGCAATCCGGCGACCCGCGGTGGGAAACGATGGTCCCGGTTGAGGTGAGTGACCTGATCAAGCAACGAGGCTTTTTCGGTTATCGCGAAACGCCGGCGGCAGGATAGCGGGCGTGCCCCGGATGCGCGTCAGCCACGGTGCCGGCCGGGGTCGAAAAGCGATTTTGTGGGCACAGTTCCCGCTATACCGGGAGGTCCACCATGGCGCGGCGCGGCAACTCTGTTATTGGCATCGATCTCGGCAAGCATGTCTTCAAAGGCGTGCTTCTTCAGCGGAAAAGCGACGATCGTTTCGTTCTCACGAGTTACGCCTCGCGCGAAGTCCCGGAAGAACTCGCTACCCCGGAAGAATTGGCCCAGCAGCTGAAACTTCTCTTCAAAGACCTGGGCGGCAGCGCAAAAGGCTGCGCGATCGCCATTTCCGATCCTGGGTCCCTCCTCCGGATCATCGAGCAGCCGAATACGCCGATCGATCTGTTGCGCAACGCGCTTCGGCTCAACGGGCTCGCCGTCTTGAACCAGGAATGCAAGGATTTCGTCCTGGATTGCACACCGGTGGTCGAAGAGGCGAAGGTCCTGGTAACGAACGGCGCGAACGGCGCTAATGGCAACGGCGCCGAAGAGGAGGATCATTCAAGCTCCAACGGCGTCGCGAAAACCAAGTATCTCGTCGGTGGAATGCTGCGCCCGACCGTGAAGCAAATCTCAGAAGCCTGCAACAAAACCCGGATCGCGGCAGACATCCTTCAGCTTGCACCCGTTTGCTCGTTTAACGCCTTCGAATTCGCTTACCCACAGATTTTCGCGAACGACGCATTTCTTCTCCTCGACATGGGCCACCTCCAGAGCACGGTCCTGATCGGCAGCAAGAAAGAGCTCGTCCTGGTGCGGAGCATCGATTACGGCGGCAAAGCGCTGACTCAGGCATTGACGGCCGACGGCGCGCTCGATGCAGATGCAGCTCGCCTGATGATGGAAGAAGGCGATGCCGGGATGGCTGAAATTTGCCGCGCGTCCCTCACCCGCCTGGCCACCGAGGTCCGCAACTCGATTGGTTTTTTCGAGGGCCAACACGAACAAAGCATTCAGCGAATCTTCGTCTCCGGCGGCCTGGCCCGCACAGAAACCATTTTGCAAACTCTGAGCGACGAGCTGGGTCTGCCCTGTGAAATCTGGGATCCGCTGGAAAGCTGCGAAGTAGCGCTTCCTGCAGCCAAGCGTCAGGCTCTCCCGAGCGAATTCGTTTCTCTGAATGTCGCGTGCGGCGCGGCCTTCGAATACTTGCGAAACTAGGCGCGCGCATGGCTCTCCACCTCAACCTCCTCCACGAGGAAATTTTCGAGCAACGGCAGCGTCAGCGCGATCCGCTTAAGATCGGCATGATGGTGCTCGGAGCACTCGGGACCCTGATGCTCCTCTACTACATGTGGAATGCCTACAAGACGCTCGAGATTCGCAACCGCCTTGGCCAGGCCCAGCATCAGTGGGCCAAGGTCGAGCCGAAGGTGACGGCCGCGCAAAAGCGCTCGGCCGAGCTCAACGCCATTATCAGCACGACCAAAGTGCTCGACGGCATGATCGACGGCCGATTCTATTGGGCACCGGTGCTCGAGAAGCTTTCTCGCTGCGTCGCGCTCAATGCGCAATTGACCAGCATGGACGGCACAGTCACGGACGACGGCAAGATCATTATCCTCGTCGAGGGTCTGGCAGCTGGGCGGGAACCGCGCGCCGCAGCAGAGGAACTCCGCCAGCTCCTGCTCGAACAGCTGAGCCAGAGCTACAACGAAGTGAAAGTTGAATTTCGGTCTCTCGAAGACCTGGATACGATCGTGAGTATCAGCGGCGCAACCATGCCAATGGCGCGCTTCGGCATTAACGCCTCCTTCACCACTGCTGCGGCAAAGCCATCCCCGATCCCAGGGCCTCGAACCAAGGTCCGTGAACCCCGGTCATGAAACGCCTTCAGATTAAACTCAGCAAAGATCAGATCCAGAAGCTGATGCTCAGCGGAATGGGCTTCGTGGTCCTGCTCTATGTGTATTTCAGCTTCTTTCTCGGGCCACTAAACCGCAGTCGCGACTCGATGCTTGCCCAGATCGAAGATTTCCAGGGAAAAGTGGCCGGTTCAAAGAGTGAGCTAACCAAGACCGCCAACCTGGAAAAGCAAGCCCAGGCCGCAACGTCCCGGTTCGCCGCCCTCAAAGCGCTCAGTCCGGAAGGCGCCCCGATTGCCTGGTTCCCACCGCGGATGCGGACCTTTTTCGCCAACCAGGAGATCGACAAAGCTACCGCACGGCTCGAGAACAACGTCCCTTACAAGGAAAAGGACCTCGAGAATTGGATGCGCTACAATTGGGTAATTGAAGTCCCGCAAACCGATTTCTCCACCCTCGGGAAAGCCCTGGCCGCACTCGAGAACGGCGAGCCCCTTCTCTCCGTTACTCGTATCAACATCAAGGCAATGGCTGACGAACCGCAGTTCCAACAGGTCAGTCTCAACGCCAGCACAGCCATCGTGAAACGATGATGAAAAAGCTTCTCTCAATCTTAGCTTTTGCCGCTCTGGCGATCTCCACCCGTGCTGCTGAAGAGGTAGCCACCGTCATCGAACTGAAGCACAAATCCGAGTTCACCATGGATGCCAGCGGCCGGAACCCGTTTTGGCCGATCGGGTTCAAGCCTGTTGTCCGGACTCAGACGACCACAGAACACACCGGCCCGGACATTCTTCCCACCGCTTTTGTCGTAAGCTCGATCACTCTCGATCATGGCGCGCGCTACGCGATCATCAACGGGAAGGTCATGGAGGAAGGACAACAGTTCGGACTCCAGCTCGGCAATCAGACTTACCAGTTGACGGTTAAATCCATCTCCGACGGCCAGGTCATTCTCGCCCGGCGCGATCAGGAGATCGTCGTGCCGCTTCGGCGCAAGTAGCTCGCTTACGCCCCGCCCGATTCTACTCGGGAGAGCGGAATAAATTCGCTCTCGTGTAAAACAACCGGTTTCGTTCCGCGGAGAAGCTTCCACCACTGAACGGTGGACCCAACTACAATGAGCAAGACCAACGTTACAAAGGCGAGCGCCACCAGCGCATCGAACCGCCATATTCCGGCCTGACGAATCAGCTCCGCGGCCTTGGTTGGATCTACGGTGGTGGTCGCGTCGCGGACGAACTTGTCGGCTCCGCTCAAAAATCCGAGGCGCGGATCCGCGGAAAAAACTTTGAGATAGGCAGCGCTAAAAGTAACGACCGCCATGAAACAAAGCGGAACCAGGGAGACCCAGATATATCGGGCTTTACCCATTTTAATGAGGACGGTGGTGCCGAGGCAGAGAGCAATGATCGAGAGAAGCTGATTGGCCAGGCCAAAAAGCGGCCAAAGACTGTTGATCCCACCCAACGGATCGATCACTCCCTGGTAAAGAAACCAACCCCAGGCTGCGACAAGAAGGACACTTGAGAAAAGGTTCGCTCCCCACGAGCCCGTGTTCCCGAGAGGCTTCCAAACACTACCCAGCAAATCCTGGAGGAGGAACCGCCCCACACGCGTCCCGGCGTCGAGCGTCGTCAAAATAAACAGCGCTTCGAACATGATGGCGAAGTGATACCAGAGGGCGAGGGCGGTTGGGTTTGACGTAACCCGTGAAAACATGTGGGCCATTCCAACGGCAAAGGTAGGGGCGCCGCCTGCCCGGCCGAACATCGTCGTCTCGCCGAGGTCGGTGGCGAGCTTTTGCATGTTCGCCTCAGTCACTGGAAAACCGGCGGCCGTAATCTTTGTCACGACCTCCGCGGGCGCGCCTTTCGTGTTGATGGCAAAATATTCGCCTGGTTCGAGAACACACGCCGCGATCATCGCCATTAGCGCGACCATCATTTCGATGACCATGGCGCCGTATCCGATATCGCGAACCCGCGCCTCTCGCGCCACCATCTTGGAGGTGGTCCCCGAGGCAATCAGGGAATGAAACCCGGAGACCGCTCCACAGGCGATGGTGATGCAAACGAACGGGAAGACCGGCCCCGCAAAGACCGGGCCCGTTCCGTCTATGAACCGCGAGATTGAGGGCATCAACAGGACTGGCCGGAGGAAAATAACTGCCGCCGCTAGCGCTGCGACCGTTCCGAGCTTCAGGAACGTGCTGAGGTAATCACGCGGCGTTAGCAGCAGCCAGACCGGCAAAATAGAGGCCGCTAACCCATAAATCATGACTGCCCAGGCCAGCCATTTTTCATCCTGCCGAAACCAATTCTCGAGAGTCGGATAATTGCTTAGAAATTGCCCGCCCCAGACCGCGAAGACGAGACCGGCAATCCCAAAAGCAGTCACCCAACCCACGCTGAATTTTCCGCTCCGCAGCCCCAGCCCCATGATCATCGCGACCGGAATAGTGGTCGCGATCGTGAAAACGCCCCAGGGGCTTTTCGCAAGCGCCTGCACCACGACCAGGCCGAGCACAGCCATGATCATGATCATGATTAGAAGAACGCTGATCAGCGCCAGAGCCCCCACCCCGCGCCCGATTTCTTCCTTCACCATTTGGCCGAGAGTTTTCCCCCGCCGCCGGATTGAGCTGAACAGGATGATCATGTCGTGGACTGCGCCACCGAGCGTTGCTCCGATCAGAATCCAGAGCGTACCTGGCAGAAATCCGAATTGGGCTGCCAACACGGGACCTACGAGGGGACCGGGTCCGGCAATCGCAGCGAAATGGTGCCCAAACACCATCCAACGATTCGTCGGCACAAAATCCTTTCCGTCCTCGTGGGCGAGCGCCGGCGTCGCTCGTTGATCGTTTAAAACCAGCACCTTCGTCGCCAGCCATTTGCTGTAGAAACGGTAGCTAACGGCACAGGTGCACAGTCCCGCCGTGACAATCCAAAGCGCGCTGATTTGTTCGCCCCGCGAAAGCGCGAGCACCGCCAGAGCCAGCAGTCCGAGGGCGCTGACCGCAATCCACAACAGTTTCTTCCAGATACTCATCTAATTTGAATCCGACGCCGGCCAATGAGATTTTAGGCAAAATCCAGCCTGCCTGACAACTGGGCAACTGCCGGCCTGGGTTGCAATGGAATGAACTAACGATGCGGTTTTCCTACAAGATTCAAAAAGTTCTTCGCGGTGACGCCTACACCAGCGCGCGCCGCCATATGAAACAGTGGTTTATGGGCCGGGCTCCATTGCGTTTCGACGCCGCTAAAATCACTGCCACCATCGACCGTCAAAAGTTCCAGGAGATCTACGGTCGGTACGCGATGGCCGATCCCGGCGATGAATGGCCCAAGTACCTCGAAATCGAACGGTGGATGGAGATCAACCTAAAGCGGGTTCGCGATCTCGGCCTCGACCTTGGCGGTAGAAAACGCGTTTTGGATATCGGTAGCGGCACCGGTTACTTCCTCTATATCTGCCAGTATCTCGGCCACGACGTGCTCGGGATGGACATCGACGACGAACGCGGTTTCGCTGAAATGATCGAGCTGCTCGGAGTTAAACGGGTTATCTGGCGAATCGAGGCTTACCAGCCACTGCCCGACCTTGGCGCCAAGTTCGATGTCGTCACGGCCCACATGATCTGTTTCAACGGGCACAAAAGCGACAAGCTTTGGAAAATTGCAGAGTGGGAATTCTTCCTGGACGACCTCATGGAGCACCGGCTGGTCCCCGGCGGCCAGGTCTGCCTCGAGCTCAACCGCGAGTACGACGATTCGCTCTATACGCCGGAGCTAAAGGCATACTTCGAAGCACGCGGCGCCGAGATCCACACCCAGCGCGTCCACTTCAATCCATTGCTGCCCGCGCCTGTCGGAGTTGCGTCAGCTGCTCGCTGAAATCCTTTTTCCGCTGGCGGTGTTCCTCGACCACCGCAGCGGGTGCGCGCTCAACGAATGAGCGGTTCGATAACTTCGCCTCGACCGTTCGCAACTCGCCCTCGACTCTCGCGATCTCCTTCTCCAGTCGATCGCGCTCTGCCACGGCGTCTGCCGCCGCGAGAATAATATAAAGTTCTCCGAGCTCAGTCAGGGCGATGGGCACGCCCGGTCCGGGCTCGTAAGCGCGGTCGATCTTGAGCTCGGAGGCGTTCAAAAGGCGCGCGATCGTCGCTATTTCCGCCGCATTAATTTCCGCGCTGGGGCGGAGGACAAATTCTGTTTTCTTGTTCGACGGCACGCCCGAGGCAGCCCGCAAATTGCGCCCGCTTTGGATGGCAGCGTAAATTTTCCCCGTATTTCCCCGCGCATCGGAAACAACATCTGGGGCCATGTTTTTCAGAGCGGCAGTCGGGGCCGGCGCGAACTGGATGGTTCCAGGCGCCTGGCCCGCGCTCCCGAACCCGAGGAGCGCCCAGAGCTCTTCGGTGATGTGCGGCATGTAGGGGTGCAGCGTCCGGAGGAATCCCGATAAGATGAAATCCATCACCGCCAGGACCGATCGTTTTCGCACGTCGTCCTCGCTGAAGATGTCGGTTTTGGCTGCCTCGACGAACCAGTCGCAGTAATCGCCCCAGAAGAAATCGTAGAGGTGCTGCGCGACCTCATTGAACTTGTATTCCTGGTAGGCCGTTTCCGTTGCCGCCAGCATTTCGTTGAAGCGCGACAGCACTTCGATCGAGTAAATGGAGAGAGCCGCTTCATCAGGTTGCACTGTCGCGTCGGACGGCCCGTGCATTTGACGAAAGCGGGCAGCGTTCCAGAGCTTCGTGGCGAAATTTCGCCCCTCCTCGATCTGCTTTTCGTCGAAAGCGATGTCCTGCCCGATCGGAGCGATCCGCATTAACCCGAAACGCAACCCATCGGCGCCATACTTTGCGATCAGGTCGAGCGGATCAGGCGAGTTGCCTAACGACTTCGACATTTTGCGTCCCTGTTTGTCCCGAATCAGGCCGGTGAAGAAGACGTCGCGAAACGGAATGTTGTCCTCTATTCGGTCAGACTTTCCCGGCTTGAACTCCAGCCCGGCGATGATCATCCGCGCAACCCAAAAGAAAATGATGTCCGGCCCCGTAACGAGCGCGGCGGTCGGATAAAACTTTTCGCGCGTCTCCCGGTCCATCGTCTCGAATGCCCAGAGCCAGGATGAAAACCACGTATCAAGAGTGTCCCCGTCCTGTTCCCAATTCCCTGGATCCGGCGGAGGCTCGATCCCCACGTAAATTTCGGACTTCGGATCTCCGTCGTCCGACTTCTGTTTCCGATACCACGCCGGTATCCGATGGCCCCACCAAATCTGGCGGCTGATGCACCAGTCTCGAATGTTCTCCAGCCATTGCGCGTACACCTTTTCCCAATGCTGCGGGAAGAAACGGATCAGGTGGGCCCGGACCACATCCAGCGCCTCTTTGGTCTTCGGATAACGGAGGAACCATTGCTCGCTCAGGCGTGGTTCGATGGGCACCTCACTTCGCTGACTGAAACCGACGTTGTTTTCGTGCGGCTCCTCCTTCGCCAATAAACCGGCAGCACCCAAAAGCTCCGCGGCCTTTTGCCGGGCGACAAATCGATCAAGCCCGTCGAGCTCGGGCGTCGCCGGACAATTGATCCGCGCGTCCGCATGCAACACGTCGATGACCGGCAGCGAATGCCGGACGCCAATTTCAAAGTCAACCGTGTCGTGGGCAGGCGTAACTTTGAGAACGCCAGTGCCGAATTTAGGATCAATGACGGCATCAGCGACAATGGGCAACGGCTCACGCGCCAGCGGCCGCCACACCTGTTTTCCTATCAATCCCTGGTAACGCGGATCATTCGGATGCACCGCGACAGCGGTATCCGCCATGATCGTTTCCGGCCGCGTCGTCGCAACTTCAAGAAACCGGTCCGGCTCGTCGACCAGCTGATAACGAACGTAGTACAGCTTCCCCTTCTGCGGCTGCGAGATGACTTCTTCGTCGGATAACGCGGTCTGAGCGGCAGGGTCCCAGTTGATCATCCGCCGTCCGCGATAGACGTAGCCTTTTTGATAGAGATCGACGAACACCCCTTCGACCGCGCGGACGTAATCATCGTCAAAGGTGTAACGTTGCCGCGACCAATCGCAGGAACAGCCCAGTCGCTTCAGCTGTTTGATAATGATGCCGCCGTGTTTGTCCTGCCAATCGACAACGCGCCGAAGAAATTCGTCCCGCCCCAAATCATGCCGGGTTTTGTTCTCCGTCTGCCGCAAATATTTCTCCACTGCGGTCTGCGTCCCGACCCCCGCGTGGTCGGTCCCCGGCAACCAGAGAACTTCGAAACCGAGCATGCGTGCGCGCCGAGCCAGAATGTCCTGGATCGTGTTATTCAGGACGTGTCCCATCGTCAGGATCCCGGTGATATTCGGCGGCGGAATGACGATTGAATACGGAGGCTTCGCCGAATGGGCATCAGCGCGGAAATAGCCGGCTTCCTCCCAATGCGCGTACCATTTCGGCTCGACCGCAGTCGGGTCGTATGTCTTGGGCAATTCGGCCATCGCGAGGAATGATGCGGGCAGCCCGGTCGATTGCAACTAACTGATCGCAAAGGGGGGTCGGTCCTTCAAGGTTGATCGGCCGCTTGAATAAGCGTCCGATTACGTTTACGACCACGAACGTGAGGAGGAGGAAAACGACAGTGCGGCGTGGGATCGCATGCGTGCTGGTCGCTCTTGTCCCGGCCGCGGCCGCCCTGGCCGAAGACTGGACGGTGCTCCGGCCAAACAACCGGCCGTACGTTACCTTTGCGAACGTCGCCCAGTTTTATCAGTTCCCAGAATACACCAGAGTTAGCCGGACCGTTTCCCTGCGGAGCGAGAGGCGAACCATCCGCGCGCAAGCCGGGACCAGCGAGTTATCGATCAACGGCGTTCGATTTTTCACTCATTTCCCCCTGCTCAACAGCAATAACGAAGACCTGATCTCGGTCATGGACGTGAGCAAAATCATCGAACCGGTATTGCGGCCGAGCCGAATTCAAAAATCGGAAAAGGTCGAAACGATTGTCCTCGATCCGGGACACGGCGGATCTGATAACGGTGCCTCGAGCAGTTGGGGTAGCGAGAAAAACTTCAACCTGGACGTTGCCCTTGCCGCCCGGCGCGAGCTCATCCGGGCCGGTTATCGCGTCGAAATGACCCGCGCGACGGATACGGCGGTCTCGCTGGAGGAGCGAGTGAGCATCGCGAACCGGTTCTCGCGCGCGGTATTCGTCAGTATTCATTTCAATTCATCGGCCGGTGGCGTCGGCGTAGAAAGCTACGCCCTCGCGCCGGAAGGCGTCACTTCGAACATGTCCAGCGATCACCACGTGTCCGCTGCAGATGTCGCGCGGCATGCCGGGAACGCGCAGGATGAACGAAACATCGCGCTCACCGCCTCGATTCACGCCAGCGTGCTGACGCGGCTCGCGGCCTTTGATCGCGGGGTGCGGCATGCCCGTTTCCATGTTCTTCGCGATGTGAAAATTCCGGCGGTGCTGGTGGAAGGCGGTTTTCTCAGCAATCCCTCCGAGGGCCAGCGAATCGCGACCAGTTCTTACCGGCAACGGCTCGGGACCGCCATCGCGCAGGGCGTCCAAAACTATAACGCTGCGGTGAATTACCGGACCCAGGGAGCTAACTTCGCGGTGGCGAAGGTAAACCTTCCACCTCACGCCCGATCGATCACCGACCCGCTGGGCGTTGATCCACCAGTCGAGCAGCAACAGCCCCACCAACCGTCAATCTCGATTAATCCCGGTGAATAGTTCGGTCACAGAATCAGGGGTCGCGAATCGACCCATCGGGGTCTTCGACTCAGGAATTGGCGGGCTGACCGTAGTCAGCGCGTTGCGCACGCTTTTGCCTAACGAATCGATCTTCTACCTCGGCGATACCGCGCGGGTGCCGTATGGTGGAAAGAGCGCGGCGACCGTCCAGCGCTATAGCACCGAGATCGCCCGGATGCTGCTCGGAGAAAAGGCGAAGACGATCGTCGTCGCATGCAACACGGCATCAGCCCTGGCCTTGCCTAGCCTTGAGCAAACTCTCCCGGTTCCGGTAACCGGCGTGATCTTGCCAGGAGCGCGGGCCGCAGTGGAGAAAACAAGGAGCGGCCACATAGGCGTTATTGGAACGCGCGCAACGGTCGCGAGCGGCGCGTATGAGCGCGCCTTGCGCAGCCTCGACCCAAATGTCCGCGTGACGGCGCAGGCCTGCCCGCTCCTGGTGCCTTTGATCGAAGAGGGCCGCCTGGACAGCCCGATCACCAACCAAATAATCGCCGAGTATCTCGCGCCCCTCATAGCAGGTGGAATCGATACCCTGGTGCTTGGCTGCACCCATTATCCTCTTTTGCGGAATGCCATTGCCCGAGTCGCCGGCGAAAAGATCGCCCTGGTCGATTCGGCCCAAAATTGCGCGCTCGCCGTCCGGGACCTGCTGGTTCGCGAAAAGTTGTGCGGACCGGAAGGCGCGGACGCCGGCTTGCAAGTCGCCCTGACCGATCCACCCGACGCTTTTTTGCGCGTGGCGCGCGAAGCGTTGCAGCTCGAAGTCGGCAACGTGCAGGTCCGGACATTGTAACAGCATCTTGCCGGTTGGGGCCCGTTTTGCAGTGCGAACGCGCTGCCTCACTGCCCTAGCATCAACCCGTGAGCACGCGCGAATGACGCCTCGACGGGCGGCACGTCGATGCGTCCCAGGATATCCATCCCAAAAGGACGAAACCGCTTTCCGCCCGGCATCGCGACGTCTCACTCCGGACCCGACTCGTCGCCGAGCTTCAACTAATCCCCGCCCCCCGGCAATCTTGACGGCTTTAAACCGTCAAGATTCGTGTCCTGTTCGGTAGCACGAGACGAGGTGCTTGGGTTTCCTAGCATCAATAGGGCAAGCACGCGGGAATGAAGGCTCGACATCAACAGGGCCGAGCAGCGCGAAGGAAGGGCTCGACATCAACATGTCGATGAGGCGCCTGATGTCCATCCAGAGGACGAACCGGGGCTTTCCCCGTGCGTCGCGACGTCTCGCCCCGGACCCGACTCGTCGCCGAACTTCAACTGATCCCGCCCCCCGGCAATCTTGACGGCTTTAAGCCGTCAAGATCGTGGCCGACCGGGGTCTTGGCCGCTGTGTAATTTCATCAGGGGACAGGGGCGATGCCTGTCCACCCCACGGGCAGGACGACTGGACTACCCTCGCTTCGGTTTCGGCAGACCTTCCACCACCAACTCGTAGGAATGGTCGATCATTTTCCTGATCTCCCGTTCAGGAATAACGCCATCGAGCACCACGGTGTTCCCGTGTTTCTTGTTCATGTGATAGCCGGGCTCGACCTGCTCGTAGCGATCCCGCAGCTCCAGCGCGAGGTCGGGATCGCATTTCAAATTCACGCGCGTCGGCACCTCGTCGAGCGCGAGGAGTCCGAACATTTTGCCCTTCACCTTGAAGACAATGTTGTCGGGGCCGAACGGCGTGCCCTCGGTAGCCGCGGGTTTGCCCAGACAGTATTCGCGAAAAGTCTCGACGTTCATTTTAAACTGGCTCGATAAGCGGCTGCGACCCGAACCAGATCGAGGGCGGGCGGAACGTCATCAGAATTTTCCACCCAAAAGCTGATCCAGCCTGAGCGCGGGAAAACATGGTGTGGGACCGCCCGGCGCTGGCGGACGAGCTCGATGCGATTCGCAACTCCAACATGGCAATCGAGCAATCCGTTGCCGTGTATGTGACCGCATTCTTTTCCATCGAAGAAGAAACCGACGCCTCCGAACCGGTGCACTCCCGGCCGAACGCCTGGCCAGTCCGTGACCGCGGCTTCGATTTCGCTAATTGCGCAAATGCGTTCGGGACGGAAAAGCGCGGAAATGCCCAGGAGCATTGCGTCGAAAATGTGAGGCAGACCTGGAATCCGCCCCAGCCATTTCAATCTGCCGACTGCAAACTCGAAAATCTGGCGGTCTAATCTTCGATCGGGGCGAGGTCCGCGACCGACGGTCCGTTCAGCACCTTGCCGAGGGCATCGAAGCGCGATCCGTGGCAGGGACAATCCCACGTCGTCTCGGTGCGGTTCCAGTGCACGATGCATTTCAAATGCGGGCAAATCGCCGTCATTTCGTGGAGCGTGCCCGATTCATCACGATAAACCGCTACCTTCTTCAAGCCACGCCGAATTACCGCGCCTTCGCCGGGTTTTAACTCCTCCTCTGACTTGACCTCGCCGCCCGTGAAATAATCGACGTATTGCCGCGCGACGTTCAGGTTTTCCATCGCGAAGTCACCCGCAGCACGCATTGTGATCCGCGACGGATCGTAGAGCTTCGCCCAGGCGTGGTCGCCGCGGCGGATCAGTTCGGGAATCAGCATTCCCGCGATGGTCCCGTGCGTCATTCCGTTGCCCGAGTCACCGGTGACAATGTAAACGTTCGGTTCATCGGAAGGATTGCGCCCGATAAAGCCGAGACCGTCCTGCGGTTCCATCACCTGGCCAGACCAATGGAAAACAACGTCGCCGGCTTTCGGCCAGCGAACCCGGGCCCAATCCTCCAAACGCTGAAAACGCTGCTCAAAATCTTCAGCCTGGCCGGTCTTGTGATCCTCGCCGCCGACCACCAAGATGTTGTCTTCAGCCTCAGTGCCTTTGGCGAGACGGACGTAGTGATACGGAACAACTCCAGAGCCGCTTTCCATACCGGCGCGCTCAGCCGTGTCCCAGTAAAGGGCCGGATTTACGTCGCCGGGGCGGACATGTAGTCCCACAACGTAGGTTGTGTACGGCGCCTGTTTCGTGTGGATCACGTAGCGATCGTTAATCGGCGTGTTGCTCGCGACCACGATCGCCTTTGCTGTCACGGTCCGCTTGTCCGCGGTGATAACGTGGGCATTCTCTCCCCCGACTGCTTCCTCGACCTTCGTGCCTGTGAAGATGCTGCCGCCATGCCTGATGATCGCGTCCGCCAATCCTTGTAAATACTTCAGCGGGTGAAACTGCGCCTGCCGCGGGAACCGAATCGCGCGATGGGTATCGAAATCGTCGATCGGAGCCCGCGCGACCCACTCCACGTCGAGCCCGGCGCGCCGGCACGCTTCGAACTCTTTCTCAAGGTTCTTGAGCGATTCGTTAGGCGGCTCGAACAGGTATCCATCCAACCGCTCGAAATCGCACTCGATCCCCTCCCGATTCACCACTGTCTCGATCCAATCGATCGCCGCGCTGTGGCTCTGCGCGGCCATTCGCGCGCCGTCTTCTCCGTGATATTTTTCGAGATCGTAATAACGATCGTCGAGCGCATTAACGATGTGCGCCGTCGTGCGTCCCGTCATGCCGCGCCCGATAGCGCCATCATCCAGGACAATCACTTTCTGGCCGGTGCGGGCCAGCTCGTAGGCAACCGACAATCCCGAAATCCCCGCGCCCACGATGCAAACGTCCGCGCTGCTGTTTTCGCGCAGCGGTTGGACCGCCGGCTCCGCCGCCGTTGCTTCCCAATATGAAAGATTCGACCCCGCGCGGTCCTCCTGATCAATAGCCATAATTTCCTCCGGGGATTGTCCCCAAGGTAATTACGAAACTCGCGCGCTCAGCAGTTGTAGTAGACCGTCGATTTTAACCCGTTCCTGCTTCATCGAATCGCGCTCGCGCAAGGTCACCGTATCCCGCAGGCCCGGATCTTTTTCCCCGAGCGTCTCGAAGTCAATCGTCACCCCGAATGGCGTTCCGGCTTCGTCCTGACGCCGGTAGCGTCGGCCAATGGCGCCCGTCTCGTCGTAGAAGACGTTCATCTCGCGGCGGAGAGCGGCCTGGATCTCACGCGCTTTTCCTACGAGCTGCTCGTTGTTTTTAAGCAGCGGAAAGACGCCGACCTTAACGGGCGCGATCCGCGGGTGAAAGCGCATTACGATCCGCGTCTCGGTTTTACCCTTCTCGTCAGTGACCGTTTCTTCGTCGTAGGCGTTGCAGAGAAGCGCGAGCACGGTTCGGTCAACGCCAGCGCTGGGTTCGACCACGTGCGGAATGAAACGCTGCTTGCCTTCCTCGTCGAAATAATCGAGGGGCTTGCCGCTCGCTTCCTGGTGCTGTTTCAGGTCGTAATCGGTCCGGTACGCGACGCCCTCGAGCTCCTGCCTGCCGAACGGGAAATCGTATTCGATATCGTAGGTCCCCTTGGAATAAAAGGCGCGGTCGGCCTCGGGCACGGTGAGGACATGCAGCTTTTCCCGCGGGAGCCCGATGTTCTCGTAGAACTTGAGCCGTTGTTCTTTCCAGTATTCAAGCAGCTGCATCCCCTGCTCCGGCCGGCAAAAATACTCGAGCTCCATCTGTTCGAACTCACGGGACCGGAAAATGTAATTGCGCGGATTGATCTCGTTCCGGAACGCCTTCCCGATCTGGGCGATCCCAAACGGGAGCTTCTTTCGTGAAGTATCGAGGACGTTCTTGAACTGGACGAAAATGGACTGGGCTGTCTCGGGCCGGAGATACGTCACCGCGTCCTCATCTTCCGTCGCGCCGACGTATGTCTTGAACATGAGGTTAAACGCGCGTGGCTCGGTCAGGTCTTTGCCGCCACAATTCGTGCACTGCTCCGCTCCGTTCTTCTCCGGGAGCTGATCCGCGCGAAGCCGCGCTTTGCAGGTCCGGCAATCGACCATCGGATCGGAGAACGTTTCTTCGTGTCCGCTGGCTTTCCAGACGGCGCGGCTCATCAGGATGGAGCCATCCATGCCGACGACGTCGTCCCGTTCGCGGACCATTGTCCGCCACCAGTAGTCTTTCACGTTCCGCTTTAGCTCAACGCCGAGCGGGCCGTAGTCCCAGGAGCCATTGAGACCACCGTAGATCTCGCTCGACTGGAAGATGAATCCTCGCCGCTTGCACAAGCTGACGATTCTCTCCATCCGCTGCTGGTCGGCGTTCATATTGATCCGCAGATTACGCAGATTTTTCCTGAAACAGAATTCCGCTCATCTGCGGGAATCTGCGGACGAACCTACTTCTCCACCGTGACCTTTGTTTTCACCGAGTTCGCTATGAAACACTCGGTGTGGGCGAAATGGTGCATCTCGTCGAGCTCCTGCTCGGTCGGCTGTTTATCACCAGAAAACGTAATCCGGGGATGCAACTCCACGCGGGTGATCGCCATCTTCCCGTTCTCGTTCTTCTCCATGTGACCCACTGCTTCGTCGGTGTATTCGTCCAGAACGAACTTCTTTTTGCAGGCCACGGCCAGGAAGGTCAGCATGTGGCAACTGGAGAGGGAAGCGACGAAGGCTTCTTCCGGGTCAGTGTTGGCCGGATTCCCCAAATAAGCCGGGGCGGCGGATGCCGTCATCTCGTGGCCGCCATCAAATTTCCAGGTGTGATCGCGCGAATACTTTTGATACTCGAAAGGCTTGTCGCCGCGCTGCCAGGTGAGCGTAACTTTGTGTTCGGACATGGCTTTAGATACATGCCGGCCCGCAGCTGACAAGCACATCGCGTCGCTTGACAGGCCACACGCCACCCGTCACTTATCCCCTTTCCCAGCCCGCGCGATTAGCTCAGTGGTAGAGCGCTTGCTTCACACGCAAGAAGTCGCAGGTTCGAACCCTGCATCGCGCATGATGTTGCGGGAAAACTGACGACGCTACTTCGTCACTTGCGGGCGTCGTTATGGCAACTGGGCCGCGCTGGTGGGGCCAGAAGGAGGCTTGATCTGGCCGCGCGTTTCCTTCAGAAGCTTCGGGATGCAAATCTACGTCGGGAAGAACGGCCAACAGCTCGGGCCTTTTTCACTTGAGGAAATCAACCGTAAAATCGCGGACGGAACATTTTCGGGCACAGACCTGGGATGGTATGAAGGCGCACCCGGATGGGGCCCTCTCACGGGCGTCCCGGGCGTAGTCGTCCCGGCAACGTCAGCTGCCACGCCGCAGTCCGCCGGGCCAGTCCCAACCCCGGCGCCGGCTCCCGTCCAAGCCACACCGGCGCCGACCCCCTCGCCAATTCGGCCGAATGCACCGATCGTGCAGGCGCCGCGGAGCAGCTACAAAACGCTCGCGACCGTCAGCTGGGCCCTTCTCGGGATCACCTTCATCGTTTCAATCATTCCGTTTATTGGCTGCGCCACCTGGGCCCTTGTCTGGCCGGTCGCCGTTGCGGCGATCATCATGGGGATAATCATCCTCGTCCGGGGCGGGACGGTGCAGGGCGTCATGGTTATTCTGGCCGCGGTCCTGATAGTGCCGCTCTGCTTGTTCGGCCAATTTCTATCCCTGGCGCTTTTTGGCGGAACGATGGAACGCCGTGAGCAAACCCAAATCATGGAAAACCTGCGGACGATCGACACAGCCAAAACAAAATGGGTGACCGACACGAAGGCGGCCACGGGCACTCCCGTGACAATGGCCAGCCTCGCGAGTCAGCTGGGCGGCAAGGAGATCAAGCCGGTCGTAGGTGAGCAATACGATCCGATGCCAGTTGGCCAGCCGCCCACGGCGACTTTGCCGGCGGCCAAGACGCTCGGAACGTTTAACGGAGGCGAGGCGCTGACCGCCGCGAGCATTGAAAAGGCCCTGGCGACAACCTCCCCGTTCTCACTGAACCTTCGGAAATCGAGCCCGACCCCTTCGCTTGCTCCTTCGCTTGCTCCTTCGCTCGCGCCGTCGCTGACTCCCAAGCCCTCGACGCCCGCTCCCAGTGTCGCGTCGTCCCCGCGCCCCAGCGTTGCCCCATCTCTCGCGCCAAACGTTTCACCCCGCCCCAGTACCTCACCGCGCTCCTTGATTTCACCCCGGCAGGCTCCCGAGGACTCACCCTCTTCCCGACCATCGCCCTCCGCGAAATTCGCACCCCGTAATCGCCGCGAGACACCTCCACCGTCTCAGGAGCAACCCGACACCGAAAAATCCGAAGGCTTGAAGCAAGGCCGTCAATTCCCCCGCGAGTCGCCCGGTGAATCTCCCGAGGAGACCCCGGATGAGGAGGACAAGAGCGACGAGTAAGGGCGGGCTGGCGGGCCCGATTCATCAAAGCAAACCGCCGCCCCGTTTATTCAGGGCGGCGGAAGCAAATCCTGGCGGGACGGGACGATCTCTAGTCGCCAAAGAGACGCATATTGGTCGTCACGCTGGCGAAGTCGCACAGCTTGGCCTCACCTTCAACGTTCATCCGGAGGGTAATGGGGCCAGCGAACATCGCGTCGACGACGGCTTGCGGTACGCCTTGACCAACGAAGAAGGCCTTGTTGATACCGCCGTTCCCAACCCTGACAAGGGTCATCTGCTGGCGCTGCCGATCGTTCACCTGCATGCTCCGGTCGTCTCGATAGGTGTAGTTAAAAACGGCGCGGAATTTTCCCGCCGCAGGGCTTCCGGTCGACGGATCGATAATCGTCGGATCGAGCAACGCATCGCTTTCAACGTCGATGCTCGCGCGAAAGAAAAATAATCCCTGGGGCTGGAAGACCCCGGTATGGTTCTCCAGCTCATAGTTCACGAAGAAGTTCAGGGCCGGGTAAATGATGGTCCGGGTCGCCTTCTTCGGTAATTTGATTCGGCAGTCATCCGTCACCGTAAAAGTGGTCGTGGTCGGAGAAGGTGCGAGCACGAAACAGCTTGTCGCAGCTGGATCGCAGCTTGATGCGAGGGAGAATCCTCCGCTGGCGGCTCCCATGTAAAGTGCGGGATGGCCGAACGATTCGGCTTCTCCGACGTCCGCCACAGGCGGGGCGGCGCCTAGCCAGCCGGCGACAGCCAGGTTTAATAGAGCAACGGCGATGGTCTTAGGGGTGGTATATTTCATGTTTGGATTCTCCTTTTGTTTCGGTGGTCCCGAGGGTCTTACCGAGTGCTACAGGAAATTTCCGCGAGAGTTTCAAAGATTCTTTCGAAGAAGCGCGAAAGAGGAGACCTTGGTAGCCAAAGTTCTGACCTGCGGTCAACTTCAAAACACCAAGTGACAGCTCTTGATCAAGTGAACCCGGTCTTGTGATTATTTTTTTTGATCCGCGTTGCACCGAATACACCTCGCGTGGTCATCCCGAGCGGCCGGCTCGGATTGAACGGTCGGTGTCGCTCCTAAAAAGCCGGCATCCCGGCTGGGAGTGGTGCACACCGGGATCGGCCCCTGACAGTGCCCTGCTGCGCGCCCATTCACAGGATCATCTGGACCGGGTCCGCGGCGCCACGGCCGCGTTCGATACGGACACCCCGGCGTATTCCGGAATTTCCGAACACGCGTCTCGTGCCGCGGGTGCTGGGATCGACGTTGCCCGAAGCGCGCGCAACGGAAGCGCCGCCTTCAGCTTGATGCGGCCCCCCGGGCACCACGCCACGAGGGTCCGGCCAATGGGGTTTTGTTATTTTAGCAACATCGCGGTCGCGGCGCTCGATGCACTAGCCAACGGTGCCGAGCGGGTCGCCATCTGGGACTTTGACGCCCACCACGGGAACGGGACGGAGGATGTGGTCGCTGGGAACCCACGCGTTGCTTTCGCCTCAATTCACCAGTTTCCGGGATACCCTGGAACAGGAACCCGGTCGTTCGGCAACATCCATAACTTTCCCATCCCGCCCCTCACCCCCAGGGGACCACATCTGGAGCAGGTCAGGCGTTCCCTCGGCCGTTTGGTTGATTTCCAGCCCGACCTTCTCCTGGTCTCGGCCGGCTTCGACGCTTACGCGGGCGACCCGATTACTCAGATGTCGCTCGAAGCCGAAGATTTTCGGACGTTCGGCGCATGGCTGCGCGAGACGAACATTCCGGCGGGAGCGATTTTGGAGGGAGGTTATAGTGACCAGCTTCCCGAGCTGATCGATCAGTTCCTGAGCGGCTGGAGTGTTGCGCCGCCGTAGGTCGAAAAGTTTTTGGCAATCCCTACGCTGGCGGTAGATAGTGGGCGCGATCGCGGGCCGTAGCACAGCTTGGTAGTGCGCTTGAATGGGGTTCAAGAGGTCCCGGGTTCGAATCCCGGCGGCCCGATCTCCCTTATTCCTGGGTGGCCACGGCACCGCTATTCTCCCGCTTTGCGAGGAGGACTGAGCGGCATTAGCGTGCGCGCTTATGTTGAGCGCCGGAATCGTTGGTCTGCCGAACGTCGGGAAATCGACGCTCTTTAACGCTGTTACGCGAACGCAGAAAGCACAGGCAGCGAACTATCCATTCTGCACGATCGATCCGAACCTCGGCGTCGTTACCGTGCCGGACTCCCGGCTGGACGTTCTGTCAAAGCTCTCTCATTCCCAAAAAACGATTCCAGCAGCCATCGAATTCGTGGACATCGCCGGATTGGTGAAGGGAGCGAGCGCGGGCGAAGGACTCGGCAATCAGTTTCTCAGCCACATCCGGGAAGTAAACGCGATCGTCCAGGTGGTCCGTTGTTTTGAGAACGCCGATATCCATCATGTCAGTGGAACCATCGATCCGGTCCGCGATATCGAGGTCATCAATACCGAGCTCGTCCTCGCGGACCTGGGAAGTCTGCAGAAGCGGCACGACCGGATTCAAAAGGAGATCCGTGCCGGCTCGAAAACGGCAAAAGCCGAGAGCGCGGTGATCGACAAGTTGCTTCCGCACCTCGACGCCGGCCGTCCGGCCGTGACTCTTGACCTGACTCCAGAAGAGAAGGAGATCGCCCGCGAGTTCTTTCTCCTGAGCTCAAAGCCAACGCTCTTCGCCTGCAACGTGGCCGAAGCCGACCTGGCGGCGTCCGCGCAGAACACCAATTCCCATGTCACCGCGGTACAGGATTACGCCCGAAATCACTTCGCGACGGAGGCGGTGGTGATCAGCGCCCAGATCGAGAGCGAGCTCGTAGATCTGAGCGAGGTGGAAGCGCAGGAGTATCTGCGCGATCTGGGCGTCGAAGGGAGCGGCGTCAGTGCTCTCATTCGCGCCGTGTATCATTTGCTTGGGCTCCGGACCTATCTAACGACCGGGGAAAAGGAGACGCGAGCATGGACCATTCGAGCAGGCGACAAGGCGCCGGCCGCGGCCGGAGTGATCCATTCTGATTTCGAGCGTGGCTTCATCGCAGCCGAGGTGGTGCACTTTGACGACCTCGTCGGCCTGGGCTCGTTCGCCAAAGCACGCGAATCCGGGAAGCTCCGGATCGAAGGCAAGGAATACGTCGTCAAAGACGGCGACGTCGTCGAATTTCGATTCAACGTCTGACGATGTAGAGGCGCTTGTGCCGAGCGCCCCGCCCGCCAGCTCGCTTGGTGAATCGCGCCTCCCGCCCTGTTTCCGCGCGTGTGCGAAGTCCTTCCCGTGAGCTCAGGCGCTTGGCAGACGCGCCTCTACAGATCGGCGGCGTAAAGAATTCGGCCGCATTGCTCGCAGCTGACGATCTCTTTGCCATTCTTGACCCGGTGCGCGGTCTGCGTCGTCACCTTCATGTGGCAACCGGTACAGACTTCGTGTTCGAGGGCGACAACGGCGGCGTCTCCCTTGCTGGTAAAAAGCCGTTCGAACTGGTCGAGTAGGTCTTCCTCTACCCTGGCCGCCAGTTCGGCCCGCTCCGCTGTAAGCTGGCTCAACCGGCTTTCCAGCGTCTTCCCTTTCTCCTCGAGGTCGGCCATCTGACGGGCAATCGATTCCCGGGCGGCTCCGGCTTTTTTCTCTTCCGCGGCGACCTCTACCTTCAGCTTTTCGGTCTCATCCATCAGCTCGAGTTCCTGGTCCTCGATATTGTGGATTTCCTTCTCGTAACGCTCGATCTCGTTTCCCATGGCGCGGAACTCGTCGTTCTTCCGCGTCTCATATTGCTGGGTCTTAAGCCGGTTGATGCTTTCCCGGCGGGTCCCGGCATCGAGCTCGAGTTTCTTCCGATCCATCTCCAAGTGCTGCACCTTCTGTTTCAATGCGCTGAGGGAGGCCGCGCTCGCCGCCAACTGGGCCTCGAGGTGCTGCCGCTGTTGCGGCACCGTCTTTATCTCAGTCTGAATTTGCCTGATCTTTTGCTGACGATTTTGAAGAACGAGCAATTGCTCCAGCTCCGCTTGCACGCGCGCATGTTATGGGTGGAGCGAAGTATCGTCAATCGCTCAAGGAATTGAGTTCGGCAGCTCTAGTACATTTCCACCGGAGAGCGTTTTCCGTCCTCGGGGCTGCGTTTAGCGGCTTCTTCTTCTCCCAGGACAGCTACGCGCAGATCCCAGACTTCCCGGTCTATCGCGTGAAATCGTTCCTCTGAGAAATGTTCCGGTGGCGCTAGCTTGGCCTTGGTCTGGGCGACGTTGCCCAGCGCTCGTTCGATCTGCGCGCGCGGCAAGCGGCCAAGCGTCGCATGCACCTCCGCGATGGAATCCACCCGGTGACAGATCATAACCCAGTCGTTTCCTGCTTCAACGGCGAGGCGGATTGTCTCCTCCAGGCCGTATTCATTCAGGATCGCGCCCATGTCGAGGTCATCGGTCATGATGAGCCCTTTATACTGATATCGCTCCCGCAGGAGTCCGGTGACGATCTCGCGAGAGAGGGATGCAGGCCGCTTGGCCGCATTGAATGCCGGATACCAAGCGTGACAGATCATCATCGAATCGACGGAATCTGTGAATTGCCGGAAAACGGCCAGCTCTTCCAGATCCAGCTCAGCGCGGGATCGCTCGATTTTCGGCAAGTCGTGGTGAGCATCGACGGTCGCGGCGGAATAGCCCGGAAAATGTTTTCCACAGCTCAGAATCCCTTCGCCTCGCATTCCGTCGTTGAACGCTCCAGCCAGCCGAACCACCTGCTCCACGCCACGGCCATAGCACCGTCCGCGCAGCGAGTTATCGGCTTCATCATCAAAAGAGATGTCGAGGACCGGGCAGAGATCGAGATTGAACCCGAAAAGGCGGAGGAGACGGCCGGTGATCTCCCCATGTCTTTGAACCAGCGCGACGTCGCCTCGATCACGCAGTTGTTGTGCATTCGGCGGCTCGTTTCCGATCAGCCGGAGGCGGGACACGCGTCCGCCCTCCTGATCGATTGTGATAATCGGCTCGATCTCGCTGAGGTCGCGCAGGTCGTCGATCAGTTTCCGCAGCTGAACGGGGCTCTGAATGTTGCGTCCAAACAGAATGTAACCTCCGGGCTGAATCCGCCGGAAGAGCTCGGCGGATTCGGCGTCGAGCTCATATCCAGGAACGCCGGCAAGGATTAACTGCCCGAGGTCGAAGCCATTCATCGGCTCACTTTACTTTTCGCCTCGAACTGCGAAACAAGATTTCATGCCCGTAATTGCGAGCGCGGTTTTGCTCGGTCGTGAATGAAAGCGAAGCGAACCGGCATCTTCGGCGGGACCTTCGACCCGATTCATTGCGGACATTTGATCCTGGCGAGGGACGCGATTGAGCAATTAGAGCTCGATCACGTTCTCTTCATCCCGGCCGCCGCCTCGCCACATAAGCTTGGGCAAACGCATGCCGACCCACATCGGCGGACCGAGATGGTGCGGGCCGCGATCAAAGACGAACCACGGTTTTGCCTCGACACGATGGAGCTCGACCGTCCCCCGCCGTCCTTCGCCATAGACACTGTGGAGGCCCTCCACAAACGCGAGCCTGCTACCCGTTTCTTTTACCTTATCGGTGAAGATAACGTTGCCCGTCTGGACACGTGGCACCGCTTCCAAGATCTATCGAGTCTCGTCCAGTTCGTCGTTTTGGACCGCAGCGGCTCAAAGACGGAGCATTCTTACCCGACGATACGCCGGCAAATCGACATCTCCGCGAGCGACATCAGAAACAGAGTTGCGCGCGGCCAATCCATTCGGTATCTCGTACCCGCAGCTGTCCACCAAATCATTCGCGAACACCAGCTTTACCGGGAGACGTAGAATCACCGCCGAAAATTTAGCAAAAGCCTGCGCCAACTTCGCGGCGGACAAAAAGGCGGAAGAGATCATTGTTCTCGATCTGCAAGGCATATCCAGCTTCACGGATTTTTTCGTGATCTGCTCCGGAACCTCCGAGCCGCATTTGAAGGCAATCGCGGGCGAGATCGAAGGACGGTTGCGGGACGACCATTCGGTTCGCGCGGTCTCTGTTGATGGCTTTCCTGCGAGCCAATGGATCGTGCTCGATTACATGCAGGTTATCGTGCACGTCTTTCGGCGCGAAAAACGCGAATTCTACAGCCTCGAAGACCTCTGGGGCGATGCTCCGCGCATCGCCTGGGAGACGACCGAAAGCTCGAGCTAATCGGGATTGGAACGGCGCCCTACTTTGGCGGCGCTGACGGCGAGGCAGCGGGCGGAACCGCGGTCGTCGGCAACGGCTTGGCTACCGGGCTGGCAGCGGGAGCCGGGCTAGCCGTCGCCGGGCTGATTTTCGTCGCCGGGGACGGAGCGGCGGCGCCTGGCGCTACCGATGCGGCTGGGGCCGGGGTCTCAGGTGGCTTGATGCTGAGGAGTTCGACATCAAAAACCAGGGTCGCATTCGGACCGATGTCCTTCCCGGCTCCTCGTTCGCCGTACCCGAGCGCTGCCGGGATATAAAGCTGGTACTTCGAACCCACCTTCATCAGCTGGAGCGCTTCAGTCCAACCTTTGATGACGCGATTTACCGGAAACGTCGCAGGCTCATTGCGCTTGTAAGAGCTGTCGAATTCAGTCCCATCGATCAGCGTGCCGCGGTAGTTCGTGACCACGGTATCCGTGTCTTTCGGGGTCGGGCCGTTGCCTTCCTTTACGACTTTATACTGCAAGCCGCTGGCCGTGGTCTTAATTCCCTCTTTCTTCTTGTTCTCAGCCAGAAACTTTTCCCCTTCCGCGAGGTTCTTCGCGGCGGCTTCCTTGCTAGCCGCGACCTGCTTCTCCATCATTTCTTTTTGGAAAGTCTCCAGCGTTTTCTCCCGTTCCTCCTTCGTGAGAGTACCTTCTTTCCCGGCCATGGCTTCTTTCATCCCGGCTAAAAGCGCGTCGGCGTTCAATTCGATATTTTGTTTCTTGAAAGTGGAGCCGATATCATAGCCAATGCTGTAACTGGCTTTGTCTTTCTGGTCCTTCAGCTGAGGTTTATCTTGTGCTAGACCGAGCGAAGCCGCGGAAAGTGCGCTGAGGCAAATAATGAAACGTTTCATAAGCAGGATGAGGCCGGGCGCCGTGGTTAAGCCTTTGGGTCGTGGCGCTCCGGGAAGTGGCACGCTAGAGCAGAAAATACCCGCGTCAAGCTGCTGGGGAGCGCCCCTCCGCCCGGCCCTGTTGGCGGCCGTTTTTCTCGTGGCGCTCTCCGATTCTGCGCGCGCCGCAATTCAGCTTTCACCGGCCGAAACCCGGCGAATCGGCAACCGTATCTGGCAAAACGAGTGCGGCGGGACGATCGCCGGCCTGACCTCCTGGAACACTGGAGAAAATTTTGCTTCGCTCGGGATTGGTCACTTTATTTGGTACCCCAAGGGGGTGCGGGGCCCCTTCGATGAGAGCTTCCCGAAATTCGTCGAATTCGCCGCCGCTCGGGGAGCGAAGCTGCCGGGTGTGGTGGCGGAAAAAGGTCCGTGCCCCTGGGAATCACGGGCCCAGTTCAACGCCGCGGCCCAGAGCGCATCGATGAAAGAGCTGCGCGAGTTTCTGGCCCGGACGATTGATGTTCAGGCGGAATTTCTCGTGAAGCGACTGCGGGAGGCGCTCCCGAAAATGCTCGCCGAAGGCGGGGCATCCAACCAGGCGGCCGTCCAGCGCCGGTTCGATGCCGTCGCCACCACCGCGATGGGTTGCTACGCCCTCGTGGATTATGTCAATTTTAAGGGCGAAGGTGTTCTTGCAACCGAGCGATACGCAGGACAGGGTTGGGGCTTGTTGCAAGTCTTGGAAGGAATGACCGAGGAAAACAGCGGCCGCGCGGCCGTGAAAAACTTTGCCGAATCGGCCCGGACCGTGTTGAAAAACCGGGTCCGCAATTCGCCGCCGGCACGAAATGAAGGGCGTTGGCTGCCGGGTTGGCTGAAACGCGTGGACACGTATGTTGGGAGCTAAATTAAAGTGATCTCGCGTCTCCTTCGCTTCATCCCGGTTGCCGTTCTGGTGCTTTTGTGTTGCCACGCCAACGCGCAGATCGCCCGGCGGAGTCCACCTCGTCCCGTTCCTTCACCCACGGTAAAAGCGCCGCAGCTTCCGAATCGGCCGCGACCATCGCCCACGCCGACGCAGCCGATGAAAAAGGCGAACGAGCTCATCTCCAAACAGCCGCCGATCGTCACGAACAACGCAATCCTGCAAAAGATCACGCCTGAAACGGCGCATGTCATTGTCTCGATCTCCAAGCAGCGCGCCTACCTTTTGGCGGGGGACGAAATCGGGATCGATAGCCCAATCTCTTCCGGCAAACGCGGTCATAGCACCCCGACCGGCAGCTTTAAAATCCTGGAAAAAGACAAGGACCATCGCTCGAGCATTTACGGCGACTATGTCGACTCGAAGGGCCGGGTGGTGCGGGGCGGCATTAGCGCGCGGATCGATTCCGCACCCAGCGGAACGCACTATGTGGGCGCTCCGATGAAATGGTTCATGCGGCTGACTGGCGAAGGCGTCGGTATGCACGTGGGTGTTCTACCGGGGTATCCCGCATCGCATGGCTGTATCCGAATGCCGGAACCGGCGGCGGCGGCGTTTTACGCGCGGGTCAAAGTCGGCACGCCCGTCCGGGTCGAACCGTAAGTCGGTTAGGGGAGACGATAGACTTCGACTACGGCTACGCCCGTGGCGTTGTCTTTCCCGCGAAGCACGACCGTATAGCTGCTCGGCAGCAGATCCGCTACCAATGCGGACTCTCGATCGTCTGTCGGAGGAATGCCGGTCGCTTCAACGGTCGCCTGGTTTGTTTTCCAGTCATCGTTGCTCGCAAGCAAGAGGCCGTTGCTGTCGTGCAATTCGATAACTGGGTCCGGGAGACGGTTGGCAATACCGGAGAGCGATGGACCGATGCCGCGCACCAGAACAGTTGAGGTCCGGCCGGTGTTCGGTGCGATGATACACCCGGCGATCATAATGTTGTTTCCGGTCCCTACGACGCTGCGCGTGCTGATATTCGCCAACTGCGAGCCGAGGAGCGTCAGATCATAGACCTCGACCAGGCCTATGCCGGTACCCTGATTCACCCCGGTTAATTGCGCTGTGTAGGCGCCTGGGAGCAGACTCAGCAGGACAGCTGACTCCTTGTCCTTGGTGGGCGCCAGCCCGGTCGCCTGGATGGCGCTTCCCTGCGAATCCTTCCAATCGTTGTTCTCAGAGAGGAGCGTGTTCGAGCTGTCGAATACGGAGAGGTGAGGATCCTGGAGCACTGCAGCCGCCGGAACGCCGCTTGCCGTCATCGACGGCCCAACCCCTCGCAGCAAAACGGTTTTGGGAACGCTGCCGGTGATGACGAATCCGGCGATCGCGATGTTATCGCCAGTCTGCACGTTTGCACGGGTTGAGATATTGAGAAGCTTCGCGAAAAAGCTCGCCGAAAATTCGGAGGTGCCAGTTGGGCCGGTCGCGGTGGAGCTTATCGCTCGGGTGCTGACGGGCGCGGGTAACGTCACGTCGAATGACGCGTTGCCGTTCCCGTCCGTCGTGAGTTCCGTGAAGCCCAGGTAGGTTTGGCCTTGGCCATACCCGGACGGATCGGCAGTGTCGTTGCCGAAAAGCTCAATTCGGAATGCCGTGTTCGGGACGCTGTTGAGCGTACCGCCGACCCGCACCAAACCGTTTGCAAAAGCCACGTAATTCAAAACGGGATAGTTCTGAATCCCATCGGCATCCTCGGAGTCGTTAGGTGTAACGCCTTGCATTCCGAGATCGATGGCCAAACCTCCCGTGCCCGAAATAGAATTGCCGGTGATGATATTGCTACAGGGATCGGGTCTGGCGGCGACCCCGGCAGGAGGCGGTGAATTCGTTCCCCGATTTCCCTCGGTTCCAAACATGATGATGTTGCCGTCTCCTGCATTCGGACCGCCGACGATGTTCTTGTTGGACAAATAAAAGTCCGCGCTGAACAAGATCCCCTGGCGGTTATTTCCCAGTCGCGTCTTCCCGTCCTTTCCTACGCCGATTAAATTCCCCCGAAAGCTGTTGCTACTGGACTCGAAAAGCGCGACTGCGGCGGAGCTATCGGAAACTGCGATCACGTTCTGCGCCACCGTGTTGTTGCCACTCTGGGGTGACGTGCGCGCTGAACCGAGGCCGACGCCGTATCCGCCTGGCGACGCCACCATCCCGGTTGCATCAGTTCCGATGAAATTTCCTTGGATCGTGCTCCCGCCGATACCTACAAATGAAACGCCCCCCGCAATGACATTGCCGGTGACAGCGCCTCGCGCGTTGAAGAACACCAAAACCGAAGCGGCTGGCGCGAGAAACGACTTACCATCCGCGCTCACCCCAATGTAATTGCCGACAACGGCGCCATACGTACTAGGTTGGCCCAAACTGCCGTGTTGGATTTTAACGGGACCCGCAATCACGTTCCTGTCGGCCGGCGCGGCTCCGCCGATGTTGGCCCCAAGCCCGAAGCCATCTACGTTGACCGGCAAATAATCCTGGATTGGAGGAATCGACGCCGACCCGGTGGGGTTCGTCCCCAAATAACAGCCGACGACCGTAGCGTTCGACCCGAAGAAGGACCGAACATCGACGTCTATCGCAAAACCGTTGATTACCAACCCGCGGATTGTGCTGAACTGACGAGCCTCGAAGGCTTTGCCGCTCGGTTGAGCCTTGTTTCCGGTTATCTCAATGAGCAGAACGGCGTCAGTCCCGACGGCGAGAGTGTTTGGTTTCGCGCCAGGCTGCGTATAGCCGTCAATTGTTATGTCATAAGTAGCCAGCGGAGACAAAAGGTTGATGGTGTGGACGCCGGCCCCCGGAATGTTGAAATGGACCTGATGGGGACGTCCGGCTTGACTTCCGTTCGCGTCGGCGATCGCCTGGCGTAAGGAACCAGGCCCCGAGTCGCTGGTGTTGGTTACGACGAAAATCGACGCGGGAGCGGAGAAAGTAGCAAAAACGAGGAGGAACGCCGAGAGGAGCGTTTTCACGCGGTTACTATATACTAGCGCCGCCAGGGCGAGTCAATCTCCCCCCTTTCTTCGTAGTGCTGGCACCTCGACGGAGCGGTCTACAGCAATCTTCGCCGCAGCATGTCCAGCGCGTTTTGCGTGACCAGCTCTTTGAACGTCGCGCGATCATCCGGAAAGAAACGTCGTGCGACTTCCGTGGGTCCATCCGGGCCGGATAGCGCGATAAATACCGTTCCAACTGGTTTCTCTTCGCTTCCGCCCGAAGGCCCGGCGATCCCAGTCGTGGCGAACGCGAAATCCGCGTTGTTATCTCGCAGGGTCCCCTCGGCCATCGCTTTGGCGACTTCGGCGCTAACGGCGCCGTGCTCGGCGATCAGCGCCGGGTCGACCCCGAGCGAACTCACTTTAGCCTCGTTGGAATAGGTAACGTAACCGACAGGGAAAACCAATGAGGCTCCTGGGACGTTCGTAATCCGGTGGGCCAAATATCCGCCGGTGCAGGATTCGGCGACCGCCAGTGTCTGGCCGCGCTCCCTTAACATTCCCACAATCACTTCTTCCAGTGCGCGGTGGTTGTCCGAGAAGATTGCAGCACCGAGCAGCCTTCGCGCGATTTGTGAAGCCTGTTCAACGACCGCCGGTGCCCCGACCAAGCGCAACTCCGTCTCGCCCGGTCGGGCGCAGTATGCCAGCTCGAGGCCCTTTAGCTCGAGCAACCTCGAGCCTACGGCCTCTTCCACGAGGGATTCGCCCATCCCCGCTATCTTAAATACTCGCCGCTCCAGTTCTTGCTTCGCGGGCACAATTGCATTGAGAATCGGCAGAACAGATTCGCGAAACATGGGATGCAATTCTCGCGGCGGCCCCGGAAGGAGAAAGAGGTGCGGCCGTTTACCATCTGCTGCGGGAAGATGAAGCCCTGGCGCGCTTCCGTGTTCGTTCGGCAAGACAGTCGCGCCCTCCGGCACGTCGGCCTGACGTACTACCCGGTCGGTTAGGCGGAATCCGCGTTTTGCCGCTCGTTGTTGGATGGCGCTTAGGATTGCCGGATCGTGCACCAATTTCAGGCCGAATAGGTCCGCCGTGATTTCGCGCGTGATGTCATCGGTTGTCGGCCCAAGCCCGCCGGTAACAAAAATTATTTCGGCGGCGCCTAGCGAGCCGGCAATCGCCTCTCGGATCGACTCTCCATCCGGGACCGCGACCTGGCGATCAACTCGAAGCCCGAGCGGAAAAATCTCGCGAGCAATGAAGCCGAGGTGTGTGTTGACCACATCACCGAGCAAAAGCTCAGTGCCCGTGTTGATGACGACGGTGGTCACGTTGAAAGGTCAAAGCGCTGAAGCGTTCCGAATCGGCGCTTCAACCGAATAACCCTGTAATGTTGCGCGCGCCAGCGCGCGATCAGGCCGCGTCCTTGTCCTGCTTCTTTCGGATCAACGGCAGCTTTTTGCCCTCGACGACGGCGCGGTTGATCGTGACCTCCGCGATGTCTTCGCGGCTGGGCACATCGTACATGATCTCAAGCATGATCCGCTCGAGCATCGAGCGGAGTGCCCGCGCGCCGGTCCCCTTGGTTACCGCCTGCGCCGCCAAAGCTTTCAACGCATCCTTCGTCACGCTGAGGCGGACGCCTTCCATCGAAAAGAGCTTTGTATACTGCTTGATCATCGCGTTCTTCGTGTCGGTCAGAATCGCGACCATTTCTTCTTCGGTAAGCGCGTCGAGTGCGCTGATCACCGGCAAGCGTCCGATGAATTCAGGGATCATCCCGAAGCTCAACAAATCTTCCGGTTCGACATGGCGGACCGCTTCCTTCGCGAGGGCGGCTTCTACTTCCAATGTCGGGCTGTTGAAGCCCATCGTCCGCTGGCCGATACGCTTCTGAACAATTTTGTCGAGCCCGACAAACGCGCCGCCGCAGATAAAGAGGATCTTCTCGGTGTTAACCTGGATATATTCCTGGTGCGGATGTTTCCGGCCGCCCTGGGGCGGAACGTTGCACGTGCTTCCTTCCAGAATCTTCAGGAGCGCCTGCTGAACGCCTTCGCCGGACACGTCGCGGGTGATGCTGACGTTGTCGGTCTTGCGCCCAATCTTGTCGATCTCATCGATGTAGACGATGCCGATTTCGGCGCGTTTAACGTCGTAATCGGCGTTCTGCAAAAGACGCAGGATGATGTTCTCCACGTCCTCACCAACGTAACCGGCTTCGGTCAAGGTCGTCGCGTCCGCGATACAGAACGGAACGTCGAGGATCTTGGCTAGCGTTTTGGCGAGCAAAGTTTTTCCGGAGCCGGTCGGACCGATCAGAAGGATGTTGCTCTTCTCGATCTCGACGTCGGCGAAGGGATCGGGTTGAAACGCCGCCGAACTGTCCGCAGGCGCGCTCTGGAGCACGCGTTTGAAATGGTTGTGGACCGCGACGGAAAGCGTCTTTTTAGCGGTATCCTGCCCAATTACATATTGGTCGAGCGACCGGCGTATATCGGCGGGTTTGGGGACGCGAATCGTGGACGACTGGCGCCGGGCGTCTTCGTTCAGCTCCTTATCCAGGATACTCTTGCAGACGTTGATGCAACTATCGCAAATGTAGACGCCGGGCCCGGCAATAAGTTTGCGGACCTCAGCGTGGCTTTTGCCACAAAAGGAGCACATGGTGAGGTTGGAAGCGCGCGCCATATCAGGAGATCAAAAGAGCAGCTTCTATTCCTCGATCTTTTTCGGCAAAGCCGCCTCCGCGATCGCCGTTGCCGCCTCCGGAGTCGCCCCGTCGAGGAGCTGTGCTTCCTTGCGTGACTTGATCACTTCGTCGACCAAGCCGTAAGCCTTCGCTTCGGCCGCCGACATATAATAATCGCGGTCGGAGTCCAGCCGCACCTGTTCTTCCGGTTTGCCGGTGTGTTGCGCGATGATCTTGATCAGGCGCTTCTTCAGCTTGAACATGTATTCGACCTGTCGCTCGACGTCGCTCGCCTGCCCTTGCGCTCCGCCGGAAACCTGGTGGATCATGATGTCCGAGTTCGGCAACGCGAAACGCTTCCCTTTTGTGCCGGCGCAAAGCAGGACGGCACCCATGCTTGCTGCCATCCCGAGGCAGTACGTTGTTACGTCACAGGTCAGAAACTGCATGGTATCGTAAATGGCAAGACCCGCTGTGACCGAGCCGCCCGGCGAATTGATGTAGATGTTGATGTCCTTCTTGCCATCCTCCATCTGCAAAAAGAGGAGCTGCGCGATGACCAGGTTCGCGATGTGATCGTCGATCGGTGTGCCGATAAAAACGATGCGATCCTTCAGCAGGCGCGAGTAAATATCGTAGCTGCGTTCCCCGCGGCCGGTTTGCTCGACCACCATCGGGATAAGAACAGATTGGGAGAAATTTTTGTGGGCGGCAGTCATGGTTTATTCCGGCGGAGCGCTGGCCGCCGCCTTTTCCGATGTCGTTTCGACGCTAACATTTGCCTTCAAAAAATCAAGGGTCTTACCCAGCAGGATCTCTTCCGCAAGGCCGTTAAGACGATCGTTTTCCTCGATTTCTTTTCTCATTTTTTCGACAGAAACATTGTAGTGCGCCGCCTGCGCGCGGATGCGCTCATCGATTTCTTCGCGAGTGACCTCGAGCTTTTCCGCCTCCGCGATCCGGTGAAGAATGAAGTTCGTTTTAAGGCGATGGGCGGCCAGGGATCCGGCGCCTTCGATCAGCTCTTTCTCTTTTCCTTTTAGAAGCTCGTCCGGGACTCCGCGCTCACGATTTCGATGAACGAGCTCGTTCAGAGCGCGCCGCGTTTCGTTTTTCAACAATGGGGGCGGCAGATCAAAACTGATCCGTTCCTGCAGGTACTTCACGATTTGCTGCTCTTTCGCGCGCTCGAGCTCGTGCTCTTTTTCGTGCTCGAGATTGTGTTCGATGGCGTGCCGCAAATCGGCCAGGCTTTTTCCGGGCATCATTTTTCCCGCAAAAGCTTCGTCTATTGCCGGAAGAACCTTCTCCTTCAGCTCGTCGAGTGTGACGGCATAGTCCGCCTTTTTCCCGGCGATCTCCGTCACGGGGAAATCTGCCGGTAAATCCACCTGGACGCTGCGAGTATCCCCGGGTTTCATCCCAACAATTTGTTCGCAAAATTTCGGAAGAAAATTGTCGGGCGCGAGGTGGAGCCAAAACTTCTTCCCGCCATGGAGGTTCTTGCTCGCTTCGGGCACGATCTCGCTGATCGCCACGCCGTCGATCGCCCCGGTAAAGTCGATGACCGCAAAATCGCCCATCGCGAGGTCCCGATCCGGCACATCCACAAAGTCCGCTGCCTGATCGCGCAATCTTTCCAGCGCCGTATCAACTTCCTCCGCTGAGACAGTCGCGTCTGGGAGCTGAACCGGAATCGTTTTGTAATCGGGAAGGTCGAACTCAGGCGCGGTTACCACCGTGGCCCGGAAACGCATCGAGCGGTCGTCGCCGAACTCCACGTCCCCGACGTCCGTAAGCGACACCACTCTCAGCTGTTTTTCGGCGACCGCCTCGTGGTAGCTCCGCGAAACGAGGGTCTTCGTCAGTTCCTCCTGGATTTCCTTCCTAAACTTCTTCTCGATCACCTGCTTCGGCGCCTTACCCGGGCGGTAACCCGGAATGCGCGCATGGCGTGAGTAATTACTGGCAATCGAGTCCCATTCCTTACTAACGGCATCCGGCGGGAGCTCGATCCGCAACGTCGCCATCCCCGGGGGCTGGTTCTCCACTTCCACTTTCATAGCGGAGCGACGTTACGGGTGGCAGTCAGCCAGCGCAAGGTGAGGCAGTCCTCTTCTGCGGCCGTAGCCGCGGATGGCGGCGCAAGCGCTAGAGCACTGGCTCGCCGCGGATGTAGACAGAGTGCGTCAGCGACACGCCGAAGTAATACGCGATTTCCCGATAATCAGCGCAGTTGTAAATCGCAAAATCCGCGCGCTTCCCGACCTCGAGCGAGCCGATCTTTTCGCCCCGGCTCAAACTGTACGCAGGGTTAAGGGTGGCTGCCGTCAGGCATTCCGCCGGGGTCATCTTCATTTGAGTCGTGGCCAGCGAAAGGACCATCGGCATCGATGGCGTGGGCGATGAGCCCGGGTTAAAATCAGTCGCGAGCACAACACCAAGGCCAGCCGCGATCATCTCGCGGGCGGGCGGATAGCGGGTCTTTCCGAGCGCGTAGACCGAACCTGGAAGGAGCACCGGTTGCACACCAGCCTCGGCAAGAGCGGCGATTTCCGCCGCATTGACCTGCTCGAGATGATCTGCCGTCGCCGCATGCAACCGCGCAGCGAGGAACGCGCCGCCGGAGTTCGTCAGCTGGTCAACATGCATTCGCAAACGAAGACCGTGCTCTTGGGCCGCCCGCATGATCTTTTCGGAATCAGCAATGTCGAAATAGCCGCGCTCGCAAAAGATGTCGCAGTTTTCCGCGAGACCTTCCTCAACAACCCGCGGGATCATTTTGTGAATGACGAGAGCCACATACTGCTCGGGCGCGTTCCTAAATTCATCCGGGATCGCGTGCGCGCCGAGAAAAGTCGGCACGAACTCCATGGCGGTTTCCGCGTTCAATCTCCGGATCACGCGGAGCAGCTTGATCTCGTCGTCTTCGGTCAGGCCGTAGCCGGACTTCGCCTCGGCGGTTGTCGTCCCTCCGCGGAGGAACCATTGCGCGTGTCGCTTCGCCTGCGCCAGCAAATCGTCCTCGGACGCCGCGCGGGTTCTTCGCATTGTGGAGCGAATGCCGCCTCCGCTGGCGGCGATCTCCTCGTAGGTTGCGCCCTGCGCCCGTAACTCGAATTCGTCAACCCGGCTGCCGCCAAACACGGGGTGGGTGTGGGCGTCAACAAAACCGGGGAGAACACAGCGGCCGGATGCGTTGATTACCTCGCACCCTTCGGGCAGCGCACGCTCGATTTCTTGCGAGGAGCCGACTGCGACGATCCGGCCATCGTCCACCAGCATGGCTCCGTCCGAGATAATCCCGAGTTCACGCATCTCGAGGCCGGCACGGGGCCGGGCTGGTCCGGCCAGCGTGACGAGCTGGGTGGCGTGAAGAACGGCAACGGGCGGCACGCGAAGTTTATCCGAGCTTGCCGTCAACAACGGCCCGGATGCGCGCAAACTCGGTTTCGTTTTGACGCAGCGCCTGCTCCATTTTCTCTCGAAGCGTGGTCCTGGCCGACTCGTCCTTCAAGCCCGACAGATTGATCCGTACGTTCATCCCCGCCCCTTCAATGCAGGCACGGACCGCTAGAAGTCCAACGCCAACGTCGGAGATCGAAGCGGGATTTCCATTCTGCGCCATCTCCGAAAGGAGAGGAAATGCTTTGGCCGCGGTCTCCATGACCCGCAGGGGGATCTCCGCCGCGTATTTGTTGGCCGACTGAATCGCAGCGCTTCGGGCGGCTTTCTCTTCGGCCGAATCCTTCGGCAAACCGAAAGCGTCCATGACCTTGTTGAACGCGGCGGTGTCTTCATCAACCAGGAACAAAAGCTCATCCTTGAGCTGCTGCGCTTTTACCGCCCAGTCGCTGAAGTAGCTGAGCTTGTCGTCCCAACCGCGCTTTCCAGCGGAGAGATTTGCCACCATGCCCCCGAGCGATAAGCCGAGGGCTCCCATCAACGCGGCAACCGAGCCCCCACCCGGAGCCGGGGAATCGCTCAGCGTCTCATTGCAAAATTCCCGCAGGTCCATTTTCACGAGGGACTTTTGGGCAGTGGACTCCATTTTGAGCTCGATGATCCTCTCTTTCGGATCGAACGGCTTCAACTCGCTTAATCCCATCGAACGGATCGCCACGTCGATTAGCTCTTCTTCCGACGCCCCTTCCGACCATTTCTGTTTCCGTAAAAAGTAGCGACCAGCCTCGACCAGACATTTTTTTGGCAGCATGCCGACCAGTTCCGAACCCGTGACGCGAAGACCGCGTTTATTTGCGGATTCGACGCAGGCGTCAAACGCGGCGTGGAGCGGGGTCTCTTCGAGATTCGTCAAATTCATCGAAACCTGGGCCAGGCCGTATTCCTCGACATACCACCCGATCGCTTTCACATGCTTGAGCATCCCTGGCTCGCGCATGGGTTCGCCGGCCGCGTCCAGCACTGGCTTGCCCGTAGGCGTGCCGTCCTCTGTCTTGACCCGGCCGTTTTCCCGGACGTCGAATGCGACAGAGTTGGCGCGGCGGACCGCTTTCGTGTTCAGGTTAACATTGTAAGCAACGAGAAATTCCCGGGCGCCGATGACTGTCCCACCCGATCCGTCGTTGAACACAGCCGGCCCGAAATCCGGCTTCCAGGCGGGTTCCTTAATCTTCTCGAAAAACCCCTCGTATTCGCCGGCGCGGATGATCGATAGATTCGAGCGTTCCGGATTAGCTGCCGCTTTCTCGTACAGATAGACCGGGATATTCAACTCCTCACCCACGCGTTTCCCGAGTGTCCGAGCGCAGGCGATCGCCTCGTCCCAGCTGACGTCGCTTACCGGGATGAAGGGGCAAACATCGGTCGCGCCCATCCGAGGGTGCGCCCCCTTTTGTTTGCGCATATCGATCAGCTCCGCCGCTTTCCGGATCCCGCGAAAGGCTGCCTCTACCACTGGCTCCGGCGCCCCGGCAAAGGTGACCACCGTCCGGTTCGTGCTCGCTCCCGGGTCGACGTTTAGGAGCGAGACGCCATCGACCGATTCGATCGCGGCCGTGATTTGGCGAATCACTTCGAGATCCCGCCCTTCGGAGAAATTGGGCACGCATTCAATGATCTTTTGCATGGGCTCGGAAATTAATCGCGGACGTCGGGATGGATCGGCACAGTCACGTTATTCTCTTTTGCAAACCGGGTCGCACGCGAGTAACCGGCATCCGCATGGCGAATAATCCCCATCCCTGGATCGCTGGTCAAAACGCGCTCGAGCCGGCGCTTCGAGTCCTCGGTTCCGTCGGCCACCACCACCATCCCGGCGTGCTGCGAATAACCGATCCCCACCCCGCCCCCATTATGAATTGAGACCCAGGACGCCCCGGCCGCGGTATTGACCAGCGCGTTCAACAGGGCCCAGTCAGCGATCGCATCGCTTCCGTCGATCATTCCTTCGGTTTCACGAAAAGGCGACGCGACCGATCCCGTATCGAGATGATCGCGGCCGATCACAATCGGCGCCTTGATTTCGCCACGCTTCACCAGCTCGTTCATCGCCACGCCGAACTCCGCCCGCTCCCCGTACCCGAGCCAGCAAATCCGCGCCGGTAATCCCTGAAAATGGATCCGCTCCCGGGCCAGCTTCATCCAACGTGCCAGAGTTTGATTTTCGGGAAACAACTCAAGCGCCAGCCGATCGGTTCGCGCGATGTCCTCGGGATCACCACTCAACGCGACCCAGCGGAATGGTCCTTTGCCCTCGCAAAAAAGCGGCCGGATGTATTCCGGCACGAAGCCGGGAATATCGAACGCGTTTTCAAGCCCGGCCTTCTTTGCCTGCGTCCGGATGTTGTTGCCGTAATCGAAGGTAACAGCGCCCTTCTTTTGCAACGCGAGCATCGCTTCGACGTGCGCGGCCATCGATTGCATGGCGCGGGAGATGTACTCCTCAGGTCTGGCCACGCGCAGCGCCAGCGCTTCATCGAGACTCATACCGCGCGGGACGTATCCGTTCAGCGCGTCGTGAGCGCTGGTCTGGTCGGTCAACACGTCCGGGACAATTTCCCGCCGCACCAGTTCCGGCAAAACATCCGCGCAGTTGCCCACGAGCCCGACCGAAATACCGAGGCCGTTTTGACCGGCCTCTTCCAGTAGCCGAAGCGCCTCATCCAAAGATTGCGCTATTGCGTCGCAATAACCGCTCTTGAGCCGTTTCTCGATCCGCGCCGGATCGACGTCGATTCCGAGGAACCGCGCGCCATTCATCGTGGCCGCGAGCGGCTGAGCGCCGCCCATGCCGCCCATCCCGCCCGAGACAATCAGCTTGCCCGCGAGATTGCCGCCGAAATGCTTTTCAGCCGCGGCGGCGAAGGTTTCGAAGGTGCCCTGCACAATTCCCTGGCTGCCTATGTAGATCCATGAGCCCGCAGTCATCTGCCCATACATCGTGAGGCCGAGCCGTTCCAAACGATTGAACTCCGTCGAGTTCGACCAGTGCCCGACCAAATTCGAATTCGCGATCAACACCCGCGGCGCTTCGTCGTGCGTCCGGAAAATGCCGACCGGTTTCCCGGATTGGACCAGCAGGGTCTGATCGTTTTCCAAATCCTGAAGAGACCGCACGATTGCGTCAAAGGCTTCCCAGCTGCGAGCGGCACGACCCGTCCCGCCATAGACGATCAACCGATCCGGGTTCTCCGCGACATCCGGATCAAGGTTGTTCATCAACATCCGGAGCGCCCCCTCCTGGTGCCAGCCTTTGCACGTCATTTCGCTCCCCCGAGGAGCGCGGATAATTCTGCGTCCACTCATATTCCGTCGAATATTCCCTTTCGTATCGCGGCGGCCACGGCCGCAATATCTGCCGACATCGAACGATCCGCATCTACCCGAGGCGAAATCGACCGGATCAATTCGTAAGCACGCTCAACTCCGCCTCCGCTCCTGAGAGGCCGGCGAAAGTCCAGTCCTTCCGCAGCGGCAAGCATCTCAATCGCGATGAGGTGCTCGGCGTTATCCACGATCGTCCGCAGTTTCAGCGCGCTCGTCATCCCCATCGAAACGTGGTCTTCCTTCCCAGCGGAAGTCGGCAGGTTGTCGACGCTCGCCGGGTGGGCCAGCACCTTCGCTTCGTTCAGCAACGCCACCGCCGCCACATGCGGAATCATAAATCCGGAATGCGTCCCCGCGTGCGGCGTGAGGAATGCGGGCAGGCCTTCGCTCAAATCCGGGTTCACTAAGCGGTCAGTCCGCCGCTCGCTGATGCTCATCAGGTCGGTAACGGCAATCGCCGCGTAATCCAAGGCCAGGGCCAGGGGCGCGCCGTGAAAATTTCCGCCGGAAAGAACGTCGCCGGTGCTTGGGAAGACGAGCGGGTTGTCAGTCGCCGAGGCGGACTCTATTTCAAGGATGTCTTCGCAATGAGCGAGGGCGCCGCGAACTGCCCCGTGGACCTGCGGCATACAGCGCAGGCTATAAGCGTCCTGGACGCGTGGATCGCCGGAAAGGTGGGATTTCCGGATTTCGCTGTCCTGCAAGAGATCCCGCAGATGCTCCGCGACCGCGTTTTGCCCGGGATGCGGGCGCGCCTGATGAATTCGCGAATCGAAAGCGGCCGGGGTGCCTTTCAATGCATCGAGGGTCATCGCGCCGGAGACGTCGGCCACGCGGGCGAGCCGTTGCGCGCGGCAGAGGGCGAGGCCGCCGACCGCGTGCATCGCCTGGGTGCCGTTGAGGAGCGCTAGCCCTTCCTTCGCTTCGAGGGTCACCGGCTGCAGACCCGCTCCCTGGAGGGCGTCGCGGCTCGGCAAACGCTCTGTCTTGAAGAAAGCCTCCCCCTCCCCGATTAGGGTCAGCGCCAGATGAGCCAGTGGCGCCAGGTCCCCGCTAGCTCCCACGGAACCCTTTTCCGGAATCACCGGGACGACTCCGCGGTTGTTCAGCTCGCAAAGAAGCTCAATTACCTCGCGCCGGATTCCGCTGAACCCGAGACAAAGAACATTGGCGCGCAATAAAATCATCGCGCGCACCTCCGGCTCGGAGAGCGGCTCGCCGATCCCGCAGGCGTGGCTCCGGACCAGATTGAGCTGGAGCTGACGTAAATCCGCCTGCGGAATATGGACGTCCGCCAGCTTGCCGAATCCGGTGCTGACGCCATAGACGACGCCTCCGTCGGCCACGATCTCTTCAATGACTTTCCTGGAGGCCGCGATCCTCGAATCAACCGAGGAGCCCACTGAAATCGCGGTTTTGCCGTGCGCGACCCTGGCGATTTCCGAAAGCGGCAATGGCTGCCCGGTTAATTCCACGCCACGCATCTTAGGGAGCGATTCGGGAAAGAAAAGGGGCGGCCCGTCGGGCCAACGGAAAAAAGGCCAGGCCGCGAAACGGCCTGGCCTTTTATGGTTAAAGCTATCCGCAGACGGACAACTGGACGGTTATTATTTCGAGTAGGTGGAGGTCTGCGTCGTCGCGGCCTCTTTATGCTGCGCACAAGCCCCCAGGCTCAACGCACCGGCCGCAACGGCCAAAATCATGATCGCTTTCAGAATTTTCACGTAATTATCTCGCCTCCTTTCCCTGCAAGTTGCAGCCGTCATTTAGGCAGTTAAGACCCCTGACGCAACGCTTTTCTCCACTTTTTTCCTAGGGGTCAAACCTGATTCTTAGGGACGTATCACCACCGTGGTCCCCATCGGAACCTGATCGAAGAGCTCGACTACATCCGCGCGGCGCATCCTGACGCAGCCATGGCTGGTCGCGGTCCCAATTTCGTCCTCGTGGTTGGTTCCGTGAATATAAATATAACGGCTATGCGTATTCGCGTTCTTTTCCTCGCGGCCCTCGAGCCAGAGGATACGGCCCATGACCAGATCATCCTCCCGCAACATCTTTTGGGTCACTTTGACAGGCCGGCGGCTTTTGAAGACCGTTTCCGGTGAGGCGCCCTCACCGATCTTATCCGAAATCTCGAAACGGCCAGAGGGTGTCTTAAAACTGCCCTTTTCTTCTCCTAATCCGAACCGGGATGTCGAAACCGGATAACGAGCGAGCTTCTTCCGCCCGAGCCGCACCGTCAGTTCCTGTCTCCGAACCGAGATATCGACCATTGGTTGAACGCTTTTCTTCATTGTGATCGGCGGTAGAATGAGCCGTGGTTAAGGCGAAGAAAAGTTATCACGTCGCAATCGTGGGCGCGACCGGAGCCGTCGGCGAGGAATTGCTCCGGGTTATGGAGCGCCGCGCCTTCCCGGTCGAACGGCTCCTCCCCCTGTGCTCCGCGCGATCGGCAGGCTCCACCGTCCGTTTTCTCGGATCCGAGATCCGTGCACAAGAGCTGAGCCGTGAATCGTTCGCGGGCATCGACGTCGCCTTCTTCAGCGCGGGCGGCGCAATTTCGCGGGAATACGCGCCCATTGCGCGGGATGCCGGGGCGATCGTCATAGATAACTCCTCCGTCTTCCGGACGGATCCGGACGTGCCCTTAGTGATCCCCGAGATCAACGGTGAGGACGTGCGTTCCCATCGCGGATTGATCGCGAACCCGAATTGCACGACCGCCGTCGCGCTGATGGCCCTTTATCCTTTGCACCGGGCGTTCGGCGTTCGCCGGGTTATTGCTTCCAGTTACCAGGCGGTGTCCGGCAGCGGAGCCCGGGCCATCCGGGAACTGCGAACGCAGGTGGAAGCGGCGGCCGCAAATCAGCCGCCTCTTACGGAGATTTACCCGCATCCGATTGCCTTTAACGTCCTGCCCCACGTCGATTCCTTCCTCGCCGACGGATATACCAAGGAAGAAATGAAGATGCAGAACGAAGGGCGCCGCATCATGCACTTGCCCGATTTCCGGGCCTCCGTGACCTGTGTGCGGGTTCCAGTCTACCGTGCTCATTCGGTCGCCGTTACGGCCGAGTTCGACCGGCCAGTCTCGGTCGAAGAAGCGCGCGAAGTCCTGGCCAAGGCGCCGGGACTGGAGTTGGTAGACGAGCCGCATAATAACCGTTACCCAATGCCGCTCTTCACCGCCGGGAAAGATAATTGTGAAGTGGGCCGGGTGCGGCGTGACTGTGCGTTCGAGAACGGCCTTTCTTTCTGGGTTTCCGGCGACCAGCTGCTTAAAGGCGCGGCGCTTAACGCCGTCCAGATCGCCGAGCTGCTATAAGGCGCAACAGCGGAGATCGGATCGTTAGGGTGTCGGAGCCGTAGCCGGTTCGTTCTTCTTCGGCTTTTTGCCTTCTTCGCGAGCGGGCGGCGGATTTACCGGGGCACTGGCTGCCGGCCCGGGAGGCGGCGCCATCCGTTCGGCGGGCGGCTCCTTTTTCATGGAGTTGCCCGGACCTTCCGTGGCCGTGTCGCGCTTTGATTTCTCCGGCGCGTTTTCAGGCGGCGCAGTGTCAGGCCCTGGTCGGTTGCGCTTTGTCTCCTGTTGCGGCGGTGGCGCAACTGGTGCCGGTGCCACGCTCTCGAAACGGGTTGAGGGAGCAGGCGGTTCCGCCCGGTCTCGTTTCTTCGGCTTCTCCTTGGCATTCGGCGTCATCGCGTCGGTAGGAGCCGGCCCGGGCGGGACGAACGCCTCGGGCGCAACATTGTTTCGTTGCTTGTTCTTACCTTTGTCGCGATCGGGCGCCGGGGTGCTAGCTGGCGGGACGGACGCAGCCGGCGCGGATGGCGCGGGCGTCGTGACCGGCGCCGCCTTATCGTTGCGCTTGTTCTTGTTCTTTCCGGACGACGTTGGCGGGTTCAGATCTGGGGTCGCCGGCACTGAAGCGCTTGGAGCCGGCGGTGCAGTCTCCCGGCGTTTATCCTTACCTTTGTCTTTATCCTTGCTGGTTGGTGCGGACGGGGTCGCAGCGGTGGCGGGCGAGGCATGCGTTGCCGGACTAACAGTCGTGGGAGTCGCGCTTGCGCCCGCCACGGCTGGAGTCGCTGTAGTGGAGGTTTGACCCGACGACGACGCTGGAACGGTCGGCGGCGGGACAGACTTCGGGTCTTCCTTCTGCATCTTCTGCTTCAACTCCGCTTGGGCTTTCGCATCGCCTACCGGCTCCCAACCTCTTTCGACCGGCGCTTGCGCGATCTTTTCCTTCACGACTTTCGGTGCGATGGACCTGGTCGGCTTTTGGAACTGCTGGGGCGCTGCCACCACCAGCTTGTCCCCCTGCACTTTCATGAACGACTTCGATTGCGCCGCGGCAACTGGATCGACCGTCGTTTCCCGCTGCATGCTCAAGCGTTGGATAGGCCGGGTTGAATACCGGCTGAGGGTGTTAACGTCGGGTCCGTAATTGTACACGGTGGAATTCGTGTAGGTGATGTTAGTCACGTTCACCGTCTTGGTGATGTAAGTGACATTCTGCTCGGGCGCGAAGATCCGCTCGCGCAGGACTGGCTCGCCGATATAACGGACGTCGATAAAGTTGTAATAGGCGGGCCCAATATCGAAATCGATGTCTACCCGAGCTGTGATTGGGCTCTCATCCCAGTTCTCACCGGCGCGCCGCGGTGGCAGCGGCGCCCACCCGACATAATCCCCGCCGGTTCGCCATGAGACCCAGGCCGGGCCCCATTCGCGGCCAGGTACCCAAACCCACCCGTGCCCGCGCAACCGGATCCAGCGCCCGTAATGGTAGGTCGCCCAACCAAAGTCTTCATACGACACCCAGGTCCATCCGACGTCCGTGTAGGCCCAGTACCCGTCGGAATAGGGCCGCCAGCTCCGGTTACTCACCGCGATGCTCGGCTGCCAGCAATAACCGTAGTCGCCAACCTCGACCCAGCTGCCGCCGTCACCGAGATTATCGTAAAAGAAATCGATCGAGATATCGGTGCGAGCTTCGGCCCGGGGAATCGTGGGCAAGACCAGCGCGAGTAACGTTAACCCAAGGAGTAGTCGTTTCATAAGCGTGATTGGTTAGAGAAGTTTAGACCCTTCTCCAAATAGGGTTATTCATCCCAACCTTATCCGCAAAATGAGGCGGCCGTGCGGGTTTTGCACGGTCGCCCGCCGCTTCGCCCTACCTGGGCCGAAGCACGACAAACGACCGAGTCCGATGCCGGCAAACGGACAGAACGGCCGTCCCGTTCGGGTCGAGGGTGGACACAATTCTCTTATATTCGGCCACTGAGGTGACGGGCTGTTGATTGATCTCCTCGATCACGTCGCCGGCCCTTAACTCCCCGACTTCGCCGTCGAGCTTCGTCACGACCACGCCCCTGATTCGGTTGGGAAGATCGAGCTGTCGCACAACCTCCGGGGTGACCTCGCTGACTTCAACGGAGCCCAGCGCGCTGTTTTCACCGTTCTCCTGCTGGTCGTCGGGAGCCTGAGGCGTTTGAGGCTGCCGCGGATTGTTCCGCGAAGTCAGATAATCGGCCGGCTGCTCTTTGATCTCGGCCATGACCTTGAGATTATTGCCCGCCCGGAGCACCTCCATTTCCACCTTCTTATTGAGCTCCACCTGCGCCACCAGGCTCCGGAGCTCGGCGATATTGCGCACGTTATGCCCATTGAACTTCTTGATCACATCGTCGCGCTTTAGCTTGGCTTCTGACGCGGGAGAGTTGGGGACAACGTCGTCAACGATCACGCCGTCGGTCTCGGCGACACCCTGGGTGGTCGGGCGGGCTTGAATTCCCAGGTAACCCCGGATGATGCGGCCGTTTTTGAGCAGGCTCTCAAGGGCGGTTTTGACCGAGTTAGACGGGATGGCGAACCCGATGCCCTGTGAGCCGCCGCTCCGCGAGATGATGGCGGTGTTGATCCCAATAATCTCGCCCTGCAAATTAACGAGCGGTCCGCCGCTGTTGCCCGGATTGATGGCGGCATTAGTCTGCAGATAATCGCCGAACCCATCGACGCGATTCGGACGCCCTTTCGAGCTGATGATTCCGTCCGTCACTGTTTCTTCAAAGCCGAACGGATTACCGATCGCGACCACGAAATCGCCGGCCTGAACCGCATCGGAATCGCCGAACTTGAGCGGCTTGAGACCGGGCTCGTCGATTTTCAGGACGGCCAGATCAACAACCGCATCGGCCCCAATTAGCTTGGCCTTCTTCGTTTTCCCGTCGCTCAACTGGATCTCGATCTCATCGACCTGGTCCACGACGTGATTGTTCGTAATGATGTGGCCCTCAGCGGTCACCACAACTCCCGAGCCCAGAGAATTCTGGACCATCGCCTCTTCGTTCGGGTTCCGGAATTGGCGCGGGTTCCGGTTAAAAAAGTCCGAGGGATCCAGCTGATATTGCCGGCGAACGGCGACCTTTTTTGAAGTCTTGATGCTGACCACCGAAGGAATAACCGAACTAACCAGCGCACGCCGCTCCCGGTTCAGAGCTTCCAGGCCGGTCACTTGCTTGGGGTCAACGCTCGGCCCCGTGGCCAACGAATATTTTTCCGGCGCGACCGCCAGCAAACGGAGGCCGCCGGTTTTGATCCGATAATCGTAAAGCGCGGAAATGCCGGCACTAACCAGAAGGACAAAAAGGATAAATTTGAGCAGGTTTTTCATCAGCTAACGTTGGAGAAGGTTCGTCCGTGTTGTTCGACAATCAATTGGCGAAATCGTTGATTTTCCCTCGAAGTCAGGCCGGGATCGGCGGCCAGGATGGCCGTGGCTGCGGCCCGGGCTTCGCGCATGATGTCCGCATCTTTTACAAGGTCGCCGAGCTTCAGGGCGGGCAGGCCGCTTTGGGCTGTTCCAAGCAAATCGCCCGGGCCGCGTAGTTCCCAATCCGCCTCGGCTACCTTAAAACCATCGGTTGTTTCCACCAGTACGCCCAGCTTTGTACCCGTCTCGGGCGTTCTGTCGTCGCTCAGGAGAATGCAATACGACTTGTGGGCCCCACGACCAATCCGGCCCCGGAGCTGGTGGAGCTGAGCCAGGCCAAAGCGTTCCGCGTTTTCGATCAGCATCACTGTTGCGTTGGCAACATCGACGCCGACTTCGATCACCGTTGTGCTGATCAATGCGCTGGTTTCACCGCGCCGGAATTTTTCCATGATCGATTGCTTATCAGCCGGCGGAATCCGGCCGTGCAACAGGTCGCAGCGAAACGGATGGAGCCGCTCCTGCCATTCTTCGAATTCCACCGTGGCCGCTTTCGCCTGCAGTTTCTCGCTCTCATCGATGAGCGGATAGACCACGTAGGCCTGCCGGCCGGTCTCCAGCTCTTTCCGCAAAAACGCCAGGACCTCCGGTAGCTTTGTTCGTTCGCGGACCGCCGTAACGATCTTGCCGCGGTGGGCCGGCATCTCGTCGATGACAGAGACGTCGAGATCTCCATAGACAGTCATGGTCAACGTGCGCGGAATCGGCGTTGCCGTCATTACCAGAACATCCGGCGCCGGCTCGCGAGCTGTGAGCCGTGCTCGTTGGGACACGCCGAATTTGTGTTGCTCATCGATCACGACGAGACCGAGTTTTTCGAACGAGACGCCTTCGTACAGTAAGGCGTGTGTGCCGATCATGATCTGGGGCGAATCGCCGTTGGCGGCGTCTTGAAACAGCGGCATTGCGCCCGACTCCTCGTGGCGCGCAGCCGTTCGGAGGGCGAGGCGCACGCCAATCGGCTCGAGCCATTGGGAGAGGACCGCGTAATGCTGCTCTGCGAGGATCTGCGTCGGGGCCATCAGGGCCGCTTGCGCGCCGGACTCGACAGCCAGCAGAATCGCGGCAACTGCCACGACCGTTTTACCCGACCCGACATCGCCCTGTAGCAGACGGTTCATCGGATGGGGCGACGCCAAATCGCGGCGCAGTTCAGTTATCACGCGTTCCTGCGCGCCTGTCAGGTCGAACGGCAGTCGGCGGAGAAAATTCTCCAACAATCCGCCTCCCGGAGAATGAACCTGCCCTTGTTTCAACGAAAGTTGTGAGCGGCGCCACCCGATCGACAATTGCATCTCGAAGAACTCGGACCAGACCAGATGTTTCCGCGCTGCGTCGCGCTGGGCGAGTGTGGTGGGAAAATGGATCTCGTGAAGGGCATGCTCGCGCGAGCCCAGGTTAGTCCCTTTCGGTAAAAGCGTCGGCACGGTCTCAGCGTCGAGGTTCTCAAGCACCTGAAAGATCAAAGCGCGGAAAACGCGCTGCGGCAGCCCTTCTGTCGCGGGGTGAATCGGCGTGATTCGCCGAAAATGAATCGAGATATCGTCGTCACTCTCGATCACTTCGAATTCCGGATGCTCGAGGCAAAGCCGGTGTCCACGGCGGCGCGGCTTTCCGTAAACAACCAGGCGCTGCCCGGTGGCGATCATCTTCTGCACGTAATGCATGTTGAACCAGCGCAGGACGAGGGGTTGGCTCAGCGCATTGGCATTGGTTTCTTCGATGGTGGCCTCGAAGATCTTTTTCCAACCGCCAAAGCGGACGAGCCGCGTCTTCACTACTTCGCCGCAAAGCAGAACCGGCACATCGCTTTCCTCACGAGGGAAAGAAGCGAACTCGCTTCGGTCTTCGTAACGTCTCGGGTAATGGGTGAGCAGGTCCTCCACCGTTTCAATTTCAAGCCGGCGAAGCGCGGTCAGTCTTGGCCGAGGAAACCATTCCAACTCAGCCAGCGCCTGGGAGTACGCGATCATTCCAGCGGACCCGCGGTTCGTAACGCTTCAACCTGAATCTGGAGCCGCGTCTCACCCTGATACTCATCGGGACACACGCGGAACGCCATATCCCATGGAGGCGGCGGCAGAGGCGCGGCTGCCCCATCGAAAAAGATGGCCCGTTGATGATAGTTCCGCTGCCGCAATCGAAGGGCGAGATGCTTTTCCTTCACCATGCGCGGCTCTACGGTGGGCTCCACCTCGCGTGCAACAAACATGGGCTGGAGATTGCCGCTCCCAAACGGCTCGAGCGCCTGGTGCCAGCGCAGGAAATCCGCGTTCAGTTCCGCAAACGTCAGTTCGTAATCGAGGCGGAGCCGCGGACGCAATTGTTCATCCGAGAGGAGCCGGCGCGCGGCCCCTCGAAACGCTTCGCTGAAAGCCGAAAAGTCTTCCTCGTGCACCGCCAGGCCCGCAGCCATTTCGTGCCCGCCGAACTTTTCGAGGTGGGCTTCGCAAAGCGTCAGCGCCTCAACCAGCGACAATCCCTCGATGCTGCGGCCACTTCCTTTGCCGAGGCCATCGGAGTCAAATGCAACCAGGATGGTGGGCCTATGATGCTGGCGGGCAAGGCGTGAAGCGACAATACCAAGGACACCCGGATGCCATTCACGGGAGCCGAGAACGATGGCAGCGTCACGGGCGGGATCGAAATGCTTCGAAAGCTGTTCTTCGGCCTCCGCCAGGATTCGCCGTTCAACTTCCTGCCTCTCGCGGTTCTGCGCATCGAGTAACGCCGCGAGCTCATCGGCTTCTGCTTCGTCGGAGGTCAAAAGTAATCGGAGCGCCTTTTCGGCGGTGGCGAGGCGCCCGGCGGCGTTTAACCGCGGTCCAAGTCTAAAACCGATGTCCTGAGTGCCTATGGGGGAGCGCACGGCTGCAACCTTCAACAGTTTTCTTACACCAAGCCGAGGGCTCCCGGCGAGTTGTCTCATTCCTCGCTCCACGAGCACCCGGTTTTCCTTTTCCAGCGGCACGATGTCGGCAACGGTGCCGAGCGCCACAAGATCGAGGTGCGCCTTGAGATCGAATCCCGGGGCCGGCCGGGTCTTAAGGAGGGCGTGACAGACCTTGAACACAATCCCCACGCTGCACAGATATTGACACACGCAGCCTGACTCTGTCTTCGGGTTCACAACCGCGACGCAATCTGGCAGGGCCGCCTTCGGTTCGTGGTGATCGAGCACAATCACGTCGATGCCGCGTGCCTTGAGCCCCGCAATCTCATCGAGCGACGCGGTCCCGCAATCCACCGCGATCAACAGTTCAGGCCGATACTGCTCGCAGCAGCGTTCCACGCTCTCCGGGCTCAGCCCGTAACCTTCCTCCATTCGAAGCGGCAGAAACAATTCCGGAGTCGCGCCGTAGTTGCGCATCAATCCAGCCAGCAGGGCAAGGGATGTGACCCCATCTACATCGTAATCCCCGAACAAGACGATCCGTTGCCGCCGATCGATTGCGTCGAGAATGCGCTCCACTGCCCGGCTCATATTGGGGAGGAGGAACGGATCGGTGAGCGAGCGCAAGCGCGGCTGAAGAAACAGGTTCACGTCCTCGGCGCATCCGAAGCCTTTGCGCATCAGCAACTCGGCAACGCACGGAATGCCGCATATCTCGGCCCAGGCAATGCCGGGTGCCGGGTCGCTGCATTTCGGGACGACGATCCAGCGGCGATCGGCTTTCAACCTGACTGGCCTTCCAAGTTCGCGACCAGCCCTTTCGCGTTGAACGGCGCGTGGACTTTGGCGTCGTTATCGAAATAAAGGTAAACGTCGCGATTGCCGCGACCACTAGCCTTCCGGTCGGATACCGTCTTCGCGTCTTTCGGCTGCCGGCCCGTGCGCCAGTGCCTGATTCGATTAGCCCACCAATCAAGCTCCTCGCCGCTGTAACCGCTCACATAGAGCTGCTCCGCGCCATGAAGGCGGCAGTACACGAAATCAGCCGTGATGTCCTCAGCGTAGGGCCATTTCCCCGCGGTGTCCGCCACGACGAAGGCGATATTGTGTCGCCGAAGCAGAGCGAAAAACTCCGGAACCATGAAGGTGGGATGCCTAATCTCCACCACGTGGCGAACCGGTCGGTTCGCATCCGTCTTTGTCCATGGATCCACTTTTAGTTTGTCGTCGTGATTCTTCGCTACCTTGGCTGCTTCCCTCGTGCTGCGCGGTAAAAGATTAAAGAAGTCCGTAAACCGCTCCTCGTTCCATCCGAAGTTTGGCGGAAACTGCCACAGGATGGGACCAAGCTTTTCCCGAAGACAGAGAAGGCCGGAGGCGAAGAAATTGCCCAAAGGCGCCTCGACCTCGCGCAGTTTCTTCATGTGAGTGATGAATCGGGGACCCTTTACGCTAAAGACGAACCCGGGCGGTGTCTCGGCGTACCACCGCTGATAGCTGGATGGTCGCTGGAGCGAATAAAATGAACCGTTGATTTCGATGGAATTGAAAGTGTGAGAGGCGAACTGGAGCTCTGAGCGGTGGGCCAGTTTTTTCGGGTAAAAGACGCCGCGCCACCCAGCGTAGGTCCAGCCTGAGATCCCGACATACAGGTCGTTAGGCTGCCACGCGCTCCGGGGAGGAATCAGATTATCAGCCGTGAGTCGTGCCACAAAATCCCGTGTCTCTCGCAAAGTTTGCGAAATGTCGACAGGCCCTCACGCTCCGGGGGGCCGAAGTCGTAGCGCAAACAATCCCGTAGATAAAACTGGCAAAATTCGGGACTGAATTCCCGTTCGGCGGCAATCACGGGGTCCAGATCGCGGACATTATTGTCGCGACAAGCGCGCAAGCTGTCGGCGATTGGCTTGGGCGAAGACACTTCGGGCCGGATGAGCCACAGGGCATAAACAAATGGCTGTTGCGTGCGCTTTTGCCACTCTTCCCCCAGGTCCCAGAAGCGAAACGTGCTCGCGCTTTCGTCACGAAAACGGATTGCCTGATCGCCAATGAAGAATTTCGCAAGCCGCGGAGTGATCGCGCGCTGAACAAGGCGGGAACGGATCACGAACTTCGGGTTCAGCCCGGTCTCGGCCAGGAGGCACCGCAGCAAGTTAGTCGAGGTCTGCGACGCCGGATCAACCTCGATCTCCTCGATCTCCGCCAGCTCGCCCGCGTGCGCGACAAAGACGCTGTGAACCGGGCCGAAGGAGGAAATCGAGATCCCGTCCACGAGCGTGTAGACGGGGTTGCGCAGGAATTCGAAACTCGAAACCAGCGCGACATCCAATCCGCCAGCCGCCAGTCGATCGCAGAGCGCAGTGGGATGGTCAAAGACGACGTCACCCGGCCAGCCGTGAATGAGGGGACGGGCGTTGAGATATTTAACGCACCCGATCCGCAGAAGCCCCGGCTCAGCCACCGTCAGGCGTAAACCAGCTCTGATTCAATTGCCGGAGGAGCAGGGACCGCGGCGGCGCGTTGCCGCGGCAGGTGGCGGTAATAGCTATCGCGCTGGACCGGCTCGCGACCAGCCTCGCGGATGGCATGCTCGAGCGTTTCGACGGTCTGTTCCTGCGGCGTTTTCGCACCCGCCATGTGGAAGATCTTTTCCTCCATGATCGTGCCATGCAGGTCATCAACGCCGTAGTTCAGGGACACCTGGGCAAGCGGCAGTCCCATCGAAACCCAATACGCCGTCAGATGATCGAAATTATCCAGATAAATGCGGCTGATGGCGAGGTTGCGCAGCTGCTCCACTGCGGTAGCGGCCCGCACGTGCGCCAGGATGGTTGTCTGAGGTTCAAACGCAAAAGGAACGAAACCAGTGAACCCCCCCGTCTCATCCTGGAGCTGGCGGAGTTGCCGGAGATGATCGACCCGTTGCTCCAGAGTTTCGATGTGGCCGTAGAGCATTGTGGCTGTGCTCCGCCCCCCCATTTTGTGCCACGCTCGATGCACATCCAGCCATTCCTCAGCGCTCTCTTTGCCGCGGCACAATTCATCCCGCACCTCGGCATCAAAAATCTCTGCTCCCCCGCCCGTTAGGGCGCCTAACCCAGCGTCTCGTAAAACCGCCAGCGTGTCCGGGATCGACATCTTGAAAATACGCTGAGCCAGGTGGCGGATTTCGATGGCCGTAAAAGCTTTTATGATGATGTGAGAATCAAGAGCCCGCAGACGCCGCAGGAGGGTGAGGTACCAATCCTTGTTCAGCGTCGGATGAAGACCGCCGACCATGTGCACCTCGGTAATTCCTGCGGCTAAAGATTCCTCCACGGCCCCGACAATTTCGTCGACGGACCGCTCGAAAGCGTGGGCATCCCGCTTCCTTGCCGCGAACGCACAGAACTGGCAGGACAGAATGCAGATGTTCGAATAGTTGATGTAGCGATTGAGAATGTAGGTCGCGGTGTTCCCGTTCTTCTGCTCGCGGACGGCGCTGGCCATCATGCCGAGCGCATTGAGGTCATGGGAACGGAACATCTGAAGAGCTTCGACCTCGGAAACGCGCTGCCGGGCGTCGATCTTTTCGGCAATCGGTCGAAGATCGTCAGGAATGAGCGATAGGTTCATCAAGAGGCAGTAAAAACCGAGTCCATGATGCACATGCTCCTGTTGGCTTGCAACCGAAAGCACCGATGAAGGTTCAATCCTGCAAAAGGAAAAATCGTCGTTGTGCCGGCCTCCAATATTGCCCCGGATCTGTCTATGTCTGCTGAGGAGCGCACACCGGTGGGCCCCGGTTTTGAGGACGCCGAAGATGTCCGGCTGATGCAGAAAGCCGGTGGCGGGGACACGGCGGCATTTGAGCAGCTTGTCGAACGGCACCAGCGCCTCGTGGTCGGGACCGTGGGCCGCATGCTGGGCGGACATTCGGATGCTGAAGACATCGCACAGCAGGTCTTTCTGCGAGTGTGGCAAAACGCGAACCGCTATGTACCTCAGGCGAAATTCACGACCTGGCTGCTCAAGATCACGCGCAACCTGGTTTTCAACGAGCTCCGGCGTCGCTCGCGGCATCCAGCGGTGCCGCTGCAGACGGAGACGGAGGAAGAAGAGCGTCCGATCAAGGACGAACACGCAATCGCGCCGGATTCGGCGCTGCTCGATGATGAGCTCCAGGCGGCTATCGACGCAGCCATAGCCCGGTTACCCGAAACCCAGCGTATGGCGGTGATCCTGCGCCGCTATGAAGAGCTGAGCTACGAGGAAATCGCGGAAGCACTGGACCAATCAGTTTCGGCAGTGAAGAGCCTGTTGTTCCGCGCCCGGACTGAGTTGCGCGAAAGCCTGGCGCGTTACCTCTCTTCGTAACCTGATCGTTTGGCGCTCTTCGGGGACGAACGGGCGGAGCGAAAAACAAAGAGGGCGGACCTCTCGCGAGAATCCGCCCCCTCTCAACCCCACATCTATGGCTGCTAGAACCCTCGGTCGTTAGCCGTGGTCTTGAAATCTACTGATTTTGTTGTCGTGGTTGTCGTTTCGGACTGGGTCCTGGCCGGCGCCGGGGGCGTGCCCGGCTTCGGGTAATCCGCGGCGATGTGGCGATTGGAAGTCGGGACCAGGCGAACGGCGCCCTTGGCATTGTTCCGCCATCCATTCGGATCCGCATACTCTTCGCCGGTGTGGTGCAGGCCGCTAACTTGGTCTTCGAGGCCGGTGCCGTAATGCTGATCGATGATCGTCGGGGTGACGAAGACGAGCAGGTTCCGTTTCGTCCGAGCGTTCAACTTTTCCTGGAAGAAGTAACCGATGATCGGGATGTCACCCATAATTGGCACTTTGGTCCGCGCCTTGGTCACCTCATCCTGCAGGAGGCCACCGATAGCCAGGGTGTCGCCGCTCCTGATGAGAACGTTGGAGTCGAGCGAGCGGGTGTCGATGATCGGGCTGAAGATAACGCCGCCCTTGCCGTCCGGAATATTGAACGGCTGGTCGCCGATCTTGTTACTGATCTCGGGCTTCACTGCGAGGGTGATGAAGTTGTCTTTATTGACCGACGGCTTCACGACGAGGGTGTTGCCGAATTTCTTGTCTTGGAAGCCACCGAACACCGCGGTTGCGGTCTGCTCGTTGAAGTTCATCTGTGGGACCGGCTGGCTGCGAATGATTTCGATCTTAGCCTGCATATTGTCGGCAGTGACTACGCGCGGGTTGGCGAGGAATTCGGCGTCCGAGTCTTCGTTCAACAGGCGCATTGTCAGCGACATTTGCGGAACGGTTAAGATGGCGAGTTGATTGGCCCCCAGCGCGTTGCCCAAGAGATCGCCAAATTTGTCGCCGATGCGGTTCTGATCCCCGGCGCCGGCAAAGTCGTTCAGGAGAATCTTGCCATTCGAGGACTCGATCGTGGTGGTTCCGTTCTCTCCGGGAAAATTGCTCGCGCCATAACCAAAGGTCTTGGGATTGGTCGTTCCGCCGAATACACCGCCCCAGTTGATTCCGTACGCTTGCCGAGGGTTGGCCGTCACTTCAACCAGTCGTGCTTCAATCATGACCTGCTTGGTCGGCTTATCGATTTGGAGGAGGAGCTTGCGGACCGCATCAATGTTGCCGCGGGTTTCCCGGAAGAAGATCGTGTTAGTCCGTTCGTCGACCTGCGGGGCATCCTTGCTGGAAAGCTGAGCGGCCACCAGCGGCGCGATCTCTTTGGCGCGGGCGTAGCTGAATTGATAGCTATCGCTTTCGGTCGGCTCGGCCGTCCGTTCCGCCGCGGTCTTGATATAATAAACATTCTCGATGCGATCCATGAAAAGACCTTTCGCCTTCACAATGATCGAGACTGCCTGCAGTGCCGTAACATCCTCCAACCGCATCGTCACGGTGCCAGCGACCGCTTCGCTTACCACCATGTTGATCTTAGCCTGGCGAGCGAGCAGCCGCAGAACCGCGCCGACATCGTCGCCCTGGAATTCACGAACGCCAACGCCCCCATTTTCGGCGACGCCTTCAGGCTCAACCGGTCCGGGAGAGGTCGTCGTCGCGGTGGTCGTTGTGCTGGTCGTCGTCGTCGCCGGCGCTGGCGAAGTCGTTGTCGAAGCCTGAACGAGCAAAAGATTGTCGCTTTTTGTGGAAGCCGTGGGCAGCGAGGGGGTTTTAGTCTTGGAGTCGGTGCCCGGAGCTTTCTGGGCGGAATCGGACGAGGTTTCGGCCGAGGCGGGAGACGGCGAATTGGTCTGCGCGTTCACGGCGGTGAGGGCCACCACAAAGGCCGCTCCGGCGCAGAAGAAGGTTTGAAGGCGATTAGGCATAGATGATGTGAAGTTGAGGAATGCGGGGGCGGTAAAAGCAGGAAGCAGACCAGCCATACCGAACCGACCTGTCGATCCCGCTCGAAAGCAGCGCTGCCTTACGCGCCGCGTGCAGCCGAAATGAACGCTCCTAAAAGCCCCAAATCCTTGTGGCCGGGCGACGATTCCACCCCCGTCGTTACGTCCACCCCGAAAGGCCTCACCATCTGAATCGCCCTGGCTACATTGTGGGGGTTCAGGCCCCCCGCCAGAGTTACTCGCAGGTCCGGATTGGCCTGCACAAAGTCGCGGGCCAGTTCCCAGGGAAAACTTCGCCCGGAACCTCCGAATTCGCCCGCGCTGACAGAATCCAGAAGCACAGTCCGCGTAAAAAACTGCGGCGCACTCTGAAGAAGCTCGGGGCTGGTGACCGGAATTGCCTTTTCAAATCGAATCCCTTCATCTTTGAGCCTCCTGCAAAACTCCGGGCTTTCGGAACCATGGAGCTGGATCGCATCCACTCCAGGGACCCTCGCCACCGCTTTCGCCGCCTCGAACTCGGGATCCACCAAAATCGCGATCTTCTCGACTTCTCCAGGGAGCTGTCCAATCCAGCGGCCTGCTTCGGCCACCGGCAAGTAACGTTTACTGCCGTTGAAGAAATTGAATCCGAGGGCATCGGCGCCCAGCTCAATAGCTGCCTGCGCGTCTTGCGGCGTCGTCAGCCCGCAGATCTTGATTCGAAGCATCTAGGCCGCTGTGGCAAACGGGGCCGGCTTACTGAAATCGGGCGCCGGCATCTCGTTCACTAGCTTCACAATTCCGTCCTGCCAGCGCTTGCTGATCGCCTGGAGATACGGGTCGTCTTCCCCCAAATGCGCCCGCAACTTGGCTTGGAGCGAATCGCGCTCATAACAAAGAATGTCGATCGGCGGGCCGACCGCGACGTTGCTCGTCATCGTCGAATCGATTGAAATGATTCCCACCTTCACCGCGTCCGGCAGGCCTGTCTCGTAGGTAAATCCGCGGTCCAGGATCGGCTTGCCGTACTTTCGCTCCCCGATTTGAAGGAACGGACAATCACGAGTCGCGTGAATGCTGTTGCCCTGCGGATAGATCAAATGCACTTCGGGAGGAAACCCTGCGATCTGTCCGCCAACGATCAAATGAATGTTGAAGTCAAAACCGTCGGCCTCCAGCGCTTCGCGATCCCGACGTTCCACTTCGCGAACCTTTGACCCAATGTACCGGACAGTTTCGTAGAGGGTGGTGCGATTGGTCAGTTGCGCACGCTCGGTGTCCTCTCGGCCAAGATGAAGGTCCTCGTCAATCAGGGCGATTGTCGCCTGGGTCAGAGAGAGATTGCCCGAGCTCAGGATGCAAATGACGCGGTCGCCCGGCTTTTCGTAAACGCGCATCTTGCTGCACATCGTGATGTTGTCCATCCCGGCGCTGGTCCGAGAGTCCGAAAGGAACACGGCGCCGGCCCGGCAAATCATTCCAAGGCAATAGGTCATTTTAATTTCTCTCCTGGCTCGACCACGCGGCCCTCTACTTGTTTCAGCTGTGGATGGTGCGTCAAAACGTGGACGCGTCCATCACTTCCGCGGAAAAACGCGCTCAGCATCCAGCTAATAACCCCGACGAGGATCGCGCCCCAAAACGCGCTTCCAAAACCATCCACATGAAATCCGCGAACAACGCTCGGGACCCAGTAAAGCATCAGCCCGTTCACGATCAGGATGAAAATCCCGAGCGTTAGGAGGATCAACGGCGCTCCAAGTATAAGCAATACGGGCCGGACAAAGGCGTTGAGGATGCCCAGCAACAAAGCAGCCCCAATGAGCGCCCCGAGCGAATCGTAGCGAATTCCCGGCATGAAAGCGCCTGCGACCATGACGCCAATCGTCGTCACCAGCCAGCGAAAGACGAAGTGGCGCATGGCGGGACGGTAGGCGCGGGTGCGCGCCTAACGCAACCGCGACGTTGCAAAATCCACTTGCAGCCCGCCCCCATGGGGTATTCGGTCTGGCAACCTGAAAGTTAAAAAGATCGTGCCTAGAAAATCAAAATCATCAGCGGAAAACACAGGGCCGGCCGAGACTGTGCCTCCTTCCAACGGCAAGACACACCCGCCCGGGCCGAAGAAAAAGACGCGCGCCCCTGCCGCCGGCATTTCAAAGGCCAAGAAGGGTGTCGGGACAAGAAAGTCGCCGCGGAAACCTCCTGCGTCGCCGCCAACCGCGGCCGCTGTCGAGCCCACTGATGAACAAATTCGGCTCCGCGCCTATTTCCTGGCGGAGCGCCGGCACAAGCTCTCACTCCCGGGCGATTCAAACCACGATTGGATTGAAGCGCGGCGGCAGCTGATCGAAGAAGCGCAGCGCTGAGGTGCGCGTTCGCTAGAGGGTTTCCACGCCGGGCAGACATTCCCGCACCTTCTCGATCAGTCGATTGATCGAAAAAGGCTTCGGGACCAGACCACGCACTCCGGCTTCCTGAAGTAGCTCCTGGGCGCGCTTCTCTTCGCCTCGCGCCGTCACCAGAAGCAGGGGCGGCACAATGCGCGGGGGCACGGCATTGTTGTAGACCTTGCCGATCAGCAGGAAGAGCATCGCGCCATCGATCATCGGCATTGAAAAATCAAAGAGGAGTAGGTCGTAGGTTTTCTTGAGGGTCAGTTCGAAACCGTATTCCGGTTTCGGCGACGAATCGACTTCGCAGCGCAGCATCGACGTCAACGCTTCGCGCATTACCCGCATTAGAGCTACGTCGTCGTCGACAATCAGGATTTTCTTGGGCGCCGCTTTGCTCATACAACGGGACGCTTGCGCTAAAGCGCCGGGCGTTTCAAGCTTTTCCGGTGGATCCAGTTTTAAACCAGTTAGCCGGAGCTCTCCGTGAGCGCCTCAGCATCATCGGCGATGAGGCCAGCCGCGGAAATCCAGATCGCCACATGGAGCGCCTTCGTTCGGTGTCCGAACGTATCGAGCGCCTGGAGCAAACCTTGCCGGCCAGGATAGATCCTCAGCTGCGGCACTTCCTCCAGAGAAGAAGCTACAGCAAGGCCCTGGAATTCCTCGAGTCGACCTAGCGAGAATACAACTCGACGATCAACTGCTCGTTGACCATCGGCTGCATTTCGTCGCGTGCGGGGATTCGCGAAACCTTGCCGCTCAAGGCGTCCCGATTAGCAACGAGCCAGTCCGGAACCGGGGCGATCTGAGTGAGCTCGAGGTTCCGCAAGGCAAGCTGGCGGGACTTTGGCTTGTCTTTAACTGAAACTTCGTCCCCGGCTTTCACGTTGTAGGACGCGATGTTCACGTTCTTGCCATTCACCTGGACATGGCCGTGGGAAACGAGCTGTCGCGCGGCGCTGCGGGTATTGGCCAGGCCAAGACGGAAAACGACGTTGTCGAGCCGGGTTTCCAAAAGTTGGAGCAGCGTCTCGCCCGTGACGCCGCGCTTTCGAAGCGCAGTCTGGAATATCCGGCGAAACTGCTTTTCGAGGAGCCCGTACTGGTAACGCAGCTTCTGCTTTTCACCGAGGGCAATCGCGTAATCGGACTGCTTGCGGCGGGAGCCTTTAGGCCCGTGCATACCCGGAGGATAATTCTTCCGTTCTAGCGCCTTGGCTGGCCCAAAGAGCGGCACGCCGTAGCGGCGGCTTACTTTGGTTTTTGGTCCGGTATATCTGCCCATCTGGATGTTGAGAGTTAGTAGTTGAGAGTTGAGAGGATCAAACGCGGCGCTGTTTAGGAGGCCGGCAGCCGTTGTGCGGCACAGGGGTAACGTCGCGGATCACAGTGAGATCGAGTCCGATAGCTTGCAAGGCGCGAACAGCAGACTCCCGGCCGGCACCTGGACCGCGGACCAGGACTTCAACTTCCTTGAGACCATGTCCCATGGCCTGACGGGAAGCGTCTTGAGCGACCATCTGGGCCGCATACGCCGTGCTCTTCCGCGAGCCTTTGAAGCCGACTTTACCAGCGCTCGACCAGCCGATCACGTTACCCTTCAAATCGGTGATTGTAACGATCGTGTTGTTGAAAGTGGAAAGCACATGGGCAATGCCGGTGTGAACGTTCTTACTGCCCTTGGCCTTGATGATTTTCGGTTTCTCGACGTCGTTGGGGTCGAGAGAAAGGTTCTCCTTCGGCGGTTCGGCAGCGGGCGCAGCTTCGTCCTTCTTGGCTTTGGCTGGCTTCTTCGCCGGTTTGCTCGGAGCGTCCGTGGCCGCAGCCGCGGGAGCTTCGGCGCTCACAGCCGCCGGGGCTTCCGGCGCGGCTGTTGCTTCGGTTTTCGTTTCTGCCGCTTCGCCTGAGGCCTGTGTTGCCTTCGCCTTCGCCGGTTTCTTTTCGTCTGAATCTGCCATGACTAAGAGCTTCTAATTCGGTTAAACTTTGCCAGCCTTCGCATCCTTATTCCGAATAACGCCGACCGTTTTTCGCGGTCCTTTGCGCGTCCGGGCATTGGTGGACGTGCGCTGGCCGCGCACCGGCAGACCGCGCCGATGGCGAATTCCGCGATAGCAATTGATCGCCTGGAGGCGCTTCAGGTTGCTTTGCGTTTCCCGGCGCAGGTCACCTTCAATCGCGATTTTGTTGTTCGTGATCGCGTGAATGATCTCGTTGATCTGTTGCGGGCTAAGGTCCTTCGCACGCAGGTTCCCATCGATATTCGTTTGCTCGAGCACCCGCTTCGCCGTTGTTGGCCCGATCCCATAAATATAGGTCAGCGACGCTTCGATGCGTTTATCTCCCGGAATTTCAACTCCCAATAGTCGTGGCATAAGTTTATCCCTGGCGCTGCTTATGACGCGGATTCTTGCAGATCACGCGGACAACATTCTTCCGCTTCACGATCTTGCACGCTTCACAAAGTCTTTTAACTGATGGTCGCACTTTCATAACTCAAGGATTCGGTCGAGACGAAAAACGCGGAGCAGGTCCGCGGGTCATTCTGGCGGCAGGTGATCCGCCCCTTCGACAAATCGTAGGGGGAAACCTCTAGCATAACTTTGTCGGCTGGCAAGATACGAATGAGACTGAACTGCATTTCGCCAAACATCCCCGGCACCCTCTACTTCAATTGCGTTTTCCCGCGCCACGTCAGGATTTCGGGTTCCGCCCGCGTAATCAGCACCGTGTGTTCAAAATGGGCAGACGGCATTCCATCGGCCGTGCACACCGTCCAGCCGTCATCGAGCAATTTAACCGCGGCGGTGCCGGAATTGATCATCGGCTCGATGGCCAGCGTCATCCCTGCCTTCAATCGCGGACCGCTGCCCCGCCGCCCATAATTTGGGACCTGCGGTTCCTCGTGCAGTTTGCGGCCCACCCCGTGACCCACAAATTCGCGGACAACGTTGAAACCGTCACGGGTCGCGATCTCTTCGATTGTCGCGCAGACGTCGCCCAACCGAATCCCCTCGTGCATTATTTCGATAGCCCGCCGCAACGCGGTTTCCGTGACCCGAAGCAGTCGCTCGGTCCGGTCGTCGATCATCCCTACGGCGACCGTGAAAGCCGTATCCCCAACCCAGCCTTCCTGCACAACCCCAATATCGAGCTTCACGATATCTCCGTATTGGATCCGCCGTTGGCTGCCGATTCCGTGGACGATCTCATCGTTGAGTGAAATGCAGATATTGCCGGGAAAAACCCGGTGTCCGAGGCGGTATCCAAGAAACGCGCTCTGCACTCCCGCCTCGGCCATCAAGTCGGCCGCGGCCTGATCCACTTCTTTCGTTGAGATGCCGGGACGCACCAGGTCAACCACGCGCTCCAGGACCTCGCTGGCAGTGCGGCACGCCTGCCGCATTTTATCAATTTCGCGGGCGCTCTTGATCGGGATCATGCCGCCTGCTCGATCAAACGTGAGATTTCTGCGAAGACCGCATCGCGGTCTCGATTGCCGTCAATTTTTCGGAGCAAGCCCGCTTTCTGGTAAAGCGTCGCGAGGGGCTGGGTCTTCGCGTTAAACTCAGCAAGTCGATTTTTCAGGACCTCCACGTCATCATCGTCCCGGCGGACCAAGGGGCCGTCGCAGTAAGGACAGACCGGCCGTTCGGAAAACGTTGCACTGCCTATGCTGGTGGTGAACCCGCATCCCTGGCATTGCAATCGGCTCGCGATCCGTTCCCCGACAGTGTGCTCGGAGACATCGAGCCAGATGGCAAGGTCCAGCGGCGTCCGCAACCGCGCCAGGATCTGCTGCAGGCTCTCTGCCTGCGGGATGGTGCGCGGGAAACCGTCAAAAACGAATCCGTGGCTCCCATGCAGCCGCAGCCAATCCTCGATCAGGCGAACGATGATATTATCCGGCACCAGGCCGCCGTGATGCGTAATCTCGGCCGTCTCCTTTCCCAGATCCGTCCCCAGGTCGCGCTCGCGCCGGAGAATGGCGCCGGGTGAAGTCACCGGGATGCTGAAGTGACGAGTGATCATCTCGGCTTGAGTTCCTTTTCCGGAACCTGGCGCGCCCAAAAGCACGAGTCGACGTTTCACTTAGTGACCGTAAAGGAAAACCGCCACGCCGCCGATTACCAGGATCGCAATCCCGACATACAACCACATCAGAGTGGTGCTCCGCGCGGCTTCGCCCCGGGCATAGCTGGCTCGATCGAAGCGGCCACCACGAATGCGTCCCTTTCGAAGGAAACCATCGTAATGACGCTGGATAAGATGGGTCTCCACCTGACGCATAGTATCGAGAATCACGCCCACTATAATTAGCAGGCTGGTGCCGCCGAAGAATTGAGCAGTGATCTGCGGGACCTTGAGCCATTCGCTGAGAAGGCTGGGTAAAACCGCGATAACCGTCAGGAAGATGGCGCCCGCGAAGGTAAGCCTGGTCATCGTGTAATCGAGGAACTCCGCTGTCGGTTTCCCCGGCCGCACCCCCGGAATATAGCCGCCGTATTTTTTGAGATCGTCGGCAATTTGCGAAGGCTGAAACTGGGTCGCGACCCAGAAGTAACTGAAAAAGAAAATCATTGCGGCCAAGACGAGGTAGTGGGGCCACCCGCTGTTCAAAGCGTTGACAACGCGGGCCGCAAACGAGCTGTTTTGCCCGATATACCCGACCAGCGTTGTCGGGAACAGGAGGAGCGCCCACGCGAAAATGATCGGCATGACGCCCGCGTAGTTGACTTTCAACGGCATGTATTGCGTTTGGCCGCCGTACATCTTCCGGCCGACGACGCGCTTGGCGTACTGCACGGTGATCTTCCGGACGCCCTGCGTCACCGCAATGACCGCTGCGATCACCAGGAAAAGAAACGCGATCATCAGCACCAGGATCGCTGGGTTAACCTGACTCGCTCCAGTCTCGGCCGACGGGACAAATGTTTTCCAGGCCTGAGCCAGCGCCGCTGGCAGCCGCGCCACGATGCCGATTGTGATAATCAGCGAAATACCATTGCCGATCCCGCGCTCAGTGATCTGATCGCCAAGCCACATCAGGAACAACGTTCCAGTCGTCAGCGACACCACGGTGATGAGCCGGAAGCCCATCCCAAGATCGTCGACCAACAGGATACCCAATTTGTTGACGGTGTCGGTGATGCCCGGCAACATCGTCTGATACGATTCCGGGTGTTGGAACGAGACCGCGAGGAGATAAGCCTGGACCAGGCAGAGCGCTACGGTCGCGTAGCGCGTGTATTGCATGATCTTCTGGCGGCCACCATCCTCCTTGGCCAGTCGGCCCAGCTGCGGGATCACCGCAGTCAGCAACTGGAGCATGATCGAGGCGCTGATGTAGGGCATGATGCCCAGGGAAAAGATCGCGCAGTTTTCGAGCGCGCCACCGCTGAATAAATTGAAGAGTGCCGCAACGCTTCCACCGGTCTTTTCGGTCAGCGAAGTGCGGAACCATTCCTGGATGACCGCTTGATTTACGCCCGGCGTCGTGATGGCGGCGCCGAGCCGCACGATCACTACTACGGCCAGGGTAAAAAGAATCCGGCGCCGCAGCTCCGGTATCTTGACTGTGTTTAAGAATGCCGAAACCATCGACTACGTCTCGTCGCTACCGCAATGCTAGCTCTTTTTCGGCTTCTTTTTCGGTGCGGTCTTTTTGGCCGCTGATTTCTTGGCCGCGGCGGGCTTCTTCGCAGCCTTCGCTTTCGGAGCGGCTGCTTCAGAAGGTTCCGCCTCGGGGGTGGCCGTTTCCTCGGCGACCCGAGGGCCTTGGGCAGGCTTTTCTCTCAGGGTCACGCTTCCGCCGGCTTTTTCAATTTTCTCACGCGCGGAGGCACTCACCTTGTCTGCCTCAACCGTGAGCGCATGCTTCAGTTCGCCATCTCCCAGGATTTTAAGGCCATCGCCATTTCCGCGAAGCAGCTTGGCATCCCGGAGCATTTGCTCATTCACGACCGTGCCTTCCTTGAAGGACGCGAGGTCACTCAGGTTAACAATCGCGTAATTTTTATGGAACGCGGCGTTGTTAAATCCGCGCTTCGGCAACCGCCGGATAAGCGGCATCTGGCCGCCCTCGAATCCGAGACGAATGCTGCCCCCAGATCGTGCTTTCTGACCCTTGTGGCCCTTACCGCTGGTCTTGCCGTGCCCGGAGCTTTCGCCGCAACCCAGCCGCTTTACACGGTGGGTCGCACCCGGCCGAGGCCGCATGTTATGAAGCCGGATCATGGTTGGACCGCTTCCTTCCCATCGGGCTGCGTCACGCGAATTCCACGGGATTTCAAAATTTCATCGCGCCGGCGTAATGCCCGCAGCGCCTCGATAGTGGCCTTCACGACGTTCGCGTGGTTGCTCGAGCCTAACGACTTCGCCAGGACATCCCGAATTCCAACCGCCTCCACAACTGCACGCACACCACCGCCCGCGATAACCCCGGTTCCGGGCGAGGCCGGGCGAAGCAAAACGCGCCCTCCGCCAAACTCACCGATCGTCTCATGCGGGATCGTGTTCTCGTGGAGCGACATCTTTTCCATGGACTTGCGCGCCGCTTCGGAGGCTTTCCGGATCGCTTCAGCTACCTCGTTGGCTTTGCCGAATCCGACGCCAACCTGGCCGTCGTGATCCCCCGCTACGATCAACGCGCTGAAACTGAAACGACGGCCGCCCTTCACGACCTTCGCGCAGCGATTGATGAACACGACCTTCTCGGTCGTATCTCCCCTCGCCGCCGAGCTCTTGTCTGTCTGGCGTTCCTGCCGTCGTCCGCCGCCGCTGTGTTGTTGAGCCATGATGTCTTAAAATTTCAGTCCGCCTTCGCGCGCCGCATCGGCCAGGGCTTTCACCTTGCCGTGATAAATGTGGCCGCCGCGATCGAAGACCACGTTCTCGACTTTCTTCGAGAGCAAACGCTCGGCGATTGCTTTGCCGATTAACTCGGCCGAAGCGCGGTTCGCACCGCCTTTTGATTTTCCGATAAGTTTTTCTTCGGTGGTCGCCGCCGCCACGAGAGTCTTGCCGGCATCGTCGTCGATGACCTGCGCGTAAACATGCTTGCCGGAGAAATGCACCGCCAGTCGTGGGCGTTCCGCCGTGCCGCTGACGCGTTTTCGGATCCGCTTGTGAATCCGGGTCCGGGTAATCTTTCGGTCGAGAAGCGCCATAACTATTGGACGGTTTTGCCTTCCTTCCGCCGGATGATCTCGCCTGCGTACTTCACGCCCTTACCCTTATATGGTTCCGGCGGATAATAGCGGCGAATGTCGGCCGCGACCTGTCCCACGACCTTCTTGTCGATGCCGGTGATGGCGATCTTCGTGTTCTCCGTCACCGTGATCTTGATGTCTTTCGGGATGGGAAACAGGATCGGGTGGGACTTGCCCAGGCTGAGATTCAGATTCTGTCCCTGAACTGCGGCTTTGAAACCGACTCCTTCAATTTCAAGGTTCTTCGAGAACCCTTCGCTCACGCCCTGGACCATGTTGTTGACCAGGCTTCGCGCAAGGCCATGCAGTGCTTTCACACTGCGCGTCTCAGCCTCGCGGACCAGCGAAATGTGGTTGTCCTTCACGCTGGCCTTGATCTCGCGCGGCAACGTCCATTCCAGCTTGCCTTTCGGACCTTCCACGGCCACAGCGCCATCGTTCCCGATGTTCACTTTCACCTTGTCCGGAATATCGACTGCCTTATTTCCAATTCGTGACATACAAAAACGGCGCTACCAGACGTAAGCCAGCAGCTCACCCCCGACGTTTTGCTTTTTCGCTTCGCGGCCGGAAAGAATGCCCCGCGGCGTCGAAAGAATAGAGATACCCATCCCGCCGAGAACGCGCGGAATTTCCTTCGCCCCAACATAGCGGCGCAGCCCTGGGCGGCTCACTCGTTTCAACCCGGTGATTGCGCTCGATCGGTTTGCGATCTTGTTCGTGATCTTGATTCGCGGATGGGCCGCTTCCGTATCCACCGCGTAGTCAGTGATGTAGCCTTCTTCTTTCAAGATCCGGGTTACCTCGGCCTTGATCTTGGAATAAGGCACGAAAAGCTCCGGCTTCTGCGCCGCGGCGGCATTGCGCACCCGCGCGAGAAGATCGGCAATTGGATCGGTTACTGTGCTCATGGTTAGGCGGCTGGCGCAGCAGAGGCGGGTTCGCCCGTGGACGAAGTCGCCGCGGCGACCTTCTTGGCCCGGTCGCTGAACGGCATTCCCATCTCGCTCAGGAGCGATTTGGCTTCCTCGTTCGTCTGCGCGGTGGTGACGATAGTAACATCAAAACCGATGTTGCGCTTAATTTTATCGAGCTCCACTTCCGGGAAGATCGACTGGTCAGAAACGCCGAGCGTGTAATTGCCGTGGCCATCGAATCCCTTGGGCGAAACGCCCCGGAAATCCCGGATGCGCGGGAGGGAAGCCTTGATGAGACGCTCCAAAAACTCATACATGTGCTCGCCTCGGAGGGTGACCTTGGCGCCGATCGCCTGGTCTTTCCGCAGCTTGAAATTCGCGATGCTCTTCTTCGCGCGCGTCTCAGCGGGCTTCTGCCCGGTGATGAGGGCGAGCTCCGCTTTGGCATCTTCCAAGGCCTGCTTCACGTCAGACTGTGAACCGACGGAAGTATTGATCACGACCTTCTCCACCTTCGGAACCTGGTGCGGGTTTTTGTAACCGTGCTGCTTTTGCAACGCCGGCATCACTCGCTCTTTGTAATGCGTGTAAAACTCGTTGTTCACGGCCTATTCCTCTTTTGCCTCTTTCGCTTTGCTCCGGGGCGCCTTTTCTTTCGTCGGCTTTTCCTTCTTCTTCGACTCCTTGCCCTTAACAGCGCGCTCGCCGCGCTCCAGCACCCGGACGTTCGAAATGTGAATCGGCCCCTCGCGTTCGGCGATTTTTCCCTGCGGATTGTCCTGTGACTTACGCAGGTGCTTCTTGATCATTCGCACGCCCTCGATCAGCACCCGTTGTTTACGCGCAATCACTTCCAGCACCTTCCCGGACGAGCCGCGAAAATTCCCCGAGATAACCTCGACGTTATCGCCCTTCCTGACGTGGAGTTTGATGCGATTCATAACACTTCGGGGGCCAGGGAGACGATCTTCATGAAATTCCGCTCCCGCAGTTCGCGCGCGACCGGCCCGAAAATACGGGTGCCGCGCGGATTCAGGTCCTTGTCGATGACCACGATCGCATTGTTATCGAAACGGAGGACCGAGCCGTCACTCCGCTTGATCGGCTGCCGGGTGCGGACAACCACCGCCCGGATCACCTCGCCCTTCTTAACCGTCCCGGTCGGGCTCGCTTCCTTCACGTTCGCTGTGATCACGTCGCCAATCCCAGCAGACATGGAGTTTCCCTTGCCGATAACACCGATCATCGTCGCCATGCGCGCGCCGCTGTTATCCGCCACGTCGAGTCTGCTTCGGATGTAAACCATAAAATCTTCTTCTCCCGCTTCCGCTTAAATCTACTTCGCTACGACGTCCACCAGCCGCCAGCGCTTCAGCTTGCTCATCGGCCGCGTTTCCATGATCCGTACGGTATCCCCGGGCTTCGCCTTGTTCTCCTCATCGTGGGCGTAGAATTTCTTCATCTGCTTCACGATCTTGCCGAACTTTGCGTGGGGCACTCGAGTGACGGTTCGGACCACAATGGTCTTATTCATCCCGCTCGAGATCACCTCGCCCGTTCTCGTCTTGCGTGTCCCTCGCGAACTTGCCTGCCCGGCCGTCTCCTCGGGAGCGCTGGTGCTCGAATCTTGATTGTCTTCGGCCATAAATTATTTCTTATCCGCTTTGGCGGTCTCTGTCTTTAGCGCGCGCTGCGACAACACAGTCTCAATCTTCGCTACGTCACGCCGCAGCAACCGCAGCCGGCTTGGCTGCTCCAGTTGTCCGCTCTGTTGTTGCAAACGCAGATGCAGGCTTTCCTGCCGCATGTCGCGCTTCTTGGTTTGCAGCTCTTCGCTGCTCATTTCCGCCAGTTCCTTGAATTTCATCTGTCGTTAGGCCACAGCCACGTGGTGTCTTGTCAAAAATTTCGTCCGCACTGGCAGTTTGTCGGCTGCCAAACGGAGTGATTCGCGCGCGACCGATTCCGGCACCCCGTCCAGCTCAAACAGGATGTTGCCCGGCCGCACGGTCGCCACCCAATACTCTGGCTGCCCCTTACCCTTACCCATTCGGGTTTCCGGCGGGCGCGCCGTGACCGACTTGTCCGGGAAGATTCGAATCCAAAGCTTGCCCTTACGCTTCATGCTGCGGGTCAGCGCCACACGTGCGGCCTCGATCTGGGTGTTGGTGATCCAGGCCCGCTCCAGCGTCTGCAGCCCGAATTCGCCAAAATCGATCCGCAGATTACGCGACGCCGTTCCCTTTCGGCTGCCCCGCTGGGTCTTCCGGTACTTCACGCGTTTTGGCATCAATGGCATATCAGTCTCCTAAAAAAATTCTCTGGGTCTCTTGCCCTATGCTTCGACAGGCTCGGGCGGCGGCGGGAGGACTGCCGGCTGGGCTTCCACCACCGGCGCCTCTTCCTTCTTACAAATCCAGCATTTCACCCCGATCTTCCCGTAGACCGTGTTCGCTTCCGCGAACCCGTAATCGATCGGCGTGCGCAGGGTGTGGAGCGGCACCTTTCCCTCACGATACCACTCAGAACGCGAAATCTCCGCGCCATTCAAGCGGCCGGAGCTGCGCAAACGAATTCCCTGCGCGCCGAAATCCATCGCCACCTGGACCGCTTTCTTCATCGCCCGGCGGTATGCGATCCGGCGCTCGATCTGCAGCGCAACATTCTCCGCGACTAATTGCGCGTCCAGCTCGGGAGTCTTGATTTCTTGAATATCGATCTTGATCTGTTTTCCCTGCGCCATCTTGGAGATTTCCTCGGTCATTTTCTCGATCTCCGCGCCTTTCCGGCCGATCACGATCCCGGGCCGGGCGGTAAAAATTGTCACCCGGATACTGTTCCAGGCCCTTTCGATAACGATCTTCGAAACTGCCGCGAACTGGAGTTTCTTCTTCACGTAATCCCGGATCTCCAGGTCGCTGTGCAAAAACGCCGGCATCTCCTGGGGCGAGGCATACCACTTCGACCGCCAGTCGCGGTTGACCCCGAGCCGAAAACCAACCGGATTAACTTTCTGTCCCATAAATTATTCCTTCGCCTCCGACTTCTCGGCCCTCTCCGGCTCAGTCTTCCTGGGTTCTTTCGTCTCCTTCGTCACCTTTGCCTGAGCCTTCTTTTTCGACGTCGAGCCCCTCTTTCCACCCTTCTTTTTATCCCGCTTTTTGATCTCGATCTCGTCAGTCAGAACAATCCGGATGTGAGCGCTTCGTTTCAGGATCGTGCTGCCGCTTCCGCGGGCCCGGGTCATCATCCGCTTCATGGTCGGGCCTTCACCAACAGTCGCTTCCTTAACGACGAGCCCGTCCACGCGCAGGTTCGCGTTGTTCTCCGCATTCGCGACCGCGCTTTTCAGCGTCTTCGCGATCAAATGGGCCGCCTTCTTCGGGCTGAACGCCACGACGTCCAGCGCCGCCGAAACCGGCAGACCCTGGATCTCGCGGGTGACTTCGCGCACCTTGAATGCCGAAATCTTCGCGTACCGATATGTCGATCTAACTTGCATTTATTTTAAACTTACATCCTTGCGAGCGTCCGCCTGGAGGCGATCACCCACCTTTATTTTTTCCTTTTCAGAATCCATTTTTTGAATCACTGCTCCGCAAATCCGCTGGCGCACGTCCACCACTCGCAGGGTTGCGATTTGCTTGTCGCCCCGCATGACCCGCAGCGGCATGCCTGTCTTCACTCCCTGCCTCTCGCCAATGTTTCCCACCACGAGCGACCATTCGTCTTTCACGCTGATTACGCTGCCGTCCATCAGAGTCGCCGTTTCCACCGCCGGGTTGTCCGCTTTCGCGACGAGCCCGTTCAGGCTCCGCAGCTGCGTTTCCACGTCCATCCGCGCCTGGGCATCGCCTCCGGTGGAAGTCTTGAGCAGATGCAGGATCGCTTCGCTCAATCGCAAAGCCTGATCGCGATACTGTTCGCGTTCCTTCTGCAATAATTGCAGATCGGAAACCGCGCTCAGCAGCCGCTGCTCAATTTTCGACCGATCCTTGTCGGCCGACTCCAAACCGAGCGCTTCCATTCGCAGCTCGAGATCGGTGAATCTCCGCCGGAAAACTTCGGCCTGCAGATTCGATTCCGCGAGGCTGTCGGTCAGCGTCCGGACCGATTCGCGCGCCAGGAACAATTCCCGGCGCAGCGTCTCGTTTTGCGCACGCAATTCCTCCGCGGTCACTTTCGTGTCCGCCCCTTCAATCTTGGATTCTGTCAAAGAACTGTTCTCCGCTGCGAGCAGCAAAGAAGTTGAGAGCAGGTAGCTGAGAGTTGAGAGCCGCCATCTGGCGACTCGTCGCGTCCCAACCAAATCTCTCTCAACACTCAACTCAAAACTCTTAACTACTTCGTCACCTTCGCGGTGTGCGAACCGTGTTTCTTAAAGATACGCGTCGGCGAAAACTCGCCGAGCTTGTGGCCGACCATGTTTTCCGTCACGAACACGGAAACAAACGTCTTGCCGTTGTGAACCATAAAGGTGTGGCCAACGAAATCCGGCGTCACCATCGAGCGGCGCGCCCAGGTTTTCACGGGCTTCTTCACGCCAGCGGCATTCATCTTGTCGATCTTTTCGAGAAGATGTCCGGGAACGAACGGTCCTTTTTTTAGTGATCTGGCCATAACGAAAATTATTTCTTGCGGCGATCCTGCATGATGAAGCGATCGCTCGGCTTGTGCTTGGCGCGGGTTTTAAAACCTTTCGCGAGCTGGCCCCACGGACTGACCGGGTGATGCCGGCCGCCGCCGCCCTTCGATTTACCCTGGCCGCCGCCCATCGGGTGATCGATTGGGTTCATGACCATGCCGCGCACGTGCGGCCGCCGGCCCTGCCACCGGGTCCGCCCGGCCTTGCCGCTCGAGACGTTCATATGGTCGACATTGCCGACCTGGCCGATAGTCGCGAAACAGCTGTCGTGGATCCGGCGGATCTCGCCCGAGGGCATTTTCACGAGCGCATAGCCGCCTTCGCGGTTACTCAAAGTCGCCTGCTGCCCCGCGCTACGCGCAACCTGGCCACCGCGGCCTGGCGCGATCTCAATGTTATGGATGTTCGCTCCCAGCGGAATCACGCTCAAGGGAAGTGAATTTCCCAAATCCGGCGGGGCTTCCGGACCCGACATGACCTTCGCCCCAACAGCCAGGCCATCGGGCGCGAGAATGTAGCTCATCTCCCCATCGGCGTATTTGATCAGGGCGATGCGGGCGGAACGGTTCGGATCGTATTCTATCGCAGTGACCTCCGCGGCCACACCGTGTTTGCGGCGCCTGAAATCAACCTTGCGGTATTTCTGTTTGTGGCCGCCACCAATATGCCGCGCAGTCAGCCGGCCATTGTTATTCCGGCCGCCGCTCCGGCGCTTGACCTCGGTCAGCCCCTTGTGCGGCTTCGACTTCGTGATCTCGGTGAACGCCGGAAGCGACTTGAATCGCAGCACCGGCGTAAGTGGACGAAAAGTTTTGAGCGCCATACCAGTCTAGACGAGATCGATCTTCTCGCCCTCCTTGAGGGTTACGATCGCCTTTTTCCAATGTGCCTTGCGGCCAAAGTCAGCGCGGCGTTCGCGTTTCTTTTTGCCCGCGTAATTGCAGGTGTTTACCGCTACCACCTTTTTGTTGAACAACCGTTCGATCGCCTGCTTGATCTGGATCTTGTTCGCGCGCGGCGAGACCCGGAACACGTATTTGTTTTGCTTCTCACCGAGCAAAGTCGCCTTCTCGGTCAGCTGGACGGTCTGAATCAAATCGTAGGGCTCGTTCATTTCGAGGTCCTTTCCGCCAGACGTTCCAAAGCCGCAGGAGTTACCAAAATCTTGTCGAAGGCGAGCAGTTGCTCTGCGTTGACGTCCCCCGCTGTCGCCAGCAGCACCGGCTTCACGTTCCGGGCCGATTTGTAGGTGGTTTCATCGAACGAATCTGATAGCACCAGGACCTTGCGGGCGTCCGTTTGCTTCTTAACCAGCGCTACGAACGATTTCGTCTTCAGCTCGCCCACCGCGAATTTGTCGATCCGGAGAACATCGCCAGCTTTGATCCGTTCGCTGAGCGCTTTCTGGAAAGCGAGGCGCCGAAGCGTCTTCGACGTTTTCTTCGAATAATCACGCGGCTTCGGTCCGAAGACGACACCGCCCCCGCGCCAGATGGGGGATGACTTGTACCCAGCACGCGCGCGGCCGGTCCCTTTTTGCCGCCACGGCTTCGCGCCAGAAAGAGCGACCTCCGCCTTTGTTTTCGTGTTGGCGGAACCCGAACGGCGGGCAGCGCGCATGGCGACGATCACGTCGTGAAGCGCCTGCGTCCCGCGACCGGTCTCGATCAACTCGATATTGGCCTCTTTCGCTGCTTCGATGGTCAAAGCTTTCGCGCTCATTCTTTAGCGCCTCCTTCAGTCCGTTTCTTGACGGCCGGCCTGACAACCACATAACTGCCGTTGGGTCCCGGAACCGCCCCGCTGATCAAAATTACTTTCTCCGCTTCACGCACCTGCATGACCTGAAGGTTCTGCACCGTGACGCGCTCATCGCCCATGTGACCGGGCATGCCCATGTTCTTCCAAATCCGCCCGGGAGTGGAACGGTTACCGATGGCGCCATTCCGGCGATGCGTTTTCGAGCCATGGGCCGCGCCCTGCCCGGCGAAATTGTGCTTCTTCATTACGCCCTGGAAGCCCTTGCCTTTTGAACGGCCGATTACGTCCACAAAATCGCCCGGCTGAAATTGGGTGACGCTCAGGTTGATGTCGCCATCGGCGGCATCCGCGTCCAGGCGGAATTCGCGCACGAACTTCTTCGGCTCAACTCCGGCTTTCGTGAACTCGCCGAGCTCAGCCTTGTTCATTCGCGATTCCTTCTGCGGGCCGAACCCGACCTTGACCGCCGAGTAACCGTCATTTTCCGCCGTTATCCGGCGGACGAGGACGTTATCGCCCGCTGCGATGACGGTTACAGGACGCATCCGACCGTTCGCGTCGTAAACGCTGGTCATGCCTATTTTTTGTCCTAATAAACCGATGCTCATGTTCGCGGGTTTGCAAAAGTGTTCGAATAGACTCGCTAGATCTTGATGGTGATGTCCACGCCGGCTGGCAGATTGAGCTTCTTCAGCTCGTCGACCGTCTTTGCGGTCGGCTCGATGATGTCGAGCAGGCGCTTGTGGGTCCGAATCTCAAATTGGTCCATCGATTTTTTGTCGACGTGCGGGGAACGGTTCACCGTGAACTTCTCGATCAGGGTCGGGAGCGGGATCGGTCCCGCTACGCGCGCGCCGGTCCGCTTCGCGGTCTCGACGATATCGATCGCAGATTGATCCAGCATCCGGTGATCGAATGCCTTGAGACGAATGCGAATGCGCTGACCGTTCGTCATTTCGTCTCCTTTTGGTCGAGAATGGCGCTGACCAGGTTGGACGGGACTTGTTCGAAATGCGACGGCTCCATCGAGTAACTCGACCGGCCCTTCGACAACGACCGGATCGCGGTCGCGTAACCGAACATCTCAGCGAGCGGCGCTTCCGCGTTGACGATCGTGAGATTGCCCCGCGCTTCGATGCTGTTGATCTTGGCACGCCGGCGATTCAAATCGCCGATGATATCGCCCTGGAACTCTTCCGGCGTAGAATTTTCGACCTTCATGATCGGCTCGAGCAGAATTGGCTTCGCTTTCTTGAAAGCGTCTTTTACTGCGAAAATCGCCGCCAGCTTGAATGCCATTTCGTTCGAGTCCACTTCGTGATAAGAGCCGTCCACGATCTCGACGTGCGCATCGATTACCTGATAGCCGCCGACCACGCCGTTGAGCATCGCTTCTTCGATGCCTTTTTTGCAGGCCGGAATGTAATCCTTCGGGATCGTTCCGCCGACGACCTTGTTCTCGACCGTGATGCCTTTGCCTCGCTCGTTGGGCTGGACCTTCACAATCACGTGACCGTATTGTCCCCGGCCGCCCGACTGCTTGATCAACTTTCCTTCACCGTCCGCGGGTGAAGTGATCGTTTCGCGATAAGCGATCTGAGGCTTGCCCGAGTTCGCGTCGACTTTGAACTCGCGCAGCATTCGGTCGCGGATGATTTCGAGGTGAAGCTCGCCCATTCCCGCGATGATCGTCTGGCCGGTGTCTTCGTGAGTGAAAACTTTGAAAGTCGGATCTTCTTCTGAGAGCCGCTGGAGCGCAGTCGCCATTTTTTCCTGGTCCTGCTTCGTCTTGGGCTCGATCGCCATCGAGATAACGGGCTCAGGGAAGGAAGGTGGCTCGAGGAGGATCGCATGATCCTCGTCGCAGAGCGTATCGCCGGTGGTGATGTTCTTGATCCCGACGATGGCCGCGATATCGCCCGCGTAACAGGTCTCGATGTCTTCGCGTTTGTCCGCCTGGATCTGGATCAACCGCGAAATCCGCTCGCGTTTGTTCGTGCGCGGATTGTAGACCGTGTCGCCCTTCGAAAGCGTCCCGGAATAAACCCGGAAGAAAACGAGTTTCCCGACGAACGGATCGCTCCAAAGCTTGAATGCAAGCGAGCAAAAAGTGCCGCTGTCATCCGTTGGCGCATCCATCGGTTCGTGCGTGTCCGGCTCCATGCCCTTGGCCGGCGGAATGTCGAGTGGACCCGGGAGATAATCGATGACGGCGTCAACGAGGTATTGCACACCCTTGTTCTTGAAGGCGCTTCCTCCGACCACCGGCACGAACTTGTTGGCGATCGTCTGGCGACGGATGGCAGCCTTTAGGATTTCCGGCGTAACTTCGCGCTCCTCGAGGACTACTTCAGCAAGTTGATCGTCCAGGTTCGAAATCTGTTCGACCAGATCCGCGTAGGCTTTTTCAACCTTGTCCTTTTCTTCCGCAGGAATCTCCGTGACCTCGTAGGTCGACCCCATCACGTCATTATCGAGATAAAGCACTGCCTTCCGGTTAATAACGTCTAGCTGGCCCTTGAGATAATCTTCCCTGCCGAGAGGAATCAGGATCGGCCACGCGTTCGCTGCCAGCTTGTCGCGCATGCTCTTGATCGACATCTCGAAATCCGCGCCCACCCGGTCCATCTTGTTGATGAACGCAATCCGCGGGACGCCGTACTTGTTCGCCTGGCGCCAGACCGTCTCCGATTGCGGCTGCACTCCGGCCACCGCATCAAACACTGCGATTGCCCCGTCGAGAACGCGCAACGAACGCTCGACTTCGGCCGTGAAATCCACGTGGCCGGGAGTGTCGATGATGTTGACCCGCATCTTGATGCCTTCAAAAGTCTTGTAGACGCCTTCCTCTTTCTTCTGCATCCAGGCGCAGGTCGTAGCAGCCGACGTGATCGTAATGCCACGCTCGCGCTCCTGCTCCATCCAGTCAGTCACGGTCGTGCCCTCGTGGACTTCACCGATCTTGTGGATCATGCCGGTGTAAAAAAGGATGCGCTCGGTGCGGGTGGTTTTGCCCGCGTCAATGTGCGCGGCAATCCCGATGTTCCGCGTCCGCTCGAGCGGGAATTTCCGGTTCGGCGAATTTGGATTCTTCGCCGTGGCGGATTTTTGATCGAGCGTTGCAGTAGCCATAAACGTTACCAGCGGAAATGAGCAAAGGCGCGGTTCGCCTGCGCCATCTTGTGAGTGTCGTCGCGCTTCTTGATCGCATTGCCCTGGCCGGCGGCAGCGTCTTTCAGTTCCGCAGCAAGGGCTTCCGCCATCGGCATACCGCGGCGCCCGTCGGCGTATTGCACGATCCAGCGCATGGCGAGAGAAACCTGACGGGCTGGGGTCACCTCCATTGGCACCTGATAGGTAGCGCCACCAACCCGGCGGGACTTCACCTCGAGGCGCGGCCGGACGTTCTCCAGCGCCTTGTTGACGATCTCGAGCGGATCGACTGCGTCCGAACCTTCGCGCGATTTATCGATCGCGGTGTAAACGATCCGTTCCGCGAGCGACTTCTTGCCCCGCTTCATCACGGTGGAAATAAGGCGGGCCACCGCAGGACTGCCATAACGCGAGTCGAGCTTCTCCTCCTTTTTGTAAACTTTCCGCCTGCGAGACATGAGATTCGGTTTTCAGCTTCCTGAACAAAATTTATTTCTTGGCCTTAGCGTCCTTGGCATCGCCACCCGCTTTCGGGCGTTTCGCGCCATATTTTGATCGGCTCCGGCGGCGGCCGTCCACCCCGAGGCTGTCGAGCGTTCCGCGCACAATGTGGTAACGCACGCCCGGCAAATCCTTCACCCTGCCGCCCCGCACGAGCACGATCGAGTGCTCCTGCAGATTGTGCCCTTCGCCGGGGATGTAGGCAATCACTTCCTGGCCATTCGTCAACCGCACTTTCGCCACTTTCCGGAGGGCGGAGTTGGGCTTCTTCGGCGTGCGGGTCATGACCTGCGTGCAGACACCGCGGCGCTGGGGACAGTTCTTGAGGGCCGGTGATTTGGATTTCACCGAGACCTTCTTTCGTCCCTTGCGAATAAGCTGGTTGATAGTTGGCATGTTCCTTAAATTAAAAGCCGCCCGATCATCGTATCCGGGCGACAAAAAAACCGCACAGGCTGGCGCGTTATTTTCCCACGCACTTCCCCACGCACCTGATGCGGAGAGCGGGCAATATAGGAACGAATCCTGACCCCGCAACAATATTTTCGGCAGATTTTCAGTCTAAAACCTGATCCCTGTTTTTTGATTGAATTCTGCAAGAGCTTCTCTAATTTCAGTCTAGACAGAAAAGACTGAATAACATGAAGGACCTGCCGCTCGTTGCCCAAAAATTCATCCTCCACTGGGGCGAAATGGGGACCCGCTGGGGCATCAATCGCACCGTTGCGCAGGTCCATGCCCTCCTCTTCCTTTCCGAAAAGCCGGTTCCCGCGGACGAAATCGCCAAAATCCTCGGAGTCGCCCGCTCCAACATCAGCACGAGCCTGCGCGAGCTCCAAAACTGGGGCATCATCCGGGTCGTCCACGTTATTGGCGATCGCCGCGACCATTTCGAGTCGCTCCACGACGTGTTCGCGATGTTTCGGATCATCGCGCGAGAACGAAAGAAGCGGGAGATCGAGCCTACGCTCCGGGTCCTGAGGGATTGCATTGAAGAGTCAGGAAAGCCCAGGGCGGCAGACGCCTATACTCGCGAACGGCTCGGCGATTTAATGACCTTTTTCGAGGTCGCGACCAGCGCCTATGACCAGCTCGAGAAATTGCCTACCTCCGCGGTGCTGAAACTGGCAAAGCTGGGCGACAAAGCCTTCAAGCTCCTCGGAGTAAAACAATGACCATGCGTGGCTGGATTCTCTACGACGCGGAATGCCGGATGTGCCGCAACATGATGCGGCGCTTTGAGCAGACATTCACCTCCCGGCGGTTCGTCTTCGCCCCGCTCCAATTGGAATTGCAGGCAGGCGAGCGGCCCACCGAGATGCGAGTTCGCGTCGCGGACGGGCGCGTCTTTGGCGGCGCTGACGCGGTTCTTTTCCTCGCCCAATTTGTTTGGTGGGGTCTTCCCCTTCGTTGGTTCGCGAAAGTTCCGGGCGCGAAGCGACTGCTGCACCGGATTTATCAAGAAATCGCTACTCGTCGGTCGTGCGACGGTGGCGCCTGTCTTCTGCCGGAGGCCCGGACATGAAACCGAGAATTGTTTTAGCCGGTGGAAGCGGATTTCTTGGGCAGGCCCTCGCCAAAACGTTGCTCGCAAAGGGCTACGAAGTCGTGATTTTGAGTCGCGGAGCCGATCGCGAAGGCAGCGCGCTCCGACAGCTGCACTGGGATGGCAAGAGCCTCGGCGACTGGTCGCAGACAATTGACGGTGCCAGGGCCATCGTAAATCTGACGGGCCGGAGCGTGAATTGCCGGCATACGCCGGAACATCGCCGCGAGATAATGGAATCACGCGTTAATTCCGTCCGCGTTCTGGGAGAAGCCGTCTCGCTCTGCCGCCAGCGGCCGGAAGTCTGGATCCAGGCCAGCTCGCTCGCGATTTACGGCGATCCCGGAGACCGCTGGTGCGACGAAGATGCGCCGCATGCCCAGGGGTTCTCTGAAGAAGTTTGTGAGCGCTGGGAAGGCGAGTTCGAAAAAGTCGAGGCCCTTGGAATGCGAAAAGTCGTGATGCGCATCGGCATCGTGCTGGACACCGTTAACGGAGCTCTTCCGGTTCTCGGCCGGCTTACGCGTCTTTTCCTCGGTGGCAGCGTCGGTCACGGCCGGCAGTATATAAGTTGGATTCACGTGGCGGATCTGATCCGGATGTTCGTCGAGGCGATCGACCGCCCGGAGATAGCCGGAGTCTTTAACGTCACCGGTCCGAATCCGGTGACCAACGCCGAATTCATGCGTGAGCTCCGCCGCGCCTTACACCGGCCATGGAGTCCGCCTGTTCCCGCTTGGGCGACCCGGCTTGGTGCGTTCTTCATGCGCACCGAACCGAGCCTCGCCCTGACCGGCCGGCGCTGCCGGCCGACTAGATTTCTGGAAAAACGATTCCAATTCGAATTTCCCGAGCTTCGAGGTGCACTCGCCGATCTCTACAGGTAATTCATCGAGCCCCAGCGAAGCGGGCCGGCGTCGGTTACTCTCGAAATGGGGCGAGCCGCTTTTCCTCGCGCGATGGGACCGCGCTGTTTTCATAAATTACTCGGCGGATCCAGAACTCCTCCAGCGACAAGTTCCGTTCACCCTGGATCTTCGTAACGGCCAGGCATTCGTCAGCGTCGTTGCCTTCACCCTGGTCCGAATGCGACCGCGGCTCGGCGGCCTTGTCGGGGAGTGGCTGCTCAAGCCGATCGCGACGCACGAGTTCCTCAACATTCGCACGTACGTTCGGCACGAGGGAGAGCCCGGCATCTTCTTCCTCGCGGAATGGCTGTCGAACCGGATCAGTGTGTTGTTGGGGCCACGGACGTTTGGCTTGCCGTATCGATTTGGAAATCTGGATTACCGGCACGCTGCCAACGGCGACTCGCTCAAGGGCACAGTCGACGCCGTGGAAGGCCGCCTTCATTACGCTGGCGAGGTTTGCGCGCAAGACTGGCAGCCGTGCGAACGCGGATCGCGTTCGGAGTTCATGCTCGAGCGCTACACTGCGTTCACCGAACAAAGAAATCGTCGGCGGCTCTTTCGGATCTGGCACGAGCCGTGGCCGCAGGCGCCAGCCGAGTTTCGTTTGAGCGATGAATCGCTCATCGCGAGCACAGGCGCGTGGTGGAGCAGCGCCGACCTTATCGACGCGAATTATTCGCCGGGCGTGGATGTGTGGATGGGCCGGCCCCACCGCATCCGCAATTAGGTGGCCTCTGCCGCAAGCTCGCCCAGTTCGGCCCAACGTGAATAAAGCCGCGCCACTTCATGGCGAGCACGGGTCAACTCGATCTCCAGCGATGCCAGGTCGGCTGCGTGCTTCGTGTAAAAACCCGGATCCGCGAAAAGAGCTTCAATACGCGCGACTTCGCTTTCGGCAGCCAGGATTGCCGATTCCATTCCAGCGAGCTCACGCTCTTCTTTGTATTTCAGCTTGCGCGGCTTTGGTTTCGGGCCGGGGACCGCCACCGGCATCGCGCCCCTTTTCACCGATGCGGGCTCGCTGCTCGGGGCTGCCGCACGTTTCTCCAAATAATAATCGTAATTGCCGACGTGGCGGCGAACGACCCCATCCCCTTCGAAGGCAAGGATTGATGTGCAGACGCGGTTTAGAAAATAACGGTCGTGGCTCACCACGATCACAGCGCCCCCAAAGGAAACCAGCGCCTCTTCCAGCAACCGCAGGGTTCCGAGATCGAGATCGTTCGTCGGCTCGTCGAGAATCAGAACGTTTCCCCCGCGTTTCAGGATTTTCGCAAGCAGGACCCGGCTCCGCTCCCCGCCGCTGAGCTGATCGACTTTTGTGTTGATGCGCTCCTCCGTGAAAAGGAATCGCCGGAGGTAGGCGCGTAACGTTACGCTCTCCTCGCCGAGACGGACGTATTCGCTCCCCTCGCCTACTTCTTCCCAGACCGTCTTCGAATCTTCCAGCATGAGCCGATTTTGATCGACGTAGTTGATCTCGGTGCGCGCGCCGATCTCGACTGCTCCCCGCGCCGGCTTCAACTCCTGAAGCATGATTTTAAGCAGGGTCGATTTGCCCAGTCCGTTTCGTCCAACAATTCCGAGCCGCTCCTGAGCCCCAAGATTGAGAGACAGCTTCTCAAACAAGATGCGTCCTCCGAGCTCCATCGCTACTTCACGGAGTTCGATAACCCGATTCGCCAGCTTCGGCGCGGGCGGAATGATGAGATCTACATCAAGCTCGGCTTCAGGCGCGTCCTGCCCCGCCATCTCGAAATAACGCTCCACGCGGTCGACCGATTTCGTCCTGCGGGCACGAGGCGCCTTTCGAACCCACGCCAGCTCGCGCTTCAAAAACTTCTGGCGCTTCCGCTCCTGCATTTCTTCGACGGCCTGCCGCTCGGCGCGGGCGATGAGGTAATCGGTGTAGTTGCCGTCGTAGCTGTGGAATTTTCCGCGGGAAAGCTCGAGCACGCGGGTCGCCACCCGATCGAGGAAATAGCGATCGTGAGTAACGAAGAGGCAGGTGCCCGAATAGCGCGCCAGAAAATCCTCGAGCCATTCGATTGATCCGGTATCGAGGTGGTTGGTCGGTTCGTCCAGAATCAGGAAGTCCGGTCTGGCCAGCAACGCGCGGCACAATGCGACCCGCCGCTTCTCTCCGCCGGAGAGGGACCCTACGATGCGGTCGGGATCCGGCGCGTGCAGATTTGTGATCAAGCTTTTGGTCCGATGCTCGAGATTCCAGCCGTCGAAGTGGGAGATTTGGTCGAGAAGGGTAGCGCTTCGAGTGCTTTCGGCCGGGGCCTCTTCGTACTCGGCTATCAGATCGAGAATTCGCTGTGCGCCTGACAGAATATTGGCGTGCACCGTTGCTTCTTCATTGAGCTCGAACATCTGCGGCATGTACCCGACGACGAGATCGCGGCGCCGATTGAACTCGCCGGCGTCCGGCTTCATCACACCCGCCGCAATTTGCAGAAAAGTCGATTTGCCCGACCCGTTGCGCCCGACCAACCCGACGCGCTCCCCGTCGAGAATCGTAACCGTAGCGTGATCGAGCACCGCCTGGTTGCCAAACCGGACCACAAGTTCGGTAGCACTGGCGATCGCGTTTAGAACCGGGTCCGACATCCTTCCAGATAACACAAGGTCCCCTTGCGATCACTTGAACAGCCTCGGAGCGTTGGGTTGAGAAATCCGTGGACACTGCTGCGGCATCAGACGCCCTTCGAGCGGGGATCCTGGCCTTGTCAGGACGACGCGGTCGCAGCTCGTTTTTTTAAAACAGTTTCGCAGAGAAGCCGCAGCGCAAGGAATTGCGCAAGGAGGCAAAAGAACATCTGCACAATGAGGTAGCGGCGGACTTCCAGGGAATGGACGATTGCTACTTCAAGGCAGCAAGCCGCGTTGTATGCGTAAACGAATAAGACCAGGGCCGCCAGCGGCCCGAGACGCCTTCGGTGCCTGTGCTGAAATAAGAGAACCACACTGAGCGCGGCCGTGCCCCACAGCATTGGCAGGTACATTCCCGATAGGACAGAGAGCGTAATCCGAATAGGAGCTGGCTGCCGCAAGGCCGGTGCATTCCGCGCGAGCAACTCGAGCCGGCGCATAAACTCCACCGCTGGCGGGTATGCGGACCAAGTCTCGGGATAGGGCTTCGCGCCCAGGGAAGCTGCTCCGTGAGCATATTTGTTGGCAAGGTGTAAAGATTTGTCCCGATTGTAGGCAGGACACATTGGTCCATAAAAGATCGCCATTTGCCGCGCGATTTTCCGGGCGGCTCGGAGCGGCTTCTCGCGCCAGATCCGCCAGTAATAAAATCGATAAAACCCACTGAGGGCAGGGACATCATTATCAAATTCCCGACGCAATTGCGCGTCGATCGAACCCTCGGTGTACATCAGGTAATCCGGATCGAAGCCGAGTGACCAAAAAAGTCCGGGACTGGCCGCGGAAGATTTAGGCATCTCGGTGCCAAGCGCCTCGTGAACGCGTTCCACCAAATCGCGAGGGTACGGGACATTCGCACCACGTTGGAGATCCTCGGCCATTTGATCGCGTATCAGATCAGCGTTGAACAGAAACAGGATGGTTGGCAAAAGTGTCTGCCTCGCTTCGTCGTGGCGGCTGAGGAGGTGCTCGGGCAAGAGCAACACGAACGCGCTGAGCGCAGCACCGCTGCCCAGCGCAATCTTTTGCCAGGCCCGGCCACGGCAAAAGAAAAAGAACCCCACTGGCAGCAGCGCGACTATCGCACTCAAGACAAAACTCGGCCTAAGGGAACCCAGTAAAACCGACGTGAACACGGAGGCAATCCCGTAGATGACGACAGCTCTTCCGCGTTTCTCCACGAAACAGGCGATCATAAACTGGATCGCGCAATAGAGATTCAGGCTGATTACGAACGCGCAAATCCCTTCGGGTCGGAGTTGCATCTCCAACCGAATGGGTTCGCCTGCCAAAAGAAAGATTGTTGCCGCGGCCAGTCCCAATCCGTCATGACCGGCGCTGCTAAGCCGCGAATCTCGTACGAAAAGACTGACGCGTCGCCACGTGAGCAATAACATGCCGCCGGCCGCGAGCCCGAGCAGGTGTTGAGCAACCACGACCGCGCGGAAATCTCCGAAGCCGCGTAGGAGCAAATAAACGAACCCCGGATAAACAAAGTTCCGCCCATAAGTGTGGCCAAAGTCGAAACCGAGCAGTTTTCTCAACGCGGGCGCCAGGTAACCCCACGTGTCAGGATCAGCAATCGGATGGAACGGAAGGGAAAATCTTTGCCAGGCCGCCCAGGCAAAAAGCGTTACGATGCCGCCCCAGTAGTAGCCTCGCCAGGCTGGTCTTTGGCTCGACGATTTGCCGCTTGCGGCGCGTTCGATCATTTCCCAAGGTGCGGCCAATGTTTGAATTGACGGCGACCGATAAAAGCACGAAAGCGCGCCGGGGTCGCCTCAAAACTGGGCATGGTGTAATCGAAACGCCGGCCTACATGCCGGTCGGGACGCAGGGCAGCGTCAAGGCAGTCAGTTCCCGGGAGCTTCGCGAGCTCGATTCCCAGGTTGTCCTTGGTAACACCTACCACTTGTTTGTCAGGCCTGGCCTCGACGTGATCCGGAAGTTCGGCGGGCTGCATCGCTTCATGAATTGGGATGGACCCATTCTTACCGACAGCGGCGGCTACCAGATTTTCTCGCTCGCCAAGCTGCGCAAAATCACGGAGGAGGGCGCCGAGTTTCAGAACCACGTAGATGGCGGGACGGCCTTCATCTCGCCCGAGATCGCAATGGAAATCCAGGCCGTTCTTGGCAGCGACATCGCGATGGTCCTGGACGAATGCCCTCCCTGGCCATGTGAATATGAGTACGCGGCGCGCAGCCTGGAAATGACGCATCGATGGGCGAAGCGATGTAAGGCAATTTCGGATACGGGATTTCGGATACCGGAAAGAAACGACGAGGCGGGCTCCGATCTTTCCTCAATCCACAATCCGAAATCCCAAATGGTTTTCGGCATTGTCCAGGGTGCGACGTTTGAAGATCTGCGGCGCTCGAGTGCGCAGACGCTGGCGGCGATGGATTTTGATGGTTACGCCGTGGGCGGAGTGAGCGTGGGTGAGCCGGAGCCCGAGATGATGCAGGCGGTGGAGTGGAGCGAACCGCACCTGCCCGAAAGCAAACCGCGGTATGCAATGGGACTGGGCACTCCGCCCCAGATGGTCGAGCTCGTCGCGCGCGGGATTGATCTGTTCGATTGCGTGCTGCCTACCCGGCTCGCCCGAACCTCGGCAGCCTTTACTGCCACCGGGACACTCAACATTAAGAATGCCGAATTTACCTTACAAACCGGGCCGGTAGAAGACGGGTGCGAGTGCGAAGCGTGCCGTGGTTATTCGCGCGCCTACATTCGGCACCTTCTCAAATCGGAAGAGATCCTGGGGTTGCGACTCCTGAGCATTCACAACCTGCACTTCTACCTTAACCTGATGAAGCAGGTCCGGGCGGCAATTGAAGCGGGAACATTTTCTGAGTTCCGGGCGAGATTCGTCGGCGGATATCAGACCCGGACTGGCTTTCTGTAGCCGGGACCCGTGATCCGGGGCAGAGTTTAATTCGCCGAGTCGTCGCGGGTCAGCTGGCTGAATTTTTTTTCGCGGACGCCGGTGGCGAGTTTCGCGTCGAGCTCGCGCTGAATGCCGCGCGCCCACGCTTCGGAGGACTCGCTATTATAGTGAATGCCGTCGCCACCTGTCTTGCCCATGACGTAATGAGTCACGTTGCGAGAATCGATGATGTCGAATCCCTTCCGGGTGGCGGCGCGACGAATCAATTGATGAACCCGACCCTGCACTTTGCGGAGCCGCGCTGAATCCGGCGGCGCGATCCAGACGATCTTATCCACGGTCCCGCGCCGCGCTTCATCGACAAACCGGCCGAGATACTGGTTCATCTGCTCGTCGGTGAGGTTGCGATCCATCCAGTTCGTTCCGAGCTGAACGACGAGAATTGTCGGTTTATGTTTTCTGACCAGGTCGGCCAACTTCGGCGTCCGGGACGCCCGCGGCGCGTGGCCGTTCACGAAGTCGCTGAAGATATCCGAGGTAGAGGTGCGCTCGCGGTAACCACATTTGGTGAAAAAATCCGGTTCGCCGGCCAGCCAGTGTTCAGGGGACGAACCGCACGAAGCGTAGGCCGCGACGCGCCGTTTCAAGGCGAGATGCGCCTGCAACACTTCCCCGAATTTCCCGACCGAAAGAGAATCCCCGATCATCAGCACGCTCGGCGGGGGCCCATCCGGTGCCGCTTTCATCGGCTTCTTCGTTTTCCCGTCCGCCACCAGTATGAAACTACCGATCCCGACCACGAACGCGAGCGGCAGCAAAAACGGCTGAAGCAGTTTCGACCAATCATTCTTAACGCGCATGTTCGGGATGTCTCCTTTCGTCCTGGACCCGGATATAAGGCTGAAGATTGATCAAGCCGGAATCATCCTTCGATTTTACCGTTTTCCAAACCGTGTTTTCGAGCTCGCGCAAATGCAGCCGATAAGTGCGGCCAATCCGCCAGCGGCCCAGTCGCTGTTCGTCCAGCTTGATGTAGGCCGGATGCATGACCAAAATTTGCTTCTCCGAATACTCACCGGCGACGACCCGGACCACGTCATAGAGATATCCAACGAGAAACTCCTGGTAGGGTAAGAATTCTTTTACCGGCACCGGCTGCGTTTTGGCGACGAGCTTCGCGCGAATTTCGATAGTCTTATCTTTGGGCTGCTCCGCTGGCGGCGTCGGCTCATTCTTTGGGCCGTGCGCAAGGGCGGTTTGGGACAGCGGCTTCAGCGAAGCGATCGCCTGGTTGGCCAGATCGCGCTCGACGATGTCGAAAACACCGTCAGCCCATTGATCCATTTCGGCCCCAAGAAAATGTTCCTTGTCCGGCTCCATGTGGCGATAGGGATAGGCAACGAGAGTCCGGCTATCGATTACTTCAGCAACGTGTCCGATCTCGGCGCGGGTCTGTTGCAGGACGAAATCCTGGATTTCCTTCGAGACCCGCCCGGAGGTAGGCGATGCGACCCAGTAAACCTTCCGCAGGTTCGACGGGATCGTAGTGGCTTTGGCAATGAAGGGCGCCAGGTAACTCCGTAACGCCGGCCCGTGCCTGCCCGGGTTCACCGTTTTGTGATCCGGAAACAGGTCGAACAGATTGGTCCCTGTTTGCATGATAAGGATGTCCGGTTGTAAAGAGGCAAGCAGATCCTCCAACTTCGGCACCGTATGAGAGCCTGGTGTGTGACCCCGCCGCTGCCCATACACATCCAGCACCTCCTTGACCCGGCCTGAGCCGGAGTCCGACTCAATACTGACGTAGCCGCAATGAGTTTGGATGCGGGAATAAGGGCGTTCTTTCAGCCAGCTCAACGGATTAGTCCCGCAGGCGATGTAGGTGAAAGTTGCGTTTACATGCGGACTCTTCCGGAAACGCTGATCAAGCCGTTGGCCGAAACCACAGAGCGCGAGTGAATCGCCGAGGATCACGACTTTGACGCCCTCTGCCGGCGGCTGGTTTTGCTGCGCTGGTGGTCGAGCGTCATCCGCTGCCAGCGGAAAGGCACTCAGCAGCCAGCAGACGGAGAGCGCAGTCAGTCGTTTCGCACCATGGAACACGGCAAACGCTTTCCAGTCATTGCCGCATGCGTCAAGCATCAAGCGTCAACGCCGATGCTTCGCGCTTAGGAGAAATTATTTCGCGACCGGGACCTTCGCCCAACCCTCGGTCGTCTCGGTAAATTCCCGCGCTGCGAAACACCAGATAATCACTTTCTTTTTCGCCAGATAACCAGCCTCCTTCAGGCTGCGGCGATACAGGTTTATCCGGACCGGGGTCGCACCCGAGCCACGGGTGCCAATCAAATCCGGGGCAAAACCCAGTTGAAACGCGAGTTGGTCCAAAAGTCCGGCTCGCTCACCCAGGAAGTCCCGGTAAACCAAAGTATGGCTGTCCCCGAGAATAAGCAGCGGGCTGTTCGCATCGACCGCGACAGGAGCGCCGCTGTCTTTCTCGGTCACCCGTTGAATGGCGATTTTTTCTTTGCCGACCGTGGGCGCGTCAGCAGACAAAAGCGTGACAAGGTCCCCGGTAATCTCAGTCTCTTTCCATTCGGCGGCGTATTCCTTACGAGTTGGCGCCTGAAGTTTCCCCCGGATTTTTTCCGCGATGCCCTGCGCGGCAAGAGCGCAGCCGACCCCCGACCAGTGGCTGTCGGTTTTACAATATACCGGGCCGCGCGTGTTATCGCGGTTCTGGATGAAGAGGGCGCTCAAATCCAGGAAATCGATACCTGCACGCCCGAGCTCTTCATAAAATTGGCGAAGCCCCGGAGCGGGATCGTTTTTCTGGACCTCGAGGCCTCCGCTGAGTTTGTCGGCGTAAATTGCCGCCTTCGGCGGAACAGGGACCACGAGGAGTTCAACGCCGCGCGCTTTCAGCTGTTGATGGAAATCGATGATCGCGGGCAGCGGATCGGCGAGCTCGGGCTTTTGCGCGCGGCTGACTTTGGCGGCGTCCTGGCCCCAGAATCGGCCGAGGGAAAGGAGTCGCAAATCCCCGCCGAAGAATAACCAGCCGTCTGAGCCAGCGACAGCGGTGGCGTTTTTCTTTTCCATCGCCTGGACGGTGGCAGCCAGGTTCTCGGCAAACTTCCGCTCCTCGTTCTGGGCTAGGCCGGCACCGGCGATTCCGGTAAACGCGAGCAGCGTGAGGAAAAATCTCATTTGAGTTGAAAGCCCGTAGCGCTAATACGCATTCTTTCAACTGCGCTCGCTGTTTTTATTCGCAGCCGGGCGTTTAGCTCGGGGACAAGCGCGTGGTTTTTAGCTCTCACATTTTCGTATACTATTTCCTGCCGCTCGCGCTGCTTGGCTACTACCTGCTGATTGGAGCCGGCCAACGCTGGCGCAACGCGTGGCTGATCGTCGCGGGGTACTTCTTCTACGGCTGGGCGGAACCCAGGTTCATGCCCCTGATGTTTGCCACCACGTTCGTGGACTGGCTCGTCAGCCTGATCATCGCGCACGATACCTGGCGGTTCTGGCGCGTCTGGCGCAAGCCCGTCCGCGCCCTTCCCCTGCGCGGACAGCGGTCCTCCACTCAACGCCGCGCGATCCTGATTTCGGTCGTGTTGAATCTGGCAACGCTCGGCTTCTTCAAATACTTCAACTTCGGCGTCGAAAGTTATAATCAGCTCATCCAGGCGCTCGGACTCGAGCACGCCCAGTTCGACACTTTCTTCCGGGTCGTTCTTCCGCTCGGGATCAGCTTCTACACGTTCCAAGCCCTGAGCTACACCATCGACGTTTATCGCGGCGAAGCAGAAGCGATGTCCAATTTCATCGATTTCTCCTGTTTCGTTTCGATGTTCCCGCATCTGGTTGCTGGGCCGATCCTCAAGTTCTCCTTCCTGGCTGAGCAGCTGAAACACCGCCGGCTAACGATGGACAAATTTGCCCGCGGGGTTGCCTTCTTCATGCTCGGACTCGCGAAAAAAATCCTGATCGCGAACCCATGCGGCAAGGTAGCGGACGTGGCCTTCAACGCGGGCTCTGTGAATACTGTGGACGCGTGGTTCGGCGCGCTCGGCTATTCATTCCAAATCTATTTCGATTTCAGCGGTTACTCGGACATGGCCATCGGGCTCGGGCTCATGTTCGGGTTCGTTTTCGCGAAAAATTTCGATTCACCGTATCGATCCGAGTCGATCACCGATTTCTGGCGCCGCTGGCACATCTCGCTTTCCACGTGGCTGCGGGAATACCTGTATGTGCCGCTCGGCGGGAACCGGAAGGGAAAACGACGCACCTACATTAATCTTACACTGACGATGCTCCTCGGAGGCCTTTGGCACGGCGCGTCCTGGAACTTCGTCATCTGGGGCGGTCTTCACGGCGGCATGCTTGCGTTTGAGCGGAGCCAGGGCCGGGAAGGTTTTTATCACAACCTGCCGCGGCCTCTTCGGATCGCGTTCACGTTCCTTATTGTTCTCCTCGGGTGGGTCTTTTTCCGAGCGGCGGATCTGCCCCGTGCGCTGGCTTATTTCGCCAGCATGTTTGGTTTTGGTGAAGCGCAGCCGGGGGCGGCGCTCCTAGGCGGTATCTTTTACAAACCGTATTACCTCCTCTCCATGGGTCTGGCGGCGGTCGTGGTCTGGGCCGGGAAGCAGACATGGGATTGGACGCAACACATGACGTTGCCCAAAACCGCTTGCTGTTTCGCGCTTGGCTGGCTCGCCCTCGTCGTTCTCGCCACCCAGGAATACAACCCCTTTATCTATTTCATCTTTTAGAAACCGACCGTGTCGAACGAACCTGATATTCCGGTAGGCCACGACGAGCCGCTCAAGCCGACGCACTCGCTGCCTCGTTACAGCGAGCCGACGCCGGAAACGCACCGAAAGGTCTCGCGGGAGGAAGAGGCCGAGCTGGCGCTCAAGAACACGCTTTACTCGTCAGGGACGCGGATCGTACTGATTCTCGCCTTCCTCCTCACAATTTTATCAGTCCCAGCGATCCAGTTCGCCTCGGAAATGCGAAGCTCGGGCGGCAGTCCCCGGCTGGGCACCTTCAACCTCTTCAAGGCGTATCCCTCCTGGGAAAAAATCAAGGCGGCACGGAGCGCACACGAGCTCTGGCGATTACTGCCGCGCGGGTCCGAGCTGAAAGCAGCCGAGAAAGAGATGGAAACTCAATCCGTTGTTTCGGAATGGTTTCTTCCCCGCGTCCAATGGCTGCTCAGCGAGAAGCTGGGTGCTGGAAACGAACAGGTTTATCTGGGTCGAGACGGGTGGCTCTTTTACCGGCCGGATGTTGACTACATCACTGGCCCCTCGTTTCTGGACTCCGCGATTGCCCTCCATCGCGAGCACGCTGGTGTCCAGCCCGACCCGCTCAAGGCGATTACCGACTTCCGGGACCAGCTTCGCGCACGTGGAATCGACCTCATCGTCGTCCCGGTCCCAATGAAGCCCGGCGTAGATGGCGAGAGGCTTTCTCCGCGAGCGCCGCGCGAGAGCGTTTTCCAGAATGATTCATTTTCCGAATTTAAAAAATCCCTTGAGGAAAAAAGCGTTCGGGTGTTCGACCCGCTACCGCGGCTCGCCGCACGAAAAGCGGCAAGTCCGGATCGATCGCTCTATTTGCGCAGCGATACGCACTGGCGGCCAGAAACCATGGAATTCGTTGCTCAAGAGCTTGCCCAGTTTGTCCGTCCCGGCGCTGTTCCAATTGCCGGCGATCCTCTCGCTCAGGAAATCACCGGGACAGGGGACATCGCTCGCATGCTCAAGCTGCCCGAGAGGCAACAGGTTTTTCCTCCTGAACCGGTCACGATCCATCCGGTATCGGCAAAAGGCGGACCATGGCGTGCGAGCAAGGCCGCCGAAGTACTTCTGCTTGGCGACAGCTTCTCAAACATCTACTCGCTCGGCGCCCTGGGCTGGGGCGAATCAGCCGGATTTGCGGAACACCTGAGTCGCGTCCTGGCCCAGCCGCTCGATTGTATCCTGCGCAACAGCGACGCGGCCTTTGCCACCCGCGAAATCCTTAGCCGGGAGTTGGCCCGCGGACACGACCGCCTCGCAGGAAAGAAATTGGTGATCTGGCAATTCGCGACGCGTGAGCTGGCCTTTGGCGATTGGAAATTGCTCAAGATGCAGTTGGGCCAACCAAAACCTGCGAATTTCTTTGTGCCCAAATCCGGCGAGACCGTAACCGCAACCGCGACTGTGCAGGCTGTCTCCAATGTTCCGCGTCCAGGGACGGTGCCCTATCGAGACCATATTCTCGCGCTCCACCTGGTTGACGTATTACCGGCGGACGGCGGCGCGAAAGACTCCTTCGAATCGCTCGTTTATTTGGAAAGCATGCGCGACAACGTGCTGACGCCGGCGGCGCGGCTTGCGCCGGGCGACCGCATCACCCTCTCGCTGCGAGCATGGAGCGACGTGTCCGATAAATTCGAAAAAATTAACCGGAGCGAGATTGATGACGCAGCCGTGCAACTCGAAGAGCCGTGTTGGGCTGAGCTGATCCAGTAACTTCGCAGTAAGCGCTTGGACACAGACTGCCGCATCCCTTGCTTTTCGCCTGTCCCTGTGCTCAATAAGAATCCGCTCGTCCGGTTTTGGTGCCAGAGGTTGGCCCGACCACGAACAACACCTTCCAAGTCATGTTTTCTCTTTTTCTCGCGCAAGCGCCGGCGCCTACACCTGCCGCGGCGGGGTCGGGGCTGCTCGGCATGCTCCCCTTCGTTTTTATTTTCATCATCATGTATTACGTGATGCTTCGCCCACAAATGCGACGCCAGAAGGAGCAGGCCCGCCTCGTGGCCGCGCTTAAGACCGGGGACCGCGTGGTCACCGCTTCGGGTATCCACGGCCTCATCTCCAATGTCAAAGACACTACAGTGATCGTAAAAGTGGCGGATAACGTGAAGCTCGAAATGGAGAAAACGGCCGTCACCAACGTCATGAAGCCCACCCCATGAGTCCCGGAATAATGTTCCTGGTCGAGCTCGTTTGGCTCGGCCTCTTCGGCTGGTATTTCGCGACCGATTACGGCGCTCGCAAACGGATCCTGGCGTTCGTCCTCGTGGCCATCGCGGTGGGGATGAGCATCATCATGATTTATCCGCCCGAGAAAAAAATTCCGCTCGGGCTCGACATCAAAGGCGGCACTTCCTTCCTGATTAAACTCCAGGGCACGCCGGAAAAACCGGTTACGCCCGCCATGCTCGACCAGGCAGTCGAGGTAATCCGGAAGCGCGTCGATAAGTTTGGCGGCACGGAGCCGATCATTAGTCCGGTGGGCAAGGACAGAATTAATGTTCAAATCCCGGGGTTAAGCACGGAGCGGATCCAGGAAGCGCGTCAGCAGCTTTCCCAGGTCGCGAAGCTGGAGTTTCGCCTGGTTTATCCGGATAACGGCGAACGGCTCCGGGCGATCGACGCTGGCAGCGAGGTCGTTCCGCCGGAGTACAAAATCGAGACCCACACGCCTCAACCGGACGAGAACGGGAGGAAGCCGGAGAGTGAGCGTCTTCTGGTGAAAAAGAAGGCGGACCTCGGTGGGGAGCGGGTCAGCGGATCGAACGCCTACTTCGGAAATGAAGGCTGGGGTGTACAGCTCCAATTTGACAGCGAAGGGGCGAAGCTTTTCGGCGAGATCACTGAGAAGTCCAAGGGCTTCCGATTCGCCATAGTGCTCGACGGCGTGATTCAATCCGCGCCGGTCATTCGCGATGCGATCTATGGCGGGAACGCCCAGATCAGTGGCCGGTTCTCGGAACAGGAAGCGCGTGGCCTCGCGAGCGTCCTGGAGAACCCGCTCCAAACCCCGGTTAGCATCGAAGAAGAACGCAGCGTCTCCCCCACCCTGGGTCTGGACTCGATTCGATCCAGCATTTTCGCCGGTCTCCTCGGCCTTGTGATCACGCTCGTTTGCGTGCTGCTCTATTACCGTTTTACCGGCGTGATCGCGTGCATCGCGCTGCTGGTGAACATCATTCTTTTGATTGGGTCGTTCCAATTAATCCCGGGCGGCGTAGTGCTTACCCTCCCCGGTATCGCGGGCATTATCCTGACCATTGGCCTTGCGGTGGATGCGAGCGTTCTCATCTACGAACGGCTTCGAGAGGAGCTCGCGCTGGGCAAATCGTTGCAGGTCGCGACCCAGGCCGCTTATCAGAAGGCGTTCAGCTCCATTTTCGACGCCAACGTCACCACCCTCATCACGGCTACGATCCTTTTTTGGAAGGCGACGGGGCCCGTCCGCGGGTTCGCCATCGCGCTCACCCTGGGCATTCTCGCTTCCCTCTTCACGGCGTTGATCGTCGGGCGCAATGCGCTCGGCTGGTTCGTTGATACTGGCAGGATCAAGAAGGTCAAAATGCTGCATCTGATCTCACCCCAGCACATCAATTTCCTCGGGAAGGGCCTCCCCGCGGTGCTTTGCTCATTGGCCTTGATGACCGCAGGCGCAGTCTCCTTTTACATCAAGGGCGAACGGAATTTCGGGGTCGATTTCAAGGGGGGCGATCTGGTGACGCTAAGCTCTCCGAACGTTATCGATGTCGGCGAAGTCCGGCGAGTCGTGGAAACGATGAACATCCACGACGCCTCCATCCAGGAGTCGAATCAGGGCGGCAAGTATTACATCACCGTCCGGACGCCGTTAAATACGAGCGACCAGGTCAAACAACAATTGCCGCAGTCGATGCCCAATGCGCAGTTCCACCTCGAGGGCTCAGAGCGTGTTGGAGCGCTCGTAGGCGGTGAGCTGGCCAAGAATTCCCTGATCGCGCTCGGGCTCGGCCTTTTGGGCATCCTGATCTTTGTAACTTTCCGCTTCGAATTGTCATTTGCGATCGGGGCGATCATCGCGGTGTTGCATGACGTCATCATCACCGTGGGAGTTTTCTCGCTCCTCGGACGCGAGCTCAGCCTGACCATGGTCGGCGCCATCCTCACCATCGCCGGTTACTCGATCAACGATACGATTGTCGTCTATGATCGTATCCGGGAAGGCCTCGCCAGCACGAAGCGGGGCTCGATCGAGCAGATCATGAACGACAGTATCAATCAGACACTGAGCCGGACGATCCTGACCAGTACGGTCACGCTGATTCCGATCGTCTGTCTGTTCTTTCTTGGAGGCTCGGTTCTGCGCGACTTTTCACTGGCCATCATCATTGGCGTGGCGGTCGGCACGTACTCCTCGATTTTCATCGCCGCGCCGATTGTTCTTTGGTGGACCCGGGCTCGGGGGGGAAGCACTTCCAGCCTGCGGCGCGAGATTGCTGAAAAAGCCACAACCGCTACCGGACGAGTGAGTTAAGTGCAGATCTGGACCTGGCCCGCATTCCCTCCGAACGGTCGGCCGGGCTAAAATCTGGCGAAACTTATTCACACTAGTTGACGCCCGTCGCGCCCCCGAGTAGGCTCGGCTCCTACCGGTCGAACCGGAGATTTGGAAAAGAGGAAACTACCATGCCTGAAGTGATCGTTCGTAAAGGCGAGCCGGTGGACCGGGCGCTGAAGCGGCTCAAAAACAAGCTCGATGCGGAAGGGATTCTCGAGGAAGTCCGCCGTCTGCGGGCATTTGAGACTCCGAACCAAAAGAGCCGCCGCAAAGCCAAGGCCAACGCCAAACGCGGCCGCACGAAATTCCGGTTCAATCCTTCGTAAACCGGCGTCTCCGGCCAGATTTTTCAGAAGGCGCTCGCTTCGGCGAACGCCTTTTTGTTGTACGCGAACCTACTCGCACTCACACACGATCCGGAAACCCAGATCGTTGCAGGAGTAATTCGGCACGTTCGAGTTGCGGGTAGTAGCGCGCAGGCTGTTGAAGCGGGACTTCCAGCTGCCGCCTCGATAGACGCGTTTCGCTCCCGACGTCGGTCCATGCGGATTCACTTTGGCCACCCCGCGATAAGGCTCGAAGTAATCGAAACACCATTCCCAGACGTTCCCGGCCATGTCTTCAATCCCGTAGGGGCTGGCTCCGTACGGAAACGCGCCAACGGGTGAGCTCTCGGGATAACCGTCATCAATCTCACGGTCACTCCAGGCGAAAACGGTGTTGCGGTCGGCGAAATTCGCGAGATCACCGCGGTGTTCGTGGTTTCCCCAGGGGTATTTCCGCCCGTCCGTGCCGCGCGCGGCGTACTCCCATTCGGCCTCGGTCGGTAACCGGTATTTCTTTCGTTCCCGCGTGGAAAGCGACTGGCAATACTTGATTGCCTCGAGACTGCTGACATAGACAACTGGATGGCGGTCCGTCGCCCCGGGCGCTCGTTTCCGGGCGTGGCTGGGGTCGAATTGCTCGTATTCCGCGTTGGTAACGAGGTGACGTGACATGTAAAATCGGCTCAAGGTCACTTTCGTGACCGGGCGTTCGGTTGGCCCAGCATCTGGAGCCTCGCTGCCCATCGCAAATTCGCCGGATGGAATGAAAAACATCTGGCTCCCAACAGAATTCACGTAGTTGGAAAAGCGTTGCGGATCCGATTGAACGACGGCCGGTGTGGGCTCAGGCGCGGCAGGCGCTTGATGATGGGTCTGCTTTGCTGGTTGATGCACAACCATAACCCGCGGCGCCGGAGTCGCGGCTGGCTCCGACAGTTGGTCCGCTTCCTCCAGGTACTGATCGACGAGGTCCTCGGCTTCATCGGCTTCGATCCCGAGGTTCTCGGCCATGTTCACAAAGGCATCCCGGGTTTCGTCCGCCATTCCATCGCTATCCAGCCCGCTCAAGCGCAGCATCCGGAGAAAATCTTCCTTGGGATCGAGGGATTTCGTCCGTCTCGGGCGCGCGTCCCGCGCTGCGGGCGCAGGTGTGGTCGTAACCGCGCCGTTCACGGGGGCGCGGCGAGCGCCGCTGTCTTTCAGCTCTGCCTCGATATACTCCTCGATTTGCTCTGGCTGAAGCCCGTGTTCGGCGCCGAAGCGATGGAGACTCTTCTCTTCCTCCGGCGTCAGGAATCCATCGGCGAGGGCAAAGGTGAGATATTTGTGGAGTTCGATGACCGCTTGTTCATTGGCCTGCGCGGCCAGCTCGGAATCGAGTCGCTGCCGCCGAGCCGGGTCGAGCAACTCGACTCGCGCCTCCGTCAGGTAGCGGGAAGATTCGTCGAGACCGGGGCGAAGGATTTGGGCGAGTGGATTGCTCGGCTGATTCTTGAGTGGAAGCTTCTTTTGCCACCACCGCATCAGCTCGCGGCAATGCTGTTCGATCAGCTCGTTGCTCGGATTCGCCAGGGGATCGAGGCAAAGTCGCTCGTAAAAATTCGGGGACTTATATTTGCTCCATCCGTCCCACTTGTAAGGGTCGTCCGGGAGCGGAATCGGAAATCGCTCCTCCAGTTGCATCATGCTTACTGGACGGCGATAGCGCCGAGGCCCTTCGTAGCGCGTTCTACCTCATCCGGGGCCAGGCCGGTATTCCGCTCAATTCTTACTTTCGCCTGATTGCCGGAGGCGTTAACCGCCACTTCCAGCACCTGGTTCGCGTTGTATTCGTAAGTCAGCTCGACCGGGGAACCTTTGGGCAGGAAGGCTGGCAGCTCGACGTCGCACAGCCCGAGTGGGGTGCACTCCGCCGGGAGCGTGCTTTCGCCTTCAACAATGCGGACCACCGCGCGCTGCATATTTGCGCTCGCGGTTCCGAATGAGTTTTTCGCAGTCGCCGGAATCGCGGTCATTTTCCGAATCATCGGGAAGACGTATTCCTCGAGATGGGCCTCATCCCAAAGGACGACCCCCAGAGTGTGGGAAGTGATATTGGTGACTTGGATGAGGCCGCCTTCACGCGAGGAAAACTGCTGCCTCGTGTTCTCCGACAACGTTCTCTCGCCCGTCGTATCTTCTTCCTTCAGCAAAGAGAGAATACCCTGGACGGCAGCGCCGACGGCCACGGCTTCGTCCGGGTTGACATCGTCCACCAGCGGCAACGAGGAAAGGTTGGCGACCATTTCCCGCACCATCGGCATCCGGGTCATACCGCCAACGAGCAGAACCTTGTCGATGTCAGTCCACTGCATTTGCGCTTCCTGGAGGACCATTTCGCAAATCGTTTTGCATTTCTCGACCAAATGCCGGGTCTTGAGCTCGAACTCTTCCCGGGTCAGTTCGACTTTCACGCTTTTGCCGTTGTGGCTGTGAACCAGCGCGGTCCGCGGACGTGTTGATAGCTGAATCTTCGCAGCCAGGGCGCGGCTTTGGAGGTCCTGGTAACTTTCTAAATCGAGTAGCGGATTTTCGCCATGCGCGCGATCGAATTCTTCCGCCACGTAGTTCACGATGACGTCATCCCAATCCTTGCCCCCGAGCCGATGATCGCCGTTCGTGGCCAGCATCTGGATGCCCTGCCCCTGGATCCGCATGATCGTGACGTCGAACGTGCCGCCGCCAAGGTCGAACACGAAAACCGTCTGGTCTTCGTCCAGCTTGTCGAGGCCGTAAGCGACCGCAGCTGCCGTTGGCTCGTTGATGATCTGAAGCACGTTGAGACCCGCGAGCTGGCCGGCGGTGATGGTCGCGGTGCGCTCGGCGTCGTTGAAATATGCCGGAACGGTAATGACCGCGTCCGTCACCGGTTCTTTTAAATATTTTTCCGCATCCGCCTTTAGCTTTCGCAGGATCAGTGCGGAAAGCTCCTCGGCGGAGTAGACCTTGCCGTTAAACTCACGAGAAAATTGTTCCTTGGGTTTGCCCATCTCCCGCTTCACGAAATCGACGATTTTTTCTGCTTCCGCGATCGAGTTATTTTTCGCCAGGGTGCCGACAACGACTGTAGGGCCATCGAAGAGGACAACCGATGGCGTCAGCCGCTCGCTTTCGGCGTTGGGGATGATCTGGGGTTTGCCGTAGATATCGATGTGGGCAATGGCGCAAAACGTCGTGCCGAGATCGATTCCGACTACTTTTCTTCGTGTCATGGGTTGAGATTAGTTCCCGTCAAAGCAAACCGGGTTTGGCCCAGGCGTAAGTGCAATTTCCATGCCCTTTCCCAGAGCCAAATCCCGGGACCGATGAGGGCTTAAACGCGGGTGGAGACGACTAGCTGAAGCGCTTCGCGACCACTTCTTCGGGCCGCAAAACCTGGTCGCGCCAGAGAAACCCACGCTTCACTCGCATGACGATCCGACCATCTTCTTCTGCGAAGTCTGCAGGCTCGAAGCTCAGGACGCGGTGCAACGCGCGGTCCACAGTGTCCCGCGGCTCGATCTCACTCACTTCCATTCGATGCAGAATTTCCGTCAATGAGTGGATGGCGTT